>CAYPEJ010000006.1:0-165911 GCA_964409685.1 uncultured Anaeromicropila sp.
TTCTCTTACAAAGTAAGTGCATGTAAGTAAGGGGAAGTTCCGTTTTCATTCAAGCTACGAAACTATAGGATAGTAGGTCTGTAGGCATTTACTATCCTATTACTTTTGATAGAGGTAAAAATTACAAAAAATTTATGCATTAAGGCATTGTTTGGAGAAAAGTGTAGTGGTATAATTTTATTATCTAATTTGTACATGCTAATTCATATATAAATAATTTTCAAATATAAATTTCTTGATTAGTCGAACTTGAACTCCATACATTTTCATTATAAATACCCGCACTAGGAGTAATAAACATAGGGAGGTGAGAATATGAGATATATAAAGAAACCAGCTAAAAAATATGAACCAGGATTTTGTGTTGCATGTGGAGGAAATTGTGACAACAGATGTCAAGATCAATGTGTTGTTGTTGCTACGAAATAATAGGAATAAGAATATGAAAAAAGTAAGGATGATAACTTGTTAGAGTTTATAATTTGTCCAAAGAAAAAGTATAATATTGGATACTGTTTTGCATGTGTAGGGAACTGTCATAATGATTGTGGACAACAGATCATATGTGAATATGATTTATCCAAAAATGATTAGGGCTAAGGAGGAAATAATCATGAAGTATATTAAGAAACCAGCGTCTAAATATGTATTAGGATTTTGTAACGCATGTAATGAAAACTGTCATAATGACTGTGGAAGTCAAAAAGGTTGCGGATATTGTGCATCTTACACAAGCTAATCGTAACTTAGCATTCTAGTGAAAGGAAGCGATGTTATGAGATACATAATTCAACGTAAAAAATTTGAACATGGGTATTGTGTAGTTTGTACAGTCGTATGTAATAACAACTGCACAAAGGTTTGTCCAGTGAATTGCGTAGTTAATGGCAGTGAAGATAATTCTGTTGAAGAATAAGTTTGGCAAAAGGGGGATAGTTTACCATTTTGTAAGGTAGGAGGTTCGTTAATGCGCTATATAATAAAAGGTAGTAAAAAGGTTACGGTAGGTTTATGTTATTGTAACAATTGTGATGACTGTGGAAATCAGTGTGGAACACAATGTATGACATATTGGTAAACATTGCTGACGTAAACCTAGTTACGATTAATGGAGGAACTGGATGAAGTATTTAGTGAAACCAAGTAAATATAGAGTGGGTTATTGTTATTGTGATCAATGCGATTACTGTTCGATTGATTGTTCAAGTAAATGCGGAGTGTATACTTCTAGCAAAAAATAGGTAATTGTGTAGTATAGGGTGCATTGCTTTTTGAAAAGTATAGCATAATGGAAACGTTTGCACCCTATACTATTTTACTTTACAAAGGAGGGAACTATTTATGAAATATGTTGTGAAACCACAGTCTGAAGGAAGATGGATGTGCTACTGCTCAGATTGTAATGTTTGTAGTAATTGCGGATATTGTGCTGTATATTCAGACTAGTATATAAAAATTTACTAGGAGAAAATGCTGTATAAGAAGCTAAGGGGGAACTATTTGTGAAGAAATCAAGATACAACAAGATTATTAAATTAGAAGATGGGAAGACAATTGCATTTAATAGTGTGACATGTGCATTGGCAGAAGTAGACGATGAATTTTTAGAGGTACTAGAAAATATAGAGCAAATAAATGTAGAGGAATTATCCGACGAAAAGAAAGAACTAATCGACAATATGATGGAAGGAAATTATATTGTGGATGATCAGTTAGATGAATTAAAGCTTATTAAATTTAGAAATTATAGTGGTAAATTTAGTTCTGGCGGATTAGGAATTGTAATTGCACCAACATTAGCTTGTAATTTTGCCTGTCCATATTGCTATGAAACAGCAAAATCTGGTATGATTAGTAAAGAAGTGCAAGATAGTTTGCTAGAAATGATCGAGGACACTGCCAAACATAAATATGATGTAGATATTACTTGGTATGGTGGAGAACCACTTTTAGCAAAGGATATTATATTTGATTTTGCACGTCGAGCAATTGAAATCTGTGACCGTGAAGGTGTGAAATATAATTCCTATATGGTTACCAATGGATATTTAATTGATGAAGATGTTGTAGAAGGAATGAAAAAAGCTAAAATTACAGGCGCTCAGATTACAGTTGATGGTCCACCATCCATACATAATACTAGAAGAATTTTAAAGAATAGTAGTGAACCAACCTTTGATAAGATTATACATAATGTAAAATTGTTAATGGATAATGGTATTAAAAATATTGCCATTCGAATCAACGTAGATAAAACAAATGTAAACCATGTAGAAGAATTACTAGACATCTTAGAACGTGAGGGAATTAAAGATGTCGTTGTAAATCTTGGACATGTTAGTGCGTATACAGAAGCTTGTAATGGTGTTACAGATAGCTGTATGGATACAGAAGAATATGCAATCCAAGACAGCAAATATCAAAAGATTCTTCATGAAAGAGGTTACCAGATTTCCGGTAGATATCCATTCTATCCAAGTATTAAGGCAAATTATTGTTGTGCAGATCATGTCAGTGCATATGTAATTGATCCAGAAGGATATATGTACAAATGCTGGAATGATGTTGGAAATGTAAAGCGTGCAGTTGGTAACGTATGTACGATTAAGGAAAAAGTGGATGATCGCATGTTTGCTATGAATTTAGACTATATCTTATGGGGACCATTTGAACATGAGAAATGTAGGGAATGTAATATATTACCAATTTGCATGGGAGGATGTCCTTACAAAGGATTAACAGGTTCAGAGCCATCTTGTGAAAAATGGGTATATAATTTAGAGCAAACGATTATTTCGACCTATTATCAACAATGTGAAAATGAATAAATGGAAGTGCAGTTGACATAGATCAGAGAATGAATTATGTCAACTGTATTTATAGAATTGGAGATAGCATGGAAAATAGCATAGGAAATTGGAGGAGAGTTTCTAATGAGATATGCAGATAATAGCAAGTGTATAAGAAAAGCAGTATTTGAAGACGTTGAAGCTATTTGGAGTGTGATGGAGAAAGTTCATCAAAGACAGAACCAATTCATTCGATTTGAGGATATAGATGAGAAGCATACAAAAGAATCTTTGAAAGAAATTTTGGAAAAAGAAAATGTTTATGAAAGTATTTGGGTTTTCTGTGAAAATGATAAAATAGTTGGATTGATTGACGTGGAATATAAAAATGCAGATTATCTATTTTTTGATGATAAATATGTATATATAAAATATTTTTATGTGAAGGATAATAAAAAGGAAATATCCGAACAACTTATGGATATAGTATTAGAAAAGGCAAAGCAATACGACTTTCATTATATCTGTGGAGATGTTTTACCAGAGGATAACATGCAAACAGAATTGTATGAACAAAATCAATTGGAGTACTTTAGAATTAGACTTGCGAAAAAATTAATGTAAGGAGAATTCGTGTAGATGAATGGGGTTAGAAAACGAGAGCATTATGAAACTAGTATAATCGTAAAAGAAATTTCATTATTACAAGGAGTAGATTCTTTTACAAAGCTTTGTGACCAGATTGTTCGTATACGTCAGATATTTCAATTTTCAAGCACAGTGAGGATTCAACAAGTCAATAGAAAACATGATATAGAGATATTAGTTGGAGGAAAAGTACCTGACTGGGTAATTGGATTAAGCGCAGGAAGACAGATATGGATTTTGAAAGAATCTCAGTGGAAACATCAAGATATGAATTTACGTGAGCTGATACTTCATGAATTTGTACATATTGCATGCAATCAAAGTTTAAAGAGGGAGTTACCCTTATGGATAAATGAAGGATTAGCAGTTTATTTCTCTGGTCAATATAAAAGTTTCAAATTAAAGAATTTTAAAATAAATTATGACATGAATTTTTACGACTTATCCTATGAAGATGAAAATTTATACTGTATATCCATTCTTTTGATAAGAGCGTTTATACAGGAGTACGGTGAAACTACACTAATTGAAGAGTTGAAGCAAAACAATGCAATAGAGGAAAGTGTATTATTAAATAATGAAAATTTAAAACGAATTTTAATAAACAATAGGGAAGACTTATTGATTTGAAAAGGGATTGGTAAGGATGAAAAAGATAATCAAGGAGTTATTAAATTATGCCAGAGTGTATAAAAAGCAAGAGGTAGTTGGGTTACTATTTACCATTTTATATACCATTGCAATATTTTTATCACCAATTGTTTCAAAATATTTAATTGATGATGTTATGCCTTCAAAATCAATGGAAAAATTGAAAGTGGGGATATTGATTTTCTTTTTTGGTTGTATCGGGCAGCCAGTATTTGGATATTTGAAAAATCGTATCTTTATGCGAGTTAGTGAGAAAACAACGGTGTATTTTAGAGAAAAGATGTTTAATAAGATTATGGATGCACCTTTAAAATTTTATGATAATTACAATATGGGCGCGATTGTATCTAGAATTAGCAATGATGGAAGAAGTGTTAGTGAATTTATCACGAATTTCTTTGTTGTCGTACTAAAAAATGTAATTTTAATTGTAATTATTTTAATTGGAATGCTTATGTTATCTGTAAAAATGACAGTATTTGTTGTTCTGTTATTTGGTACATATTTTTTAATTAATTATTGCATGACTAAGAAATTCTCACCTTTATCCAAAAAGATACAGCAATGTTACGATAATATTTGTATTAAAATCAACCATAGTGTATCACAGATTAATACGGTGAAATTATTCAATCAAGAAGAGTTATTAAAGAAAGAATTCAAAGATATTATTGAAGAGAGTTATTTTTATAATATGAAGTCAAGAAATTTAAGCATGTTAATTAATTGTATTAATAATGCGATTATGATTTCATGTCTTACGTTAATTTACGGTTATGGAAGTTATATGGTTATAAAAGGGGAAAGTACTATTGGTACGATTATTGCATTTGGACTGTATTTTCAGAATCTAGTACAACCAATCTATGAATTCTTAAATAATAACATTGATATTCGAAATATTGAACCGGTATTGGAACGTATTCATGAATATATGGATTTGGAATCTGAGCGAGAAGGGAATGGTGAAAAACTAGAATCTATTTCGAATTTAGAGCTAAAAAATGTCAGTTTTCAATATGCAAATGGCACCCAAGCAGTTGAAAAAATCAATATGAAGTTTAGTGCAAGTGGATTGTATGCCATTGTTGGCGATTCGGGTGCTGGAAAATCAACATTAATAAAATTGTTATGTGCATTATATGATTTCTATGATGGTGAAATTAACGTCAATGGAAATGAGTTAAGACAATACGGAGTAAAGGAAATTCGTAAAAATATTAGTATCGTTACACAAGAGATTGAACTTCGTAATGCAACCATTCGAGAGAATATTCAGTTGAATCAAGAACTAACGGATTTTGAACTCAGAGAGATGATTGAGTTTGTGAATTTGCAGGATGTAGTGGATAAGCTGGAGGATGGTTTGGACACCATGATGAATGAGAGAACCAATCTATCTGGTGGAGAAAAACAAAGATTAGCGATTGCACGTGCATTGGCAAAACAAAGTAGTGTTTACATTTTTGATGAGCCTACCGCAGCGCTTGATACATTGAATGAGAAAAAGATAAAAGAGATTATTGAAGTATTAGCAAAAGAAAAGATAGTTCTAATTATTACGCATAATCTTGGATTACTTAGTGCAGCAGATTACATATATGTTATGAAACAGGGGAAGGTAATTGAGCGTGGTAAGTATCAGGAATTAGAAAGGGAGGAGACTTATTTTTCAAAGTTAATGGATGCTTTAAAGGAAGAGGATATTGTGGATTAAGAAGAGAAAGTAGTGAGAGTATGAATTTTCAAGTAAGAGAAGCAAAGATAGAAGACTTAGAGGAAGTAGTTGACTTGTGGAGAACCTTGTCCGTAGGTCAGTTAGGAAAAGATCCTTATTACAGAGGTTCTATTGAATTTAATAGTGGACATAAGCAGTTACAAAATTCAATTGAAAGTAGTGATTGTGGAATCTTTGTTATTGAGTATGAAGGGAGAATTCAAGGATTTATTGAAGTTTGGAAACAGACAGAATCGTATCAGATTGTAAAGGAGCGCTGTGCATATATCGTACATTGTATTTATGATAATCGGTATAAAAAGAGCAATCAAGCCCTTCATGTGGTCGCCTGTTTATATCGCGCAGCAGAAAACTGGGCAATTGAAAATGATATGGAGTACCTAACGGCAGATGTATTTGAGCATAATAAAATGGTGGCTAAATTACTAGGAAGGGCAGATATTTTACCATACAAATATCGAATGGTTCGAAAGATTTGACCTTTTGTTTTAGTAGCCATTATGGAGCGTGACTAGGTAGAAGAAGCAATAGAGGTGAGAGGTTGAAAAAGAAGATAGGATTTGGAATAGGGATTGTTATAATTGCTGTGGCGATTGTTGTTGTAGTGTTAGTTTTGAATTGCCTAAATAGTTCGAATAGCAAGAAAGGAGAAGAAATGGGAACACGATTTTCAAAAGAAATTGCACCGTATACAAAAAGTGAATCGGAGACGTATCATTTTGATACAACAGAGGTATTACATGTATCTGCTCAATGTTGTAACATTGTTATTCAGCAAAAGAAGTGCTCAGATATCACCATTGAGTTAAGTAAACTAGTGGGAGATAAACGAGAGGAGCATTTACAAGAAGAACTAGATCAGATGTCCTGTAAGATGGAAAATGGAAAAATTTCTATCGGATACAGTACAGATTATGAATCGCAGGTTAATTCAAAATATTTTGAAGCAAAAATAATAGTACCAAAGACGCTTTCTAAGTTGGAGCTTGTATTAGAGAAAGGGAACTTAGATGTGAAAGGTGATTATCGCAGTATTGTGGTAGATTCCAATGTAGGCAATGTGGATCTGGATTTGAAAAAATTAGAAAGAGAGGATGTTATTAGAATTGATGGTAAAAATGGAAATGTAAAAATCATGGTTCCAAAGAAGAGCAAGGTAAATATCACAGGAACACAGAAAGAAAATGTGCAATTGACTTCGACTATCCAACAAGATGATGATGGAACTACAATAGAAATAAATAAGAGTATATCTAGAATTAAAATTAGTTAGGTAGTGATGGTATGTCTAAATTAAAGCTTGTACTTTCGGCATTTCGAAATCAAAAGTTAAAGTTTTTGATGGTATTTTTAGTTATATTATTAACGTTATTAATATTTAATATTAGTTCGTCTTTACAGAAATCCGTAGTAGATACACGAATGGGACAATTGCGAGAACTTACGGATAATTCACAGGTTGTTGTAAGTAAGTCAGATGGTACCTATGCAGGATTTGATAAAAATGAATTTTTAGAACATTACTTAGAACCTTACAATGAATCAAATGGTGGGATGATTGAGGATTTTATTACGAGAACGTATTGTTATGTTGGTATTCCAGAAACAGAAGTAGAATTATTTCTATTTGGTACAGATGTCGTACATCAAAATGAAATTTATAAATTTGATTTGGAATCGGGAGATATAAGTGACTGGGAACAATACGACATTATGTTATCTAGTGAATTTGCAAAGGAATATAATTATCAAGTAGGCGATGCAATCGAGATACAACATGGTGATGCAAAAGCGACTATGAAGATTCGGGCAATATCAAAAGATGCTGGAATGTTTCGAAATGCAGGCACCTTTGGACTTACAAGTCAAGAATTCTTAGATGAGTTTGCAGAGCGAGAAGGATTGGTAAATCGAATTGATCTTACATTAGCAAATTTAGATGAAATGGATCAGTTTGTAAGTGAGATGAATGAAGCATTAACGGAAATAGGATTGTCTGCCACTGCAAAATATAGTATTAGTTATTTTCATGCATATGTGACAACAGTTGTACTTGCATTGAATATCTTTAGTATTTTTTTAGTATTATTGGCTGTTTATATGCTGTATTCCCTATTTCAGTCCTATGTATACGAAAATGTGGGACAAATGGCAACATTGCGAAGCATAGGATATTCTATAACAGAATATCGTACGATACTTTGTATGCAAGTATTTACCGTTGTTTTGTTTGCTTTTGTATGTAGTGTTTTATTGACACCACTTGCAATTAAGATATTTGGTGGTATTATGTTTCAGCAGAATACAAAAGTAGTTGTAAATTATGGAACGGTTGTATGGAAAGCTCTTATTGTTTTCGCAATTGCAATTGTAAGTATCTATCTAGCATCTTATAAAATAAGTAAGACATCCACAATTTCATTGATTCGCAATAATGTAAGTTATCAGAAAACACATTTTAATAAATTGCGTTGTATCATTGCGTTCATCTGTCTTGGAGTTACAATAGGATGTTATGTGTTTCAAAGGAAAGAGGGAAGCTTGTATTTAAATTATACGATATTGTTTGGAATTAGTATCACCTTTATTCTATTTCAAGATGTATTGATACGAATATATGCAACTATTATTTCGAGAATATTACGAAATCGAAAGAGGACGCTTGGTTTATTTGGAAAACAGGTAAAGACTACACTGATTTCTTATTTGCCTGCGGTAACTGCTGTTGCCTTTGTGTTGTCCATTTCAATGGTGATTTTATCCATGATGGACATTTTGAATACAGCCATGGATAAAATGTATAGTGGTGCTGATATGTGCATGACCATTTATGACAGTAATTATGATAGATATATAGAAGAATTGGAACAGTATGAAGAGGTTGACTCGTACATAGTTGAGCGTAGAAAAAAAGCTGAGATAAACGATACCGATGTAATAGTCGCAAGTGTGGCAGATGACTGGACAGTTGGGCAGTATGAGATGGTAGTAGATAGTCAGGAAGCGAAAAAGTTTCAGGATTTATCAGAGGAAAATAATGTTATTATCTCCGATACGTTATCAAAGAAATGGAATATGGAAAAAGGGGAAAAACTTGTTTTGGAAGAACATACTTTTTCGATTGCAGGTGTAGTGAAGACATTTGAAAATATGGGAGAAATAATCTTCATATCACAGGATTCTTTTCTGAATACTTGGGACAATTATGATTATTGTACCGTACTGATTACAAGTAAGGAAGGCATAGATTTGGATACACTGAAAACGGAAATGCAAAGTGACTTAGAATCTATTGGAGATGCACGAATCTCAACAATAGAAGAAATGAGTAGAGACAACAAAAAGTCTAATCAGGTAATTATGAAAGCGATATTTGCATTTGCTATTATTATTATTCTAGTAAGTGGAATCGGTCTTTGTAGTGTTGTTATGATTAGTATTTTATTGAGGCAACGAGAATTTATTGTATACCAAACGGTGGGTATTCCAAAATCAAGTATTCTTAAAATTGGAGTTCTAGAAGCTTTATCCATTAGTTTTTACGGTTTCATAAATGCTATTGTTGTACAGCATTTTATATTGAAGGTGATAGTAGAAATTTTATCGTATTATGTTGGAAGCTTAGAGGCAAGTGGAAATCTTATTTCAGGTGTTAAGCTTTTGGCTGGTATTGTAGTATTAACAACAGTAGTTATCGTTGGAGTAACCAAGAAATATGCCTTAACAGAGGATTTGATTGAGAAAATAAAAGTAAGCTAAGGTAGGAGGGGAATCAAGAGATATGTTGACTGCGAAAAATATACGAAAAGTATTTCATGAAGGAGTAGATGTTGAGGTAATATCGGGGATAGATTTCACAATAAATAGAGGTGATTTTGTTGTAATCACAGGAAAGTCAGGTTCTGGAAAGTCAACGTTACTTTATCTATTAAGTGGGTTGGAACGTCCAACAGAAGGAGAAGTATTTTATCATGATATATGTCTCAATACGTTAAAGGACAAAGAGATTAGTAAGTTGAGAAGAACAAAGTTTGGATTTGTATTTCAATTTTATAATCTAGTACCAACACTGAGTGTTCGTGATAATATTTATTTACCATTGGATTTTAGTGAGAGTATGAAGAAACAGCGAAAAGAGAAAATAGATTTTTACATAGAGACACTTGGTTTGAAGGAGAAAATCAATTCTTTTCCACATAAATTGTCAGGGGGGCAGCAACAAAGAGTAGCGATTGCGCGAGCATTAGCGATTGAACCAGAGATTATATTTGCAGATGAGCCTACTGGAAATTTGGATTCGGTAACAAGTGTGGAAGTCATGGAGATATTTCAGAAGGTGAATGCAGAACTAAAGATGACCATTGCATTAGTCACTCATGATAATACAATTGGTGCCAAATATGCAACGCGTGAGGTTGTAGTGGAAAATGGTAAGATATTAGAGAATCTACTGAAGTAAAAGTGTTATATCTGACAAGAAAAAACATCCAATAATACCAATAAAAAACAAATCACAGAATGGAAAAAATCTGCTATAATATTCTATTATTAGCAAATGCAGATGCAAGACTATAAGCATCTGCATTTGCTAAACATTTCGATAAATATCGGAAATTCTATTCCAAATATATCTCCCAGAAAAGTAAAAATACAAAAGAAAGGATATTGCCTTGTAAAAAAATGGTGAAACATACCAAGAACAACATATGTATTTATTTTTAGTCCAGTGCTACAATATGGAGGATTTTACAAGGGAAAGGGAAAATTTATGAAATCAATTTTTACAAAGGAACCGATTAACAATAAAAGGCAGATTGAGCTGGATATTGCAAAGGGATTAGCTTTGGTATTTATGGTGTGGGTGCATACCAATGAATATTATCAAGGCGCGCAATATCATGGAGGATTCTACAATCGAATGGTAGAATTTTTAGGAAGTCCTCCTGCGGCACCTGTATTTATGTTTTTGTTAGGTTTAGGGATTGTGTATTCATCAAAAAGCACACCTTCTAAATTGATGAAAAGAGGGATATCATTATTTATTTCTGGCTATGTATTAAGTTTTTGTAGAGATGTGTTACCGTATGCTTTATTATTTAGAAGAGAACGTGATACGGAGCTACTAATAGAAGCGTGGGACCTTCTATGGGGCGTTGACATTCTACAATTTGCCGGATTAACATTTTTATTCTTTGCATTTGTAAAGAAATTTAACATCACACAACAAGCATTATTTTTATTCTGGTGCGTATTTGCAACATTGAATATGGTGTTAAGAGATATTACATTTTCAAGTGACTTTGCAAACGGATTCTTCGGATTATTCTGGGGGACAGATGATTATTCTTGGTTCCCATTCTTAAACTGGATTACATTCCCGATTCAAGGGTATGTATGCGGATACTATTTAATGCGCTGTACGGATAAGAGAGCATTATATAAGAAAGTTCTGATTTTAGCAGGAACAATTTCCATTCCGCTTTGGATTTATAGCTACGTAAATGATGTTCAGTTCGGAGCATTTGGTGAACTATGGCAACAGGCTTACTATCATCACGACATTATGGGAAGCTTAGTGCTTAGTGCATTTGCGATGCTATGGATTAGTTTATGTTACTTTGCAGAACCATTTATACCTGAATTTTTTAAAGTGTCTTTATCTAGATGGAGTAAAAATGTAAATACGATCTATTGTATTCACTATACAATCCTAGGATTCTTATTACTTGTATTAAGTGAAGAAGGATATCATCCGATTATGGTTTGTATCATTGGATTAGTGGTACTATTTGTAAGTGATTTATTGTGTACGATTTATAATAATAGAAGTTCATTTGCACTTAGAAAGAAGAAAGAGGCATTGTTAAATCAACTAAAGATTGATTAGATTTATAATAGCTTAAATAAGTAGTTCAAAGTAAAAAGAAATCCAATAGAATTTCGATTCTAGAGGATTTCTTTTTGTATATCATTCTATATTCGCTTTCCAAGAGCCATTGATTATGACGCGCGAGCCTGCATGTTCTCTGCGCAGCTTAACGCTTCATCAATACAACTACAGAAATATTCTTCACCAATTCGCTCAACAAACCCCGCTTTCTCCATGATCTGCATAGGTTGTTTATTTACATGAGAAAGGACTAATTGAACTTTTTTCTTCTTACATTCCAGGTACAATTGTTCCAAAGAATGTAAGGCAGTTGCGTCGATTGCACCAACACTTCTCATACGAAGAATCAAACAGTTATCCGTATTCTTCAAAGAAATCTCCATAATCTTATCAGCAGCACCGAAAAACATCGGACCACTAATTTCATATACTAAAGTATTCTCAGGAACTTTTCGTAGGGAAATGCTATCTGGGTCGTCATCATCATCCTCAATATATTTCCAACCTTCCACTTCTGTTACTTCGCTCATTCGTTTCATAAATAATAAAGCAGCTAACACCATACCCACTTCAATTGCCACAACCAAATCAAAGAATACGGTTAAGACAAATGTAGTAACTAACACGATAATATCACTCTTTGGTGATGTTTTTAAAAGTTGTACAAATTTTCTCCAACCACTCATATTGTATGCAACTTCAAATAAAATGGCTGCAATGGTAGGCATTGGAATCAATGTGGCATAAGGCATTAATACTACTAAGATTAGAAGTAATACCACAGCGTGAACCATACCAGCGATAGGGGTTCTACCACCATTTTTAATGTTAGCAGCAGTACGCGCGATTGCTCCCGTTGCAGGAATACCACCAAATAGTGCAGAAGCCACATTTCCAGCACCTTGGGCAATTAATTCCATATTGGAACGATGCTTCGAGTTAATCATGGAATCTGCAACCACACATGATAATAAAGATTCAATGGCAGCTAGAATCGCAATGGTAAATGCATTTGAAAGCTGTGAACGTATCATAGCAAATGATATATTTGGAGCAGATACCGTTGGAAGTTTATTAGAAATGGTATATAAATCTCCAATTGTATTTGCTTTTAGTCCAAGGAATTTTACCATAATGATACCAGCGATTACGGCAATCAGTGAACCTGGAATTTTCTTATTAATCTTAGGCCAAATAATTAGGATTGCAAGAGAGATTGCACCTACTAGTAAGGCCTGCCAATTTAAAGTATGTATAAATAAAATATCATATTTTACCTTATCCATTGTTTCGATTAAAGGTTCTTCAGAAACAATTGTAAGACCTAGGAAATCTTTGATTTGTCCTAGAAAAATAGTAACTGCGATACCAGCAGTGAATCCTGTTGTAATTGGATACGGAATGAATTTTATTAAAGAACCCATTCGGAAGAATCCCATTAGAATTAAGATAAGTCCTGCCATTAAGGTGGCGACTATTAGCCCGTCTAAACCATCTTTTGCTACTATACCAGCTACAATCGTTGCAAATGCAGCGGTTGGGCCTGAAATCTGTACTCTCGAACCTCCTAAAAAGGAAATGACAAATCCACCGATAATCGCGGTATAAATTCCTTTTTCAGGTGTAACCCCTGAAGCTAATGCGAGGGCAATTGAGAGTGGTAGGGCAATGATAGCAACAATGATACCAGCGATAATATCCTTAATCAGTTGCTCTTTCGTGTACCCTTTCATAACTGAAAACAATTTTGGCTTTCGTTTTTCCATCGGTTTTCCCGTCCTTTTTTATTGTCTTTTGTGCATAGCATGCAACGTTTTTAATCATAGTACTTTCAAACTAAGTCTGCAAGTAAAAAATATTTGTACATAAAGACCATGAATTTGTACAATGTAAACAAAATACTGCATTTCTAATCTATCTCAGGTCTTCCCCTGCCATAAACCTGCCATATCTTTACTATACTATTTATCCTATGTAAAGTATATAAATGGTTATGGAGGAGGAAATATGTCAGTCAATCGCGAAAAAGGCAGAATCATCACCGCAATCTTTCTTTGCGTTTTTATTGTTCTACTTATATCAGAAACAAGAATACAAATGACTTCATATGCAGCAACAACCACCACGATATCGGTTCCCGCTATGGTGACAGGTAATAATGTATATGTACGTAAAAAAGCATCTCGAACAGCGGACAAGCTTATATACAATAAAGCGGATGTGAAACTAAACAAGAATAAAGCGGTTACCATCAAAGGACAATCCATTGTAAGTGGTGAAAAATGGTATAAGATTTCATTTACAATCGGTAAGAAAACCTTAACAGGATATATGTTGAGTGATTACATACAATTAACACTTGCTAAAACGGTAAAAGCCAAGGTTATTACCACAACAAAGCAGAAAGTACGAACTAAGGCTGGAAAAAATACATATCTTAAAGTAAATGGAAAAGTTGTAACATTAGCTAAAGGAAAAGCGGTAACCATTCAAAAAGAAACCACTTTATCCAATAAAAAATGGTTTTATGTATCGTTTGTCTACAACAAGAAAACATATAAAGGATATTTGTTGGCAAATAGTATTACATTTCAGGCAACAACGACTACAACGAAGTCGTCCACTACCCCAGTAGTTACCACAACAATCCCATCACCATCTCCAACTCCAAGCACAACTACAGTCGTTGGAAAAACTGGCGTTGTAACTGCAACTAGATTAAATGTTCGAACAGGAGCTGGAACTACATTTGCCCAACTAGTCTATAATTCTACTAATGTACAATTAATAAAAGGAACAGGTGTTACTATCCTAGCTAGTAAAACTGTTGATAATGTAATTTGGTACAAGATACAATTTGAATATGGAGAAGTGACACTAAAAGGATTTGTATGTGGAAGTTATATCTTGATTGGAGGAACTCCAACGGCATCATCTGCCCCAGTGGCATCCAAAGTTCCAACCACCACACCATCGCCAACACCAACACCAACACCTTCCACATCACCATCGGAAACCCCAATCACAAGCCAAAGTCCAACCACATCAATTGTACCATTAACCGATGCAGAATTCGAAGCCGCTTTAACAAGTGAAGGTTTCCCAGAAAGTTATAAAAGTTCTCTAAGAACGCTACATACTAAGTATCCATTATGGCAATTCAAAGTCTATAAAGTCGGTTACGATTGGGACACTGTCATTGCCAAAGAAACTACGTTAGGAAAGAACTTAATTACCAATTCCAAAGCACTAGGTTGGAAATCCTTCGAGACAGGTGCTTACAATTGGTCTACTGATAAATTTATTCCATTTGACGGATCTACGTGGGTTACAGCATCAAAAGCAGCAGTAGAATACTACATGGACCCACGTAATTTCTTAACAACAGATGGAATATTCCAATTTGAATACCTCGGCTATTCTTCTGAGTATCAAACTTTAAGCGGTGTAGAAAGTATTTTGAGAAATACCGTATTATCAAATACTTCCTATAACTACACCGATGCAGCAGGAACAAGCCAAAATATTACTTACGGAGAAACATTTATTGCAGCAGCAGAGTATTCAGGTGTAAATCCATTCCACCTTGCAACTAGAGTAAAACAAGAAGTTGTTACTTCCAAAGGATTAAGTTCCTCTGCAACAGGAACCTTTTCAGGTTACACAGGATACTACAATTTTTACAACATAGGTGCATATCACAGCACAGCAACCAATGGCGCCATTATCAATGGTTTAAAATTTGCCATAAGCGGAAATGGTATGTCCGCGGCAAATCAAGCTACCTTTATGATTCCATGGAACAGCCAGTATAATGCCATCGTTGGAGGCGCAAAATATATAGGGAATAATTACATCAACCGTGGTCAAAATACGGTATATTTACAAAAGTTTAACTTGTCATCCTACAGCACATTTAATCATCAATATATGGCAAATGTAGAAGCCGCAAAAGCCGAAGCCCAGAAGATATACGCAGCTTATCAAAACTTTACAGAGATTCCAGTAGTATTTTATATCCCTGTATTTGAAAATATGCCAGCTCAAAACTGTGGAGTTCCAGCAACTGTATTAAACCCAAACAACTGGCTCAAAACACTAAGCGTTACAGGCTGTACCATGACACCTACCTTTAAAATTACCAATGGCGAAGACACAAGCTATACAGTTATTGTTGACAGTGAAACAACAAGTGTTAAAATAAATGCAACAAGTGTTAGTTCTCTTGCAACAGTAACTGGAACTGGAACTTTTGAAATCGCAGAAGGAACCAATACTTTTAAAGTAAACGTAACTGCTCAAAATGGCGACATACGAACTTACATAATATATGTAATTCGTTAAGTATAACAATCGTTCATATGTATAATGTAGAATTCTAAGTGAAAATGTTGCCAACAGTTGCGATCATGTAGAAAGGAAAAGAAAAGAATGCAAAGAACAGAAAGAAGAATCAAACATTTCATTATGTGCATCGTAATGGCATTGTGCATAAACGTTGGATTAAAGGCACCGATAGACATAAAAGCTACAAGTGCAACATTAACATTTACAGCAGATAATAAGTCTGTTTCTGTAGGGGATACTTTTTATGTAGTTGTAATTTTGGATTCAAGTGATACGATTGGAGGATTTGAAGGGTACGTTTCATATGATTCCGACCTAGTAGAATTTATAGAAGGTGGCAATTTTGTAAATGGTGGCGGTGGACTTCTTCGAATCTATGATATGGATTCCACAGACGCAACTAGTACAAAGAAATATTCCTTAAAATTCAAAGCAAAGAAAGTTGGAGATTGTATATTTGACACAAGTGACGCACCAGCAGTATACAATGCAGACGATGATGAATTATCTGTTTCTAGTAACATGTTAACTGTTTCCATTTCCAATTCACAATCCTTAAGTAGCAATTATAATCTTGCCAAGCTTTTAATTAGTCCGGGAACGCTAGATCAAGCATATAATAATGATGTGACCAATTATAAAGTAGAAATTCCACATGAAAGCGATATGCTATTTATCTCGGCAGAGCCAGAAGAGGAAGAAGCGGTTGTTACGGTAGAAGGAAATACAGACTTAAAAGTTGGTTTAAACTATGTTCATGTAGTCGTAACGGCACCATCTGGGGCAAAGAAAGATGTACAAATAGAAGTGACACGTTTAGACGAACAGACCGAAGCAGATAGAAAAGAAGAAGTAGAAAAGGAAGAAACAGGAGTTACTGTATCGACAACAGAAGACAATAAGAAAGAGTTAGAATCTGTACATCATTATGAAATCGCAGAATTGGAAGACGATACAATGATTCCGAAAGGATACGAAGAAACCAGTATCAAGATTGACCAAGAAAACGTAAAAGCATATATTACAACGAATAATCTTCAAAATGAGTTTGTATTATTGTATTTGACAAATGAAAATGGAGAAACGGGATTTTATCAATATGATAGAGTGGAAAAGACACTTCAAAGATTTCAACAGGAAAAGAGCTATGAAGAAGATGATATTTTAGGGAGTCAACAAGGAAATACTTCTGAAATGAGCCCTACTTTAATTATCATAGTAGCAATGGCAGGCATTATCATTATTTTATCCATAGCACTAGCAATTCTTGCTATGAAGAGAAAGCGTGATAAAGAAGATTGTGATGATGATTATTTATCATAAGAAATGTAGTATAATAGAAGTGTAAAATGTTGCGAAAATACTTGTCTAGCAGTACTTTATATATTGACAGATAAATATAGTTGTTATACTATTTATATAACAACTGGAACGTAAGCGGAGGTGGAATGATGCTTGTAAAAATTGATTTTAACAGTGAAGAAGCAATTTATATTCAGCTTCGTAACCAGATTATCATTGGAATTGCCACATCAACCATACAAGAAGGCGATAATCTTCCGTCTGTTCGAGAATTAGCGAATGATATTGGAATCAACATGCATACAGTAAATAAGGCATATAGCATTTTGAGGCAGGAAGGGTATTTAAAGCTTGACCGTAGAAAAGGTGCAATTATCAGCATTGACGCAGATAAATATGCAGCAATTACAGAGATGATGGATGAAATGAAGGTAATACTGGCGAAAGGAATATGTAAAGAGATTGCACGAGAGGAAGTTCACGGTTTAGTGGATCAAATATATGATGAGTTTATTGGCAAGAAGCAGTAAAGCTTAATCAAATGTATGAAAGTAGTATTTAAATAGGGGAGTATAGAGAGCTTTACTGTAATAGGGAGGTTCTGCTATGTTATGTGATAAATGTCATAAAAGAGAAGCAAAGATTTATTGCACGGAGATAATTAATGGCGAAAAGAGAGAGCAACATTTGTGTGAGCAATGTGCAGCAGACTATGCTTCTTTTCAAATGCCAGATACAGTGGATGCTAGAAGAGGAATGGCAGGGAGAAGTTTACTATCTGGATTTTTGGAAAAAGGTTATAAAAATCAAGAAGACAATATGGATGGGGTGCCAAGATGTGAAAGTTGTGGGATGAACTATAGTGAGTTCCTAAAGACAGGAAGGTTTGGCTGTCCATCTTGTTATCTCGCATTTGGTAAAGTATTTAATAAGAGCTTAAAGCAGATACAAGGAAGTGACAAACATCACGGAAAGAAGCCAAAAGGATTTATATCCGAGGCAGAACGTACAATTGAGAGTATTCCTGAGATTGATAAGTTATCACTTAAATTGCAGTATGCAATTGAAAAGGAAGAGTTTGAAGAAGCAGCAAGGCTTAGGGATATTATTCGAGAATTGAAAAAAGCAATCTCGCAGGAGGGATGCAACAATGCTTAAATGGTTCGACGAAAAGGGCAAAAATGACGATGTTGTTCTTGCAACGAGAGTAAGATTGTCACGAAACTTAAGCAAGTATCCGTTTTCAACAAAAATGTCGAATGGAGATGCAAAAGAACTTGTAGAAGAAATGCTCAAAATATGTTCTGAAGAAAAAATGTTATCAGGTAATACGTGTTCATGTAATCTAACAGAAATGAACGAGATCAATCGGATTGCTTTGGTAGAGCGTCATATACTAAGCCCTGTTATGGTAGAAAAGAAACAGTCTATGGGACTCTTAATAAATGAACAAGAAACAGCAGAACTTATGATAAATGAAGAAGATCATTTGCGTATTCAAACACTATCAGGTGGCATGAACATAGCAGATGCCTATGTAAGAGCCGATAAAATTGACGATCGTATTAGTGAAAAGTTTGATATTGCATATGATGAAAAGTATGGATATTTAACAACATGTCCAACGAATGTTGGAACTGGTCTAAGAATATCTTATTTGCTTTTTCTTCCAGCACTTGGACTGACGGGAAAAATAAATACATTAATATCTGAGATTAGTAAATATGGTGTAAGTTTAAGAGGTGCGTATGAAGGAGGGATTGAGAGTCAGTCCGTTTTTTTTCAGATTTCCAATCAGAAAACATTAGGTTGTTCTGAACAAGAAATCATAGAAAATTTGAATACGATTACTTGTCAGATTGTAAAACAAGAAAGAGTAAGTCGAGAGTATTTATTTACCCATAATTATAATGCAATAGAGGATCAAGTTTATCGTTCCTATGGGGTTTTAAAATATACAAAGCAGATTGACTCAAAACAGGCGGTTGCCCTATTAGCACAAGTAATGTTTGGTACAAAAACGGGTATTGTAAAGCTTGAGGAAGGAGAAAATCTTTATGAAATGATTATGAATATTCAACCTTATGCCATACAAGCAAAAGCAGGAAAAAGTCTAGGAAGCATGACAAGAGATAGGCTTCGCGCAGAATACGTTAATAAGAATCTTCCTCAAATAGCAGTGAATAAATAGCATAGACAAATAATGTGAACTAGGAGGTTTTCAATGTTTGATAAATTTACACAAAATGCAAGAAAGGTTTTAGAATACGCCTCTCATACAGCAAATGAACTTTCTCATAACTATATTGGAACAGAACATTTGTTGATTGGTTTAGTGAAGGCACCAGGTGTTGCATCTAGAGTGCTTGATGCAAATGGTGTAGAAGAAACTAGACTAATAAAATTAATTGAAGAATTTATCACACCAGCGTCTACCGTTGAGATGGCGGGACAGGATAATTTTACACCAAGAGTGAAAAAGATTATAAACCAAAGTCAGAGAGAAGCCATTCGATTAAAAAGTGGCTTAATTGGGACAGAACATTTGCTTATGGCCCTATTAAAAGAAAGTGACTGTATTGCAGTTCGTCTTTTAAATACATTAGGAATTAACATACAGAAGTTATTTGTGGACATATTGACAGCAGTAGGTCAAGAAGCAGCGAATGCGAAAAATGAATTTGCGACAAGTAAAGGCAAAGGAAAAGGCAAATCTTCTACACCGACTTTGGATCAATATAGTAGAGATTTAACAGAATACGCAAGAGAAGGTCGCCTAGATCCTGTGATCGGAAGAGAAGATGAGATCCAAAGAGTGATTCAGATTCTTAGTAGAAGAACCAAAAACAACCCATGTTTAATTGGAGAACCAGGGGTAGGAAAAACTGCAATTGCAGAAGGTCTTGCAAGAAAAATCGTAGAAGGAAATATCCCAGAAACCATCAAAGATAAGCGTGTATTAACACTAGATTTATCTGGAATGGTAGCAGGGTCAAAATACCGTGGTGAATTTGAAGAAAGAATCAAACGAGTCATTGCAGAAGTAATGAGTGATGGAAATGTGTTGTTATTTATTGATGAAATTCACACCATTATTGGTGCAGGTGGTGCAGAAGGTGCCATTGATGCATCGAATATCCTAAAACCTTCTTTAGCAAGAGGAGAGCTACAAATTATCGGTGCTACGACTATCGAAGAGTATCGTAAATATATTGAAAAAGACCCAGCATTAGAAAGAAGATTCCAACCTGTAATGGTGGATGAACCTTCCGAGAAAGAATCCATTTTAATCTTAAAAGGATTACGTGATAGTTACGAAGCACATCATCAAGTAAAAATCTTAGATGAAGCTTTAGTAGCGGCAGTAAAATTATCTACTCGTTATATTAACGACCGTTTCTTGCCAGATAAAGCAATCGATTTAATTGATGAGGCAGCTTCCAAGGTTCGCTTAAGCACTTATATTGATTCTCCTGAGATTCGTAAAATTGAAGAAGAAAATATGCATTTAGAAGCGGAAAAAGAAGAAGCCATTCGTGGGGAAGCTTATGAACGTGCAGGTGAAATCAAGAGAAAACAACTTGAGAATACTGCAACATTAGAAAAATTGAAGAAACAACAGGAAAAGGAAAAGAGAGAAAAGCAATTAGTAGTGGGTGAACCAGAAGTTGCAGATATCATTTCCTCTTGGACAAAGATTCCTGTGAAGAAATTAGAAGAAGAAGAGACAGAACGTCTTAAAAATTTAGAAAATATCTTACACGAAAGAGTAGTAGGACAAGAAGAAGCTGTGAAAGCCATCTCCAAAGCCATTCGAAGAGGTCGTGTAGGATTAAAAGATCCAAACAGACCAATTGGTTCCTTCTTATTCTTAGGACCAACAGGTGTTGGTAAAACGGAGTTATCCAAAGCATTAGCAGAAGCGATGTTTGGCAGTGAAAATGCTATGATACGTGTTGATATGTCAGAGTACATGGAGAAACACAGCGTTTCTAAGCTTATCGGTTCCCCTCCAGGATATGTAGGATATGATGAAGGTGGACAACTAAGTGAAAAAGTTCGTAGAAATCCTTATTCTGTAATCTTATTTGATGAAATCGAAAAAGCGCATCCAGACATTTTCAATATCTTATTACAAGTATTAGAAGATGGTCACATTACTGATGCACAAGGAAGAAAAGTAAATTTCAAAAATACAATTATTATTATGACATCCAATGCAGGTGCACAAAGAATTATTGCACCTAAGACATTAGGATTTGCGTCCAAAGAAGATAAAGAATTGGATTATAAGAAAATGAAGGAAGGTGTTATGGAAGAAGTAAAACGCTTATTCAAGCCTGAATTCATTAACCGTATTGATGAGATTATCGTATTCCATGCATTAACAAAAGAAGATGTGAAGAAGATTGTGTCTATCATGATTGACAACATGAATAAGAGAACACAAGAACAAATGGATATTACAATCAAAGCAAGTTCATCTGTACTTGAATTTTTAGCTGAGACAAACTATGATTCTTCTTATGGAGCAAGACCACTTCGTCGTGCAATCCAGAATCATGTAGAAGATAAATTGGCAGAAGCAGTTTTAGATGGTAAGGTGAAAAATGGAAATACCGTTACCATGCGTCTAAAAGATAAGGAAATTAAATTTTCGATAAAATAAGAGTAACAGTAAAGTAAAATCTAGATACAAAATAACTAGTATTTTATCTGAAAATATACTATAATGGACTAATAAAATGGTACAAATTTGGGGGCACTATTCAGGGCCTTGGAGATCACAAAGGGATTCAAGAGTTTCGGCAAAATAGAGGATTTCAAAAGTATTTGTATCCGTATTATAAAGAAATTTTATAAGGAAATGCTGTAAAACTGGATGGTTTGAATTTAGGAACATTAGGAGGACTAAGTATGGCTATTATCAAGGAATTAATTCGTAAAGATGCAGAAGGCACATTAAGTTTTGGTAACTATGAGTTAGACCAAAAGACTAAAGTATCAGATTTTGAGTATAATGGGGACCTTTATAAAGTGAAAACTTTTAAAGAGATTACAAAGCTTGAAAGAAACGGATTATTTGTATATGAGTCAGTTCCAGGAACTGCTGTAGAAGGACTAGCTATTAGTGAAAAAGGTGTAGAATTCACAGTAGAAGGGAATGAAGACGCTCAGATTACGTTAGAGCTTGAGCCAGAAAAAGAATATACTGTTTTTATGGGTGATGCAGCTATGGGAACTATGAAGACAAACCTAGGCGGAAAACTTGTTCTTAGTGTTGAACTAGAACAAAAAGACAGTGTTAAAATTAAAGTAGTACAATTATAATACAAAAGGCTGTTGTCTTATGATAATTTGGTGTAGCATACTAAGGAGTAAATAGTAATGTTTTACTTCGTACATCAAATTAGACAGCAGCCTTTTCACTAATTCATAACGAGGTATTCATGGCAAAAAATAAAATTGCATTTTTTTGTAAAGAATGTGGCTTTGAATCAAACAAATGGTTAGGAAAATGTCCTGCTTGTAATCAGTGGGATACATTTGTGGAAGAGCCAAAAGCAGGAAAGAAGATAAGTCGAGGCATAGGAGGAACTGTTTCCTTAATGGATAATCAGCCTCAAGAATTATCTAAAGTATCATTAGCAGAAAAAGAGAGAATTCAGACAGGTATGTATGAATTCGATCGAGTACTAGGAGGTGGTATTGTAGTTGGTTCCCTAGTATTAGTGGGTGGGGACCCTGGAATTGGAAAATCAACGTTATTGCTTCAGATCTGTAAGTTACTTACAGACAAAGAGATTAAAGTCTTGTATATATCAGGGGAGGAGTCATTACATCAGATAAAGATGCGTGCAGAGCGTATTGGAGAGTTCAAAGGAGAACTGTTGTTATACAGTGAAACGAATTTAGATGTAATCGAAGATGTAATTCACAATGTAAAACCAACCATTCTAATTATAGACTCGATTCAAACAATGTTCAAAGAAGATGTTAGTGCTGCACCAGGAAGTGTAAGTCAAGTAAGAGAATCTACAAATGTTTTTCTGAAACTAGCAAAAACATGTGGTATTTCGATTTTTCTAGTAGGACATGTTACCAAAGAAGGTGTTGTAGCTGGACCAAGAGTATTGGAACATATGGTAGATACCGTACTATACTTTGAAGGGGATTCCAGTGCGACCTACCGAATGTTACGTGGAGTGAAGAATCGATTTGGTTCCACCAATGAGATTGGTGTATTTGAGATGAGACAAGAAGGTTTGGTAGAAGTAAAAAATCCTTCTGAATATATGTTACAAGGGAAACCTAAAGGAGAATCAGGATCGGTAGTATGTTGTTCCTTAGAAGGAACAAGACCGATATTGATTGAGACACAGGCTTTAATTTGCAGAACGAATTTTAATATGCCACGACGTACATCAGCAGGTACCGACTATAATCGAGTCAATCTTTTGATGGCAGTCATGGAAAAACGCTTAGGAATATCCCTTGCTGAATGTGATGCCTATGTAAATGTTGCAGGTGGTATGAAAGTAACAGAACCTGCATTGGATTTGGCAATAATTGTTGCGATATTATCAAGTTATCGCAACATTGTAATAGATGACACAACGATTATCTTTGGAGAAGTTGGGTTAACTGGAGAAGTTCGAGCTGTTAATATGGCAGAACAACGTGTATTAGAAGCAGAAAAAATGGGATATGAAACTTGTATTATGCCTGCTGTAAATTGCAAGCATATCAAAACCAATGGGATGAAACTCATTGGTATCAATAATATACGGGAAATTATTAATTATATTAAGTAAAAGAGGTCGAATTATGAGTGAACATAACATTAAGGTAATTATGGAGAATTTAGACGAATCACAATCTAAGGTAGAGCAAAATGCATTTGATGCCATTAATTCTTCTGATACAACATTAAATCTCGTAAAGCAGGGTAGTGAGTGTATTCAGGAATTATCCCAGAAGATCGAAGTATTAAATAATGTCATGAACAAAACAGCAGAGAATATGGAACAGATGGAAAAACTCACGAAGAAAATAGAAGGCGTTGCAGGCGTTATCGCAGGTATTGCCAATAAAACAAATATGCTTGCATTAAATGCTTCTATCGAAGCTGCTCGTGCGGGTGAACATGGAAGAGGTTTCTCTGTTGTAGCAAATGAAGTTCGTAATCTTGCAGGTCAATCCGCAAAATCTTCGACTGAGATTAAGGAAACGATTTTATCAGTTCAAGAGTTTACTAGAGATATGGTAAGCGAAATGAAAGAATTACAAGGCTTAGTAAGTGAACAAAATGAAGTAAATACAAATGCAGGTGCAATCTTTGACGAGATTTTAAAAGCAGCCCACGTTGCAAATGATGTTTCTAGAAATATGGAACATGAAATTGCATATCAGAGAGAAATCACAGAAGAAGTGAAAAAAGCGTTATTATAGAAATAAGGTAATAAGAAATGAGATAACTTTTCTTAGAAATGAGATAACTTTTCTTGTAAACAATGCGGATCTTTCATTTTGCATTGTTTACAGGAAAGTTAAGTCACTTTACGAGAACAAGATTTCTCGTTTAGGAGGGAGACTTTATATAAGGATCCTTATCGGAAAGAAGAATTGTTGGCTAAGTTAGATACAAAATCACGCATTTCCTCCTTGGAGTGAATATGATGAGTTTGCTCAATTACAGATTGTTGTGTGGCTTTATCAAGACTTGCAAAATGATTCATTGCATTTAAGTCTTGTGCCAATGCCATTCCAAAACCGATAGGAACATTGTGGTCGTCTAGTAAACTCATTGGAATTCCTCCTTCACATTGATAGATTAATAGAATGATTTTATATTTTTAGTATTAGAAGGAATCAAAAAAATATGTAGGTAATATTTTCTAAGAAAATGAAAAGAAAAATTTCTTTTTTCGTTTTTCCATTCGGTTCTTGTATTCTTCTACACAAGGATCTTTTATCTGATAAATTCGTTCACTAGCAGAGCCATCTTCCGTTTTTTGCGTTTGGCAACGGTTTTGATAGAGAAAACGAACCAATTCATAGCAGTCAATCCAGATTTCATTATTTCCATCTTTTTGACATTCATCAAAAATTAGTTGAAGTCCAAAGTGTAGATGCGCAGTATCAATGTTGTTGGTATTTTCAGTTTTACTATAGCCAGTTCTTCCAAGATATCCTATAACGTCACCAGCACTTACGATACTACCAACTTCTAATGATTTGGTAAAAGGATAATCTTTTCTTAGATGTGCATAGTAATAATAGCGCTGCTTATCAAAACTTCGAATTCCAATACGCCATCCGCCATATTGATTCCAACCAATTGCTTCTACATAGCCAGATTCTACTGCAACAATAGGAGTTCCTATACAGCCCATCATATCATGGCCAAGGTGACGACGTTTGTAACCATAAGATCTGGAAACACCAAAATCATCGTAATCGTTATAATAGTAACCACAAGCAATAGGAGAATATCCTTTTAGTCCATATTTTTTTACCCATTCTGTTTTGTCGGAATTATCATCTACACATTCTTGGATTTCATACTCACCAACAAGTCCTCCAAGAACAGCTGTATATGCTTTTTTATAGTAAGAAAAATATTTCATATCCTTTGTAATGGATTCAATCGTTTCCGTTTTACTTGTTAGCGTTTCCGCAAGCTTACTCATGGTGTCCAGTGAGCTATTTGTAAAATTTCCACCATTTTTACATGCACAGTAAGCCAAAAGATCGATCCAGTTTAAATGCACATCCGTTTGGTAAGATTCTACGTCGTATTTGTAAGCTGCGGTCATGGCGGAAGCAGTAACAGTGAAATCTACCCACTTGATATAGGAGCGCTCGGTTGTGCTTGTTGTGATAGATTCCGAATTGGTTTTATGTACAAATTGAATTCCTGCGATGGAGATTGCAAGGACGCAAAGAAATGGTAAAAGAAACTTATAATATTTTTTCATAAATACCTCAAAAGTGCACACGTAATCGTTTATAGTCTATGAAGAAAAAGTATTTCCTATTACTAAATACCTTGTACTCTCAAAAAAAGATTGTTATGATAGGTTATCATGATAGATTATCATAAGAGTATCTTAAGAAGAAAAATGGACGAAAGGGTGTTAGGGGATGAGAATTTATCTGATTCGGCATGCCAAGCAGGAAAGTAAGTTGTGTAACGATAATACACCATTGTGTGAGATAGGGAGAACACAGGCACAGTTACTGGGAAAAAGATTCAGACAATATAACATAGATGCGATTTATGCAAGTGATTTGATTCGTGCTTATGAGACGGCTGAGATTATGGCAAAGGAATTGGAAAAGTCATATACCATTCAGATGCGAAGTGGTCTACGAGAAACAGATTTCGGAGAACTTACGTATCAATTAGATTCGGATATTAAAGTGAAATATAAAGAATTCATGGAATCTAGATATCATGTAGAAGAGGATTGGGCGTATCCTGGTGGCGAAAGTGGACAAGAAGTGTATAACCGTGCCAAAGCAGTGTTGGATGAAATCATTTCAACGGGATTAGAAAAGGGCTGTAAAAATATTGCAGTTGTAACCCATGGTGGAACAATACGTGTTTTATTGGCAGGACTATTTCAAAAGTCACAAAAAGATAGGCTGCTTTTTAGTAAATGTATGGAGCGTGGTGGATTTTCAGAGATTTACTATGAAGAAGAAACGGGAAGATTTTATCTGGAACGACTAAATGATTATGCGCATTTAGAAGGAAGACCAGAGTGTATGATGAGAAAGGACAACTAGTATGTATCAATATATTTTAGCTTCAGGATCACCTAGAAGAAAAGAGATTTTAGAACAATGTGGAGTTCATTTTGTTGTGGAGAAGAGTGAGGTAGAGGAAAATACAACAAAGACAGAACCAGGTGAGGTGGTAAAAGAATTATCTTTCGTAAAAGCAATGGATGTGGCAGAAAAGACAAAAGAAGAAACCTGTATTGTAATTGGTGCAGACACAATTGTAGCAAATGGTTCTGTGATCTTGGGCAAACCAAAGGATAGACAAGAGGCATTTCAAATGGTTCAGTCCATTCAAGGACATGCACACTCTGTATATACAGGTGTGGCTTTGATTATAAAGGATGGAGAAGGGAAAAAAGTAATTTCTTTTTATGAAGAAACAAAAGTTGAAATCGCAGATATGACAGAGGAAGAAATCAGAGATTACGTAGCAACAGGAGAGCCAGATGATAAAGCTGGTGCATATGCCATTCAAGGTATCTTTGCGAATTTTGTAAAAGGGATTCAAGGGGATTACTATAATGTGGTTGGATTGCCAATAGCAAGAATATATGCCGAATTAAAGAAGATTGGCATAGACCTAAAAAAAGATTGCAAAAAATAGGATATTAAGCCTGCTGTTGAAATAGTATAGTAAAAAGAAGTTTTAGAGGTCTAGAAATGAGTAGGTTGCAAGGTGACAAAAAGCAGCGAATTTTTTTTCGAATTGTTTCAGCAGGGATATTCCTTAGTTGCATTTTATTGTTGTATGACCCAAGTGGAGAAGTGATAGAAGAAACATCAACAGGAGAGGTAACAGAAGGGGCGTATACGTTATCCAATACACAAGTCGATATGATAACCAGTGCTCCAGAAGTGTATCCTTCCGAGGGTGACGAAAATGAGAATACAGACGATTTGCAAAAAGAAGCATTTTCCTACGATTCCTTATCCACGTTAGAGGCAGTGGAAACGATTAGTATGGGAAACGAGGATATAAAAGTAAAAGGAATCTATGTAACAGGACCAGTTGCAGGTTCCAAAAAGATGGATGAATTAGTTCATCTTGTAGAAACTACAAAACTAAATGCGATGGTAATCGACATAAAAAATGACAGCGGTGAAGTGACTTATAAGATGGATTATGAACTTGCAAAACAGATTGGTGCAACGAAAAATTATATTCCAGACATTCAGTCTATGATACAGAAGTTAAAAGAAAAAGATATTTATTTAATTGCTCGTGTAGTAGCATTTAAAGATCCTATTTTGGCGGAAAAGATTCCAGCTTATAGTCTGAAGAAGAAAGATGGAACCATTTTTCGAGATAGTCAGGGGCTTGCTTGGGTGAACCCATATCATACAGATGTATGGAATTACAATTATAATATAGCAAAACAAGCAGCTCTTCTTGGATTTGATGAGATTCAGTTTGACTATATTCGATTTTCCACAGATGGAGGAATGAAAGATGTGACATTTGGAGGAAAGGAAGCAACGCTATCAAAGGCTGATGTTATTACGCAGTTTACAAAGTACATCACTGAAAATCTGCAGCCTTATGGAGTAAAAGTTTCTGCAGATGTGTATGGAGCAATTATAGCAAGTGAAGCAGATAGTAAGATTGTAGGGCAGGATTATGAAGACATGTCAAATCATTTAGACTGTATCTGTCCTATGATTTATCCATCTCAGTTTGCAAAAGGAAGTTATGGGGTAAGTAACCCTGATAGTTCTCCTTATGATATTATTTATCGTTCCCTCTTAGATTCGAAGGAAAAATTAGCAGAAAATCAAGATATTACAGTTCGGCCATGGCTTCAAGATTTTACAGCAACGTGGTTAAGTCCTCATATTACATACGATACGGAGCAGATACGGGCACAGATTGAAGCGGTTTATGCTAGTGGTTATGAAGAATGGATACTTTGGAATGCCAGCAATAATTATTCAGTAGGGGCATTGCAGTAAGCATTACGATTAAGCAGGGATAAATAGTGAGGGAGAAAATACGAAAGTTTGAGGTGTAAAAATGCTTATAAGATACGCATTTAATATTCAAGGGATAGAAGTAGATGAGTTGTTTCATAAGTTAGAAACATTGGTTTCACCAGAGCGATATGAAAAAATGCAGAGATATCATTTTGAGGTAGATAAAATTCGTTCCCTCTTTGCTGAAATTTTGTTACGCTATGGATTAATGATACATTTCGGCTTGGAGGGAGATGTAATTCAATTCGAAACAAATGAATATGGAAAACCTAGATTAAAAGGGTGTGAGGGGATTTGTTTTAATGTTTCACATTCAGGAGATTGGGTTATTTGTGCCATTTCATCGGAACAAGTAGGGGTAGATGTGGAGCAGGTGAAAGAAAAAAATCTTGATATCGCAGAACGATTTTATGCAGAGGAAGAGTATCAGACTTTGTTACAATGTGAGCATCCAAGCGAGTTGTTTTATCGGTATTGGACACTAAAGGAAAGTTATGTAAAAGCAGAAGGAAAAGGAATGTCGATACCATTTGATTCTTTTGCATTTCGTATCGAGGATATGGATTCTGATAGAAAATCAGATACGAATTCTCATAAGATTTACGATAAAATTTCTTTGACAGTAAACAATGAAATCTGTACAAAATACCAATTCCAAGTATATAACATTGCAGAGGATTTCCAAGTTGCTACTTGTAGCAGTGAGGCAATAGAGGGTAAATTTGAACAGATAACAATTCAGGACATAGAAGCTACGTTATTGGTGTAATTGAGGCATATTTCATAACCTTTCTCAATATATTGAATATAAGGAGGAAGGTTAAATATGAAATATGTAAAGAGGGGATTTTGTTTTGTATTAATTTTATTACTAACAGTAACGTGTATGGGAGACAAGCAGTATATTCAAGCACATACCACGGAACAGGTTCAATACCTTTATTATTCAGGGATATTGGGGTATAGTGAAGATACAGGTGAAGATGACTATTTAGATTACTATTTAAATTACATTTGTTTTAATGAAAATGTGGATGTAAAAGTACTCTTAGAATTGGATGTTTCCAAGATAAACGCAGAAAAGAGTGGTACTAACATTGGTGGACATGTTCAGTTTGCTTTGACAAAGGATGAAGCACATTCTAAGTGGATGGATGACCTTCCGTTATATCCAAATGTACAAACATCTTATACAGAGACATTTTCCTTATACAAAGGATATTATACAATAGAGCTACATTTGCTACGTGATGAATATGCATATATTCCATTTAAGATTACACTACAAGTGACGAAAAATGATTCATTGCCAGATGTAGATACAGAAGCAACCATTTGGCTTAAGGATGGATGGGAGGATATCGTTGTCTATAAAGGGAAACAGGATAAGAAGATAGATATGTACAAAAAGCTTGGCATAAGTTCTTGGAACACAATAAGACGGAAGAATCTCTCTTATTCCAGTAGCAATATAAAAGTGGCTACCATTGATAAACGAGGAATTTTACATATCAAGAAGACAGGAGTTGCAAAGGTAACAATATGTTTGCCAAATCATCAATACGTTGTAAGCACAATTAGAGTAAAAAGGCTGAAATAAGAAGTAATTGAAGTTATGTTCGATAAAGAATAGGATTGCCACTTTTGAAAATGCAAAAGTGCAATCCTATTTCTTTGCAGCAATCCTGTTTGGCAAAGAGGCAGCATTATAAAAGAATGAAATTAGTTACATTAAATGAATTGTAAAGTGAAACAGATAATATAAATAATAAAAGAGTGTTAAAAAATTACATTAACATATATTAGTTTCAATATTTTCGTTGAAGTTTCCATCAGAAGGGTATAATGGATGGGATAAGAATATAGAGAGGAGAAGTTAGTATTGGAAGTAGCAAAGAGTAATAACAATTTCAACAAATTCTTAGTTATCTGGTTAGGGGAATTAATATCAAATATTGGTTCGGGAATGACAACATTTGGATTAGGAGTTTATGTTTGGCAATTAACGCGCTCTGCAGTAGATGTATCACTTGTAGAGATGGCCGCATTATTACCTATGATTTTACTATGTCCAGCTGCTGGCGTTTTAGCTGATCGTTTTGATAGAAGACTGCTTATGATACTAGGAGACCTGATATCTGCATTTGGTCTTATCACCATGTTAGTGCTTATGCATACAGGTAACATTCAAGTATGGCAGATTTGTTTATGTGTTGGTTTTGATTCAGCATTTATATCATTATTAGATCCAGCATATAAAGCTACTATCACAGACCTATTAACAGAAGAAGATTATACAAAGGCTACTGGGATGGTATCCATAGCATCATCTTCTAAGTTTCTAATCTCACCAGTTATTGGTGGTATTGTACTAGTGGTTGCAGGTATGGAAGTTATCTTATTAATTGATATTTGTACTATTGCAGTAACAGTTTGTGCAATCATTTCTGTTAGAAATACATTAGCACACAAATCCGCAGTGAAGAAAGAAATGCACTTTTTCAAGGACTTAAAAGAAGGATGGAACATTATCACAGAATCCAAAGGTGTCCTTCAACTTATTATTTTGGTATCTCTATTGACGTTTTATATGGGATTCTTCCAAGTGTTAGCGAAGCCAATGTGTTTAGCATTTGTAAGTGAGAAGACAACTGGTATTATGCAGACGATCTGTGCTTGCGGTATGATGGTATCCGGTATCGTAATCGGTAGTAAAGGGTTAAAAGGAAAATATGTAAATACTATGGTAATTAGCTGTATGTTAGCAGGATTAGGTATGGCAGGATTCGGTGTTACAACGAATATCCCAATTATCATTTTATTTGGTTTTATATTCTTCCTAACACTACCTTATGCCAATACAAGTATTGATGTATTAATTCGTAAATCAATTGACAACGATAAGCAGGGACGAGCTTGGGGCTTAATTTCCTTGTTATCACAAGTAGGATGTGCAATTGCTTATATGTTGTCAGGTGTTTTGGCAGATTACATATTTAATCCAGCATTGCAGGAAGGTGGCGCATTAGCAGATTCTGTTGGTAAAATCTTGGGAACTGGTGAAACAAGGGGAATTGGACTTTTACTAATTGTTGCAGGTGTAGGATTAATCATTACAGCATTATGCGTATTCCGTTCTAAAAGTATTCGTGAGTTAGAAAACGCACATCAACAAGAAGAAGTAGTAGCGTAGCAAAAGAAAAGTGTCTAATACATAATCATGGGAGGAATGGAAAAAAAGTATGTTTTTGAAGATAGTAAAAAATGACTTTTTACGTAAAAAAGTCATTACCATAACAGTATTTGTTTTTATTACGTTAGCAGTTTTGCTTGGCGCAAGTGCAACAAATATTATCGCCAATTTAATTCAGTCCATGCAGGATTTGAAGCAATGTGCTGTACCAGCAGATATTACACAGATGCATGCTGGTGATATCGATCAAGTTGTAATTGATCAGTTTACAGCGGAACACAGTGAAGATATTTTGTATCAAGAGACTATGAAACTCTTGAATGTAGAAGGTATTGATATTCATTTTAGGGAAAATGAAACCATGTCGGGAACGGTTCAAGATATTTCTTTTGTAGTACAAAATAAAAATTTTGACTTTATCTTAGACTTGAATAATCAAAAGCTCGATATGAAAGATGGGGAAACTGCATGCCCAATTTATTTTATGCAGGAATATAATCTTTCACTTGGTGACGTAATTACAGTAACATTAGGAGATAACTATGTAAAAGAATTTGTGATTACTGAATATGCAAGAGATTTTGAGATGAATTCTTCCTTGACTTCATCCAAGCGTTTTGTGATTAGTCAAGCAGACTATAACGAAATGTTAGAAAAAGGTAATCCAGAAGTAGAGTACCTAATTGAGTTTAAAATGAAGGATGGTGGAGACACACAAGCGGTTCAGACAGCATACATTGACGAAAAACTACCTGCGAATGGACCAACAGTTGGTGGAACTATCTTCATGCTTTTTGACGCATTATCCGATGCAACAGTAGCCATGGTTATTATTTTAATCAGTGTGTTACTAATTATTATAGCTGCGTTATGTATTCGTCTTACGTTTATTGCAACCATCGACGAAGACTTACGTGAAATCGGTGTAATGAAGGCAATGGGAATTCCAAAGAAAGATATTAAGAAGGTTTATATTAATAAATACAGAATTATGTCTGCGATAGCAGGAGTAGTTGGATATCTACTTTCTTTTGCCATTGTAAATGTATTTACTGCAAATATGAGATTATATATTTCCTCTGATTTGTCAGGTGGTCTAAAATATATCTTATCCATAGTTGCACCAATCTTAGTTTACGTAATGATTATTCTATACTGTAAGAAGGTATTAAAGAGAATCGATAAGATATCAGCAGTAGAAGCCCTACGTTCTGGTGTTATCGACCAAAAGAAGAATAAGAAATATAGATGCCCATTATCCAGCAATAAAGTACTTAGTACGAACATTTACATGGGTGTTCGTGATGTTTGGAGACGTGCGAAGTTATATCGTCTATTGATTATCATTTTTATTGTATGTACCTTCCTAGTAGTATTACCTTTAAATGTTTATAACACGATGCGCTCACCAGAGTTCTCTACCTACATGGGAATTGGAAGATGTGATATGCGTGTGGATCTTCGTAAAACAGATACCATTACAGAAGACTTTAAAGCACTTCAAGAAGATCTACAAAATGATCAAGATATCGAAAAGAGTGCAGCATTTATCACTTGTTCTTATCAAATTAAAAACGTGGAAGACGAATGGGATTATATCAACATTGAACTTGGTGATTTCTCCGTATTCCCACTTCAATATCTGAAAGGATAAGCTCCAAAAGCAGATGGAGAGATTGCACTTTCTTACGCAAATGCAGAAGAATTAGCGAAGAAAGTTGGCGATCAAGTCATTGTAAATGTTGGCGAAGATGAAAAGACTATGACAGTATGCGGTATCTACCAAGATATTACCAATGGTGGTAAGACCGCAAAAGCAACTCCAAGTTTAGGAATCAACCAAAATTCTATCCTATGGTATATCATAAGCATGGATTTGGCACCAGGAGTAGTGAAACAAGACAAGATGGAATACTTCCGTACTTCTTATGATTCTGCACAAGTGAATGATATTCAAGAATATACAAGACAGACATTAGGAAATATCATCGATCAGATGAGTACGATTGTAGTCGCTGGAATTGTAATTGCAGCAGTCATTGCCACTTTGATTACAGCATTATTCTTAAAGATGTTATTATCAAAGGATATGTCTCAGATTGCAATTATGAGAAGTCTTGGATTAACATCCAACAATATTCGTGAACAGTACATGGCAGGAACTATGCTTGTGCTAGTAATCGGTATTATCTTAGGTGTGTTAGTAGCTCAATTCTTAGGAGAGTTCTTAGTAAGTATGGCTATGTCATCTATGGGAGCAGCAAGTATTCAATTTGTTCAAAGCATCTGGCAAGTATGGTTACTATGCCCAGTAGCATTGATTTTAATTGTTGGAATCACCATTTCCATTTGCTGTAAAGTAGTATCAAAAGATGATTTATCAGTAATATTAAGAAGTTAGGTTGTAGGAGAACATTGGAGGATCAGTTATGAAAAATATGATAGAGGCGAAGAATCTCAGCAAAGAAGTATTGTTGGGTAAAGATAATCGTCTTCAAATTTTAAAAGACGTTAACTTTTCAATTGAAGAAGGCGAATTTATATCCGTTATGGGACCATCTGGTAGTGGTAAATCCACACTGTTATATAATGTAAGTGGAATGGACCGAGTAACATCTGGAACGATTCATTTTGATGGAGAAGAGATTACAAAGTTAGATGAAGAAGCATTAGCAAAGATTCGACTTGGAAAAATGGGATTTATCTTCCAAGATATCAATCTTCTAAAGAATTTATCCATCATTGATAACATTGTATTTCCAGCGCTTATGTCCAAGAGAGAGGACAGTGAAAAAATTTACCAGAGAGCAAGAAAGTTAATGCAGATGACAGGGATTGAAGCAATCGCTGACAACAATATTACACAAGCATCTGGTGGACAGTTACAAAGAGTTGGTATCTGCCGTTCTTTAATTAATACACCATCTATTATCTTTGGCGATGAACCTACTGGTGCATTAAATTCAAAGTCAACCGTAGAGATTATGTCCATTCTTGCGGACATTAATAGAGATGGTACAACTATTATGCTTGTAACACATGACTCTAAAGTTGCGGCAAGAACAGAACGTGTTCTTTTCATGATCGATGGTAAGATTGTAGCAAAAAAGAGAATGGGAAAATACGATGAAAAACGTGAAAGTATCAAAGACCGTGAAGAAACTATTATGAAGTGGTTAGTTCAAAACGGTTTCTAGGATTTTCGTGCCGTTTAAATATGTTGAAATTAGTTAAATAAGTTTAGTAAACAAAGGTTTTGTTCAATCTTGAAGCCTTTGTTTTTTTGAAGAAAAGATTTTGAAAAAAATTCTCAATTTCATTATTGACAAATCAGATAATATAACTTACAATAATAATGTTAAAATGATAGTCAATATCAATTAGAAAACGAATTTAATTGGTAAATTCGATACTATTAGAAAGAAGGGGATCTTATGCCATTAGCAATGGTCACAGTAGGAGAAGAAAGAACAATTGTTGATTTTAAGGGAAAAGAAGACGTGAAAAGACACTTAACGGATCTAGGTTTTATCAAGGGTCAGACAGTTCAAGTTCTAGGTTCAAACAGCAGTGGCTTGATTTTATTAGTAAAAGGTGTAAGAATCGCTTTAAATAAAGGGTTAGCCACAAAGATTATGGTTGCTTAGGAGGTATTTGGATGACACTGAAAGATTTAAAACCAGGACAGGAAGGTAAAGTTGTTTCTCTAGGAGAAAAGGGACCAATTCGTAGAAGAATTATGGATATGGGAATTACTCCAGGTGTTGTGATTAAAGTAATTAAAGTTGCGCCTTTAGGAGATCCAATCGAAGTCAATGTTCGCGGTTATGAATTAAGTTTACGAAAAGCTGAAGCAAGTCAGATTGAAATTCAGTAGTTTCAAAGAAAAATATTTTTTGTAAAAAGGTTAGTCTTTGCTAACCAGAGGAGGAATTATGGCATATACAATTGCATTAGCGGGGAATCCCAACTGCGGTAAAACGACGCTTTTCAATGAATTAACTGGTTCGAAACAACATGTTGGTAACTGGCCAGGTGTTACGGTAGATAAAAAAGATGGAGTTTATAAGAAAGATAAGAGTATTACCATATTAGATTTACCTGGAACGTATTCTCTATCACCATATTCAGCAGAAGAAATTGTTGCGCGTGATTACATAGTAAAGGAAAAACCAGATGCAGTAATTAACATTGTAGACGGTACAAGCATTGAACGTAATCTATATTTAACATTACAGATTTTAGAGACACAGATTCCAACTGTTATCGCTGTCAATATGATGGACGAAGTGGAAAGCAAAGGCGAAAAGATTGACTTTGCAAAATTAAGCAAAGAATTCGGAGTACCAGTAGTTCCAATTCAAGCACGTAACGGAAAAGGATTAGCAGAATTAATGAGTGCTGCATCAAAAGTTGCAAAAGAGCATAGTAAACCAAAACGTTTGGATATCTTTGATAAAACCATCTCCGATGCAGTAAAAGGAATTACAAATTTATTAAAAGACGGAACTGCAGAAGAACGAGAATGGAATGCCATTAAATTAGTAGAGGGCGATGAAATCATCGAAGAAACTTTATCTGGAAATGTAAAAATAGAAGTAAATAAAATCGTATCTGCCTTAAATGAAAAATGTGATGGTGATGCAGAAGCAAGAATTGCAGACCTTCGTTATCAATACATTGCAGATATTGTGAAAAAGGCTGTAAGCAAGAAAGCAAAAGGACATGTTGAGACAAAATCAGACAAATTAGATAAGATTTTAACCAACAGAATTTTAGCATTACCAATCTTTGCAGTAGTGATGTATTTACTATTTGCTTGTACTTTTAGTGAAAACTTTTTATTTATTCCAGAGCTCCCAAGTCCAGGTATCTGGTTAGCAGGTCTTGTGGAAACAGCTTGGGGTGCAATTAGCGGTGCATTAGAAAATCTTCTTGTAAATGCAGGCGCATCTGAATGGGTGTTATCCTTAGTAATCTCAGGTATTATGGATGGTATCGGTGCAGTAGCGGGATTCTTACCATTAGTACTTGTATTATTCTTACTACTTTCTTTCTTAGAAGACAGTGGTTATATGGCGAGAGTTGCATTCGTTATGGATAGATTATTCCGTCGTTTCGGATTATCAGGTAAATCCTTTATTCCATTATTAATGGGATTTGGTTGTTCCGTACCAGCGTTAATGGCATCTAGAACATTAGATACAGACAAAGACCGTAAGATTACCATGATGATTACACCATTTATGTCCTGTGGTGCGAAATTACCAATTTACGCAATGTTCGCAGCAACATTATTTGCAGATAGCAACAAGACAGCGATTGTATTCTCAATTTACATGTTAGGTTTAGTAGTAGCAATTGTAAGTGCATTATTATTGAATAAATTTGCATTTAAAGGGGAAGCTTCCACATTCATTATGGAACTTCCACAATACCGTATCCCAACACTTAAGAGTGTATTAATTCACGCTTGGGAAAAAGTAAAAGGTTTTGCAATTAAAGCTGGAACAGTTATCTTCTGGTCTACTGTATTGATTTGGTTACTATCCAACTTCAACTTCGGTGGTATGTGCGATATGGAAGACAGCTTCTTAGCATCTATCGGAAATGCAATTAAGTTTATCTTTGTTCCACTTGGATTTGGCGATTGGAGAGCATCCGTTGGTGTATTCACAGGATGGATTGCAAAAGAAAATATTGTTGCAACATTCGGTCAATTATTCGGTGGTGTAACAGATGAAGCAGTGATCGAAGGAATTATGGAAGGTTCCGAAGCTCTTCCACAAATCAAAGACGTATTTAATCAAGCAAGTGCATTCGCATATATGGCATTTAATTTATTATGTATGCCATGTTTCGCAGCAGTTGGTGCGATTCGTAGAGAAATGCATTCCGCAAAATGGACATTAAGAACCATTGCGTTCCAAATGGTTGTTGCTTATGTAGTAGCATTTGTAGTTTATCGAATCGGATTATTCTTCATCTAATCGTAATTGAATTTTAGTCAAAAAGGATAAAGTTGTAGCTTGAAATAGTAAAAGCCCTAGATTGTGAAATATCATCTAGGGCTTAATTTTATGTAGATATATAGATTAGCATAAACTATTTTAAAAAATCGTAAATCCTCGAATCAGACAAATATTTAATAACGAATCAACATAAAAATATGTTGCATTGCCGCACCAAACGTCCAGAATAACACATAATCTCCACGTTGAATCTGGTTTTTACTCATCAATTCATTTAACGCAAGAAATGGACTATTTGCACCAGTGTAACCATAAACATCACCCACATATGGGCATTTTTCATGAGGAATCTGCAATGCCTCTGTAATCTTATTATACTGAGCCTTCACAGATTGGGAGAAACAGAAACCATTGATATCATCAATGGTAAGTCCATTACGTTCTAACATCTTTTGTATGGTTTCAAGAATAACAGGAATGTCCGCCGTAGGTTGTTCCATCTGATAAGAGAAAATATTAGGATTCTGGTTCTCTAACATTTCAGATAATCCACAGATCGGGAAGCGAATATAATTAATAGGTTGATTATTCATAAAATGATTCGAATCTACAAGGCAACTTTCGTCACCATTTTCGGTACGTTCTACAATAATCGCACAAGCAGAATCCCCAAAGACACCATAACAGTTTTCATCTTCTTTAGAGATACCAACGGTCATAAAGTCACCGCCCACTACAAGAATGCGATTGACCTTATCATCTTGTGCAATAAACTTCGCAGCTTGTTCAAAAGCAAGTACCATACCAACGCAGTTACCATTCAAATCATAGCCAAAGCAATCACTTTTTCCATCAATAGCTTTATGTACCCACATAAAACTTGGAGGACCAAGATACTCAGGAAACTGTGTTGCAACAAGAATTCCGTCAATATCCTTTCCAGTTAAATTGCATTTCTGTAATACATCTTTTGCAGCTTGAATCTGCATAGTCAAACTATTTTCACGTTCTTCGGAAGATTTTCCTTGATTGTCGATGATATAACGATTTTCTTTGCCGTAAACATTGCGTAATAAGTGTTCTACATCCTTACCACGTTCTGCGAAGTGCTTTATGTAATATTCCACATTTAATTTAGTCGAAGGATGATAGACAGCAATTTCTTTGATTTTAATACCACAATTCATTGCATCATACCTTTCTATAAATAATATAAAAAAGATTCATAACTCTGAATCATTCCTATTATATCATATTTGGTCACAAAATTGTAAAAAAACACATAATAGTCAGAAAATAATTGTTAGAAAATAGAATAAAAAAGTGGTTAAGAAATGGTAAAAATTGTATCTATTTTATAGAACTAATTTGAAAAGCCGTTATAATGAAAATGCTAGAATAAATATCATACAATCATATAATTCTTCATAAATTGAGATAGTTGGAGGGGATGCTATGGAATTTGATTTTCTTTTAGAAGGTATTTTAAATGTAACATGGCAACAGTGTGTTATGTTCTTCGTTGGAACTATTTTAATCTGGCTCGGAATACAAAAGAAATGCGAACCTACGTTATTAGTTCCGCTAGGTCTTGGAGCAATCTTAGTGAATTTTCCAGCAACTGCAGTATTAAATCAAGTGATTGAAGGTACAGCAGGGAGTACTACATCAGTAGGTATTATTCAGTGGCTGTTTGAAATTGGAATCGAAGCGTCAGAAGCGATGCCGATATTATTATTTATCGGAATCGGTGCTATGATTGACTTTGGACCATTGTTGTCCAATCCTAGGATGTTTCTATTCGGTGCGGCTGCGCAGTTTGGTATCTTCTTTGCCATCGTTTTGGCAGCATTAATGGGATTTGATTTGAATGATGCAGCTGCGATTGGAATTATTGGGGCGGCGGATGGACCAACCTCGATCTTAGTATCGAAAGTGCTTCGCTCACAATACATGGGAGCGATCGCGGTAGTTGCGTATTCCTACATGGCATTGGTGCCGATTGTTCAACCGATTGTAATAAAATGTCTTACTACAAAGAAAGAACGCTGTATACATATGGACTACAATCCAAAAGACGTGACAACACGAACAAGACTTCTATTTCCAATCGTCGTAATCGTTGTAGTAGGGCTAATTTCACCAGAATCATTAGGGTTGATTGGTGCTTTAATGTTTGGTAATTTATTACGAGAAGCAGGTCAACTTGTAACAGAATTAAAAACCTTATCCGATACTGCACAAGGAACCTTGACGAACTTAATCTCTGTACTATTAGGACTTACCATTTCCTTTAGTATGAAGGCGGAAGAGTTTGTTCGAATTGATACGCTGATTATTATGGGAATTGGTATCGTCGCATTTATTATGGATACAGTGGCAGGTGTGCTGTTAGCGAAGGGTATGAATTTATTTACCAAGAAGAAAGTGAATCCAATGGTTGGAGCAGCAGGAATTTCTGCATTTCCAATGGCATCACGAGTGGCGCAGAAGATGGCAGCACAGGAAGAACCAGGAAATATTATTTTAATGCATGCAGCAGGTGCAAATGTAGCAGGACAGATTGCGTCAGCCGTAGCAGGAGGTCTTGTGATTTCACTGATTGCAGGATTCATGTAGGAGGGATTAGATGGGAAATGTAAATATGGAAAATGTAGAAAAAGCACTTGCTTTAATGGTTCAAGGAATGGCAGGGATATTTGTATCGATTATAATAATTATGATTGTGATATGTTTGATTCCGAAGATTCCGAGAAAGAAGAATGAACAAGAAGAATCATAAAAAAAGCCCAATAAGGGCTTTTTTCTTAATAACGAATGAGTAAAAGGATATGTTGCACTGTTGCACCAATTGTCCAAAAAAGAATATAGTCTCCACGCTTGATTCGATTGTGTTGAACTAATTCATTAAATGCCATAAAAGGACTATTAGCGCCAGTATAACCATATTTATCACCAACATAAGGACACTTTTCAACTGGAATATGTAAAGATTCTATGATTTTTCTATTGTTCACAAATGCATATTGTGAAAAGCAAAAGCCGCCAATATCATCTATTGTTAAGTTGTTTCTAGTAAGAAAAAGACGAATCTTTTCAATAAGGAGTGGTATATAACATGTTATCTTACCTGCTTGGCGCATATATAAATCAGTACTATTTTTTTCGATTACGTTGGAAAGACCAGAGAAGGGAAATTTCAAAATCTCAGCTTGTTCAGAGTTAATGAAGTGTAGACTATCGAGTAGTAAGGAAGGTTCTTCTGTACGTTTTAAGATGATTGCACATGCAGAATCACCACATAGACCATAAAGATTTTCATCATTATTCGGAATACATAAGGTTAGGTAGTCTCCACCAATAATCAGAATTCGATTGATGGAAGAGTCTCTCATCATATAGTCATAAGCTTGTTGTAAAGCCATAACCATTCCTAAACAGTTCACATTAATGTCATAAGCAAAGCAATCATGATGAGCATGGATTGCATTATGTATAAACATAGAATTAGGTGGTACCGTGTATTCGGGAAATTGAGTTGCGACGATTATGCCATGAATGTCCTGTCCTGTTAAATTTTCCTGTTTTAAAATATTTTTTGCAACTTGAATCTGCATTGTAAGACTATTTTCACAATGCTCCATGGACTTGTTCTGATTATCAATAACATAGCGATTTTGTTTCCCATAGACATCACGTAGCAGATGTGTAATATCTTTGTTCTGTTGTAAAAAATAGTTAATATAATGTTCATTGCTTATTGCGGTTGCGGGGTGATATACAGATATCGCCTCAATAATAATACCCTTTTTCATACGCTCAAACCTTTCTTTACTAACTTTATTTCAATACGAATATTAATGTAATGAATTATAGTATTTTGTAATGTAAGATTTAGAGTTAATTTATTTTAACACAATTTGGAACAAAAGAAAAATGTTTTATATTTGTGCTAGACATTAAAAGAAAAATGGAGCAGCTTAATGGTACGCTCCGTTGACATTCACAAAGAATGCAGTGACGAAATCACATAAGAGGGTAGAGTAAGGATGGAGCTGAGAATCTTGTATGGGTTCTTGCTCTGTTTTTTTGTGTAAACATAGACGAAGACTGGAAAAAAGTGTTATACTTTTAAACAAAGATAAAAACACGTTCTGGTTGGTAGTCCAGAAGCAGTATTATAGGGAGGTATTCCATGTAACACTGTCAGTAACCTGCCTCCTTGGTTGTCCGTTCTTTTTGGAAATGAAGTAAGAAATAAATTTAAGGAGGACCTACTTATGGACGAAAAGAATAGGCAGTCAAGAATGGCTGTAAGATTAACGGTTTATTTTGCAGAACCGTTTTGGGTTGGAGTTTTGGAACGAATGGAAGGAGAAATGTTGTCTGCTTGTAAGATTACGTTTGGTGCAGAGCCGAAGGAGTATGAAGTGGAGCAGTTCCTAATGGAAAATTATTTCAAACTCAACTTTAGTCCAACTGTCGAATTGGAAACCAAAAGAGAAGTTCATGTGAATCCAAAGAGGATGCAGCGAATGGCGAAGAAGGAAGTGTGCCAGTCGGGGACAGGAACGAAATCTCAACAAGCTTTGAAGCTTTTGCAGGAACAGAATAAAATGGAGCGGAAGGCGAAGAGTAAGGAGAGAAAGTTGGAGGAACAGGAACGGCTTTGGGAGATGAAGAGGCAGAAAAAGAAGGAGAAGAAGAGGGGGCGGTGAGGAATGTCGTTAAGTTAAGACATTGCACACTATGAGGAACCTTTCCCAACCGATTTTTAAATTAATTTTAAGATCGGTTGGGATTCTTTTTTACCCTTTAATCTCTTTTGAACAATGGCATCTACAAAATGTCTATTACATACATCGTACACTGCATTTAGATGTAGAGTAGAAACATGCTTTGTAATCTTTATAAATATCTGATATTATTAAATTACCAATCCAAATTTTACAAGGGGTGATTTGTATATCAGATATCGAAATTTTTCAAAAGGTACATCCATCGCTGGAATCTTATTGGCGTTCAATAATCTTATTCGGCAGTAATTCAGCAACCTATAAATTTGCACTATCCAATTCGATTTTGGAAATTACTCCAACGCTAAGAAACGAAATTTCACTAGAAGAATTAGCAATCCCATATTCAAAATATTTATGCCAACATATAGCTAATTCACCTAAGCAGAATACCAATAAATCAAGTGCCTTTCTGCAAGCCTGCAAAGATTATAATAATAATCTCATTTCACAAGATAAACTGTGGGATATCACCGTAAAGAAAGGTTTTAATAATGTATTGGATGCATTTCACACCGTCAATCGAAATACAATCCCCATACATTTTTTCGAATATGAACGTGGAATGAAGAAAATCATACTTACAGATGAAGTCTTTGGATTATTAGAAACGCATCATTTTGGCAGTCTAAAGTATGAAACAGAAGCAAGATGGAATCTTGTTGAGACTGCTTGGGAAATGGGAGTTTCCAAGAATTTATTAGGGATACAATACAACCATGACAAGCGACAATTTTTCGTAGACAGTGAATTAAATAGAAAGGATGTTACATCTGCGAGGAATGCCCTAAACGGCTATCAAAAGGGAAAATGTTTTTATTGCTTCCGTGATATTTCCGTGGAAAAAGGAAGTCCGTTATTATGTGATGTAGATCACTTTTTCCCACATATATTGAAAAAATTTGATTCACGCGTTAATATAAATGGTGTATGGAACTTAGTTCTTGCTTGTCCTAAGTGTAATCGGGGGCAGAATGGTAAAAGTGCAAATGTACCTGATATAAAATATTTGGAGAGACTTTCAAGGAGAAATGAATATTTAATCAATAGTCACCATCCACTTAGAGAGACACTAATACAACAAACAGGAATATCTAGGAGAAAGAGAGAAATTTTTTTACAAGAAACGAACAAATTTGCAATCGAGAAATTGATTCACTATTGGAAAACTGAGCAAGTAGGGGAGGAAATTTTTTAGTGAATAAAACATTAGAATACTACGATACTAATGCACAAGAGTTTTATAATTCAACCGTGAACGTAGATATGAGTAATCATTACCAGAGATTTTTGAAATATTTACAAACAGGAAATAAAGTGCTTGATTTTGGATGTGGTTCTGGAAGAGATAGCAGGGCATTCTTGGGCATGGGATATCAAGTTACATCAATTGACGGTTCCTCTCAATTGTGTGAGATAGCTAGTCAATTAATAGGACAAGAAGTAATTCATATAGAGTTTAAAGATGTAGAATACACGAACGAATTTCATGGGATTTGGGCATGTGCGTCCGTTTTGCATGTGCAAGAATCAGAGTTAAGCAATATACTTAGTATAATGAAAAAAGCACTTATTACCAATGGTGTTATATATATTTCTTTTAAGTATGGAAATTTTTCTGGTGAACGGAATGGGCGATATTTTAATGATATGACAGAAGAAAAGCTTGCAGAAGTATTGAAAGAGTGTGCTGATTTAGAAATTGTCGAAACGTGGATAACTGGAGATGTCCGAGAAAATCGTCAAAATGAAATGTGGTTAAATGCAATTTTACACAAACAATAATATTTATTGTAGAAGCACTTCGAAAGAGGTGCTTCTATTTATATTATAGATATTCCAATTATAGGTATTCCAATTTGCGCTCAATATGCTATACTACCCATATACAAAATCATTTTCACTCACAAAATAAATAGTTCAATTCTTACATATCTTACATAAAGCAACTATAAACCAACAAGTATTCAAAGGAGACTTAATCACCATGAAACTACCAAACAAAGACATTCGCTCCCCATGGCAAAAAGAGTGGGACAAACTTCAATCCAAGGAATCTGCCTACCTAAAAAAACACTCCCAAAAAAAAGATTCTATCCTAACCACAAAACTAGAAGACAAAATCCCCGACAAACTTCAATCTACTCTAAACATTGCCTTCACCAAAGCATTCGATCTTATTTTCCAAAAAGGCACTAAAGTCATCGAGAAGACCTACAACAAAGACCAGCTAGAACACAACTTCAAAGTCAACGAATTCTCCGCCTCCCTACGAGAGGACAAACGTACTCTACGAAAATTTTCAAAGAATGCTTCCAATTCTTCAACAAAAAACCTCGTAATCTCAGGAGTAGAAGGATTTGGTCTTGGCGTACTCGGTATCGGTATTCCAGATATCCCACTATTTGTCGGCGTGCTCCTAAAGAGTATTTACGAAGTAGCCCTTCACTACGGATACCCATATGACACACCAGAAGAACAATATTTCATCCTAAAACTTATCGAAACTTCTTGTCTCCACGGAGAACAACTCCTAGAGTCCAATCGGGAAGTCGACTTATACATTGAGACGCATACGTTACCAGACACATATAGTCGGGAAACGCAGATTCAACGGGCTTCTTGCGCTATGTCCACAGAGATGGTATATACAAAATTCATTCAAGGTATACCGATTGTTGGAGCTGTCGGTGGTGCATTTGATGCAATCTACACACAAAAAGTATTAAGTTATGCGAAATTAAAATATAATAAACGTTTTTTAAAAGAAAGAAGGAAATAAATTTATACTCATTAAGTAAAAACAATTGGTTATAATAGGAGGTTATAATATGTTGATTGAAGTTACAAATCTAGTAAAAAAGTATAAAGATAATGTAGCTGTTAATGGTGTAAACCTAGAAATTAACGAGGGAGAAATTTTTGGATTATTAGGACCTAATGGGGCAGGAAAGTCAACTACAATTAATGCGTTATTAGGATTATTGAAGATCAATGAAGGAAGCGTAAAAATGTTCGGAAAAGATTTTTCTAAAAATGCCAGAGAAATCAAGAAAAATATTGGATACGTGCCACAAGATTTTGCTTTCTTCGAACAACTGAGTGCTCTTGACAATGTGAATTATTGGGCGAAGGTATATGGCTTAAAAGGGAATGCATTAAAAGTTGCAGTAAAAGAGGCATTAGACTTTACAGGTCTTTGGGATAGAAGAAAAGACAAAGCCAATAGTTTTTCAGGTGGTATGAAGAGAAGATTAAATATTGCATGTGCAATTGTACATAAACCAAAGATTTTATTTATGGACGAGCCAACGGTTGGTGTCGATCCACAATCAAGAAATAATATCTTGGAATCTATTAAGATCCTAAATAAGAATGGAACAACTGTTATCTATACTTCTCACTATATGGAGGAGATAGAAGAGATATGCACACGCGTTGCCATTATGGATTTTGGTAAAGTAATCGCAGCAGGTACGATTGATGATTTAGTAGAATCCATTTCAAAGGAAAGAAAATTAGGATTAGAAGTATCTGGAAATATTGAAGGCGTAATAGAAGAGTTAAATTCCATTCAAGGCATTCATAAAGCAGAGATGGTGGACAATGTCATCAAGATTCATATGGAAAGAGATGAGGAAACACTTCCTAAGGTTTTAGAAACATTGATGCATAAAAATGTAAAGATTACATCTATGGTATTAGAAAAAGAGAATCTAGAAGCGGTCTTTCTTGAATTAACTGGTAAAAAGCTTAGAGATTAAGGGTATTTTTTGAAAATCAAATTAATTGAAGAAAGGAAAAATAATATGAATATTTTGAATCAGATTTATTATTCAGCTAAGCGAATTTTGGTTGATATTCGTTCGGTATTTATAAAGGTACTCAGCTTTATAGTCATTATATTAATATTAGGTTCTGCATTTAGTAGTTCTTTTGATGCAGATACACTTGAGATTGTGGATGTAGTATTGTGTAGTGAGGATTCTGGAACAAATGGTGAAAAAGTATTAGAATTGCTAGACTCTGTTGATGCCATTAAATTATTAGTTCAATTTCAGAGTGCCGATACACAAGACGAAGGAATGAATTTAGTAGATGAAAATGAAGCAGACGCATTAGTATATATCCCAGAAGACTTTTCAGACAAAGCAGATGCAGGAGAGCAAAAAGTAATTGAAGTATATTGGAAGAAAGATGCGGGTGTAAATGCTACTGTTGTGAAAAATGTTATGAATAGTTTTACAAATGCTCTAAACACGGGACATGTTATCTTCAAAATGACAGGAACACTGGATGATTATACATATGAAGGCGAATCTAGCATTGAATCAGAACCTTTAACAGAAAAAACTGCATCAACATCTATGTGTTATTATGCAGTAAGTATGCTATTAATGTTAATCTTATACGGTGCAGAATATGGAGCTACAGGAGTCGCAGAAGACTATCTTGGCACACTTGGTGATAGATTAAAATTATCCCCAATGAGGTCATATGAACAATATGTAGGTAAAGTATTTGGATTATCTTGTGTGACTTTTCTTCAAGCAATCATAGTCATTTTGTTTACAAAGTTTGTTTTTGATGTAAACTGGGGAAGTAATTTTCTCCTTCTGTTAGGAATTGTATTTATCTATTCTGTTTTAACTACAACGTTAGGGGCAATGCTTTGTATTGTGACAAAGGATGTAGAAAGAGCCAACAGTCTGATTAATGTAGCAGTTATTGTATTTACATTTTTAGCAGGTGGATTTGTTGTTGCAAACTTTGGAGCTATTGAAAAAATCTCTCCTAGTTATTACGCGAAAACTGCAATATTTAATATTGTATATGGTGGAAGCATGGATTCTACTATGGCATGTATTCGTGTAATGTGTATATTAATTGTAGCATTTGCGATAATTAGCGTTTTTGCAGCAAGGAGGAAAAGAGCATGACGATTTTATTAAATAATTTAAAAAGAATTTTTCAAAATAAAATGAATATTGTTTTAATGATTGTTGTTCCTATTGTTGTAAATTTATTTATAATATCAGCCTCAACGAAAGAAGTAAGTTATACTATTGGTATCCAAGATAACGACAATTCACAGTATACACAGGATTTAGTTGAATATCTAGGTGAAATGTGTAGTATTATTGAGATCACAGATGAAGACAATATTAAGGAAATGCTTGTAAATAGTAAGATAAATTGTGTGTATATTTTTGAAGAACATTTTACAGAAGATTTGCTAAACCAAGTAGATGTAAAGATAAAAAGTTATGAAATGGAAGGCTCGAATGTTGTGGAACCACTTCAAAATTATGTAGATAGTTTGGTAACAGCGGCTAAGAAAATATCAATTGCAGCAGCAGGAGATGAAACTGCATTTTATGAAGGATTAGGCGATTATTACAAGGAAGACTATGTTTGTGATTATAATAGTATTTCACAAAGCTATGACGAGAAAGTTAGTTTAGCAGTTACATCATTAGGCTATATTGCATTAGGTATGGTATTCTTTTTATCTTTCTCTACAATGCTTATTTTAGAAGATAAGTTATGTGGTGTATATGACCGATTAGGGACTACACCATTAAGAAAATTGTCGTATTTTGTACAACATCTATTAAGTAGTTTTATAGTAGCATTGATTCAAATTTTTGCCATGTTCATAATATTACCTAAGATTGTAGATGTAAGTTATGGACAGACACAATCCGATGTAATGCAATTGGGTGTAGTTTGTGCATTATTTGCAGCATGTTGTATCTCAATCGGTATCGTGATTGCACGCTTTGCGAAAAGTAGAGGAGTAGCCAATGCAGCAATTACTTTAATCAATTTACCAATGTTGATGTTAGGTGGTTGTTTATGGCCAAGAGAAATTATGCCTGAACATATTCAGAAGATTGGTGAATTTCTTCCAACAACGTGGTTCTTAGATGCATCAGAAACGGTTCTATATGGAGATGGATTAGCGAAAGCAGGAAATTCAATTTTCTATATGTTAGGATTCATTGCAGTAATGCTTATTGTTTCTTTTGTAATAAAAACGGACAAAGTAAAATAAATTTTTTAGGTTACAGATTAGTACATATTAATTGGAAAGGATATTTTTAAGCGGTGAGATTCTTGGCTGGGAAACATTATGGGAAGAAGAGATTTTGCTGTTGCATTAACTTATCAGCAGTGATAAAATATCAAGAGAAAAAAGCACAAAATAATAAGAAAAAGTTTATATTATGAGGTAAGAAATATGATGCAATCAAGAACTCATACATGCGACCAGTTACGTTTATCTGATGTTGGTAAAAATGTAACTCTTGTTGGATGGTATGATAACAGTAGAAAAGTTAGTAAGAATTTATGTTTCTTAATTTTACGTGATTTCTATGGTGTTACTCAGATCGTATTTGAGACAGAAGAAATGATTCAAGCAATTGATGGCGTAAATAAAGAATCTACATTATTAATTGAAGGTGTTGTAAGAGAACGTTCCAGCAAAAATACAGAACTTCCTACAGGTGAGATCGAAGTAGTTCCTACAAAAGTAGAAGTACTTGGAAAATGTATCTACAATGCACTTCCATTCGAAGTTAGAAAATCCAAGGAAGCGGACGAAAACTTCCGTTTAAAATATCGTTATTTAGACTTAAGAAATCCTGAAGTGAAGGACAAGATTTTATTAAGAAGCCGTATCGTTGCTGATTTAAGAGCAAGAATGAACGACTTAAACTTTATCGAAGTAACAACTCCGATTCTTACTTGTTCTTCTCCAGAAGGTGCTAGAGATTATTTAGTTCCTGCTAGAAATCATCCTGGTAAATTTTACGCATTACCACAAGCTCCACAACAATTTAAACAAATTTTAATGGCTTCTGGTTTTGACCGTTATTTCCAAATCGCACCTTGTTTCCGTGACGAAGATGCTAGAGCAGACCGTTCCCCAGGTGAATTCTATCAGTTAGATATGGAGATGGCATTTGCTTCTCAAGAAGATGTATTCTCTGTAATTGAAGAAGTTTTACCTCCTGTATTTGAAAAATACGGTTCTTATGATAGAGCTTCTACAGCACCATTTACAAGAATTCCATACTTAGAATCTCTTGAAAAATATGGTACTGACAAGCCTGACCTTAGAATTGACCTTGTAGTACAAGATGTAACTGAATTATTCGGTGCTACTGAATTCGGTCCTTTCCAAGGAAATGTAATCAAAGCAGTTGTAACTGACGGTTATACTGCAACACGTAAAGAAATCGACAAACTTTGCGCAGATATCGAGATGGAATCTGGCAACAAAGTTTATTGGTTCCGTGTAGATGAAAATGGTAACTACGTTGGTGGTATCTCTAAATTCTTAGTAGACAACAAAGAAACAATCGACGCTACATTAGGTTTAAAACCTGGTTGCTTCGTAGGTGTAACTGCTGGTAACAAGCATGCTGCACAAAAAACTTCTGGTGTATTAAGAAGAATGTTAGGTATGAATTCTGAAGGACATTTCGACAAAGATTGTTACGAATTCTGTTGGATTATCGACTTCCCTATGTATGAAATGGGTGAAGAATCTGGCGAATTAGAATTCTGCCACAACCCATTCTCCATGCCACAAGGTGGTATGAAAGCATTAGAAACAATGGAACCACTTGATATCTTAGCTTACCAGTATGACTTAGTATGTAATGGTGTTGAATTATCTTCTGGTGCGGTTCGTAACCACGACCCAGAGTTAATGGTAAAAGCATTTAACTTAGTTGGTTTAGGCGAAGATGACGTGAAAGCAAAATTCCCTGCTATGTACAACGCATTCTGCTACGGTGCACCACCACACGCTGGTATTGCTCCTGGTGTTGACAGAATGGTTATGTTACTTGCTGGTGAAGATAGCATTCGTGAAGTAATTCCATTCCCAATGAACAAACAAGCGCAAGATATTATGATGAATGCGCCAGCTGAAGTAGATCAAAGACAATTAGATGATGTTCACATCAAAATCAATATTCAGGAAAAAGAATAATAGTTAAGTATAGAAGGTTAGAGTAGTACGTCCAGACGTATTGCTCTAGCCTTTTTGATTCATAGGAAATTCCGCTTCGCTATATTTCCTATGAATCAAAAAAGCCCCTAAAAAGCAGGGGCAGGATGCACACTCGGGGGAAAGGAAGATATTCGCTTGAAAAACAGCGAATCCCCCTCGGCGCAGCAAAGTGTGTGTTCCTTGTAGTAAACATAAAAAAACGCGAGAATGTGTAGAACACACACTTTGTTCCTTTGAAAGAAAAATTGGAATGTGAAAAGAAATAGCCATTATGGTAACGTCTCTTAGGATTTACTCATACAATAAAAGGAAAGTACATATATGTATGAGGTTTATCCATGAATAGTGAAAAAATCGATAATCAATTAAAACTTGCATTGGATACTTCAGAGCAGAATCGCCAGCAAACTTCCGATCTCAATCTAGGCTTCGTTGGCGGTGATAACGACACATGGGAGTTAATTGTGCGCTACACAGGTAGCCTAGATCCAATTCGCCAAGAACTGGGCATTACGGTAATCGAATTACTTAACGGCTACGGCATTATATATATAGCACAAGATTTAATCCCAAGACTAACGGAATTTCCTCAGATTGAATATGTAGAAATGCCAAAAGGCTTATTTTTCGCAGTAGCCAACGGAAGAGACGCGTCCTGTATCACTGCCATGCAAGAGGGCACAAATGGTCTTTTTGGCGAAGGTGTCTTAGTTGCAATCGTAGATTCTGGAATTGACTATTCTCATCCCGACTTTCGAAATGAAGATGGAACTACCCGTATCATTGACTTATGGGATCAAACGGTCACAGCCACAGGAGACTTAACTCCGCCAGAAGGCTACTCCTTAGGAACATTGTATACAAGAGAACGTATCAACCAAGCCTTACAAGCAAGAACTCGTGCAGAACAGCAGCAGATTGTATTTAGTGAGGATTTATCTGGACACGGAACTCATGTGGCAGGAATCGCTGCGGGTAATGGAAGGGCAAGTAATGGTGCTAACCGTGGAGTTGCTTCTAGGAGTGAACTATTAGTTGTCAAACTTGGAAATGCACAGCCAGACAGTTTCCCTAGAACCACACAGCTTATGCAAGGCATTGACTATGTAGTGCGACGTGCCATTGAACTAGACCGACCAGTGGCTATCAATATCAGCTTTGGCAATAACTACGGTTCCCATGCCAACAATTCTCTTCTCGAACAATATATAGACGACATATCGGGCGCATGGAAAACGAGTATCTGTATAGGAACAGGAAATGAAGGCACATCTTCTCGGCATTTCGAAGGAAGATTAGAAAATGGTGGTCAGCCTGTCAACGTGGAAATGTCCATAGCCAGCAGAGAGCCAACCATTAATCTTCAGATATGGAAACATTTTTACGATGATTTCGACATTACCATTCACGCACCAGGTAATACGTCCTCAAACCAACTTACTAAGATAGGTGGCTCACAGAACTTTGTATTAGAACAGACACAGATTCTTCTATATTATGGAGAACCTACTCCATATAATCGCTTGCAAGAAATCTACATCGAGATGATTCCAGCAAGGGGAAATGAATTTATAACCGAAGGTATCTGGCGATTTGAATTTACACCAAGACGAATCGTCACAGGCGATTTTTATATGTGGTTTCCCATCGCTGAAAATGTAAACCCAACCACGAAATTTTTACGTGCCACTTTGGATACCACATTAACCATTCCAGCTACAGCTCAAAAAGTAATCAGCGTAGGTGCTTATGATAGCAATGCTGAAAGTCTTGCATTTTTTTCAGGGAGAGGATATACGGTGAATCGACAGATTAAGCCTGATTTAGTAGCACCAGGGGTAGATATTTTATCTTGTGCGCCTGGTGGTGGATATACGTCGAAGACGGGAACATCGATGGCAACGCCATTTGTAACAGGAGCAGCGGCGTTGTTGATGGAATGGGGAATCGTCAGAGGAAATGATTTATTTCTATATGGTGAGAAAATCAAAGCGTACTTAGTAGCAGGTGCGAGGGAGTTACGATTTGAGCAGGAGTACCCGAACCCGCAGATAGGATTTGGAGCGTTGTGTTTGAGAGATACGTTTCGGTTTATTGGGATACGGAGTTTGTAAAGAGGATATAGTGATAATGGAGAAATAAATCTAGCGAGTTTATTTATAGAATATTCGCTAGATTTATTTTAATTATAGCTATGATTAGCCAGATACATAAACAGCTATTATGATATCATATTTAAGTGATATATGGTCTCTTTTGAATGGGTAAAAATTAGTATTGATTGAAAGTGAGATTTAGGTATGTTATAATATAAAATTATTGCATAATCTCAAATTAAGGGATGGAGAATCAAATGAAAACAATGCTTCTTAGTTTTAAACCTAAATGGTTTGAGAAGATCGTAACAGGTGAAAAAAAATTTGAATATCGTAATTCATTTGCCAATGAAGAAGTTATGGCGTATATGTATGTTAGCACGCCTGTAAAATCGGTAGTTGGAAGAATATATTTAGGAAAGCGAATAGAATTAGCAGATTTAAAAGAAAAATACAGAATGCATGATGATGTTAGAAGGCGTATAGAGTTTTATATGGAAAAGCATAAGTTTGTTATGCCAATAAAGTCGGTGCAGATGACAGAGGCAATTCCTTTAGAAAGATTACGTGAATTTAAAAGTGATTTTGTTTGTCCGCAAATGTATTACTATTTAGACAAGAGACAAGAATTGTTAAAATATATATCGGATAATGCAAAAGATGTAGGAATTGAAATGGTACATGATTTTGCTGATTTACCATTAAGTGAAGTATGTAGAGTGTATAGCAATAAGGAGGAAGAATAAGTGGCTTATAAATCAATAGAACTATTTGCAGGTGCAGGTGGATTAGCATTAGGATTGGAACAGGCGGGGTTTGAACATATCGGCTTAGTTGAATTTGATAAATATGCTGCTGAGACTTTGAAATATAATCGACCTAAATGGAATGTTTTATGTGAAGATGTGGAAAGAGTAGCCGCTAGAGATTTAGAAAAGGAATTTGGAATAAAAAAAGGCGAACTAGAACTTTTATCAGGTGGTGCGCCATGTCAAAGTTTTAGTTATGCTGGAAAAAGACTAGGATTAGAAGATGTAAGAGGTACTATGTTTTATCATTATGCAACTTTTTTGCATAAGTTACAGCCAAAGATGTTTCTATTTGAAAATGTAAGAGGTCTTTTGACACATGACAAAGGTCAAACATATAAAACTATTTTGGGGATTTTTGAGGATGAAGGTTATACAACTGTTCATCAGGTATTAAATGCATGGGATTATGGGGTTGCACAAAAGAGAGAACGTTTAATTACAATAGGAATTAGAAATGATTATGTGGATAAAGTTCAATTTGAGTTCCCAAAGAAACAGGAATATAGACCAGTACTAAGAGATATATTGAAAGATGTTCCAGAAAGTGAATGTGCAAAATACTCAGATGCTAAAAAGAAAGTATTTGAATTAGTTCCCCCAGGAGGCTATTGGAGAGATATTGATCCAGAAATTGCAAAAGCCTATATGAAAACATGTTGGGAAATGGGTGGTGGAAGAACTGGTATCTTAAGAAGACTAAGTTTAGATGAACCATCATTAACCGTATTAACAACTCCTCAAATGAAGCAAACAGATAGATGCCACCCAAGTGAAGTAAGACCGTTTAGCATAAGAGAAAATGCAAGGATACAATCATTCCCTGATGATTGGGAGTTTAGAGGAACAGTAGGTGCGAAGTATAGACAAATAGGTAATGCTGTACCTTGTAATCTGTCAAAAGAGATTGGTACTTCTATTATAAAAACTTTAGAGGAGATTAATGAGAAATGTACAAATTAAAATTTATTTCAGAAGAGAATTTTGAAAAACATGTTACAGAGACTATTAAGAGTTATAACAATACTCTTAATAGTATTAATTTGGCTGGCTTCAATAGTAATGTAATTGATCCAATTAAGTTATTATTTGATAAAAATGTATTTAAGAAGAGCTTTGATGAAATAATTGAATTAGAAATACATCGTCAGCGAGATAAGTCAAATACTAATGCAATAGGTTATTTTCATCAAAACATCTTTAAATATATTGAAGGATGTGAGGTTCCGCGTGAGGGTTGGGATGTAATTGTAAGAAAGGATAACGAGCCTACAATTTATGTAGAAATGAAAAATAAGCATAATACGATGAACTCATCATCATCCCAAAAAACTTATATCCAAATGCAAAATCAAATTATGAAAACACCAAATGACAAATGTTTCTTAGTCGAAGTATTAGCACCTGAGTCTAGGAATATTATTTGGGGATGTTCAGTAAATAAACAGCATGTGGAAGATGTTAGAATTAGAAGAGTATCAATGGATAAGTTTTATGAAATCGTTACTGGTGATACAAATGCATTTTATGATATGTGTATTCAATTACCTAAAACAATTGAAAAAGTTATTGCATCTAATACAGTTACAACAGTTAAGCACGATACAGTAATTGAGGAATTGAGATTAAAAAATCCAGATACATTGAAAGCATTATATATGCTTGCATTTGAATCATATGAAGGATTTGAGCAATTAAGATAAGTTTTCTGTAAACAAAAGAGAATGTGTATTTAATACATAAAGTATATGGGGTTGTCAAAAATGACAGCCTTTCTTTTTTTAATATTTGACAGTTGGAAAATCGGGTCTGTAACAAATTTTGTGTATATGGTAATAAATGGTTTTAACTTGGTAAGAATCAGATATAAATCTTATAATTGAATATGTGCATTTAAAATTAAGGGAAGGTAATGAGAATGTTTGAGACACAGAGATTATTTATAGGACAGTATAGGTTGAGTGATGTAGAAAATTACTTTAGATTAAAGTCATGTGCTAAGGTATGGAAATATTCAACGTTTATTCCATATCGAGAAGCTAAACAAGCAGAGGATGAGCTACGTCAGATTATCGATGCAAAAAGTTATGATTGGTTGGGCTTCTTACCAATATATGAAAAGGAAACTAGTAAATATATTGGTGAAGCCGGTATCATCGATTGCAATTGGAATGCGAATCGATGCGAAATAGGTTATAACCTGTTACCTGAATATTGGGGAAAGGGGTATGCAACTGAAGTAACGTCTTTCTTTGTAAAGAATGCATTTGAAGTTCAAAAGTTTGAGAGAATTGAGGCGTTAGTTATTCAAGAAAACATTGCTTCCTGTAGGGTGTTAGAAAAAAATGGGTTCATACTTGAAGGGGTGTTACGTAATTTTAATAAAAATGGGAATATGTATCGAAATGTTTGTTATTATTCCATTATTTCATCTGATTATTTTTAGTCTTTACTCTAATAGAATTTTAAATCTCCTTTTAAAAAACATAACATTTACTTCCAAAAAATCAATGCTATCTCCCTATATAGATTCCCCCTATAACGGATTATAAAAATCAAATATTTTTCAAATCAGAAAACTTATTGTATAGTTAAAGCAGAATAACAAGACAAGAAAATACAAAATTCCAAATAGGGAAAGGGTGATATAAATGAAAAGAATACTTTGTTTTGGAGATTCCAATACATATGGTTATATTCCAAATGGTATAGGAAGATATGGAGAAAATATTAGATGGACAGGAAGACTGCAAAAGAAGCTATCTTCGGAAGCAATCGTCATTGAAGAAGGATTGTGTGGAAGAACAACAGTTTTTGACGATGCATTAAGAAAAGGGAGAAGAGGGATTGAAATACTACCGATTTTATTAGAAAGTCATAATCCTTTAGATGTGGTAATTGTTATGCTTGGTACAAATGATTGTAAAAAGGTGTATGGAGCATCCGCAAATGTAATTGGCAGAGGAATCGAGCAAATTGTACAACAGATAAAAACGGCATTACCACAAACTAAGATATTGCTGGTATCTCCTATCTGGTTGGGAGAAAATGTGTGGAAAACGGAATATGATCCAGAGTTTAGTATAGAGTCAGTTGAAATCTCAAAGGGATTGAGGAGCGTATACAAGGAGATAGCCAAAAAGTATAATTGTTCATTTTTGGCAGCGTCAGAGGTAGCATATCCTTCAGAAGCAGATCAAGAGCATTTAGATGAAAATGGACATAAAGAACTTGCTAATGCAATTTATGAAGTAGTAAAGCATATATAGTTTTTTCCTATAACTGATAATAGAAAATTGGAATTGTACAAACAAGCAAAAATTTTTTATTATATAAACATACCAACATAGTATGTTAATGTGTAAAAAGAAAGGAAGTAATTGAGATGAGTGAAATTAAAAGAGATGTAAAAAATAAATTTTGGAACGAAGCGTTGGAAACTATGCCAAGAGAAGAATTGGAAGCAAAGCAGTTGGAAGATTTAAAAGAAATTGTAAAGTTTGCATATGAAAATGCTCCTTATTATAAAGAAAGCTTTGATAAGGCAGGTGTAAAACCGGAAGATATCAAGGAACTTGCTGATTTGCAGAAGTTTCCATTTATTAACAAGCAGACGGAAAGAGATACTCAAGGAATCGGAAGCTTTGTTGGCGGCTTGTGTGCAGTTGAGGAAGAGGATATTGTATTTATCTCTACTTCGTCAGGCTCTACAGGAGTACCTACAGTAAGTCCTTTTACAAAGAAGGATTTTGATGAATTTCAGGATACGGAAAGCAGATGGTTCTGGCAGATAGGAATGAGACCTAGTGACCGATATGTACACGCATTAAATTTCTCTCTATATGTCGGAGGACCTGATGTAATAGGTGCACAAAATCTTGGTGCATTATGTATCTGGGGCGGAACGCTTCCAAGTGAAAGACTTTTATTTATATTAAAGACCTATCAGCCAACCATTATCTGGACCAGTCCATCTTATGCATGGCAGTTGGGAGAAAAGGCACTTAAAAGCGGTATTGATCCAAAGAAAGATTTGAATATCAAAAAAATCATTGTAGCAGGGGAACTTGGAGGTTCTATAGATGCTACAAGAAAAGCAATTGAGGATATCTGGGGTGCAGAAGTGTACGATTTTTATGGCTTATCTGATATTTTTGGAGCTTGCGCTGCACAGTGCGAGTACCATGACGGTTTACATATTGCAGAGGATCAGATTCTTGTAGAGACAGTGGATATTCATACAGGAGAGATTTTGAAACCGGGTGAAGTAGGAGAACTGGTTTACACCACACTTAGAAAACATGCAAGACCGATGATTCGTTTCCGCACAGGAGATATTGGATATATTGATAATACGCCTTGCAAGTGCGGCAGAACCCATGGAAGAATTCATATTAATGGAAGAAAAGATGATATGTTCATCGTTTCGGCAGTGAATGTATTTCCAAGTGACATTGAGGCGGTTGTACGAGAGATTTCTGGTATAACAGGGGAATATCTGATTCGTGTATACGAAAAGGATTTTACATGCAAATATAATGTGGAAATTGAAAAGAAGGTGGATAATACCACTTCAGATGAGGAAGTAGCAAAGATTGTATCTGATGCATTAAAAGCAAGAATTGGTGTAAAGCCTACAAATGTGGTAGTACATCCAGATGGCGGTTTGAATACAAGATCGGAACATAAGTCAACAAGACTGATTGATGAGAGAAAGTTGAATTATGAAATCTAGTGAAAGGTGGTATTTCTATGATAGAAATCAGATGGCATGGCAGAGGTGGGCAGGGAGCTTTTACCGCTTCTAAAATGTTGGGAAATGCTGCGCTAAGAAAGGGACGTTTTGCACTAAGCTTTCCTTCTTTTGGTCCAGAAAGAAGGGGAGCGCCCATACAGGCATATACGAAAATCAGCAACGAAAAAATATCTGACAGAAGTGCCCTTACAAAAGCGGATTATATTGTATATCTGGACGAGACCTTATTTTCAATAAACAGCTTAACTGACCTGAAGGAAAATGGTCTGGTATTTCTAAATACAAAGACACCAGAAAAATATGCTGGATACAAAGAAATTGTGGCATATGATGCAAACAGCATAAGTGAGGAAATCCTAAAACGACCTATGGGAAATACAGCAATGCTTGCCCTTCTGGCAAAGGAAACGGGAATTGTAACCAGAGATAACATTGAAAAAGCATTAGAGGATTATCTTTCAAGGAAAGTTGCAGATAGAAATAAGGAATTAGTGGAAAGGATTTATGCTTATGATGAAACCAAAGCTGCGAGAATATAATCAGCCTCATAAATTATCGGATTATCCACAGGCAACCTGCTTTGAGGCAGGACATTTGGTAACAAAGAATGCTGGCTGGAGAAATAAGAAACCTGTTGTCTCTCTTGAAAAATGCGTGGGTTGCTTGAAATGTTACATGCACTGTCCTGACGGTGTCATTATAAAAGAAAACGGTAAGGTAAAAATCGATTATGATTTCTGTAAAGGATGTGGAATCTGTGTAAAGGAATGTCGGCTTCATGCTATAAAAATGGAGGTGGAAGAATAATGGGAGAAAAGAAATTTATATCAGGAAATGATGCATTTGCCGAGGGAGTAAGACTGGCAAAGCCACATGTAATATCAGCATATCCCATCACACCCCAGACAATCGTGGTGGAACGTTTGTCAGAAATGGTGGAAGACGGCAGCCTGAACAGTGAATTTATTCATGTAGAATCGGAACATTCTGCTATGTCCGCAGCAATAGGTGCATCTGCCATGGGAGCCAGAACGTTTACAGCAACTTCCTCTCAGGGGCTATTATATATGGCGGAATGTCTTCCCTATGCGGCGGGAGGAAGATTTCCCATTGTGATGATGAATGCTGACAGAAGTGTGGCACTACCTTGGAATATTTATGGCGACCAAAGAGACTCCCTTTCACAGTTGGACAGTGGATGGATTCAAGTTTACGTGGAAGATGCGCAGGAAGCACTGGATATGGCAATTCAAAGCTATTATATAGCAGAACATAAGAGTATTTGCACGCCTGTTATGGTAAATTTAGATGGATTCATATTAACGCATACTTATGAAATGGTAGAAATTCCGACAAGAGAACAGGCAGATGAATTTTTACCTTCTTATGAAACTGACAATAAGATGAGTCTAGATAAACCTGTGAACATGGCGTTTACGGCAGGGCCAGCAGATAATACTCAGTTCCATATACTGCACCATAAAGCAATGCTTCGTGTGCCAGAGGTTGTGAAGGAAGCGGATAAGAAGTTTGAAACCATATTTGGAAGAAGTCATGGTGGAGTAGTGGAAACATATTTGTGCGATGATGCAGAATACATATTGATTACATTGGGAAGTATGACAGGTCTTGCGAGAAATGTTGCAGACGATTTAAGAAAAGAAGGAATAAAGGCAGGCGTACTGAAGATAAGATTTATGCGTCCATTTCCACATAAGGAAATTAGCGATATTGTCAAAAACGCAAAAAGCATAGGTGTTCTGGAAAAAGATATTTCTTTTGGATATGAGGGAACAGTGTATACAAACGTAAATGCAGGCTTACAGAGAAATGGAGTCAGTAAGGTATCTCACAATTTTATTGCTGGACTTGGTGGTAAAGATGTATCTTATGAGGATGTGAAAAACTGTTTTGCTCAATTAAAAGCAGATAGTGACGAAAAAATCCATTGGATAGGTTTGGAGGTGGAAATAGATGTCTGATAAAATAACAGCAAAAAATATCACGGAAGATGAATATTTTTACGGACACAAGGCGTGTGCAGGTTGTGGTGGAAGTTTGGCAGTAAGAATGGCACTGAAGGCATTGGGCGAAAATACATTTATTGCATTGCCGGCAGGTTGTATGTCTGCGGTTGGCTTTGTATTTCCACAGCTTTGTTTTGCAAATAATGCCATAATTTCTACCTTTGCAGGAACAGGCTCCATGCTTACTGGTATGGCGGCAGCGGCAAAAGCGTTACATATAGAGAATTGCAATATACTTGGAATGGCAGGAGACGGCGGTACTGCAGATATCGGTATACAGGCACTTTCCGGTGCAATAGACAGAGGGGATAAAGTAATATATATCTGCTATGATAACGAAGCGTATATGAATACTGGAATACAGAAAAGTGGTTTGACACCGTTCGGATCTAAAACAACAACTACGCCAGCAGGGAAAAATATACATGGAAACTTGAAAGAAAAAAAGAATATGTTTGAGATTGTTGCAGCACACGGCATTGCTTATGCAGCAACGGCAAGCATTGGCTATATCGAAGATTTTGTGAATAAGGTAAAAAAAGCATCACAGGTGGAAGGGACTTCTTACATCCATGTGATAGCACCATGTCCTACTGGATGGGGGATTCCTGTGGATGAAACCATAAATGCTGCAAGACAGATTGTGGACAGTGGACTTTGGTATCTAGCGGAATATTACGATGGAGAATTTCATTTAAATAGAAATCCAAAAGAATTTACTTCAGTGGAGGAATATTTAAAAAGTCAGGGTAGATTTGCACATCTGACAGAGGAGGAGATTGCCCATATTGTAAATGGAAGAGATAAAAAGTGGGACAAGATAAGAAGAAATTGGATTATTTAGCGATATAAAGGCTTTGGGAAAGGTTGATTTTTTATGAGAGAGTTAAGTAAAAGAACAGAGAGCTTTACAGACTCTGTTATCAGGCGTATGACACGAATTGCCAACCAGTATGGGGCGATTAATTTATCACAGGGCTTTCCGGATTTTGAACCGCCGAAGGCAATAACAGAAAGTCTTTCAAAAGTTGCGCTGGAAGGTCCGCACCAGTATGCACTTACTTGGGGAGCAAAGAATTTTCGCGATGCATTAGCAAAAAAATATCAGCACTTTTCAGGTGTGGAAGTAAATCCTGAAAGTGAAATAGTGGTTACCTGTGGAAGTACCGAAGCCATGATGGCGGCTATGATGAGTATTACCAATCCGAGGGATAAGGTGATTATTTTTTCACCATTTTATGAAAATTATGGAGCAGACGCGATTCTTTCAGGTGCAGAGCCTATTTATGTTCCATTGGTTCCACCGAAATTTCAGTTTGACGAGGGATTACTAGAAGACGCATTTAAGCAGGGGGCAAAGGCATTGATTTTATGTAATCCGTCTAATCCATGTGGAAAAGTATTTACTTATGAGGAGCTTACAGTTATTGCTAATTTGGCAAAGAAGTACGATGCATATGTGGTGACGGATGAAGTTTATGAGCATATTGTTTATGAACCGAACAGACATATTTATATGGCGTCATTGCCTGGAATGAGAGAACGGACGATTGTGTGTAATTCGCTTTCTAAGACATATTCTATTACTGGGTGGCGTTTAGGATATGTGATTGCAGCACCAGAAATTGCGGACAGAGTAAAAAAGGTGCATGATTTTCTTACAGTAGGTGCAGCAGCACCTTTAATGGAAGCGGCTGTAACGGGACTGGAATTTGAAGATGTGTATTATAAGGAACTACAGGCAAAATATACTCATATGAAAGAACTGTTTACAGGGGGATTAAAAGCATTAGGTCTGACCTTTACGGAACCGCAGGGAGCATATTATGTCCTTCTGGATGTCAGTGAATTTGGAGTAAAGGATGATGTGGCATTTTGTGAGTGGATGGCAGAATATGTAGGCGTGGCAGCGGTACCTGGCTCTAGTTTTTTTAAGGAAGATGTACATCATCTGGTTAGATTTCATTTTGCAAAAAAGGATGATACATTAAAGGAAGCACTGAAAAGGCTGGGAAAATTGCGTGATTTGGCATTCAATGCAACAGATGTTAGTTGGAGATAAAAAATTTCAGAATATAATATATACCTATTGACATACTGGGTTAATAGGTATATATTATATAAAAACAAATAAACATATAAAAGAAGTACATATTCTAAGCGAGATCAGATGACTTTTGAATCGTTGGAAAATAAAAAAATGGATAGGAGTGGTTTTTATGTCAAAAATTTATAGAACATCAGAACAGTTAGTAGGAAAGACACCAATTTTGGAACTTACTCATATTGAGGAGGAATTTAGTCTTAACGCAAAGTTATTGGCAAAGCTGGAATATTTCAATCCTGCGGGTTCGGTAAAAGATCGAATTGCGAAAGCAATGATAGAAGAAGCGGAAAAAAGCGGAAAATTAAAGCCAGGCTCTGTGATTATTGAACCTACATCAGGAAATACAGGTATTGGATTGGCTTCAGTTGCGGCAGCCAAGGGGTACAGACTTATCATTGTAATGCCAGAAACTATGTCTATTGAGAGACGAAAACTGATGAAAGCGTATGGTGCTGAGCTTGTTTTAACAGAAGGTGCAAAGGGGATGAAGGGAGCAATTGCAAAGGCAGATGAACTTGCACAGCAGATTCCAAATAGTATTATACCAGGGCAATTTGTAAATCCTGAAAATCCGAAGATTCATTTTGAGACGACAGGACCAGAAATATATGAAGATACAGAAGGTAATGTGGATATTCTGGTAGCAGGAATCGGAACGGGTGGAACGATTACTGGCGTGGGTAAGTATTTAAAATCTCAGAATCCGAATATTAAGGTGGTTGCAGTAGAGCCTGCTTCATCACCTATACTTTCAAAAGGTACTGCGGGGGCACATAAGATTCAGGGAATTGGAGCTGGTTTTGTTCCAGAAACTTTAGATACAGAGATTTATGATGAGATTATTACGGTAGAGAATGAAGATGCCTTTGAAAAAGGAAAATTAATAGGTAAGAAGGAAGGAATTCTTGTGGGAATTTCATCCGGAGCAGCACTTCATGCAGCCATTGAAGTGGCAAAGAGAGAGGAGAATAAGGATAAGAACATCGTAGTAATTTTCCCTGATTCCGGAGACCGATACCTTTCCACCGATCTTTTTGAAGAATAAACATCACATTTGGAAGGGAAATAGACATGTGATGGAAAGGAGTTTACTGAGATGAAAGTGGCTAAGAAAATAATTCCTATTATTTCAATTCTATTTGCAATTGCGGTGCAGACGTGGATTCCAAATTCCAGTCTGCATCCACAGACAAAACCTTATTTTACATATATTTTAACAGCAATACTTATGATTTATCTAGTTTTATTCGTAATTTCTTTTTTTAAAAAGGGAGTAGACGAAAAAATTAGCTATAAAGCATATTTCATTGGAGGAGCTATATTATTTCTAAATGTGTTAAATCTAATTACCGCAAAATATGCGGTTTTACCAGTATTATATTTTCCTGCATTAGATAGAGTATTTGGTGTCATGGTAGAACAACGGGAAGTTCTTATAAAATGTATCTTATATTCGGCACGACTTTTGGGATATGGCGTATTTTTTGGAGCGTTAGCTGGTATTACAACAGGTATTTGTATTGGATTTTCCAAAACATGTTCCTATTGGCTGAGTCCTGTGATCCGAGTATTAGGGCCAATACCATCAACAGCATGGATACCATTAATCCTGATTAGTTTTCCGACAGCTGTGTCAGCAAGTGCATTTTTGATCGCATTGGCAGTATGGTTTCCAACAACTATTATGACAAGCAGTGGAATTTCCAATGTTCAAAATTCCTATTTTGAAATTGCCAGTACGCTTGGAGCAGGAAGGTTGTGGAAAGTGTTTCGGGTAGGAATACCAGCAGCCATGCCAAATATGTTTTTGGGCTTGTTTAATGGAGTGTGTTCCTCCTTTATTACCCTTGTGACAGCTGAGATGATAGGTGCAAAATATGGAATCGGCTGGTATGTGAATTGGCAGAAAGAGATGCTTTCTTATGCCAATGTATATGCAGGATTAATTATTATAGCAGTATTGTGTTCTCTGATTGTTACAATTTTATTTAAAGTGAGAGATAAGGTTTTGATATGGCAGAAGGGGGTAATCAAATGGTAGGTCAGATTAAAATAGAAAATGCCGTAAAAAAGTTCACTTCTGCTGATAAGGAAGAAATACTGGCATTAAACGGAATTAACTTGGATATTAAGCCGGGAGAATTTATTTCACTAATTGGTCCATCTGGGTGTGGTAAGTCAACCTTGTTGAGATTGATTGCGGGCTTGGATTTTCCGGATAGTGGAGTATTGAATTTAGATGGCAAAGCGATTACCAAGCCAGACTGTGAACGTGGGTTTATGTTTCAGAATCATACCCTTTTGCCGTGGCTTACAATATACGACAATATTGCTTTTGGATTAAAGGCAAGAAAGATTTATAAGAAAAAAAAGGAAGAAGTGGATAAGTATATTGAGCTTGTTGGATTAAAGGGCTTTGAAAAATCGTATCCGCACCAGTTGTCAGGAGGAATGTGTCAAAGAGCTTCCTTAGCGAGAGCGTTAGTTGGTCATCCGAAGGTATTGTTGCTAGATGAACCGTTAGGGGCATTGGATGCTTTTACAAGGATGAACATTCAGGATGAGATTCTTCGAATAAGAGAAGAACACAATATGACGATGATAATGGTTACACATGATGTAGATGAGGCTATTTATTTGTCTGACAGAGTAGTTATTATGTCGGCTCGCCCAGCTAGGATAGAGAAGATTTTAAATATTGAACTGCCTAGGCCAAGAGCAAGAAGCAATCCTGATTTTTTAGCATATCGAGCAAAGGCATTAAAGCTATTAAATTACGGTGGAGAAATAAAAGAAGTGGAGTATTATTTATAACATCAGTACTGGAGGAAAAGGATGAAGCGAAGAAGGATAAGTTTTGTGGCAATGCTGATACTGATTGTGTTATTGACGGCAGGCTGCGGAAAGAATCAGAAGACAGATAAGGACAATGAAGAATACGTTGTGAAAATAGGATATAGCACTGGATTGTGCCATGCACCGATACATATTGCCGTTGAAAATGGATATTTTGAGAATGAAGGTCTGAAGTTTGAAGCGATTAACATAGAAAGTGGTGTCATAGCAGAGGCTGTTGGTACAGGACAGGTAGATGCAGGCTTTGGTTTGGTAGGTAAGTTTGTACAGCCATTGGAAAATGGATTACCGATGAAGCTTACGGCTGGTATTCACACAGGATGTACCAAATTAGTTGTGCAGGAAAACTCGGATATAAAATCAGTTGAGGATTTGAAAGGGAAAAAAATAGGGGTGTCAAGCCTTGCAGATTCCCCATGTTTAACTGCAAAGCGTTCTCTTGCAAAGGCTGGGATTGGAGTAACGGCTGAAAATATGGAAGTAGAATTTGTCGTATATAATAATGCGGATTTACCAATGGCATTGCAAAATGGAGCAATTGATGCCTTTTGTGCAGCAGATCCAGCAGTGTCGGTTGCACAAGAGGAATATAATCTTAGAGCGATTATTGATACAACGACGGATGAGGAATATAAGGATGAATATTGTTGCTTGAGCTTTGTATCGAAAGAGTTGGCAGAAACATATCCAGACTTAGCAGCAAAATATACGAGAGCTGTTATGAAGGCAGCAAAATGGATTGAAGAAAATCCAGATGAGGCAGCGAAGATTCAGTTAGAAAAAAATTATGTAACAGGTGAATTAACGTTTAATGCAGGGATTCTGGACAGCTATAATTATAATCCAACAGTAAGCGGCGGGTATGATGCGCTGGCAAAGAGTGTAAGAGAGTTGCAGGAGATAGGCATTATCAGAAAGGAAACAGATGCCCAGGCTCTGATTGATAATTCATTTATCAGGCTAGAAGGCGTCGAGGATACATATTAAGGGGAGGCTATTAGAATGGAACAGAATAAATGTTTTAGTTGTTCAGCTTGTAGTGTATTAAGCTGTAAAAATAATGATGGGAATTATCCTTCATTTTGTTTGACGAAATCTTTGGATCAAGATTTACTGCAAGAATCATTGGATATATATGATAACGACGAACGTTATGGAACGATAGCGCAAGTGTCAGCAGGAATTGAAGGGGATTTTTACGGACAGAAAACGAGAGTAGAAGAAACCATTGAATTCATAAAAAGAATTGGAGCAAAAAAGATAGGAATTGCAACTTGTGTCGGTTTGATTCCAGAAACACGTTTGTTTACGAAGCTTCTAGATAAAGAAGGAATCGCGTATTATACAGTAGGTTGTAAAGTAGGTGCCGTTGACAAAACAAGGATTGGTATTCCAGAGGAGAAGAAGCTTAACAGAGGCTGCGGGCATGAATCCATGTGTAATCCTATATTACAGGCAAAGATTCTGAATGAGCAAAAGACAGATTTTAATATTATGATAGGTCTTTGTGTAGGTCATGATTCGCTGTTTTTGAAGCATGTGGAAGCACCGACAACCGTATTGATTGTGAAGGACAGAGTGTTATGTCATAATCCGGTGGCGGCATTATACAGTAGCACAGGTATGTATTCTAGATTTAAGTAAGGGTGATGAAATGAAAGGCAGAATAATAAGTGCATTTTTTCATATAGTAATGGGCTTGGGAATTGCAATAGGCCCATATACTGTATTTCAAGTATGTGACACTTCAGAGAAAATAATGAAATGCTGGTGGTCAGTCAGAGCAGTAACGGCATTGGGAATCCTTCTTATCGTTGCTGGTATTCTTAGCTCACTGTTCAAGGAAAAAGTTGCGTTAGCTGCGATTAGTCTCTACAATATAGCAACAAGTGTGATGGCGATTTTGATTCCCAGTGTATTAATAGGCGGCTGCATGAAAGATACGATGCCTTGCAGGAGTCTTACATTTCCAGCAATCTATGTGATGGCTGGAATCGTAATTTTATTTAATATAGGGAATATATTTTACTTGAAAAAAGCAGGGAAGTGAATGGTATGAGGAACGGACTGACCATGTGGAATATCGCATATAGAAATGTAAAGTGTAACGTGTATAGAACAAGTGTGATGATTTTATTCATCTTTGTATTAACCGCAGGTCTCTTTAGCAGTATGGTGATTCTTACCAGTCTGGAGAGTGGCATTGAAAGTACGTCAGAACGTTTAGGCGCAGATATCGTAGTGGTTCCCGCAAGCTATTACAGTTCTATCGAGAATGCATTGTTCACAGGAGAACCTTGTACCGTATATTTCGAGAAAGCATGGGTGGAACGTCTGGAGGAGATTGAGGGAATGGAATCAGTCTCCTCCCAGCTTTTTCTATCATCATTAGGTGAGGAATGTTGTGAATCGCTTATACAGCTAATCGCATTTGATGAAGAAGATTTTGTAATCAGTCCATGGATACGGGAAAATACCGATAAAAAAATAACCCAGTATGAAGTTATGGCAGGAAGTAAATGCGGTTTGAAAAAAGGGCAGGAAGTTTCCTATTATGGCGTTGCGTTTACAGTGGCAGGCGTTCTTGAGTATAGTGGAATGGGGTATGATCATTCCATTTTCCTAAGTTTTGATGGGGCAAGGAGGATGTTGGATTCAGAAGTTGCCCGAAATTTTCTGTCAGTACAAAGTGATGAAGTGGTTTCTATGATAAATCTGAAAGTCAAGGATGGTTATGAAATAGAAGAAGTAAGTAACAGTATTGCAGCCAAGTATCCAGAGATTGCAGTATACACAACCAATAAGATGTTTGGTCATATAGAGAAAAATATTAGAGTATTTTCATCCTATAGCAAAATAATTACGGTGTTATTGGGATTTCTATGTATGATCGCTGTAATGAGTCTTTTTTCAATTACTGTAAATGAAAGGAAACGAGAATATGGTATTTTCACATTGTTTGGAACAAGTAGAAAACAGCTTGTGGAGATGGTTCTATCAGAAGCGGTAATTATACTTTTTATAGGAACATTTTTAGGAATTGTGGTATCAGCAGTTTTGTTGCAGGCGTTTCAAAATCTGATTGCAGTAAGGATAGAAATGCCATATTTGATATTAGATGTTTGGAGTGAAGTGAAAATTGCCATAAAAAGTATTTTGATAACACTAGGAGTAGGAAGTGTATCAACAGCATATGCAGTATTCCGTTTAATCTCATGTAATGGAATAGAGCTACTGAAGGAGGGAGACTGATGTTGCTTGAAATGCGAGAGGTTAGCAAAATGTACAAGAGGGATGAGAGAGAGTTTTTGGCAGTAGAGGATTTCAATTTGGAAATGGACAAAGGTGAATTTGTGGCAGTCTGTGGGGCATCTGGAAGTGGGAAGAGTACATTATTTCACATGCTAGCTGGTTTGCTAAAGCCTGATAAGGGGCAGATTCTTTTTCAAGGAGAGGATATATCTGCAAAGAATACAACGGAAATAGCAAAATATAGAAATCATGAAATTGGATATGTTCTTCAAGGGCAGAGTGTGTTAAAAAATTATACGGTACTGGAAAATATCTGTCTGCCATTTTATATATCAGGAAGTAAGGGTGAGGTATATGAATGGGGAATGGAATTATTGAAAAAAACAGGACTAGTACAATGCGCCAACTCCTATCCAGAGCAGTTATCTGGAGGAGAAATGCGAAGAACTGCTATTGCAAGAGCGCTTATTAATAAACCAAAGCTTATTCTTGCAGATGAACCTACAAGTAATCTGGATAAGGAGAATGCCATATATGTGTTGGAGCTATTGAATCAGGTGCGCCAGGATGGAGTGGGGGTAATGATTAGTACACATGATGAATGGTATCAAGCTTATGCGGATAAAATCATAAGGATAAATCACGGAAGGATTGTTGAGACAGAATGTGATACACAAAAAGGGAATCGTTATGAAACCGTTCGTTGATAAATAATTGCTTTCATGATAAAATGTCAATATTATGATGAACGGAGTTAGAAAGGCAAGGTAATAAATAGATATGATGATTTCAACAAAAGGGCGTTATGCTTTAAGAGTAATGATATATTTGGCAGAGCAGCAGAGTGTAGAATATATTCCATTAAAAGAAATTGCAAAACGTCAAAATATATCTCAAAAATATTTGGAAAGCATTATGAGTATATTGTCCAAAAATAACTTTATAGAAGCATTACATGGAAAAGGCGGGGGATATCGCCTGAATCGTGATCCCGCAGATTATAAAGTGGGAGATATATTAAGACTGATAGAAGGAACTCTTGCACCAGTGTCTTGTTTAGAAGAAGGTGCAAAAAAATGCAATCATGTGACAGAATGTAGAACATTGCCTATGTGGACTAAGTTGAATGATATTATTAACGAATATCTAGACAGTGTGTCTATTGCAGATTTGGCAAGAAATGAACCTATTGATAATTATGTGATTTAGCATGAAAGAATAGCAGATGTTACGAAGAGATGTGTGAAAGCTTTTTAGATTCACCATCTCTTTTTTTACATTGTCAAAAAATTACAATTTTATATTGCTAAATTATATTTAAAAATGTATAATAAAGTAAAAAAACGTGGGGGTTATTAAAGTGCGAAGGAAAATTTCTATTATCGGAATCAGTGGAGTTTTTAGAGATGTAAAAGATATTTGTGAGTTTTGGTCGCAGAGTATACATAAAGAGAACATACAGATAAAACAGAACAATCTTAAGCCATTCGGTGCAGGGGAATCACCAGAAAAGACATTTGCATACAAAGCAGCAGAGCAAGCACTATTAAGTGCCAACATGTTTGGTGAAAATGCAATTGAATTTAATCATGATCGAGTTGGAGTCATTTTAGCAGTGCATCCAAAGGAAGCAGAATTAAGTGAAACATTAGCAAAGAAATTTGATTTACGAGGAACTTGCTATTCTATAGATATTGCAGGAGCAGGAAGTTTTGCTGCAATTAAATATGCAATTAATGAATTAGAGTGTGGAAACTGTGATGTTGTTTTGACAGGAGGACTCAATCTAATATCACAGGAAATGAGTGAAAATGAGAGTAACTTAGAAGCTGACGGAATGGGAATGCTTCTCTTAAAGTGTTATGAAGAAACAGACAAGCCTTATGGTTACATAAGAATTAGTGCAGCACTAGAAGACGGTGCAATGTTAGAGGAAATCAAAGATAACTACATAAAATCAATGTTACAATGGATTCTCAGCCTACATCATAAAGTCATCCCATCCAAGCCAGAAGATGCGCAACAAACAACGTCTTACCAACCATGGATTACAAATGAAAAAAGACCGCTTCGCTTAGCAGCCCTATCATTTTATCATCAATATTTAATCATGGAAGAATACCGTAACGACCATAGATTCTTCTACCGTCTTCACAATATGCCAACAATGGTAGTGCTCAGTGGCAGTACGAGAGCAGAACTTATGGAGACAAGCGAACATCTATTAACCGACTTGCAACAGAATCCTCATGCCTATACGGAGACAAAATATAATTCTAATCCAATCCACGAAGAAGATATTCGCTTGGGTTTCGTTGCACTAGACAGCCAAGATGCTGTAAAAAAGATACAGCGAAGTCTAATACTCCTAACAGAACACGAAGAAGAGGAAAACTGGGAGCTAGAAGGAATCCAATATCGTTCTCGTGGAATTCGAAAGGACAACAAAGTGGCAACTGTCTTTGTAGGAAATAATCAGGTGTCACCTTTTATGTGCCGTGAACTTGGTATCCACTACCCAGTGTATCGTGAGGCGATTACATCAGCAGATAATACTATGTTGTCTCATGGAAAGAAACCTATTTCAGACTACCTGTATCCCATAGACAATAAGAAAAATTCGATACAAGAAAGTGATGAAGCGTATATCTTAGAAGGTGTTTCTACTGGTATTTATGCGATACTAAAACGTAGAGGATTTTACACGGACTATTTTATAGAACACGATATCAATAGATCTACCAGACTTCGTGAAGAACAAACCATTATGGAAACAGATTTAAACCAATGTCTAGAAAAAGCATATCAAGACGGCACTCGAGTATTCGTTATTATTGGAAATGACTCAACATTTGAACAGCAAATTCATAACACTCTAAAAGGAAAAGAAATCAGAACCATTTCCATTCAAAATATAACAAAATCTGATTCTTTTCTAGAAGTAGAATATGCTTGTATGAAATTAAAAATACTAGGTGTATCCATTGAAAAAGACCCATATCATTATGTACTGGATCAACGATTAGAAAAATTTCATATAAAGAACAAGTTGTGTGAAAAATCGCATAGCTGAATTGCATAGTAAGTAATAGGAACGTTTTTCTTGACTTGTAGAGACAAAAATGATAAATTGTTTTAATATTATTATAAGTAAACGGTAGAATAGTACTGTTTTTACTTATGGTAGAAATGCTATGTTCCATTGCATTTACCATAAATGGAATCGTTCATATCATGCAATAACAATTACAAAATCGTGTGGACGTAGTAGGATTGCTAATCGAAGAAGTGATACCAGTTCTAAACTATTAAGATGAAAAGCAGTTATTTAAAATTACCTTTTAAGTAACTGCTTTTTTGTAATCATTTTTGTTTAATTTTGCATGATATAAAATATTTTGGGAAACATAACTACATAAGTTTACTTCAAAAGGAGATAGCAATATGAAGAAAAAAGTATTTACAAAAAAAATATCTTTATTGCTTATATGCATCATGGCCGTTTGTTTAGTTGGTTGTGGAAGCAATAATAGCGGTTCAGGAGATACGGAAGCAACTCCATCCCCTAGCGCATCCTCTGATACAGCACCTACAGGTGGCGACACTGGTACACAAGATGATGTAGTAGCAGGAAGTGAAACTGGAATGGGTAACGACTCCGCAAGTGGTAACACTGCCAATGCAGATACATCCGATGTAAATGGAGCAGGTACATTAGCAACTGGAACAGCGCAAGCATCAGAAGCTAACCCAATCAATGATCGCATCACAGGTTGGTATAGTGAAACTCTAAGATATCCAATCTTAGAAGATGAAATTGTAGACGAATTAAACTATGAGAATTTAGACCTTTCCAACACTCGTTACTACTACAACTTTGTTGATTTAAATGATGATAAAAAAGATGAAATTATTGTACAATTAGTTGGCGAATACAACACAACAGATGATGGAGACACTTTGTTAATTGTTGAACAAAAAAAGCCATACTCTGATGACGAAGATGACGGCTTCGATATTGAAGAACAATATACAGGCTTTGTAAATCCTGTTATTATCAGTGACCACACTACAAATGGCTATAAAGACATTATTTTTATGAACAAAGATGGTAAATCTTACTCCAAAATCGTATACAAAGACGATGGCTATCAAAAAATGAGTGATGCCGAAAAGCTTGATAATATCGACGATGTATCAGGTGTAGCGTTGTTATGCAATGACATTGCAGCAGATACAGAAAATAACGCAGGATTATATTTCTCTAACTAAATTTTATTTTGATTCTGATAAGTTGAAGAGTGATAAAAGGTATTTTGTAGCTATTTTTTAGTTACAAAATACCTTTTTCGCTTATATAGAAATGAAAAAATGCAAAATTACAATTCATATAATTGAATTACATTTTCTTTAAAATTGTCTACATTTTCACAAACTAGTATGCTATAATAATTAGGAGATGATACAATTGAATATAGGAGGAAAGTATATGAGTTTTTCAGCAGAATACAGTAAGAAGCTAACGACAGCAGAAGAAGCTGTAAAAGTGGTAAAGTCTGGAGATTGGGTAGACTATGCTTGGACAACTGGTACACCAAGAGTATTGGACAAAGCATTAGCAGCTCGTGCAGATGAGTTAACAGATGTAAAAGTACGTGGTGGAATTTTGATGTGGGTTCCTGAGATTTTCAAAGTGGAAAATGCACCAGCACATTTTACATGGAATTCTTGGCATATGTCTGGAATTGAGAGAAAAGCAATTGATCAAGGAATCGCTTTCTATGCTCCAATTCGTTACTCCGAATTACCAAGATATTATCGTGAACATATTGAACCAAATGATGTTGCTATGTTCCAAGTAGCACCAATGGATGAACATGGTTATTTTAACTTTGGTCCAAATGCATCTCACTTAGCAGCAGTCTGCGAACGCTCCAAAGTAATTATCGTAGAGGTAAATGAAAATATGCCTGTATGTTTAGGCGGTTTTGAAAATTGTGTACATATTTCAGATGTTGATATGATTGTAGAAGGTGACAATGCTCCAATGGCAGAGTTAGGTTCTGCAGCAGCAACGGATGTGGATAAAAAAGTAGCGGAGTTAATTGTAAATGAACTTTGTGACGGTGCATGTCTACAATTAGGAATTGGTGGTATGCCAAATGCAGTAGGATCATTAATTGCAGAATCTGATTTAAAAGATTTAAGTGTACATACAGAAATGTATGTGGATGCATTTGTTGATATTGCCAAAGCTGGTAAAATTACTGGTATGAAAAAAGCAATTGATAAAGGTCGTCAAGTATATGCATTTGCAGCAGGAACACAAAAATTATATGATTATTTAAATAACAATCCAGAATGTATGTCAGCTCCTGTAAATTATACAAATGACATTCGTTCTATCGCAGCAATTGACAATTTTATGTCCATTAATAATGCAGTAGACGTTGACTTATTTGGACAGGTAAGTTCTGAGTCTTCTGGTACAAAACAAATCAGTGGTGCGGGTGGACAATTAGACTTCGTTCTTGGAGCTTATTTATCCAAGGGTGGTAAGAGCTTTATCTGTTGTTCTTCTACATTTAAAACAAAGAGCGGTGAATTAAAATCAAGAATTTTACCAACACTTCATCCAGGTTCTATCGTTACGGACACTCGTGCAAATACAAACTATTTTGTAACAGAGTATGGTATCGTGAACTTGAAGGGGCTATCTGCATGGCAAAGAGCTGAACAGATTATCTCTATTGCACATCCAGACTTTAGAGATGAGTTAATTAAGGAAGCAGATAAGATGAAGATCTGGAGAAGAAGTAATAAATAGTACTTATTCTGTATAAAATGAATTACAATACATAAGGATATATCCTATATAACAAGAATTACAATGTAAAGTACATATTAATAGCCATAGACATTAATTGAAATGTATGTTTATGGCTATAAAAATATACAGAGGGAGAAGTATTTAGTTTACAGAGATTTTTATAAAGATAGGAACAAAATAGGAGGAATCAATAAAGATGGCACAAGAACAGGAACAAAAGAATGTGAAATCTTCAAAATTGCTGGCTTTGACATTTGATGACGGACCTTCTGAAACAACCAGTCAGGTGTTGGATGTGTTGCAGCAGTACAATGTTGTCGCTACATTTTTTCTTGTTGGAGAACATGTGAAGGAAAGTATGAAACCAGTGATGCAAAGACAGATAGCAATGGGATGTGAATTAGCTAATCATTCTTATACACATGGTAATATGAGTATTATGAGCCCGGAACAGATGAAACAAGAGATTAATGATACAACTGCACGGATTAAAGAGATGGTGGATTATGATGTGAAATTCTTTCGTCCGCCTTATATTGCATTAAGTGATACCATGTATGAAACGATTGATTTGCCATTTATTCAAGGGATCGGATGCACAGATTGGGAACCAGAGGTGTCAGCAGAACAGAGGGCAGAGACAATTATCCATACGGTAAAAGACGGCATGATTATTTTATTGCATGATTTTGAGGGGAATGAGAATACGGTCCATGCGTTGTCTTATATAATAGAGGAGTTGAAGAAACAGGGGTATGAGTTTGTGACAGTGAGTGATTTGTTCCGTCTGAAAGGGGTAAATCCTAATGTGAAACATAAGATTTGGACAAATGTTTATGAATAGAAACATATCTTGTATCGATATATTTAATATATTAATAAGTAAGGAGTGGTAGCATGATTAAGGAAATATCCAAGACGAAAGACTCAAAAAGTAGAAGTGCACAACTCAAAGAGAATGATGCTGTACAAAGTGCAAGTGATATTGGTCGTAGTTCGTATATTGCAATGCAGCCGATACATACAGTTCAATTTACAAAAAAGAATGAAACGGGTCTACCAGACAAGTTAAAGGCAGGGGTTGAGAATTTGTCAGGTTATAGTTTGGATGATGTGAGGGTGCATTATAATTCGGATAAACCACAAACGGTTCAAGCACTTGCTTATACACAGGGGGATGATATTTATGTAGGACCAGGGCAGGAGAAACATCTACCGCATGAAGCTTGGCATGTAGTGCAGCAAAAAGAGGGAAGGGTAAAACCAACGTTGCAATTAAAGGGCATACAGGTAAATGATGATAAGGGCTTGGAACATGAGGCAGATGTGATGGGGGAGAGGGCACTCAGGCAATCAACAGCAGGGGATGAAAGAGATTTGTTAGTTAACAATTTGACAGAGGAGACACTACAAAGGAAACATATTGATGAACAGCCTAAGGTCCAGGTGAATAAACGATATAAGGTCAAAGTTGAAAAAGGGAAAAGTAATAGACCCATTTTAGTGTTTGAAACCTTTGGGGATAATGCTGAACAATTAGCTGAAATCTATAAACAGTCATGTCAATATCAAGGAAGAACAGTATGCGTATTAGGAATTAATTGCAGGGAGACAGAAGATAATCTTCAAGATAGGGTAACGGCTTTACAACGATTATTAAAAGGAAATATTCATGCGCATCATAGCGTTTATATTATTCCGTTTAAATGGTCACCTACCGAATTAAGTGGTGGTTACGATATGCCATATATGGAAATACGAGGAATGCTCATGAAGGAAGCAGAGACAATTGTTTCTGAGATTGTAGGGAATGTTTTATTTCGTTGGATAGATAGAGATGTTACAGGAGATACAAGTGTAGCCTTAGATCCATATAGTTGGAGTTTGCTTTATGGAGAAAATTTTGATAAAGAAAAAGTAGTATTGACTGGAGTTTATAGATGGCTTAGTAAATCTGATAATAGTGACTTTTATTTAGATTTTATTGAGGAAATTAATGATACAGAACGTGAAATACGTAAACATTTTTTTGCGCTTGTAGAAAAATACAAGATACGATATATGTTAACGAATGATCCGCCATTTAAACCAACTTTTTATCTGCCAGAGCCGATTCTGTACATTACAAGGACTGCACATCAGGCAGCGATTACGCAATGTTCAAATATTACTGGAAATATGCCACAATCGCAAGAATCACTGCGTGCATTTTTGCAGGCTGGAGATGTACCTAAAGTAGAGTTTTATGAAGAATTAAGTGTGAGGAAACCAATTAAAAATGAAGGTACAGAAAACTCATATCTAAGTGGACTTGAGGCAATGTGGAGAAGTCGTGAAAAGTACAGTTTAGAGGACTTTTATGCAGAATTAAAAAAAATCAGACAATCTGCATTTGATAATAAATTTTGGAATTTTACAAATGATGGGGATTCTGGAATGTGGGAAAAAGGGAAAGATGCATTAAGAGGGCTATCTGGAGATGTAGTTGAGTTTCAAGGGCGATGGAATGAGTACCGCCTGACATATGCAAAATATTTATATGATGTATATTGTGAATTACATAGATAGTAATAGCTACAAGGTTAGGAAACTGAATCAGCTTATAAGAGTCTAGATAAACTACTTTAAAATAGGCAGTATGAAACAGTGTGTAGACAACTGGATTTGAATATCAGATACAGACTTTGTAAAAGAGTAATAAGTCCAACCCGTTTAAAGCAGTTTGGACTTATCTCGCTGATAGACTATTACACCGAAAAGGTGTGGTACTTATTAATTTAACTTATGACAGGCAAGGAAGATGCCATCTCTACCCTTCCAACTTAAACGAATTCACCATATCTTCCAAATACTTTGATGATATCTCCAATCCTTCTACCACTTTTTGCAGTTTATTCGTTTGTTTGGTAATACTCTGTATTTTCTGATTCGCAAGTTCCGTGCTGGAGTTTCCAATTTCGACTGCTTGCTGGCTGGATTCTGCCATATCAGATATGTGCATTCGGACATCCTCGATTACCATTCTTTGACTTTCCATCATTTGCATAATTTGTGAAATGGTTTTAGACACATCCATTACAAGTTCCACAGCTTTTGTACTTTCTCTAGTACTCGTTACACTGGCATTTACCTTTTCATTAATGATGGAAATATTGTGGCTAGTTGATTGAATTTCCTGTTGAATTGATGTAACAATGGAAGATATCATCTGTGTGGCATTCTGTGTTTCCTGTGAAAGTGCTTTGATCTCAGTGGCAACAATAGCAAATCCTTTTCCTGCAGCGCCAGCGTTTGCAGCCTCAATAGAGGCATTTAATGCTAGTAAATTGGTCTGGGAACTAATATTGGATATTGTACTTACAATATTAGTTATTTGTTTCGAATGCTGAGAGAGTGTGGTAATGCTTTGTAAAGTAGTACCCATGGCAGTTTCTAATTCATTTAATGAATTTACAACTTCATCTGTAAGGGATTTTGCATTTGTGGAAGTATCATTTGTAACCTGCGTTTTATCTTCAATTTCTTTGACTAATTTTGTAAGCTCGTCATTATTCTGAAAAGTTTCTGTAATTCGCTGGATTTCTTCCTGTGTTTTTTGAAACAGAAGATTCTGTTCTTTTGAATTGCATGCTAACGTCTGCATGGTTTCACCCACATCCGCAATACTAGTAGAGATTTTTTCCGATGCAGTAGAAACTCGCTTTAACGTATGCTTGGAAACTTTAACTGCATCTTTGACACGGAAGAGTACACTCTTTTGGTTATAGAGGAATTTATTAAACCATCGAGCTAACTCACCCATTTCATTGTGAATGTGAAGATGCACATGGTGAGATAGATCGCATTCCCCCTCAGCAATTGTCCGTAACATGTTTACTGTTTTGCTTAATGGCTGTGTCACATAATGCCTTGTAAGCAAAATTTGAACGCCGAACATAAGTAATAATAAAATGAAATCAATTGGAAATAAATGGGTAGAGAAATAGTGCATACCCAAATTGTGTAACGCAAGGATAACAGAAATTAAAATTATATTTATAAAAGGCATTCGTAGATTTAAACTATGGTAATGATACATTTCTGCAATATCGGCTTCACACATCATGCCCCAAGTCTCATCGGAATAGGGAGGTTGAATGGTAGTGCCTTTGCCACCAACTGCAATGTATCTGTAGTCAGGGTAACCTGGCCAGCAATTTAGATTTTCTCCATTCTGAATGGTATTTTGAATTCCCTCATGTAATTGATTGGTAGAAGGAACTGTAAATCTGATTTCAAATTCAGTATGCTTTTCTATTTGAACGGTATTCCCATGTTTCGTCTTTACTCCATTTTTCAAATTGTTACTATGAGTAAAAGTATTGTCTTCGAAACGGCTTCTGGAAATTGCAGTACCAGCAGGGATCTTTCGATTATTGTCAATCATAAACAGGTAATTATCGCCTGATTCTTTGAATACATGAGATTTTTCTTCTTGAATGACATTACTCATGTCATCATTTAATATACGGATGCACAAGATCCGAAGTTTGTCATTTACAGTATAAGGATTAGAAAAGAATAAAGTTACCTCGTCGGAAAAGGCCTTATCAACAAGTGGAATAGAAAGAGTATGTGGATCACAAAAAGGTCCGTACATGTATGGTTGGTTTTGGATTCCTTTTGTAAATGTAGGTGTCTGTGCATAGTTAAGTCCAATATGTTCTGGGAATGAGGATAAAATTACATTTCCCTGTTCATCTAAAAGAAATGCTTCCAAAAATTCATCATATTGTGTAACAGATTCATCAAGCAGTTCTTTTGCTTTTTCACTGTATAGTTCACTGTCTTCACTAGCGGAAAGAAGTGAACGTGTTAGTGCATTAATTTTTCGCCATTGATCTTGGAACCAGTTATTTAGAGATTTTTTTCTAGAACTTGCGATTCCTTCAAAAATTGTATCTAAATTTTTATGTAAAAAACGGTTCTCAAAGTGACGTATCCATTCAATCAATTTAGACGCTCCTTTCTTGGTATTATTTTTAACAAAAAGCACTAAGCACATGAACAAGCCTCTCATATAACAAATAATTAACCATTGGAATTATCATTTATTATATGGGGGCTTATTACACGCCTTAGTGCCTTGCTTTATTCTATAAAATTAGAAATATACATTTATAATTATTTTGCAGCCTTATCTGCTTTAATCTTTTCTGTTAATAGAGGAAGGATCTTAGTTAAATCACCAACGATACCATAATCAGCAACATCAAAGATAGGAGCAGATTCATCTTTATTGATAGCAATGATGATATCGGATTCTTCCATACCAGCTAAATGTTGGATTGCACCAGAGATACCAACTGCGAAGTATACGTTAGGACGAACTGTTTTACCAGTTTGACCAACTTGTGTATCCTTTTCAGCCCAACCTGCATCAACAGCAGCACGAGAGCAAGATACGGAACCATCAAGTGCTTCCGCAAGATCTTCAAGAAGTTTGAAGTTTTCTTTGCTTCCAACACCACGTCCACCAGATACTAAAATCTTAGCGTCCATGATATCTTTCTTGTCAGCTACTTTCTTAACAACTTCTTCAACTGTTACATATTTGTTGTTCTTTTCTAATGTTGGGTTGAATTCGATCACTTCAGCTTTCTTAGAGTCATCTCTTTCAAGTTTTTGCATAACACCAGGACGAACAGTAGCCATTTGTGGTCTTCTCTTCTTGATTACGATAGTAGCCATGATGTTACCACCGAAAGCAGGACGTGTCATTCTTAAGTTATGTAATCCGCTGTCTGGATCTGCTTCTGGATCGATTTCAAGTTTTGTACAGTCAGCTGTTAAACCGGATTTTACTCTTGCAGATACACGAGGAGCAAAATCACGTCCGATAGCTGTAGCACCATAAAGGATAATTTCTGGTTTGAACTCTTCAATTACAGCTGTCATAGCTTGTGTATAAGGTTCAGTTGTGTATTCTTTTAATGCAGGATTATCTACAACGATAACTTTATCTGCACCGTATGCTGCAAGGTCATCAGCTAAGCCTTTTACGCCATCGCCAAGGACAACAGCAGTTACTTCTGTATTTAAATCAGCAGCAAGTTCTTTCGCTTTTCCGATTAATTCGAAAGATACACCAGATACTTTATTATCTAACTGCTGAGCGAAGACAAATACGCCTTTATAATCTTGTATACTCATGAATTTCTACCTCTTTTCTTATAATTAGATAACGAATTTTTCTTTCAATTTAGCAAAGATATAATCTGCAGCTGCATCGGAATCTAAACCTTCTTCTTTTACACCAGCTGGTTTTAGTTGTTTAGGGAAAGATTGAGCAACGTTTGTTGGTGAACCTTTTAATCCAAGGAATTCGTCATCAGCATCTACGTCAGCACGAGTGATAACAGTAACTTCTTTTTCTCTATAAGCATCGAAGATTCCACCTGGTGTCATGTAACGAGGTGTATTCATTTCGCCAAGAGTAGTAATTAAGCAAGGCATTTCAACTCTAACTGTGTGATATCTGTCATCATATTGACGTTTTACAACTACAGAATTGCCATCTACTTTGATATCTTCTGCATAAGAAACGTTAGGGATTCCTAACCATTCAGAGATTTGAGGACCAACTTGAGCGGTATCTCCATCGATTGCTTGACGACCAGCGATGATTAAATCATAGTCGCCAATTTTTTTGATACCAGCAGCTACTGTATAAGATGTAGCTAATGTATCAGCACCACCGAATGCACGGTCAGAAAGTAAGTAAGCTTCGTCAGCACCCATAGCTAAAGCTTCTCTTAAAGCAGCGTCAGCTTGAGGAGGTCCCATTGTAACTACTTTAACAGTAGCGCCTGTTTGTTCTTTTATTTGAAGAGCAGCTTCTAAACCTGCTTTATCATCTGGATTGATAATACTAGGTACACCATCACGGATAAGAGTACCTTTTACAGGGTCTAATTTAACTTCGTTTGTATCTGGAACTTGTTTAATACATACTATAATATTCACTCTGTATTCACTCCTTATAATGTTTTATCCTATTTCAATAAGTTACCGCTGATAACCATACGTTGAACTTCAGAAGTTCCTTCATAGATCTCGGTAATCTTAGCATCACGCATCATACGTTCTACGTCATACTCTCTAGTATAACCGTAACCACCGTGAAGTTGAACAGCTTTTGTTGTAACTTCCATAGCAACTTCAGCAGCAAATAATTTAGCTGTTGCAGCTTCTACAGAGTAAACTTTTTGGTTTGCTTTAGCCATAGCAGCTTTGTATACTAACATTTTAGCAGCTTCTACTTTAGTAGCCATATCTGCTAATTGGAATTGAGTATTTTGGCAAGCAGCGATTGGACGACCAAATTGTTTTCTTTCTTTTACATATGCGATTGTAGATTCTAAAGCACCTTCAGCGATACCTAAAGCTTGAGCAGCGATACCGATACGTCCACCATCTAATGTGTGCATAGCGATAGCGAAACCTTTGCCTTGTTTACCTAATAAGTTTTCTTTTGGAATTCTGCAATCTTGGAAAATTAATTCATATGTAGCAGAACCACGGATACCCATTTTCTTTTCTTTTACACCGAATGTGAATCCAGGTGTGTCTTTTTCTACGATAAATGTAGAGAAGGATTTTTTCTTTCTTCCTTTAGCATCTACTTGAACATCAGTAATAGCGATTACGATATAAATGTCAGCAGCTTTACCATTTGTAATAAAGCATTTGGAACCATTTAATACCCATTCATCGCCATCTAAAACAGCTTTTGTTTGAGCACCTTGCGCATCTGTACCAGCACCTGGTTCAGTTAAAGCGAAAGCACCTAATTTTTCACCGTTTGCTAATGGAACTAAGTATTTTTGTTTTTGTTCTTCCGTACCGTATGTTAAGATAGGGTCTGCACAAAGAGAAGTATGAGCAGATACGATAACACCTGTAGTACCGCAAACTTTAGATAATTCTTCTACACACATAATGTATGTAAGAGGATCACAGCCTTGTCCGCCGTATTCTTTAGGGATTGGAATACCCATGAAACCTAATTTTTTCATTTTATCAACTGTTCCATAAGGGAACTGTTCTGTTTCGTCAACTTCTTGAGCAAGTGGTTTCACTTCATTATTTGCAAAATCTCTAAATAAAGTTCTCGCCATTTCATGCTCTTTACTTAATGTAAAATCCATGTCAATTCCTCCATATTTTTATAATCATTCTATATACCCAGTTTGCCAGGATGAAATGTGCATCCTGGCAAGCTTTATTTTTATATGTTCAGATTATTTTGAATAATCATAGAATCCTTTACCTGTCTTCATACCTAATTTACCAGCACGAACCATTTTTCTTAATAGTGGGTGTGGACGGTATTTTGGATCACCTGTTTCAGCTTGTAATACTTCCATGATAGCTAAGCAGATGTCAAGACCAACTAAATCACCTAAAGCTAAAGGTCCCATTGGGTGGTTAGCACCTAATTTCATAGCAGCGTCAATACCTTCAACAGAAGCAGTACCATCAGCATAGATACCAACAGCTTCGTTGATCATAGGGATTAAGATTCTGTTTACTACGAAACCAGCAGCTTCTTTTACTTCAACTGGAGTTTTGCCGATCTCTTCGGAGATAGCGATAACTTTTGCAGTAACTTCGTCAGTTGTGTTTTCACCACGGATAACTTCTACTAATTTCATTACAGGAGCTGGATTGAAGAAGTGCATACCGATAACTGGTCTGTCAATTCCTGCACCGATTTCTGTAATAGAAAGAGAAGATGTATTTGTTGCAAAGATACAATCTGGTTTACAAATTTCTTGTAACTCTTTGAATGTTTGTTTTTTGATTTCCATAACTTCAAGAGCAGCTTCTACAACTAAATCACAATCAGAACAGATAGTTTTTACACCTGTAGTGATTTTATTAAGAATAGCGTCAGCAGCTTCTTGTGTCATTTTACCTTTTGCAATACGTTTTTCGAAACCTTTTGCAATTTTATTTTTACCATTAGCAGCGAATTCTTCGTTAATATCGCATAAGAATACTTCATAACCTTCTGTTTGAGCGAATGCTTGAGCGATACCAGAACCCATTGTACCTGCACCAATAATACCAACCTTCATGTTATTATCCTCCTAATATGTTTTATTCAATTTTTAATAGTTAAGTAGCGATTCCTATATGTATGTACGACGATGTAATTATGTACTATTTGTTTTTGAATCCTTCAACTTTTGTCTTATTTAAGAAAGCAGTCATACCATCTACTTGGTCTTCTGTTTCAAAACAGCTACCAAATAATTTTTCTTCAATTACGATTGCTTGATCCATATCCACATCTAAACCATCGTTGATTGCTTTTTTACAAGCACGAACAGCGATAGGAGCATTTTTGGAAATCTTAGCAGCCATTTTCTTAGCAGCTTCCATTAATTCAGCTTGTGGGTAAACAGCGTTTACTAAACCGATACGGAAAGCTTCGTCAGATTTGATATTGAATGCTGTATAAATCATTTCTTTTGCTTTTCCAGCGCCTACAAGACGAGCAAGTCTTTGTGTACCGCCGAATCCAGGAGTGATACCAAGACCAACTTCTGGTTGTCCAAATACTGCATTGTCGGAACAGATACGAATATCACAAGACATAGCGATTTCACATCCACCGCCTAAAGCGAATCCGTTGATAGCAGCAATAACTGGAATAGGGAATGTTTCGATTTTGCGGAATACGTCGTTTCCAGCTTTACCGAATGCTTCACCTTCAGCTTTTGTAAGAGTGCTCATTTCACCGATATCAGCACCAGCTACAAAAGATTTTTCGCCAGCACCTGTTAAGATAAGGCATCTGGTTGTTTCTAAATCTACTGCACTAAAAGCTTCATCAAGTTCTTTTAATACTTGGCTATTTAAAGCGTTTAATGCCTTTGGACGGTTGATAGTGATAACTCCAACAAATCCTTCTTGTTCATATGTAATAAATTCCATGTTAGCTTCTCCTTTCAAAATTGACTATTTATACAATTAGTCTCTCTTAACGATTGCGGAACAACCCATTCCACCACCGATACAAAGGGTAGCTAAACCAGTTTTTGCATCACGTTTTTGCATTTCATGTAATAATGTAACTAAGATACGGCATCCAGAAGCTCCTACAGGATGTCCAAGAGCGATAGCTCCACCGTTTACATTTAATTTAGCAGCATCGAAGTTTAAGTCTTTTCCTACTGCAAGAGATTGAGCAGCGAAAGCTTCGTTTGCTTCGATTAAGTCGATATCGTCGATTGTCATGCCTGTTTTTTCGAATACTTTCTTAGTAGAAGCAACAGGACCAACACCCATGATAGAAGGATCAACACCACCAAGTGCACCAGCAACCCAAGTAGCCATTGGAGTAACGCCAAGTTCTTTTGCTTTTTCTTCGCTCATAACAACGATAGCAGCAGCACCATCATTGATACCAGAAGCATTACCAGCTGTTACGATACCATCTTTTTTGAAAGCAGGTTTTAATCTTCCAAGGCTTTCTGCTGTTGTGCCAGGACGAGGACCTTCGTCTGTATCAAACATAACTGTTTCCTTTTTCACTTTAACAGGAACAGGAACGATTTCATCTTTAAATTTACCATCAGCTATAGCTTTTTCAGCTTTTTGTTGGCTGTTTGCAGCGAACTCATCTAATTGTTCTCTTGTAAGACCCCATTGTTCGCAAACATTTTCAGCTGTGATACCCATATGGTAGTCATTGAATGCATCCCAAAGAGCATCATTTACCATTGTATCGATCATTGGTGCATTACCCATACGATAACCATAACGAGCGTTCTTTAATGCATAAGGAGCCATTGACATGTTTTCCATACCACCAGCAACAACGATGTCAGCTTCACCAGACATAACCATTGCAGCAGCAGTGTTAACGCAGTTTAAACCAGAACCACAAACAACATTTAGTGTTACAGCTGGAACTTCGATAGGTAATCCTGCTTTAATAGAAGCTTGACGTGCAACGTTTTGGCCTTGACCAGCTTGGATAACGCATCCCATAAGAACTTGGTCAACTGCTTCTGGAGCAACACCTGCTCTGTTAAGAGCTTCTTTGATTACGATTGCACCTAATTCTGGTGCTGGAGTATTGCTTAGTGCTCCACCCATTTTACCAATTGCAGTACGGCAAGCGCCTGCTAACACAACTTTTTTAGACATAAATGAATCCTCCATTTCTTCTTTTTGAATATGTTTTTCGGTATATGCTATGTAAAGCAACTTTACATTATGAATAAATATGTACAAACTGTAAAGTGAATGTTCAAGTTCATTCAAACTTGGCATTATAAACGTGCAAGAATGCGCGTCCTTTACTTTGTGTTAATTTTATCACAAGCTTGTTAAAAAAGCAACAAAGAATATAGAAATATAGAATATTTTCATTTTGATTGCATTTCCAAGATAAGTTCCTTATAATGGATAAGTATTGAATTAATAAATAAGAAGAATAGAAGAGTTGAATGTAATTTTGTAAAAGCAGAAATGGAGAGAAAATATGTATAGAAGACGCAGGAGACGAAGAAGACGAAGAATGCCCACATTAGTTCTTATACTGTTAATTGCATTGGCAGTGGTAGCATTTCTAATTTTCTTTTATGCTGGCGGAAAGTCATCATATAGAAAAGGGATGAAAGCATTTGAGAATGGGAGATACGAACAAGCGCAATCCTATTTGGAAAAAGCAATAAGTAAGAAATCTGATAGTAGAAATTATCGCTATGCTTATGGAATGACGTTGCTTCAAAATGGTCAATACGACGAAGCAATCAACCAATTTGAGAGAGCAATATCTGAAAAAGATACAAAGAAAGCTTTGAAATTAAATAAGGAAACATACCGTGGAATGGGTATTTGTTATTTTTTTGCCAAAAACTACGAAAATTCAATTCACTATTTCGACGCAGCTTTGGAGATAAACGAATTATACTATATCAATGTGGATATATTAAAATACAAAGCACAAGCGGAAACTTACCTTGGCAATTATGAAAGCGCAATAGAGATTTATTCTGAAATCATAAAGGAAGATGGGTACAGTAGCGATATGTATTTAAAACGTGCATATTCTTACGTTGAAAATGACAATGTAGCAGATGCCGTTGCCGATTATGATTATGTGATTGAAAAGGATGAAGATGCATTTGACGCATATCTTGGTGCTTATTCTGTGCTTATGAAAGAAGAGGAAGACGAAAAGGCAGATTCTTATCTAGAAGCAGCTCTTAAGATTGAGCCAGATACAACCGATGAAAAATTAAAATATGCGGTGATTCAATACTATTACTATGGAATCACAGAAGAAGCCGTGGCAAGCTTAGAGACTTTAGTGGAAGAAGGCGAGCCAGAAGGGTATTTTTATCTAGCTAAGATTTCATATGCAGAAGGTGATTTTGATCAAGTTTCTTCTTATTTAAATAGCTATGTGTCTGCAGAAAATGTAGAGCATTTAGCAGAGGCATATGAGATGCTAGGAAGAAGCGCTATGTTAAAGAAAGATTACACAGAAGCTTTAAAATGGTTTGAGACAGGAATTGCATGTAATGATATCAGATGGACACAGACATTAAAGAAAGATCAGATTGCGGTTTATGAGTATTTATCTGACTTTGCAAAGGCTTATGAAGTGGCCAAAGAATATTTAGCTGATTTTCCAGATGATCAGGACATCAAAAGGGAACTAGAATTTATTAAGACCAGATTAAGTAAAAATGAAATGGAGTAAGATAGATGGCTGAATTATACGATGTAAAAGAAGATGAGGAACGTGTTATTCTGGTTGGTGTATGTACCGGAGATGAGAATGAGACGAAGGAATGTTTAGATGAGTTAGAGGAGCTTGCTAAGACGGCAGGTGCAATCACGGTTGCAAAGATTTATCAGAACCGTGAAAGCATACATCCTGGAACGTATATTGGAAAAGGTAAGATTGAAGAAGTCAGACAGATGATTTATGAATACGAAGCAACAGGTGTTGTTTGTGACGATGAATTATCACCTGCACAATTAAAAAATCTAGAAGAAGAATTAGATACGAAAGTCATTGATAGAACGGTTATGATTCTTGATATTTTTGCGCAACGAGCTAGTACAAAAGAAGGTAAGATTCAAGTTGAGATGGCGCAGTTAAAATATCGTTCTTCTAGATTAATAGGTCTTGGTAGTTCTCTATCTAGACTAGGTGGTGGAATTGGTACAAGAGGTCCTGGTGAGAAAAAGTTAGAGATGGATCGTCGTCTAATTCGTGATAGAATTTCACAATTAAATAAGGAATTGGATGCTGTTCAGAGAAATCGTGATACATTAAGAAGACAACGAACGAACAATCCAGTTCCAATTGTATCTATTGTGGGATATACCAATGCTGGAAAATCGACTTTATTAAATACATTAACGGATGCGAAAGTATTAGAAGAGGACAAGCTATTTGCAACATTGGATCCAACAACACGTAATCTAGAACTAGAAAGTGGACAACAAATTTTGCTCACAGATACCGTTGGATTTATTCGGAAATTACCTCACCATTTGATTAATGCATTCCGTAGTACGTTAGAAGAGGCAAAATATGCCGATATTATTCTACATGTTGTGGATTCTTCTAATAAAGCCATGGTTCGACAAATGGAGACTGTATACGAAACCTTAGATAACCTTGGTGTAACAGATAAAGTTTGGATTACTGCATTTAATAAGCAGGATAGATTAACAGAAGAAGTTATCTTAAAAGATACAAGAGCAGATTACACTGTAAAAATTTCAGCCAAACAAAATGTCGGTTTAGATGATTTACTTGATTTGATTGAAACGATTTTAAAAGAAAGTAAAATATATATCGAAAAAACATTTGCTTATCAGGATGCTGGTGAAATTCAGCGAATTCGAAAATATGGTCAGTTATTAGAAGAAGAATATCGAGAAGACGGTATTTTTGTAAAAGCATATGTGCCAAAAGAGATTTATAATCCAGAGAAAATGTAAGAAAAAATAGTACAAAGATAAGAGAACGACGAAGATGAAAGATTCCTGTTTCTCTTGTCTTATTTGTAAAACCACAATATATTGTGTGATGTAGAAAAAAGTCAACAATATATTGTGGTTTTCTTCTTGACTTGATCCTATACATTTGATAAGATGTATAGGTGCGTAAAAGGATGAATATGGAAGGGAGATAATGGTTATCATGATAAAAGTTGTTAAGCGAGATGGGAAAATCTCTGAATTCAAACTGGATAAGATAGATAACGCAATTACAAAAGCATTTCTGGCAACGGAAAACCAATATACAGAAGATATAATAAATTTACTCTCTTTGCGTGTGACATCTGATTTTCAAAAGAAAATTCATGATGAAATGATTCATGTAGAAGACATACAAGATAGTGTGGAGCGAGTTTTGGAACAGACAGGTTATACAGAAGTTGCGAAATCATACATATTATATCGTAAAAATCGTGAGAAGATGCGTAATATGAAGTCTACGATTTTAGACTATAAGGAAATCGTAGATAGTTATGTAAGAGAAGAAGATTGGCGAGTAAAAGAAAATTCTACGGTGACCTATTCAGTAGGTGGGCTTATTTTACATAATTCAGGTTCTATAACAGCAAATTATTGGCTTTCTGAAATCTATGACGAAGAGATTGCACAGGCACATCGCAATGCCGATATTCACATTCATGATTTATCCATGCTGACTGGATACTGCGCAGGATGGTCATTGAAACAGTTGATTAAAGAAGGTTTGGGAGGAATTCCAGGAAAGATTACTTCCTCACCTGCAGCACATTTAAGCACATTGTGTAATCAGATGGTTAATTTTTTAGGTATTATGCAAAATGAATGGGCAGGAGCGCAAGCATTTTCATCATTTGATACGTACTTAGCACCTTTTGTAAAGATAGATCAGTTATCCTACAAGGATGTAAAACAATGTATACAAAGTTTTGTTTATGGTGTTAACACACCAAGTAGATGGGGAACACAAGCACCATTTTCAAATATCACTCTAGATTGGACCGTGCCTGCTGACATGGCAGACCTTCCATGTATCGTGGGTGGAAAGGAAATGGACTTTAAATATAGAGATTGTAAAAAAGAAATGGATATGGTAAATAAGGCATTTATCGAGATTATGATTGAAGGAGATGCAAATGGACGCGGATTCCAATATCCAATTCCAACCTATTCTATTACCAAGGATTTTGATTGGTCAGATACAGAAAATAATCGTTTATTGTTCGAGATGACATCAAAATATGGAACACCTTATTTTTCGAATTATATTAACAGTGATATGGAGCCAAGTGATGTTCGTTCTATGTGTTGTCGCTTACGTCTTGATCTTCGAGAACTTCGTAAAAAAACTGGCGGATTTTTTGGCTCAGGGGAAAGCACAGGTTCTATTGGTGTAGTTACGATTAATATGCCAAGAATTGCGTATCAGGCAAAGGATGAAAAAGAGTTTTTCCTACGCTTAACGCATATGATGGATATTGCAGCTCGTTCGTTAAAAGTAAAGCGACAAGTCATTTCCAAATTATTAGACGAGGGACTGTATCCATACACAAAACGCTATCTAGGTAGCTTTGAAAATCATTTTTCAACCATTGGTTTAATTGGTATGAATGAAGTTGGGCTAAATGCACGTTGGATTCAAAAAGATATGACGTCTACTGAGACACAGGAATTTTCTAAAAAGGTATTAAACTTTATGCGAGAAAAATTATCGGATTATCAGGAACTATATGGTGATTTATATAATCTGGAAGCAACACCAGCGGAGTCAACCACATATCGTCTTGCAAAACATGATAAAGAAAAATGGCCAGATATTAAATGTGCTGGTAAAGAAGGGGATAGCCCTTACTATACAAATAGTTCTCATTTACCAGTGGATTATACAGAAGATATCTTTAGTGCGTTGGATATTCAAGATGAACTACAAACGTTATATACTTCGGGAACGGTATTTCATGCTTTTTTAGGTGAAAGGATGCCAGATTGGCAGGCAGCAGCAAAATTAGTTCGAACAATTGCTGAAAATTATAAACTTCCATATTATACAATTTCACCAACGTATTCTATCTGTGAAGAGCATGGATATTTAAATGGTGAACAGTTTACATGCCCATATTGTGGCGAGAAGGCAGAAGTTTACAGTAGAATTACTGGTTATTATAGACCAGTTCAGAACTGGAATGAGGGAAAGAGTCAGGAATATAAGAATCGCAAGGTTTACAAGAGTTTAAAATATCATAAGCCAGAGCAATCAAAAGTTGAAATAGAACAAGAAGTGGAAACATTAGATTTACATTTAAATGATGATTTACTTGAAGACGGTATGTATTTATTTACTACAAAGACTTGCCCAAATTGTGTTGTGGCAAAAACTATGATGAAGGAAGTGCCTTATGTTACCATTGATGCAGAGGAAAATCCAGAACTTGCAGTGGAATATGGAATCATGCAGGCACCAACCTTGTTGATTATGCACCAAGGCAACGTGAAAAAATGTGTGAATGTGCCAAACATTCGAAATTATTTGGACAGTTCGACTATAATTCATGAGGAGTTTATGGTAACAAAGTAGAAACCTTGCAAAATATTGTACAAAATGCGGTTTCATGGTATAATGGTATAACATTTATAATTTAATATGAAATGATTGAATAAAAGGAGTTTTTTATATCATGGAGAGTGTACAAAAGCAAGGTAGTAGCGATCATTACGGACTCGAAAAGTACAATGCTTTGATAGGAATGGATTGTTGTTGTTTCTTTGAATATGATAAGAAAACCGATAAACTTTCTTTTTCAAATAACATGGTAATTCCTGAATTAAGTGGAAAGGTCATCGAACATTGTACTTTCCAGATGTCCAATATCATTGTGGATCGGGATGTTCCACTTTTTATAGATTTTTTGCATTATGCGAAAGAACATCCGATTGAATTTCGTATTAAGGGACATGTGCAGAATGCCATCTGGTGTCGAGCGCATGGTATTGCTATAAGAGATGAACACGACGATGTAGTTACAGTAATCGGATATATTCGGAATGTTGATGAACAGAAACGGGAAAATGAGGAGCAATTAACAACAAGCAGAATGGATACTTTGACAGGTGTTTGGAATCATTTTGCAGTGAAAGAGATTGTAAATGGTATTCTACATACAAGCGATTCAGAGGAACACCATGCATTGTTGATTGTCGACTTGCGGAATTTAAATATAATAAATCAAAGATTAGGATTTCTATTTGGTAACGTAGTTCTTAAAAATATTGCCAAGAATCTAAGATGTCATTTATCAAATGATGACATAATAGCAAGAGTAGGTGGCGATGAATTCTTACTATTTCTAAAAAATATCAAAACAACTTCTGAACTATTAGAAAAGACAGAAGCAATTCGCAAAAGCATTCAAGAGACTTATGTAGGAGAACAGGTAGAGTGGAAACTTTCTTGTAATATCGGAATTAGTTTATTTCCAGAACACGGAACAAAGTACACTGAATTATTTAAAAAAGCAGATAAGGCATTATATGAGGCAAAACATAGTGAGAAAATGTATGCATTATATGACCGTAATCAATTATCTATACCAAAATTACCAGAAGGTCAGATGTATTATAATTTTTATGATATATCGGAATTGAATTCCTATACAAAGAGTGAGGTGAATATGGAACTAGTTAACTTTTCGATAGATCTTTTGGAAAATACAAAGGATGTGGGAAGTGCAATTAACTTATTGCTTGATAAAATTGGTCGTGATTTTGTTGTGAGCAATGTTGCGGTAATAGAAAAAGAAGGGGATAAGACAGAAATTTCTTATTCTTGGAACTACAATGAAGGTTTGGGTGCAGGTAGAATTACACAAGAATATGCAGATGAGTTATTAGAATTCGCTTTTAGTCATATGAGTGCAAGAAAATGTTGTCTTACGGATATTAATTTTGATACGCAGAAAAAAGACAATCATAATATCCTTTTATTTGGGATTTTTGATGGTGAGCAGCTAAAAGGTTTGGTTTACATCGATAGAAAGAAAAAATATTGTCATTGGAGCAAACAAGAAGTGGATTCTTTCTTATTTGCCACAAGGATTATATCCTTCTATTTGCTGAAATTACGTAATTCTGAAAGAATTACTGAACAAATGGAGATGGCAAAAAACTATGATTCTGTAACGGGCTTGCCGACTATTCATAAATTTATTCAAGATACAAAGATTTTATGTAATACATTTCATGATACCAAATTTGCCATTGTCTATTTAAATATCAAAAACTTTAAGTTTATCAATGACTCTCTAGGGTATGACAAAGGAGATTTATTGCTGAAAGATTTGGCACAGTGTCTTCGTAATGCTTCTGTTGGTAAGCAAATTAGTGCCAGAGCAGGAGCAGATAATTTTATTACTTTAATTCCATACGAAGACAAGGATGAATTGAAAAAGCGTGTACTAGACGAAATTAATACATTTATTGATATGCAGAATCGTAAGAATATCTCCTGTAACATAGGTATATCAGCGGGAATTTACATGCTAAAGGAAGATGATAAGGATATTATGTCTGCTATTGATAATGCGAATATGGCAAGGAAGCTTGTAAAAAGTTCTACGGTAGAACAATGCATATTTTATGATGATGAGATGGAACAAGAGGTTCGAAAAGAACAAATGATTATTCGTTCTATGCACAGTGCACTAGAAAATGAAGAATTCCAAGTGTATCTTCAACCAAAAATCAATTTAGAAACAGGTAAAATTGGTGGTGCTGAGGCATTAGTACGATGGCGACGAAGTGATGGAAGTATGCTTCCGCCAAATGACTTTATTCCACTATTTGAAAAGAATGGATTTGTTGTGAATTTAGATTTTTATATCTATGAACAAGTTTGTAAGATACTAAAGAGATGGAAAGAAACAGGTCAAGAGATTGTTCCGATATCTGTAAATGTATCTCGTGTGCATTTATACCATGATGATTTTTTAGATAAGGTCTTAGAGTTGATAGGGAAGTATGAGATAGAACCATGGATGATGGAATTTGAATTGACTGAAAGCATATTTTTGAATAATACGGTTACTGCCATTACCGTTATGAAAGAACTAAGAAAATTAGGTTTCTGTGTGTCTATCGATGACTTTGGTGCTGGATATTCTTCTCTAAACTTATTAAAAGATATGAGAACCGACGTATTAAAATTGGATAAGGAATTTTTCAGAGCTGGGGAAATGAAGGAGGAGGAACGTATTATTGTTTCTAGTATTATTAGAATGGCAAAGCAATTGAATATGAAAGTGCTGTCAGAAGGTGTGGAGACGCAGATGCAGTCAGACTTTTTAAAGAAAGTGGAATGTGATATGGCGCAAGGCTATTTGTATGCAAAGCCACTTCCAGTAAATGAGTTTGAAGTGCTTTTGGATTCTTATAATTCTAATAATTTTAACAATAAGTAAGGCTCGAATAGTAAACATTCCAACAATAAAATAATAAAACTCTTAGAATCATCTAAGAGTTTTATTATCTAAATATGTTATATGCTCGAAACATAAATCCAAATCGGTAAACGGCGCAAACAAAGCGACATTTTCTTATGAAATTATGCCCCAAAATACATGCAGCTGACGGGACTTGAACCCGAACCCACATACATGGACAGGAATCTGAATCCTGCGCGTCTGCCAATTCCGCCACAGCTGCAAAAAAGATTTAAAACGGAATTAGAATATGTAATGAATACCATATTAGGATAGTATTTTTTTTAAATAAAGTCAAGGTTGATCATGAAAAAAAATACTATTTTATCATTTTTATTTTAATTTCAAATATTCGTTCATTATGATTCCATCTCATTAAAAGATAAGTCCATAGATTAAAACCGTCACAATAGCGGATATGGCTACTGTTAATAGTCCACGTCCCATATAAGCCACAACGAATGCGACAATAGTTCCTAACACAGCAGATACAATATCTTGAGTAGAATACAATACATCTGGAATTGTAAGTGCTCCCAATATAGCAAAAGGAACATAATTTAAAAATGCATTTATGTAAGGTGATTTTACTTTCTTACGAATTAATGTAATAGGAAGTACGCGGAGCAAATATGTGATAGATGCCATAATTAGTACCATAATGAAAATTTTATTCATCTTCTAATGCCTCCTTTGCTGGGAATAGGTATGCTCCGATACTAGCCGCAATTAAGGATGTTATAATAACACGAAATCCAGTGGAGATAAAGTGGAATAGTGGCACATAGTATAATACTAAATTAATGCAAATAGCAAAAAGTACAATATAAAGCAAAGGTCTAGATTGCTTCAAAGGTGGAACTACAATGGCGATAAACATTCCATAGATAGCGATTCCCATAGCACTACTTAGTGTTTCTGGCATATTAGAACAAATTAATCCACCAAGCAATGTACCACCAAGCCATCCAATTATTGAGATTAAAATTAATCCCATCATATACGGAAAGGAGACAAGTCCAGATTCTAATGAGGCAACAGAAAAGATTTCGTCCGTAATTCCGTATCCAATCATAAGTCTTTGTCCAGTTGAAACTTCAGGTTTTAACTTTTGTGATAAGGAGATCGACATTAATGTATAGCGCAAGTTAATAATTAAAGTAGTAAGTGCAATTTCCATATAGGTAGTTCCTTGTATCATTAAATTTACCGCAGCAAATTGGCCAGCACCAGTTAGATTGGTAAATGAGATAAAGACTGCCATCCAAACTGGAAGTCCACCATTTACAGCTAATAAACCAAATGTAAAGGAAACTGACAGATATCCAAGGCAAATAGGGATGCCCCTTCGTACCCCTAGAGAAAAATCCTTCGACAACTTTGACATACATAATACCTCAATTCGTTGATAATTATTTATAACTGAATTCTTTCTTTATATAACAAAGATTGTAAAAAGTAAGATGCAGCAGCAGAAAGTGGAAGTTGGTTGCTGTATGCAGCTACAATTTTACGATTTGGTAAATGTTCTTTTATTTGTATCAATTTTAAGTCATTAGACGTACTCTTTAGGCAAAAATCGGGAACGAAAGCGATTCCAATACCGATTTTTGCTAAATCTATAAGTAAATCATTACTGCTCAATTCAATAGAAGGAATTAATTCTAACTGATGTTGTAAGAAAATGGAGTGTAAAAATTGACTAGTAGTAGAGTTTTTACCTAGCATCAGCACTGGATAATTTTGTAATTGATTTAGACTTAGTGTCAAATCAATATTCGGAAAATACGTTGGATTTACCACAAACACATCATGGAATTCATGAATGGTTTTTACATTTTCCAAAGAATTTAATTTGGAGTTTGGAGTATTGGCAACGATTAAGTCCACCTGATTGGTTTCTAGTAAATCAACACAATTCAAAGATGTTTCATTGACAATTTTAATGTGTACATTTGGAAAACGATTGTGGAATGCTTTAAAAAATGGTACTAAATAATAACGACAAATAGTATCACTTGCACCAATTCTTAATTGACCACCATTTAAGGTATGTCCTTCAATGATCTGATTTTCGCCACGACTAATTAAGTTAATGGCTGGTTCAATGTGTTTGAAGAGCAACTCACCTTCTTTAGTTAGTTTTACTTTCTTAGTGCTACGAATAAATAAAGTCTGGTCAAGTCTTTTTTCTAACGTCTTAATGGACTGACTAACAGCCGACTGAGATATGTATAACTCTTTTGATGCTTCTGAAAAACTTAGTGTTTTTGCTACAAAGTAAAAAACCTTGTATAATTCATAATTTATATCCATGATTTCATCTCCATTTATAAGTTTGACTTATGACGTCATCATAACACATTTAAAATGAACTTACAATCGAAACTTACACGAAAATTATCACTTTTACATGTTAAGCTAGGATTGTTTGACAGTTAATTCACAGTAGGGTATAATATTTTAGTAATGCACTTATTTGAAAGGAAGAGGAAATATGGTGAAAACTGTTGTTTCTGTCGGACTACCAGTAGGTGAAGTACTGACGATTAAGAAAAATACATTAAAACCTGTTACGACAGATGGAAATGAAAAGCGACTTTGTATTGTTACAGGAATTCACGGCGATGAATTGGAAGGACAATATGTCTGTTATGAATTGACACGAAGAATACAAGAGAACTTATCCTGCTTGAAAGGAATTGTAGACATTTACCCTTGTTGTAACCCACTTGGTATCGAGTCCATTTCGAGGGGGATACCAACATTTGATATTGATATGAACCGATGTTTTCCAGGTTCCAGAAATGGCGATTTGGTAGAATATGTTGCTTCTAGTATTGTAGATGATGTATTAGGGGCAGATTTATGTATTGATGTTCATGCCAGTGATATTTTTATACGAGAGATTCCACAAGTACGTATTCGTACGGAAAATATTGAACAATTATTTGATTATGCGATGAATTTAAATGTTGACTTTATTTGGGCATATGAGTCCAAGACCGTTCTAGAAGCGACCTTGGTTCATTCTTTAAATAAATTAGAAGTTCCAACGATTGCCATTGAGATGGGTGTTGGAATGCGATTGACAAAAGATTTTGGAGATCAGATTGTGGAAGGACTTTTCAATGTAATGAAAAAGTTAGGTATCTGGGAAGGACAAGTTAGTCGAGTAAGAAAACCGATTGTATCAACCGATGGAGAAGTAGAATTAATTCATGCGGAAGCAGCTGGTATTTTTGTACCATACATAGAGCACTGGAAGGGAATCCAAGAAGGGGATATCGTTGGAAATATTATTGATCCTTTAGAGGGTACTTTGAAGCAGACTATTTTGGCACCAGTAAGTGGAATGGTATTTTCACTTAGAGAATATCCAGTTGTTTATGAAGGGTCGCTAATTGCTAGAATACTAGGAGGTGCGTCCTAATGTTAAAAGAAAAAATATTTACGTTAAAAGCACCATATAGAGAAGATATGAGCATATTTGGTTATTCTTTTGGAAAGGGCGAAGATGCAGCTTGTATCGTAGGGGCTACTAGAGGAAATGAAGTACAGCAACTTTATGCATGTTCTCAACTTGTTAAGATACTAACAACATTAGAAAGAACAGGTGGAATCTCATCCAAGAGTCGTATATTAGTCATTCCATCTGTAAACCATTTTTCAATGAATATTGAAAAAAGATTTTGGGCGTTAGATAATTCAGATATAAATAAAAAGTTTCCTGGTGATTTGCATGGTGAAACAACAGAGAGAATTGCAGCTGGTGTTTTTGAAAAGGTAAAAGGATTTAATTATGGAATTCAATTTGCAAGTTTTCATACACCAGGCGAATTTATCCCTCATGTTCGATTAATGGAGACAGGAGAGGAAAATTCTAGCCTTGCCAATCTATTTGGTTTACCATACGTTGTCATAAGGAAACCGGAGTCATTTGACTACGGAACGTTAAATTATAACTGGCAGATGTCTGGAACTAGTGCATTTTCTGTCTATGCAAGTTCGACAGATATTATAGATGAAGCAAGTGCTTCACAATCCGTCAGTTCCGTTTTACGATTCTTAAAGCGAATGGGAATTATCAAATATAATTGCCACAATGGTTACATAGCATCTATCATTGAAGAAGATGCTTTAATGCCAATCCGGGTGGATGTCTCAGGAATTTATCGTAGATTAAAGAACCCCGGTGATGAGGTGAGATTTGGGGAAATACTAGCTGAAGTGGTAGATCCAATGGAAGGCGAAGTGATATCCCAGATATTAGCCCCAAGTGATGGAGTAATCTTTTTTACTCATACAAAACCACTGGTGATGCAAAATTGTATCGTGTACCAGTTGTTGCGAAGAATGCATGTGTGATATGATAGGTTAGACATGTTACGCAACAAATCTATTACTAAGTGAAAGGAGCTATTGTGTTATTTAAAAGAAAAATATGTTATGTACTCATACTTGTATTATGTATGCTTCAAGTGTCAGGATGCAAGAGTAAATCAAAAGATTCTGATGATGCAAGTGTTGCAGTATTAACGATAAATGATCAAACAGTTTATTTAGACGAGGTATTATACCGAGTATGGGAGTATGAAGAAGAACATTCTTACTATAGTGAAGATTATCAAGCTGAGTATGGAACAGATTATTGGGAAAGTGAACTGACAGATGGGGTTACTGTTTCAGAAAACTTGAAAGAAGAACTTTATGAAGATATCTTGAGAGATTATTTACTCTATGAAAAAGCTACAGAAGAGGGAGTTAGCTTAACGGATGAAGAAAAAGAACTTTTCCGTGAGCAAGCTACGATAGAATTATCTGAGATGTCCGATGATGTTAGGGATGCAATCAGTGCAACAGAAAATTTACTAATCCGAATGAAAGAACACAATCAAGTTGTATCGAGCTACTTTTCTTCCTTACTTGATACTTATCAGGTAGATGAAGAAACCATACGAGAGTCTATTGACGAAGCAAATTATGAACAGCTTGACATTCAAACAATTGGCTTCTCTAAGTATGTATACGATGGGATGGGGAATGAGACAGAAAAATCCGATGAAGAAAAGGCAGAAGGATTAGAACGTCTAAATGCAATTGTAGAAGAAGCAAAGTCAACTGAAGATCTCAACGACTTTTTAGCAGAGGATGAAACACTGCTGGAAACCGAAGAATTAAGCATTATTCCAGGGGAATCAGCTTGTGATCTTGAGATAGAAGAAGCAGCTATGAATATGGAACCGGGGGATACTTCCGATGTCATTGAAACAGAAAATGGTTATTATATCGTTCGTCTGTTAGATAACACATCCGAAGATGCTTATGATGAGACAGTTGAAAATGCTATATTGAATGAAAAGTACAAACAATTTGATGCGTATTTTGAAACACTAAAAGAAAGTGCAAAAGTGGAAACGACTGAAAAGTGGGATGCAATCAAAATTGGTGGTACTATCATAAAAAACGAATAATGAATAATTAAGATTGGAGAGAGAGTAAATGAACACAAGTAAAACTACATTGAAGAAGACAGATGTAGACAAGAAAAAAGCGCCTAAGAAATTAGGCAGTGATGGTAGTGGGGGAAGCAATTTAAAATGGATTATCACAGGCGGTATCGCAATCGTTGTTGTAATTGGTTTAATTATTGGTATTTCCATTGAAAACTTTAAACCAAGTTTATTAATGACAGTAAATGATGAAAAAGTTTACATGGATGATGTTATGTACTACGTTTACAACACAGAATCTAGCTACAGCTACATGGATCAAATCTACCAAGCTTACTATGGTACAAGCTACTGGGATCAATCTAGTGAATCTGGCGTATCCAATCGTGATAGTGCAAAACTTGAATTAGAACAAACAATCGAGGCATATGAAATTTTATACAAAGAAGCAGTTGACGCAGGTTATAAAATTAATGATGAAGATAAAGAGAATGCAAAATCCGATGTAAAATCCATCCGTGACGCCTTAACATTAGAACAAAAAAATCAATTGGGTATGGGCAAAAAAGCGCTAACAAGCACATTAGAAAAGAAATATTGTGCAGACCGTTATAAACAAGATATCGTAGATGGTTTTGATATTGACGACGAAGCAATTCGTGAAGGCGTATCTTATGATGATTTCAAACAATATGATATTCAGTACTATGAAATCAGCAAACAAACATACGATGAAGAAGGCAACCCAGTTGATGTTGACGATGAAACATTAAAACTTTACAAAGAAGAATTAGAAGGTTTAGCAGAACGTGCTAAAACAGAAGATTTTGATTCTTTAACACCTCAGGCGGTAGAAGCTGTCAAAGAGTTAGAAGAAGCAGAAGCATCTAGCGAACCAGCAGATGATACAGAAGATTCTGAAGACACTGAAACAGAAGATGAAGTGAAATACAATGCAAACTTTACAGCAGACGGTAATTTCGTTGTAGGTAACGGTAACTTCACAACAGATTTCGAAGACGCTGTTAAAACAATGAAGAATGATGAAATCTCTAAAGTAATCGAAACAGAAACAAGTCTTTACCTTGTAAAAATGATTAACAACGATGATGACGAAGCTTATGAAGCAGAAGTTGAAAATCAAATTACAACCAAAGAAAATGAAGAATTCGAAGCTTGGTATGAAGATATCTTTGCAAAATACACAATTACTTTAAACGAAAAAGTTTGGGATAGTCTTGAACTAGGTAGTGTGATTCTTTAATCCCAGATTCTGAACGAATCATATAGCGAAAGAACAAGAGAAGGCACTTACACTGTGGTGTAGGTGCCTTTTTTGATATTAATAAGCACAGCTAATATTAAAAATAATTTTAATTTATTTTATTAATAAAAGAAAGTATGTTAAGATAACACTAAAGATGAATGAAAATGGTGTTCTGGAAAGGAGCTATTTATGAGTACAGTAAGAAGAATTTATGTAGAAAAAAAGCCTGAATATGCAGTGCATGCAAAAGAATTAAAGAGTGATTTAAAAACATACCTTAATTTAAAAGAATTAAGAGATGTTCGAGTATTAGTTCGTTATGATATTGAAAATTTAAGTGATGAGACATATAGAAAGGCATTAGGAATCGTATTTTCCGAGCCTCCAGTAGACATTTTATTTGAAGAACAATTCGAGAAATTAGCAGACGATAAAACATTTTCCGTAGAATATTTACCAGGTCAATTCGACCAACGTGCCGATTCTGCTGAACAATGTGTAAAATTATTAAAAGAAACAGAAGAACCAATTATCCGTTCTGCGACTACTTACATTTTATCTGGTAATATTACTGACGAAGATATGGAACGTGTAAAAGCATACTGTATCAATCCTGTAGATTCTAGAGAAACAAATGAAGAAAAACCAGAAACATTAGTACAAGATTTTGCAGAGCCAGAAGATGTACTAATCTTCACAGGCTTTAAAGACATGGAAGAAGACAAGCTAAAAGAGTTATACGATTCACTAGGTTTGGCTATGACATTTAAAGACTTTTTACATATTCAAACTTATTTTAAAGGAGAAGAACAACGCGATCCTTCTATGACAGAGATTCGTGTATTAGATACTTACTGGTCTGATCACTGCCGTCATACCACTTTCCTTACAGAACTAAAGAATATATCTTTCGAAGATGGATATTACAATAAGCCAATCAAAGGTTCCTTCGAGAATTACAAAGAAGTACATGATGAAATTTTCAAAGGCAGAGATGATAAATATGTATCCCTTATGGATATCGCTTTATTAGCTATGAGAAAGTTGAAAAAAGAAGGCAAGCTTGCTGACATGGAAGAATCCGATGAAATCAATGCTTGTTCCATCGTAGTTCCAGTTGAAATTGATGGAAAAACAGAAGAATGGTTAGTATTCTTTAAAAATGAAACACATAACCATCCAACAGAAATTGAACCTTTTGGTGGTGCAGCAACTTGTCTTGGTGGTGCTATCCGTGACCCATTGTCAGGTCGTGGCTATGTATACCAAGCAATGCGTGTAACAGGTGCAGCAGACCCAACAAAATCCTTAAAAGAAACATTAGAGGGAAAACTTCCTCAAAAGAAAATTGTAAAAGGTGCAGCAAGTGGATACAGTTCCTACGGTAACCAAATCGGTCTTGCAACAGGTCTTGTAAATGAAATCTATCATCCAAACTATGTTGCTAAGAGAATGGAAATCGGTGCTGTTATGGGTGCAGCTCCAAGAAGAAATGTTATCCGTGAGAATTCCGACCCAGGCGATATCATCATTTTACTAGGTGGTAGAACAGGACGTGACGGTTGTGGTGGTGCAACAGGTTCTTCCAAATCCCACACAACAGAATCTATTCATACATGTGGTGCAGAAGTACAAAAAGGTAATGCACCTACAGAACGTAAGATTCAACGTTTATTCCGTAGAGAAGAAGTAAGCTCTATTATTAAGAAATGTAACGACTTTGGAGCAGGCGGTGTATCAGTAGCAATCGGTGAGTTAGCAGCTGGCTTAAAAGTAGATTTAGATAAAGTACCTAAGAAATACGCAGGTCTTGACGGTACAGAACTAGCAATCTCCGAATCCCAAGAAAGAATGGCGATTGTAGTAGACCCTAAAGATGTAGATACATTATTAGGCTACGCAGAAGAAGAAAACTTAGAAGCAGTTTGCGTTGCAGTGGTAACAGAAGAACCAAGACTAGTATTATCTTGGAGAGGAAAGGAAATCGTAAATATCAGCCGTGCATTCCTTGACACAAACGGTGCACATCAAGAAACAGATGTAACCGTTCCTATGCCAGATGAAAAAGCAAACTATTTCAAAGAAGCAAAAGACGTAGCAGATTTCAAATCCGCTTGGTTAAATAACTTAAAAGACCTAAATGTATGCTCTCAAAAAGGTCTAGTTGAAATGTTTGACAGTTCCATTGGTGCTGCAACTGTAACAATGCCTTACGGTGGAAAATATCAATTAACACCAACACAAACAATGATTGCAAAACTTCCAGTCCTAAAAGGAAAATGCGACACAGTAACTATGATGAGCTACGGCTTAGATCCATATTTATCAAGTTGGAGCCCATATCACGGTTCCGTATACGCAGTAATTTCCTCCGTTGCAAAAATCGTAGCAGCTGGTGGTGATATGACAAAGATTCGTTTCACATTCCAAGAATATTTTGAACGTTTAGGAAATGATGCAAAACGTTGGGGTGTTCCAATGGCAGCATTACTTGGTGCATATGAAGCCCAAATGAAATTCGGTCTTCCAAGTATTGGTGGTAAAGATAGTATGTCTGGTACCTTTAACGATATTGATGTACCTCCAACACTTTGCTCTTTCGCAGTAGACGTTGCAAAAGTTCAAGATGTGGTAACACCAGAACTTAAGAAGGCGGGCAACGTATTAGTATTATTTGAAATTGAAAAAGACGAATACGACTTACCAAACTATGAAATGGTAATGGATTTATACAGCAAGTTGACTAAGTTAGGAAATGACAAAGTTCTTGTATCTGAATACGCAGTAGGATTTGGCGGTATCGCTGAAGCAGTCAGCAAAATGGCATTTGGTAACAAACTAGGTGTAGACTTATGTCCTAACTTTGAGAAAGAAAAATATTTTGCTCCACTATATGGTGCAATGGTAGCAGAAGTTGCGCCAGAAGATTTAGATAAATTAACGCAAGCAGGCGTTGCATTCACAAAATTTGGTAAAGTAAAAGCAGAAGCAAGCTTTACATGTGGCAATGTATCAATCGATATGGAAGAAGCAATCAACGCTTGGACAAATACATTAGAAAAAGTATTCCCTACTGTATCTGATGTAGAACAAAAAGATGTGAAAATTGAAACATTTGATGCAAAAACAATTTACACAGCTAAGAATCAAATTGCAAAACCAAAAGTATTTATTCCTGTATTCCCAGGTACAAACTGCGAATATGATACAGCAAAATCATTTGAAGCAGCAGGTGCAGAAGTAGAAACCGTAGTATTCAAGAACATGACAGCACAAAACATCATTGATTCTGTAAATGCATTTGAAGCAGCAATCAAATCCTCACAGATTATCATGTTCCCTGGTGGATTCAGTGCTGGTGACGAGCCAGATGGTTCCGCAAAATTCATCGCATCTGTATTCCGTAATGCGAAGATTAAAGAAGCAACTAACGATTTGATTAAACAAAGAGACGGTTTAGCACTTGGTATCTGTAACGGTTTCCAAGCATTGATTAAATTAGGATTAGTACCTTATGGTGAAATCACAGATATTACAGAAGAAACACCAACACTTACAACAAATAGTATTGGTAGACATATTTCCAAGTCCGTTTATACAAAAGTAATGACAAATAAATCTCCTTGGTTACAGTTAGCAGAACTTGGTGGCGTGTACTCCGTTCCAGCATCTCACGGTGAAGGAAGATTTGTTGCAAATGAAGAATGGCTTAAGAAATTGATTGAAAATGGTCAAGTTGCAACACAGTATGTAGATGCAGATGGTAATGCGACAATGGACGAAGCCTTTAATCCAAATGGATCTTATATGGCAATCGAGGGTATCGTAAGTCCAGACGGTCGTGTGCTTGGTAAGATGGCACATAGTGAACGTCGTGGAGATGGAGTTGCAATTAACATTTATGGTGAGCAGAATCAGATGATTTTTGAGTCTGGCGTGAAGTATTTTAGAGGATAATAAAGATAGGAGAATAGTCCGAGGATGTGAAGTTCTCGGACTATTTTTGAAATTGTATTCAATATTTTTAATAATTATCTTTTTTTAGTACTAGAGTACTTATAATGAAAAAGAAAGATATTAATTCCTCTGTAGTATTTTCCTTAAAAATCGGCTATAATTTATCCTTATAGAATAGGAGGAATATATGTCTAGAAAATACAAAAAAATGATCTACAACCGTATTTTCATCACAGGAGTACTAATCATAATTCAAGTTGCATGGTTAATCATTTGGTTTAACAATCTTTTTGAACACCATGCATTTATTAATACGCTATTCACAGTATTAAGCATAATATTTGTACTCGTAATTATAAGTAAAGACGGAAATCCTGCATTTAAAATCGGTTGGCTTATTTTAATTATGGTAACCCCACTTTTCGGAGCTCTTCTATATTTATTTTCAGGAGACAACAAACCGTCGAGAAAATTAAGAAAAAAGCTTGATGCAGAAGAAACGCGGTTAAGACAGTACTTAGTCCAAGACCAAGAAGTATTTCATGAAATAAGTCAAATGGAAGAACGAGTAAGTGGAACTTGCCAATACCTAAATAACCTAAGTGGTTATCCAGTTTACAAAAATACAGAAGTAGTTTACTACCCAATCGGTGAAAAAATGTACGAAAGTATGTTAGAAGAATTAGAAAAGGCCCAACATTACATTTTCCTAGAGTACTTTATCATAAGTGAAGGAATCATGTGGAATCGAATATTAGAGATATTAACAAGAAAAGCCCAAGAAGGTCTTGATGTTCGACTTATCTACGATGATATGGGATGTTTAACTTTATTACCACCAGGATACGAAAAAGAGCTAGAACGAAGAGGAATTAAATGTATCGTCTTTAATCCAGTTGTTCCATTCCTATCCTTAGTAATGAACAATCGTGACCACAGAAAAATTATTGTTATTGATGGGCATACTGCATTTAACGGTGGTATTAACTTATCCGATGAGTATATCAACGAAAAGTTACGTTTTGGTCACTGGAAAGACACTGGTGTCATGTTACAAGGTGAAGCCGTTTGGAATTTTACTATTATGTTCTTAAATATGTGGAATGCATTAAGACCAACCGATGATAACGTAGAACAATACAAACCACATGTTCATCACCTAGAGTCGTTTCAAAACGATGGATTTGTGCAGCCATTTGCAGATAGTCCTTTGGATGGAGAGTCTGTAGCAGAAAATGTATATTTAGAAATTATAAACCAAGCGAAAAAATATGTGTACATTTTTACCCCATATCTTATCTTAGATAACGAAATGAAAACAGCCTTATGTCTTGCTGCAAAGCGTGGCGTTGATGTTAGATTAGTAACCCCAGGGGTTCCAGATAAGAGAACCGTATATCGCTTAACTCGTGCCAACTATACACCGCTATTACGAGCAGGAGTGAAAATCTATGAGTACACCCCAGGTTTTCTTCATGCAAAGAGTTACGTATGTGATGATAAATTTGGTATCGTAGGAACCATTAATATGGACTACCGAAGTTTATATCTTCATTTTGAATGTGGAACCTTTATTTATGATTCTAAAATGATTCAGGATTTAAAAGCCGATACGCTAGAAACGATTGAATTGAGTAGAGAGATTACGATAAAAGATGGGAAAATGGGATACTTAGGGAAATTGTATGATGCGATTTTACAAATTCTTGCACCGTTGTTTTAAAAGGGTTACAAAATTTTTGTGAAAATGTATAAAGTTACGTAAAAATGGTGACAGTGATTAAGACTGTCATCACTTTTTATTTGTCTATATTCAGAAAAAGAAAATTGTGGTACTATGTAACAGGAAAAGATTTCGAAAGAAACCCAGAACGGGAGAATAAAACAAAGGAGGTAGAAATGTGAAAAAACTGCTTAAGTATCTAAGCGAATACAAAAAAGAATGTATTCTAGGGCCTCTATTTAAACTATTAGAAGCACTCTTTGAACTATTTGTTCCATTAGTTATGGCAACCATTATTGATGTGGGGATTGCAGGTAATGACAAGCCCTATATTATGAAAATGTGTTTTGTACTTATCTTACTTGGAGTAGTCGGTTTAGCAAGCTCCATTACAGCACAATTTTTTGCAGCCAAGGCAGCCGTCGGCTTTGCTACTAAGCTACGACATGTGCTGTTTGAACATATTCAGTCATTGTCCTTTACAGAAATGGATGTTGTAGGGACGTCAACCCTTATTACAAGAATGACAAGTGATATCAACCAAGTACAATCTGGTGTAAATATGGCACTGCGCCTATTTTTACGTTCACCATTTATCGTATTTGGTGCAATGATTATGGCATTTACCCTAGATGTAAAATGTGCCATCATTTTTGTGTTCACCATACCGATTTTATTTGTCATTGTATTTGGAATCATGAAGATAACCATTCCTTTATACAAACGAGTACAAGAAGGATTAGACCGCGTATTAGGAATTACAAGAGAAAATCTAACTGGTACAAGAGTAATCCGTGCTTTTAACAAGCAAGAGGAAGAAATCGAGGAATTTGACGAGAAAAATCAAACTTTAACTAACTGGCAAATCTTCGTTGGAAGAATCTCAGCACTTATGAATCCAACGACATTTATTGTAATTAATCTAGCAACAGTAGCACTTTTATGGACAGGTGCCATTCAGGTAGATACGGGTAGAATTACACAGGGTGAAGTCATTGCACTAGTAAACTACATGTCACAAATCCTTGTAGAATTAGTAAAACTAGCAAACCTAGTTGTCTTAGTAACCAAAGCCCTTGCATGTGCAAATCGTGTACAAGCCGTTCTAGAAGAGGAAACTTCTATGGACATGAGCGGTACTGCTACAACAGGGAAAAATACAGATGTAATTGTTGAATTTAATCATGTAAGTTTAACGTATAAAGATGCCGGAGACGAATCTCTAACCGATATCAATTTCCAAGTAAGACGTGGAGAAACCGTAGGGATTATAGGTGGTACAGGTTCAGGTAAATCGTCCTTAGTAAATATGATTCCTCGATTCTACGATGCAACCAAAGGCGAAGTAAAAATCGACGGTATCAATGTAAAACAATATCAGATGTCCTCGTTACGGGATAAAATTGGCGTTGTTTTACAAAAAGCTGTTCTGTTCAAAGGAACTATCCGTGAAAACTTACTTTGGGGAAATGCTGATGCGACAGAAAAGGAATTAGAGCAAGCCATAGAAGCATCTCAAGCAAAAGAATTTGTGGATCAAAAAGAAGGCAGATTGGATTTTTCAATAGAAGAAAATGCAAGAAATCTTTCAGGGGGACAAAAGCAAAGGCTTACCATTGCCCGTGCTCTTGTTCGAAAACCAGAGATTCTTATCTTAGATGACAGCGCCTCCGCATTAGATTTTGCAACAGATGCAAGACTTCGAAAAGCCATTAAAAACTTAGATGAAAAATTAACTGTATTTATTGTTTCTCAACGTGCCTCATCCATTCAATATGCCGACAAAATCGTAGTCCTCGACGATGGGTGTGTTGCAGGAATTGGAAAGCATGAAGAGTTACTAGCTACATGCTCTGTTTATCAGGAAATTTATTATTCTCAATTTCCAAAGGAGGGCAGGAAATAATGACAAATAAAGATAAAAAGCAATTGCAAAAAGATACGTTTGGTAAAGTTTTAAAACGGATCAAAAAATATTGGCCATTTGTTGTGCTCTCTATTGTATTTGCAGCAGTATCCGTAGCATTTACATTATATATACCAGTGCTTACAGGAGAAGCAATTGACCATATCATCGACAAAGGGCAAGTTGATTTTGTTGAAATCACAGCCGTTATTCGAAAAATCGTTATCGTAATCGGAATCACTGCATTAGCCCAATGGATTATGAACGTATGTAATAACAAAATCACTTACCGCGTGGTACAAGACATTCGTTCTGAAGCGATTCGCAAAATAGAAATTCTTCCATTAAAATATTTAGACGGAAAATCTTCTGGTGAAATCGTAAGTCGTGTTATTGCAGATGTAGATCAATTTGCAGATGGGTTACTGATGGGATTTACTCAGTTATTTACAGGGGTAATAACCATTATTGGAACATTAGGATTTATGATTGCTGTAAATATCAAAATCACTCTAGTAGTAGTCTTGATTACGCCAATTTCTCTGTTTGTAGCAAGCTTTATTGCAAAGAAAACATATGCAATGTTTAAACTACAATCTGAGACAAGAGGGGAACTTACTGGATTTATTGATGAAATAATTGGAAATGAAAAAGTCGTACAAGCCTTTGGACACGAAGATGAGGCCATTGAAACATTCGATGAAATCAATGGACGTTTAAAAACAGCTTCGCTACGTGCAATTTTCTTTTCTTCTTTAACAAATCCAAGTACTCGATTTGTCAACAGCCTTGTATATACAGGGGTTGGAATCACAGGTGCCTTTTCCGTTATGAGTGGAGGAATTACCATTGGTCAACTTTCGTGCTTTTTAAGCTATGCCAATCAATACACTAAGCCATTTAATGAAATATCAGGAGTTGTCACAGAATTGCAGAATGCCCTTGCATGTGCCGCAAGAATCTTTGATTTAATTGACGAAGATGCAGAGATACAAGAACTAGAACACGCAAAGGTGTTAGAACATGTAGATGGAACAGTAGACTTACAAAATGTATATTTTTCCTATATAGCAGACCATAAATTAATACAAGATTTTAATTTACATGTAGAACCAGGTCAAAGAGTAGCCATCGTTGGACCAACAGGATGTGGTAAGACTACTATTATTAATTTGTTAATGCGTTTTTACGATATTGACAGTGGCTCTATTAAAGTCAGTGGTGAAGATATCCGAGAAGTAACAAGAAAAAGCCTTCGTTCCAGTTATGGTATGGTATTACAGGAAACATGGCTGAAAGAAGGTACTATTCGTGAAAATATTACAATGGGTAAACCAGACGCTACAGACGAAGAAGTATTAGCAGCAGCAAAAGCATCTCATGCCCACAGTTTTATCAAGCGTCTACCAAAAGGCTATGATACTGTAATTACAGAAGATGGTGGTAGTTTATCACAAGGACAGAAGCAGCTTTTATGTATTACAAGAGTTATGCTTTGTCTACCACCAATGCTTATTTTAGACGAAGCAACTTCATCCATTGATACAAGAACTGAGATTAAGATACAAGAAGCATTTGCAAAAATGATGGAAGGTAGAACAAGCTTTATCGTAGCCCACCGCCTATCCACCATTCGCGAGGCCGACATTATCTTAGTAATGAAAGATGGAAATATTATTGAGCAAGGAAATCACGAAACCTTATTACAACAAAATGGTTTCTATGCGAACTTATACAATAGTCAGTTCCAAGCGTAAGTTTGATGGTGATGGTAAAATTTCTCGTTACAAAACTTGTATTCAAAATTAAGTGGTGTTATACTAAAACTACTAATGCCCAGTAAATCTTGGGAAAATTAATTCTGTTTGACAGAAAAGAAAGTGATGCGATAGAAATGAAATTAGGCCGTAATGACCAATGTTGGTGTGGCAGTCATAAAAAATACAAAAGCTGTCACATGGCATTTGATGAAAAAATACAAGCATATGCAGATAAAGGTGCAATCGTGCCAACTCACGATATGATTAAGACACCAGAACAAATCGAAGGAATTCGAAAAGCAGGCGAAATCAATACAATGGTATTAAACCATGTTGAAAAGTTCGTAAAAGAAGGCATTTCCACAGGGGAATTAGACAGAATAGTACATGACTATACATTAGAACTAGGTGGGATTCCAGCGTGTTTAGGCTATTGTGGATATCCAAAGAGCGTTTGTACATCTATTAATGAAGTTGTATGTCATGGTATTCCAGATGATAACCGTATTTTAAAAAGTGGTGATATCGTAAACATTGACTGTACAACCATTTACAACGGTTACTATGGAGATGCATCCCGTATGTACTGTATTGGTGATGTAGACCCAGAAGTTCGTAAGCTTGTGGAAGTGACAAAAGAATGCTTAGAACTTGGTTTAAAAGAAGCAAAACCATTTAATTTCATCGGTGATATCGGTTATGTCATCAATGAACATGCCACAAAACATGGTTATTCTGTAGTTCGTGATATTTGCGGACATGGATGTGGTGTAGACTTCCACGAAGAACCATATGTAAGCCATATTGGAAATCGTGGCGAAGATATGTTGATTGTACCAGGAATGACATTTACGATCGAGCCGATGATTAATCTTGGTGTTGCAGAGTATTATGAAGATGAAGAAGATGGATGGACAATCTCTACAGAAGATGGAAAGCCATCTGCACAATGGGAATATACAATTTTAATTACAGAAGATGGGGCAGAGATTTTGTCTCATTAGAAAGAGAAAGACTGTTTGACGATGAGTTGAGCAGTCTTTTGACATTCTAGATGTTTGTTGTTGACATGCTAGGGAAATACTTGTTAATATAAACTAAGATTTGTTTGAATAGTACATATGAGAAAATAAATATATTGAAAAAGTAATTAAGATTATATATTGGATTGGAAATAAAGAAGGAAGTAAAACATGAAGTTGAAATTAAAGAATGTAGGTAAAATTGAAGAGGCTACGATCCAGTTTAATGGAATAACAGTCATAGCAGGGGAAAATAATACTGGTAAAAGTACAGTGGGCAAAATGTTATTTTGTACACTGAGCACATTTGATGAGATAGAAAAATTTAATAGAGATGAGCTTGTAAAGTCTATTAAAAGACAGTTTAGTAGACATTATTATTATGAGTTGAACACAGAAGGTTATCCGCTTGTAGAACAATATAATCCAGCAGAAAGAATAGTTGAAATGCGAGAAAAATGTCTTAATGATTATGAGTTTTTAAAAAAGGAGATATATGACTTTCATAGAGAAATGGAAAAGTTTGCCTGTCGAGAATTGCCTAGAAGTTTAGTAGAGTCGGTTTCTAGAAAAGTTTTTGATATGTTAAAATTTAGTGATGAGCAGATTTTGGGGGTCCTTTTGAAAAAGTATCTTGAGGAAGAATTCTCCATGAAGGTTGCACATTTGAATTTTCTTAAGGAAGATGCAGAGGTGACATTAGATGCACAAGATAAATGCGCAGAATTTGTTGTTAGTCGTAACGAAAGTGTTACGATAAAAAAGATTGCTAATTTTTATAAACAGGTAGTTTACATTGATGATCCGTTTATATTGGATTCGTGTAGTAGTATTATGCGATTAGAAAAAATGAATAAATTTCAACATCAAGTAGATTTACTTAATAAATTGAAGAGAGAGAAGAGTAGTGACTTTGGACTTTTAGATGAATATGTAGTAGATAAAAAGTTGGATTCTATATATTCATTATTAAGTCAGGTTTGTGATGGAGAACTTGAAGTTACATCCAATATGAATACTAATTCATTTTTATTTAAGACAAGTAAGCTAGACGATTCATTAGATATTACAAATCTTTCAACAGGACTAAAAAGTTTTGTAATACTTAGGCGTTTACTTCAAAATGGAAGTATTGATGAAAATAGTGTAGTAATACTAGATGAACCAGAGATACATTTACACCCAGATTGGCAGTTGAAATATGCAGAGATAATAGTTTTGATTCAGAAGGAATTTGGGATAAAAATCATGTTGAATACTCATAGTCCTTATTTTTTGAATGCAATAGAAGTTTATTCTAAAAAGTATGGCATACAAAAAAAATGTAAATATTATTTTGCACAAGAAGAAAATACAAGAACTAAATTAATAGATGTAACAGAACGTACAGAGTTGATTTATGACAAATTAGCAAGTTCACTACAAGTGTTAGAAAATTTGGAGTATAGGTATGGAGATGAATAGTTTAGAAATTTTTTGTAATAATATGTCTACATTTAAGGATACGTCATTTGATAAAGCAGCATTTCTTAGAAGTAAAAACAATAAGAGAAAGGATGATTCTGGAAAGGTATCAGATTGCAAAAAGGAGTACTATATGACACTGTCTGAAATAGAGGTTATTGATTTTGATGGTGTTATAGCAAATTATGCAAGTTCTTTGGGTATTGGAGAACATCGTCCATGTTCTAGTGATGCTTTGTATAAAGATGAGATGGGGCAATTCTATTTTGTTGAGTTTAAGAATGGAAAAATGAAAATGAGTACACAGTACAATGTCATGGAGAAAATATATAACGATTTGTTGATTTTTTGTGACATCATGGGGCAGACTGTATCTTTTTGCAGAGAAAATGTAAACTTTATATTAGTTTATAATGAATCAAAAAATTTGTCTGAGGAAACAAAAGAATTGGACAAAATAGATCAAGAGTCATCTAAAACTAAAATAGCAAAACATTTTACGAAAAAGGCAAAGAAGAAATTTATTCGATTTGATTTGGGAAAATTTGAGGGACTATATTTCAAAGAAGTTTTCACATTTACAGAAAAGGAATTTGAGAAAGAATTCCTTAGTAAAATTCATAGTTAGAAATTAAATAGTGTAACATACATAGTTAATGTAGAAGAATGTACAGATTATTTATTTAATCAACATTCTTCTGTTTTATATTCACATGAATTTCAATTTGTTATTTTATTTGTTATAGGGTATAATTATGGGTAATAGTTACTTATTGTTAAGGAGGTAAGTATGTACAATAAGAATTTGGGAGACCATATTAAGGATATCGTGGAAGATGCAGTAAAATCCTGTGATTACAGTGATTTAAATAGAAAAATTAAAAATACAGTAGAAAAAGCGGTAGATGACTGTAAACGAGCAACCAATGGATTTGTCCATGGTAATGATCCTCACGACCAGTGGATTCGGGGGGGTTATTTCGGTGGACATCAGTCCAATAATAGAAATCAGAATACAAATCAAAATCAAGGGCGAAATTTCGGTCACACTTCATTTGGAAACGATCCATTTCGTGGTACATCATTTGAACAAGGGACAAGTAGTCAGGCACAGAATGCTTACGGAAAGCAACAAGAGTTTAGTCGTAATCGAGTTCGAAAGCAAAAGCAAAATCAATACTACAACCCCCAAAATGGCTCCTATAACCATAGAACACAAACCAAACCAGCCGTTACTAATACAAAGGCAGTAAAAGGAAGTGTATCCAGCGTATTAGGAACTATCTTTGGAGGAGTAGGTGTATTTTTATTTGGAGCTGGTTCTATAGCGTTGTTGGTTGAATGTATTACAAATGGATTTACATCAGGAGAAGGTGTTGCTTCATTTGTAGTGGCTATTATATTCACAATGTTAAGTGCTTGGTGGCTTGCATCTAGTAGGCGAAGAAAAAAATATATTACTCGTTATCAAAAGTATAGATTTTTACTACAAAAGAATAAATTTTGTGAGACAAAACGATTAGCAGATATGGCAAATGTATCAGAGAAACAAGTTGTAAAAGACTTGAATTGCATGACTTCGGAATTATTATTTCCAGAAGGTCGTTTTGATGATAAAAAGAAATATTTTATGTTAGATGAAGCAACTTATAAGCAATACGAAGCAGCACAACAAAGTTATCAAGACAGGGCAAAAGCAGATGAGGAAATCAAAAAAGCAGAAGCCGAAAAGCAGGAACAAAGAAAAATTAATCCAGAATTAGCAAAGGCAATCGAAGAAGGACAAACTTATTTGAAAGGAATTCGTGAAGCCAATGACGACATTCCAGGAGAAGAAATCAGTAGAAAACTTGATCAATTAGAAGATATCATTCGTAAAATATTTGTTTGTGTAGAAAAACACCCAGAGAAATTACCTGAGATTCGAAAATTGATGGAGTACTATTTACCAATTACGATGAAGTTGGTAAATGCCTATAAAGAATTTGACAGTCAACCAGTACAAGGTGAAAACATCTCTAAATCCAAGAAAGAAATCGAAGATACCCTTGATACCATCGATCTTGCATTCCAAAAATTGATGGATAGCTTATATGAAGAGGAAGCCATGGAAGTATATTCCGACATCTCCGTATTGAATGCACTATTTGCACAAGAGGGATTAACAAAAAATGATTTCGAGATGAAATAATATATTATTGAACTGTAATTAGGAGGAATGAAAATGAATGATGACTTTATGAACAGTACACCAACACCCACTCTTACATTTGACCCATTTCCAGAGGCAAAACAAGAAATAGTAGAAACAGTAGAAACAGTACAAGAACAGCCAGCAGAACCAGCATTTGACGAATCTACTTTGACACAAGAAGAAAGACAGATGGTAGACAACTTTGCTTCTCAAATAGAATTGACAAACAGCAATTTAATTTTACAATACGGCGCAGGAGCACAAAAGAAAATCGCAGACTTTTCCGAAAGTGCCTTAAATAGTGTGAAGACAAAGGACTTAGGCGAAATCGGGGAAATGCTTTCTAATGTAGTAACGGAATTAAAGAACTTTGAGAATACGGAAGAAGAAAAAGGCGGTTTCCTAGGATTTTTCAAAAACAAATCCAACAAGTTAACCAATATGAAAGCAAAATATAGCAGTGCAGAAGCGAATGTAAATAACATCTGTAAGGCCTTAGAAGCTCACCAAGTACAGCTTTTAAAAGATGTTGCTATGCTAGATAAAATGTATGAAGTCAATAAGACATATTTTAAAGAATTATCAATGTACATCCTAGCTGGAAAGAAAAAATTACATGAAGTGCAAACAAAAGAATTACCTGCTTTAGCTGAAAAAGCCCAAAGAAGTGGCTTACCTGAAGATGCACAAGCGGTAAATGATTTAAATAGCTTATGCAATCGTTTTGAAAAGAAAATTCATGACCTTGAACTTACAAGAATGATTAGCATTCAGATGGCTCCTCAGATTCGTTTGATTCAAGGAAACGATACTATGATGAGCGAAAAAATTCAATCTACTATCGTAAACACCATTCCATTATGGAAAAGTCAAATGGTACTTGCATTAGGGGTTACCCACTCTGAACAAGCTGCTCGAGCACAACGAGAAGTAACCGACATGACCAACGAACTTCTTCGTAAAAATGCACAAACACTTAAGATGGCTACCATTGAAACAGCCAAAGAAAGTGAACGTGGCATTGTAGATATGGAAACATTGAAGATGACAAACGAATCTTTAATTTCTACTTTAGACGAAGTGTTAAAAATCCAAACAGAAGGAAAGCAAAAACGTAGAGAAGCCGAAGCAGAATTAAATCGTATCGAAGGTGAACTAAAGAATAAATTAATGAGTCTAAGTACTCAAACGAAATAAACTAAGGAAAAGTGTCTCTCTGGAACCCAATAGAGGCACTTTTTCTGTTCTATCATTCGATTCTTTGAATTTCATATTTGGTTTGCGAATTTCTGATTTGCGAATTTCCAAAACAGTTGGAAGTATTGTTTCATTGTAAATCGAAAGGCATAATGCTATAATGGATAAGATTTCGAAAGAAATAAGTGCAGTTACAAGGAGGTCTTTGTGTGAAGATAGAGCGTATTGCATGTGGCAGCGTAAACTGTTTTCTGATAAAAGATGGGGACGATGCAGTTTTAGTCGATACAGGTACACTACGTTATCGAGAAAAAGTCGATAATGCGTGTGCGAAAGTAAATCTAAGTCTTATTGTTCTGACACATGGACATATTGACCATGTTCAAAATGCGCAGTATTTATCAAAGAAATACCATGTGCCAATCGGAATACATAAATTAGATTACCAATGTATAAAAAATAATGTACAGGAACCATTAAAAGCACATACCATAATTGGAAAAATTCTATTATGGGTTACGATAAAAAGTGCAGAAAGAGAAAAGGTAGAGCTATTTCCATGTGATGTATCTTTAAAAGAAGGAATGGATCTAAGCGAATATGGAATCGATGCAACAGTAATTCGTTTACCTGGACATACAAAAGGGTCAATAGGATTGAAGATTGGACACAATGATTTTATTGTAGGGGATGCACTTATGAATATTGGAAAACCCACTATTACAAAATTGTATAGTGATTATGATAAAGTGAAACAAAGTGCACAGATTATCAGTCAAAGTGGAAATCGTAAGATACATTTTGGACACGGAAAAAGTGTTTTGAATCAGTATTGGAAAGAATAACATACAACACATTAGGTGATAGAATGAATAAACAAAAGGAACCGATATATACAATTGAGGAAATTAAATTATTTTATAATGATATTAAATACGTGACCAGAAGTTTAGCAAAAGAAAGCGAAGAATTTTTTTCCTGTATGGCATCTTATGCAAAGATTGAGAGAAAAGATCCTCAAGGAATCGAGGCTTTTTTTTGCCAAGAAGAAGAACGTTTAAAGAAAATAGAAAATGAACTATATCAATTAGTGCATATACAGAATAAAGGAAAAAGAAAATTTGGCATACGTCAGTGGAAGAGTTTTCAAGAACTAAGAGAAATTTTAATGGAATGCGGGCATATTAATAAAGAATTGAGACCATCACCATTATGGTTTTCCAAAGAAAACTATGACATAATCCATGATATGTTAGATGAAGTACAGACAAAGACCGAAGATAGTATCAAAAGCAAAGAGCGAATTAATTTATTGTGGAGCGATGACGTATTCTTAGCCCATAATGTACGCTTTACCAGTGAATATGTGGACTTGCTAAATGGATCCTCCATGAAGTATTTGAATGTGAATTTCTGGAAGTACAGGAAGCAGATAAAGTCGTTATTTATTGGTGAAGATTCATTGTATTGTGACGATGAGATTAAACGATTAAAGAAAAATGTAGCGACTATGACAGAAAATGATAATTGGCTATTTTTTAAGAAACGAAAAATCATGGAAGTACTTGGCGAAAATTACATTGGAAGAGATACAGAATTTAATCAGATTCGTAAAAACTATGAAGTATTTTATTCATGGCTTTTAACATTACCAGAAGATTTGAACTTAACAGAAGAGAGCTTTTTAGAATACTGTGAGTTTATTGAGCAACTAAAAAACATTGATTGGACTGTATATTCAGAGATGATGCAAGAGTGTGTTCCGTTTTTTTCAGATGAGATTATTAAACATACACCAATTGAAATTTTAATCGAGAAAGTGCAACATTACCGATACGCAATTAATATTGTAAAGCAAAAGTATGGAACTGCTTATTTAACACAAGAGCGAATAGAACCTTCTTATGAGAAGTGGAATAAGTTGTTACAAAAAGTTTTAGATAAGTACAATTGGATAGAAGAAAAAAAGGGGCAGATTCAACTTTATTTTGGAGGATTGTATACAGGATTAAATACAGATTGGGATTTAATGAAAGACTGCATTATAGATTCTACAAAAGAAATTAACGGTGTATCAGAACGACGAATTAAGCAATACCAGTTTGTTCTATACCATGAGAAAATGGGAGAAGATGATGTTAGCGAAGATTCCGATAAGAATTTAACGGAACATTCTATCAATACCATCGAACAAGCAATCTCCTATTTACTTGAAAATGAAGTTTCCATAGCAATCTCCGAATTAGTAAAGAGAGTGAGTAAACTACTTGGACAAAAACGTATCACAGCGAAATGGAAACAAGAAGTTGAGCAGTACATTCGTGAGCATTTGCCAGAATCTTTTAATATAGAAGATGATTTTGTTCTGATTAAAGATAAAGAATTGCTACACTTTCGAGTTCCAGAAGATAAGAAGAAGCGAGATGCAGAACTTATCTCGATGGCAGAGTGGATCAGTGGAGTTTATAGTGTAATCCTTATTGAAAAGGAAATACCATTAGATGATTTAACAAAATTATTTGCAAAGTTACTTGGTTATCCAAGGCGTACAAAAGTATTGCAAGAAAAGGTAGAAGAAGCCGTAAAGCACTTAAAGAGAGATTCCAAAATTGAAAGAAAAAGTGGTGGATGGAGTATAATTGAAATGTAAGGAATGGCTTCCTATGTTGGTATAATGTGCGAAACTGAAAAATGAAATATTGTTAATACTATCTTTGTAACACGAAACTTGTCTTTACGAAAGGAGCGCGTCATGGATAGTGATTTAACAATGGATCGTATTCAAGCAGAAGAACAATGTGGATGTGGTTGTGGATGTGCAAGCCTACATCATGCAGACCATTCACCATTAGGAATTGCAAGTGTTCCATGTCAAAAATGGGGCGAAACCTATGATTTGGCAAAGGCATTAAAAGTAGGAACGATATTTGCTGAATTAGATATGCCATTTTTCGTGGGAGGTGACAAGAATGTCCAATAGACAGGAACTGTTACAAAAAATCGATGAGGCAAGTTTTGCCGTAAATGACATTACCCTTTACTTGGACACTCATCCAACTGATATGGAGGCCTTAAACTACTTTCAAAAAGTAATGGCAGAAAGAAAACAAGCCATGCAGGAATTTGAGTCACAATATGAACCATTAATTGTTGATTGTGTCAATCCAAAAGAAAATAATAAGACAGGATCTCACACAAAATATCCTGCCGTTGAACATTGGACTTGGGGCGATGGACCAATTCCTTGGGAAGGGGGAGAAAATTAATGTGGAATTATGAAAAAAGACTACAATTTCCAGTGAATATTAAAAAGACAGACCCAAAAACAGCCCAATTCATTATGTCTCAATATGGTGGACCAGATGGAGAGTTAGCAGCCTCTTTGCGTTATTTATCCCAACGTTATACTATGCCAGATAAATGTATTGGAGGACTTCTTACCGATATCGGTACAGAGGAGTTAGCCCATATGGAAATTATTTGTGCCATTGTATATCAATTGACGAAGAATTTATCCATTGAAGAAGCAAAAGCCGCTGGATTTGATGCTTATTATATTGATCATACAGGCGGTATCTGGCCAGCTGCAGCAGCAGGAATACCATTTACCGCATTAGAATTCCAGTCCAAGGGAGATGCTATCACAGACCTTTTCGAAGACTTAGCGGCAGAACAAAAAGCTCGAACTACGTACGATAACATTTTAAGATTTATTGATGATCCTGATGTTATTGCACCAATTAAGTTCCTACGCGAGCGAGAAATTGTGCATTTCCAAAGATTTGGGGAAGCATTAGAAAAAATGAAATCCACTTTAGATTCTAATAATTTCTATTATTTCAATGCGGAATTTGATAAATCCATGTACAAACCAAATTAATATACAACCCATAGTGTATCGATGTACGCTATGGGATTTTTTGTTATTCAATTATGCATACACTTCTTTTCTGCTTTTAAAAGTTGCATTTCTTACATTGAAAGTTGTAATTCTTACACTTTGCGTTTTTTTATGTTGAAATGGTGTACAATGCATTTGTAACTAAGAAAGTTACATACCATTGAAAGGTTTTATAGTTTTATTTGTTTTAATTTGATAGGGAGTATTTTTTATATAGGTTGTGCATAGGGGAAAATGCACAACTTTTTTTGTTATTTTGCCAATGGTAAAAAAGAAAAATTGGAAAAAATATATTTAAAATACGCATAATTTTACATCCAGTCTCAAACTCAAGACAAGTTAAGGATTGCGTGCTATAATCTATTTAAATCAAACAGAACAATTCAGTATATTTATTAATTTGCTAATACCTTTCCATATACCATACATCACTAGAAGAGCCCTGTGAGTTATTCACAGGGCTCTTCGCCTTTGGAAGTTCTATTGTTTAATAATTGTTGGGCAACAACAATTTCTAATTAACTTTAACTTCATATAAATTAATACCACTGCCAGTAGAGTATAAGTAGATAGTACCAGCAGAACCAGTATAATTATAAGATTGAGCACCAAGGCTACTTGTACATTCTATCGTTCCAAGTTGATTTCCACTTGCATCACATACAGCAAGGTAACGAGTGGAGCTACCAGAACTCTTTCCTGTTACTGTAATAGTACAAGAACCATTTACATCGAATTTTAGTGCACGGTAACTTGTGCTACCAGCGCCACCTAATGCAAGGTAATTTGTATAGCTTGCTCCATTGTAAGAAGCAGAACCAGATTTCATAGACATTGTCTTAGAACTTGTAGCAACTAATGTTAAGCTATTTACCGTTGTATTAGAAGAGATTGTGCTTAATGAAGTAAAGGCTGAATTACTAAAGTTCCAATCATATGAGGTAGAAGCAGTTCCAGAACTTGGACTAGGAGAAGAACTGCTAGAACCAGATGGAGCAGTAGTAGATTCAAATTTCCATAGTTGACAAGTATTTCCGTAGTAAGTCCATTGGCAAACATTTGAACCATCTGTAGTTCCAAAATTATAGATGTCTAATCCACTTGCATAGTTACTTGCTTTTGTTAAAATACCGTAAACACCACTTGTTGAAGTAGATGCTAATTTATAGTATTGTGCATTGCAACCGTTGTATGGCCAAATGTTTATGTTTGCGCCATCATCAGCTGAAGCATTTACGACATCAAGCATATAGCCTAAACCATTTTTAAGAGTAAAAGAACCATCGCTTGCATTTTCAACATACCACTTTTGTCCGTCAACGCCACTACCAGTTCCAATTTCAACGTTTTGACCAGAAGCTAACGTGTTATCGGTTACTTGTAAATATTTTTGAGAGCTTGGATTCTTAATATAATACCATCCGTTTGAAACAGTTGTGCTACTTGTTGAAGTAGTTGCGCCAGCTGCATATACGTTAGGTTGGCTTGGTAAGGAATATCCTGTACCTAAGAAGAAGCTTGTATGTGCAGGTTGATTATAAGCAACATTTTGGGAAGCGATTTGGCAACGATATTGTGTATCATGCATTAAAGTATAAACACGACTAGATGTAACATCTGTTGTTTGGTATACACGTAATGCAGTACCATCAGAAGTTGGCCAAATGATTTCTTCACGCCAGTCACCTAAGATATCTGCTACTAAGCTGGCATTGGATTTGGAACCATTAATATATGTGACGCCAGAGGCAGTCAATACACGTCCGCTATCATAGCTATCTACCATAGTGCGGTCTAATACTTCTTGTTCTAAATCTGCATCCCAGTAAACAACAAAGTTAGGATTCCATTTTGTAATGTCGGACCATTGAGCAACTGTACTTCCGCTTCCGTTATATACATTAGAACTTGCAGAAGATACAAATTCAGCGGAATTATTTCCAGAGATAAAGTTACCAGCTACCGCTCTACCAGTGTCGGAGCTTGCTGTGTAGTTAAAGATAATCTTACCATTTTTGGCATCTCTTAATGCTGCACCATATGGAGAGGTTTCAAAACAACTCCAGATTTCTAAACCACTTCTATTAGGTAAGAAATCACCAACATGAAGTGCATCTCCATGTCCTAAACTATTTGAATAAAGACCTGTTCCATCATGGTCGATGGTACAAGCACCATATACGATTTCATCATATCCATCTTGGTCAACATCTGCAACTGCTAAGTTGTGGTTACCTTGTCCTGCATAAGCAGAGTTTCCAGAAGAATTACTATCGAAAGTCCATTTTTTCACTAATTTGTTGTTTACTACATTGTAAGCAACTAATACTGCTCTTGTATAGTATCCACGACACATAACAACGCTTGGGGTTTTACCGTCTAAGTAAGCAACAGCAGCTAAGAAACGATCAACACGGTTTCCATAGGAATCACCCCAATCAGATACAGTACCACGACCAGGTTCGTAATTGATTGTATTTAGGTTAGCACCTGTTTTACCATCAAATAGTGTTAAGTATTCAGAACCAGATAAGATTCTACCAGAAGAATTACGATTATCCTTGGAAGAACTTCCGATTACAGAACCCGTTCCATCGACAGTTCCATCTGCTGTTTTACAAATCATTTCCGCACAGCCATCACCGTCAAAATCATATACCATAAATTGAGTGTAATGTGCACCTGCACGAATATTAATACCTAAGTCAATTCTCCAAAGGCGTGTACCGTTTAATTTGTAAGCATCAATGATTACATTTCCTGTGTAGCCGTCTTGAGAATTATCTTTTGAATTAGAAGGATCCCATTTTAAAATGATTTCGTACTCACCATCACCGTCCAAATCTGCAACACTTGCATCATTAGGAGAGTATGTGTAAGCAGTGCCATCAGGAGTTGTACCACCACTTGGTTTATTTAATGGGATGTCGAAGTAATTAGTTGATTGCACAGAAACTGTTTTAGAAGTATCTGTTACGGAACCATTTACAACAGCTTGTACATAATATGTACTGGAAGTAGAACCGCTTGCATCAAGATAGTTTGTACTATTTGTGATTAAACTGGAGTTCACTTTACTTCCATTACGGTAAATGTAGAAACCGATACTGCTTGAATCAGTACCAAGGTAACGCCAGCTTAGATAAACACCGCTGGATGTTTTGATTGCAACTAATCCTCTGTCTAAGTTTTCCACTTGGCGAGCAGATGCAGCAGAAACCACATTGGATGAATCTTTTACGCCAATAAAGCTTCCAGAGAAGACTGTGCAAAAAAGAAACAGAATAGATAGTGCAATTGATAATGTTTTTTTGCCATTATTAATACGCATTTTTTCCTCCTTTTTGTCATTCATACATGACTGATTTTTCATTGTAGCATTAGTATACAGGATTGTTTTTGCCAGAACAATAAGAGAATTGAACAAAATTAACAATAAAAATTATTGTAAATGCTTACAAATTAAAATAAAGTAGTATAACTGTACAAAGAAGAAGAAAAATAGTAATAAATATGCACAAATGTAGTTGTCGAAATTTTAAAATAGTAGGATAAAATACTAATACAAACTAGAATAAGTGATCTAGGAAACGCAATAAACAAGGGAGTGTATTGGTTGACATTTATTTTTGGGATGATAGAATGAAAAAAGGAACACATTCATTTTATGTGAATTGATTCAAATCGTATCAAAAGACAAAGAAAATTGGAGGATTAAATGGAAGCGAAACTAGTACGAACGAAAACCTATACCATGACAGGAATTGCACTAATGGCAGCACTTATGTGTATTCTAGGACCAATGTCAATACCTATCGGAGTGGTACCGATTACATTAACAAATTTAGTGATTTACTTTTCTGTATATTTGTTAGGGAGCAAATATGGCACCATAAGTTACATAGTATATTTGTTTCTTGGAATCTTTGGACTCCCTGTGTTTTCAGGCTATACAGGAGGCATTGCAAAATTAGCAGGACCAACAGGTGGTTATCTAATAGGTTTTATTTTTATGGCACTATTATCAGGAGTTATCGTTGAAAAATGTAAATATCATAGGATAATCAGTTTTATCGGATTAAGTATTGCAACACTAGTTGCTTATTTTTTTGGAACAGTGTGGTTTGTCATACAAGCAGATTGTACATTTGCATATGCACTAAGTATTTGTGTAATTCCATTTCTACTTGGAGATGCTATAAAAGTGCTTATTGCCGTTTGTATTTGTCCATTTATTCGAAAACAGCTTGCGCATAATCATTTATTATAAAAGAAATCATAAAAGAATGAAAATTTCCTTAAATATGAAAAAATGCGTTGAATGAAGACAGAGGTAACTTTATAATAGCAACATAAAGAAAAAAAGAGGAGAAAAAATGTTAGAATTAAGAGATATTAAAAAGTACTACAATGTAGGCGGTAATGTTACAAAAGCCCTAGATGGTATTACGACAACATTTCGAAACAAAGAATTTGTTGCTATCTTAGGAACGAGTGGTTCTGGTAAAACAACCTGTCTTAACATTATTGGTGGCTTAGATAATTATGATTCAGGTGATTTAATTATCAATGGAAAGTCCACAAAGAATTTTAAAGCTACAGACTGGGACGCATATCGTAATAATACAATTGGATTTGTATTTCAAAGTTATAATCTGATTTCACATCTTGGAATTATTGAAAATGTAGAATTAGGTATGACACTAAGTGGTGTTTCTCGAAGTGAAAAAAGAAAAAAAGCAGTTCAGGCATTAGAACAAGTGGGTCTGAAAGAACATATGCATAAAAGACCAAATCAATTATCTGGTGGGCAGATGCAACGTGTTGCTATCGCTAGAGCATTGGCAAATGATCCAGATATCCTACTATGTGATGAACCAACAGGAGCACTAGATACCGCTACGAGTGTTCAGATTATGGAACTAATCAAGGAAGTTGCCAAAGACAAAATGGTAATTATGGTTACTCATAATCCAGAATTAGCCCATGAATACGCAGATCGAATTGTTGAATTTAAAGATGGTCATATCATTTCTGATAGTAATCCATGCGAAGAAAAGGAAGATTCAAGCTCATTCCATTTGAAAAAGACGAGTATGAATTTCTTTACAGCACTACGTTTATCCTTTAATAACTTAAGAACGAAAAAAGGAAGAACTGCGTTAACAGCATTTGCCTCTAGTATTGGTATCATTGGAATTGCATTGGTATTGTCCTTATCGGGCGGTTTCCAAGAACAGATCGATCAATTCCAGGCAGACAGTTTGGCAAACTTCCCATTGATGATTACCCAAAAATCCATGAATATGGATACAGAGACGATGAAACAACAATCTATGATGATATCCGAACGAGTGGAAAATAGTTTCCCAGACGTATCCGTAGTCTACCCATATGATTCCATTGAAAATAGTTTTATTCATGAGAATAAATTTACAGATGATTATATTGATTATGTAGAAAAAATAGATTCTGACATTGTTTCATCTATTGGATTTACAAGAACAGTTGGTCTTAATTTAGTAATGGAACAAGGTGATGAATACAAAACCGTATCTTCTACAGATGTGGGATTTTCCGCTTACCCAGAGACAAATGGTGAAAATGAATCCTACATTGAACAAAACTACGATCTATTAGCAGGTTCTCTTCCAAAAGATGAAAATGAAGTAGTACTTGTAGTTGCAAATGATAACACACTTGAAAAATCTATCTTGAAAGCACTTGGCTTTGATGCAGATGTGGATGAAATTTCATTTGATGACATCATCGGAACTACTATGAGAAGTGTGAAAAATGACGACTACTATACAAAAACGGAGATGGGAATTTACACAGTAACCAACGACTTAGAAAAAGCTTATAACAGTGAAAATAGTACAGAATTAAAGATTACAGGTATTATTCGTCAAAAAGAAGATGTATATCTAGCAGTGTTAGCACAAGGGATTGCATATTCTGATAAATTAGCAGTTGAATTTATTGAAGATGCAAAAGATTCTGAAGTAGTAAAAGCACAAGAAGAAGTAGATTACAATATCTTAAGTGGTCAAGCTTTCTCCGAAACAGGTATGAGCATGAATGCAGCGATGATGTCTAGTACTATGTCAATGGGGACAAGCGATTCCATTACAAAAGATACTATTTTATCTTCCTTAGGTGCAGTTGGAACCCCTTACATGATTACCATTTATCCAACTGATTTTGAAGCAAAAGACGAAATTGTAGAGTATCTAAATGCTTGGAATGAAGGAAAAGATAAAGACGATTCCATTTACTATACAGACCTTGCAGCAACGATGACAGACTTAACTGGTGGTATTATGGATGCCATCACATTAGTACTAATTGGTTTTGCAGCGATTTCCTTAGTAGTGTCCTTGATTATGATTGCGATTATCACATATACAAGTGTATTAGAAAGAACAAAGGAAATTGGTATTTTAAAAGCATTAGGTGCTAGAAAGAAAGATGTTACCCGTGTATTTGATGCAGAGACATGTATTCTTGGTATCTTCTCTGGATGTCTAGGTATCGTAATTGCTTGGTTATTAACATTCCCAATCAATGACGCAATTTTTACACGTACCGAATTAGAAAATGTAGCAAAATTAAAGCCAGAATATGCGATTTTATTAGTAATTGTTAGTACGATATTAACAATGCTTGGTGGTCATATTCCTGCAAGAATGGCGGCGAAGAAAGATGCTGTAGAAGCGTTAAGAAGTGAATAGAGTTTCGTAATCGTTTCATAAATCTAAGAAAGAACAGTCAAGATAGTGAGCTGTTCTTTTTTAGTACGCATTTTAGGTATGTAAAACAGTCAATTTGAAGTTTTTAGGAAGTATGAAAAAGTATCATTGACAGAGCGTTGTATTATTGATAAAATATTATCATCTTTACATGAGGGAGTAGTTTGCGCATTGCGTGACAAGTCAACATGCTGACGATTTCGTCTGGCTTGTCTTAATGAATGAGACTCATGTATGGCTTTTTTGCTATACATGAATAACTACCTTTTTATGTAGTAATGCTGGATATATCCATTGAATATATGCGAAGACATATGGTAAGTAAGATTCAGGTATAGCAAAGAGCATACCTGTTTTTTTATTGTTCGGAATTGTGTATTACGATTTATGTGCGAAAATATTATTTTTTTAGAGTATTTCGCATAAAATACAATAAACAATTGTACGGAAATAGAAATCAGAGAATAGAAAAAATATAAAGGAAAGAAAGGTGGAGACGATGGGATTTCAAGAAATATTTCTAATTGGAATTGGATTGTCAATGGATGCATTTGCAGTGGCATTGTGTAAAGGATTGAATATGAAGAAGAAGGTAAACTATGTGCATACTGCTATTATTGCATTATTTTTTGGAGGCTTTCAGGCAATTATGCCATACTTGGGGTGGGTACTTGGAAAACAATTTGAAGACTATATTGTTTCTGTAGACCACTGGATTGCATTCGGACTTCTGTTATATATCGGTGGAAAAATGATATATGAAGCATTTCATGGGGAAGAAGAGGAAGAAGAGGATGATAAGTTGGATTTGAAAGAGTTGACGATTATGGCGATTGCCACAAGTATTGATGCATTGGCAGTAGGCATTACGTTAGCTTTCTTACAAGTAAATATCATTTCTTCGATTACTATTATTGGTATCACTACATTTTGTTTATCCATTGTTGGTGTATTAATTGGAAATCGTTTCGGAATGCGATTTAAAAGTAAGGCAGAGATTGCAGGTGGAGTGATTCTAATTCTAATCGGAACTAAAATATTGTTAGAACACCTTGGCATTATTCATTTCTAAGTAAGTAGGACATAAATAAAGTCACGAATCATATAGTATAGTAAAGATGAAACGAAAGGATTTGTAATTGAAAACTAATAAAAAGGTCATTACATTTTTAAATTTGTTTCTACTTACTATACTTTTTTTGTGTGGATGCAACAAGAATGAACAAGTAGAACAAGAGCCAAAGTACATATTTTTATTTATTGGGGATGGGATGGGGTATCCTCAGATGCAACTCACATCGGATTATCTAGGGGCTGTGAAAGATAGTGAAAATGTAGGCATTGAAGCTCTATCATTTATGGAGTTTCCTGTAAGTGGAACGGTTTCGAATTATGACAAAACATCCTACATCCCAGATTCAGCATCATCAGGTTCAGCAATTGCAACTGGTCAGAAAATTCGAACGGGAACAGTTAGTCATAATGGCGAAAAACCACTAGAAACCATAGCAGAGAAATTGAAACATCAAAAGAACTGGAAAATAGGAATGGTATCTTCTACGAACATAAATCATACAACACCAGCAGATTTTTTTGCGCATCAAGAATGTCGAACATTAGAATATGAGATAGGATTGGATTTAATTGAAAGTGAGTTTGATTATTTTGGAAGCGGAGGATTTCGTCAAGCAACTGGAAAAGAAGAGAAACAAGTGTCGCTGTATGATTTGGCAGAACAGAAAGGTTACCAGATATTACAAACCAATCAAGAGATTCAAAGGTATCAGAATTCAGACAATCAAGTTACCAAAAGTAAAGTTATCGCAATTCCAGAGAATCTAGATAGTCAACATGCCTTAGCCTACGCGATTGACCAAACAGAAGGGATGACCCTTGCAGACCTTGTGGAGAAAGGAATAGGGTTATTAAATAATAGCGATGGATTTTTCATGATGGTGGAAGGTGGAAAGATTGACTGGGCATGTCACCAAAACGATACAGCTACTTGTATTCAAGAAGTAATTGCCTTTAACCAGGCGGTAGAAAAGGCGGTTGACTTTTATAATAAATATCCTGAAGAAACGTTACTTATTGTGACTGCAGATCACGAAACTGGAGGTTTAACACTTGGAAATACTGAAACAGGGTATCGACTTTATCCAGAACAATTCCAGAATCAAACAATATCCTATGAAACATTTCAATTAAAATATTTAGATTCTTATAAAAAGGAACAAACAGAATTCGAGACTGTATTACAAGATATCGAGGAGAATTTTGGATTATCAGCAGATAGTAAAAAAGCTATGGAACATGGTGTAAACATGCAACTTTCTCAGTATGACATTTCTTGTCTCAAAGAAGCATATGAGGCAACACTACAATATGGTTCGCGGAAAGAAAATGAGATGACAGAAGAAGAGTATCTTCGCTATGGAACGGGTGAACCATTAACCATAGAGATTCTGCATATCTTAGCTCGTAAATCTGGCATAGGATGGAGTACGTTTGTCCATACAGGCCTTTGTGTTCCTGTATTTGCATGTGGAAAAGGGCAAGAAACATTTGCAGGATACTATGATAATACGGAATTGTTTCAAAAGATATGCACGTTAACCAATGTAACATAAAAATTGCTCCCAAATTGTTCATGGGAGCAATTTTTGCATACTCGATAGCTTTATAACGTGATAGAAGCATAATATTTTACAGATACAAGTTATGGATTGTCAATAATCTACAAACGTGCATAATCATAAGGCAGCAGACGATGGTAGTAACAATCATTTAAATTAAAACAATACACATACTCGTCCAATGCTTTATCCTCAAAAGAGAATACGTATTGAAATTCTTCTTCCTGTATTTCTTGGCAGATGTAATTGGAAGAGTATTTTTGAAAAAGATTCTTTACATCATCCAGTGTAAAGTTATGATTACGAACTAACGCCACAAGTTCCTTTAAAAATGGCTTTTGCTCATATTCAGACAATATTCTCTCAATTCCATAAGAAAGCACCGTAAACTGAAAACGATTTTTCACGAGATGAACGGATATAAATGCTTCTGTTTGGTTTAGGTCTGCTGTATAAGCATGTAAGTAGTCCAAGCATGCTTCTGGTGATTGAAAGTTTGTATCAAGTAAATAATTTAATAAACCTAAGTCATAATAAATACTAATCGAAGTATTCTTCTCGTAACCAATTTTCACGATACCTTCATAAATAGTAGAAGTAATACTATTGTGTAAACGATAAAATTTCTGATTCATATTGTTCTTAAAGTCAAATGACTTTCCATCCTTTCCTAATTCTATTTATTCATTGTTATCATAATTAAGCTCAATTTGCAATAAAAATTATAAAATGTCACAGTGAACATATAGAAAAAATGAAAATACTATTGTGAGATATTTTTACATATATTATAATAGAATTGACTAAAAATATACTTGTAAGGGGCGTTTGACGTGAAAGTTAGTATGAAAATTAAAGTGATTTCTGCAGTAGCTGTTATGTTAGTGATGACGATGGGAATATCCATATTTAGTCAGCTTAGTCTGCAAGAGGTAAAGGTGACAACGGTCGAGGTAAAAGAAGGAAGTGCCAGTCGGATACCAAAGATTCAAGAGCTTAACACACAGTACATAGAAACACAGACCAATTTACTATCTTTTCTTATGGAAAAAGATGATGAAAAGAAGCTAGAATACAAAGAAGCACAAAGAGAACTATTTACAGCATTAAGTTCGAGTGTGGCAAGTTACTTGGAAACAGAGACAGATGAGGCAGAGCGAGAAAAACTAGAGATGCTTCTTGAATTATCCGACTCTTATGGGTTTTATTTTGAATGTTACCTAAAGGGAAATGTTCGAGTAGAAAGTGTTACAGAAGCAGGTCAAAAAGTTGGAATGATTTTAAATGACATGATTGCGGAAAAAGTGCAATCTAGTAGTGAACAGCAAAATTTATTGATTGGAACAGCAGATCATGCACTAAAAACAATCAGTACTACCAATATAATTGCGATTGTAATAGCACTATTATTAGCAGTGTATTTAATTATGATTGTGGTTGTGCCAATCGAAAAGATTAAACGTCAATTGGGGACTATTATTTATCAGATTAACCATAATCAATTTGATATTGATTCGCGAGTTCAAATCAAAAGCAAAGATGAATTAGGTAAAATGGTAAATGATATCAATACGCTGATTGAAAAAATGGGACAAATGATACTTTTAATCGGCGAAGACTCACAAAAATTGATTGGAAGTGTACAAGTTGTATCAGGAAAGATTTCATCTACTAATACTTCCGTAAGCGATACTTCCGCGGCTATGCAGGAATTAGCAGCTAGTATGGAAGAAATTACAGCGACTACCAATGAATTGACAAGTAATTCAGAGCATATTTACACGGAGATGATTAAAATTGCAGATAATGCAAAACAGGGTTCTGAATATGCTGCTAAATTGAGAGAAGAAGCAAGATTGAGCAAGAAGTCTGCAACAGAAAGTAAAAATGAAACAAAAGAAGTAATGGACAAGATTCATGAAGCATTAGTTCATTCCATTCAAAATAGTAGACAAGTGGATAAGATTGACGAATTAACAGAAGAGATTCTAAGTATCTCCGCGCAGACCAATTTATTAGCATTAAATGCTTCCATTGAAGCTGCAAGAGCGGGAGAAGCTGGAAAAGGATTTTCTGTTGTGGCAGATGAAATTCGTGAACTTGCAGATTCTAGTAAAGATACTGCCAATACCATTCAAGAGATTAGCAAATTAGTTCGAAAAGCAGTACATACACTTGCGAATGATTCTAAGAAAATGGTTGCATTTATAGAGGAAACGGTCTTAAAAGACTATGATAAGTTTGTTGTGATTGCAGAAAACTATGATAATGGTGTCAATAATTTTGATCAAATGTTACATGAGTTTGCATCAATGTCAAAACAATTGCAACAGACCATACAGACAGTAGATAGTTCCATTCAAATGGTTGCATCTACCATTGAAGAAAGCACTGGAGCTATTAATAATGTTGCTGAAAATGCAACAGATATGGTTGCAGCGATGGAAGGTGTAACGGGTGAAATGAAAGTAAGTGAAGAAGTGTCCCAGACACTATTAAACGAAGTGAACAAGTACATAAAAAGAGCATAAAAAGGATAAGAGGATAAAGAAGAATAGAGGTTACAAATCATTCTATTTTCTTTATCCTCTTTCTTATTTCTAACTATTAACGATTTTACAGATAGGATTTATCCTCTTTCCTGTTTTCAACTATTAACGATTTTACAGATAGGATTTATCCTCTTTCCTACTATTGACGATTTTACAGATAAGATTTATACTAATTCATAGTATTTTGATAGAGATTATATGAATTAGACTAGAATGAGCTAGAAAAGTGGATAAAAATAAGAAAGGAAGAAGTACGTGTTATATTTTGATTATGCAGCGAATACACCTGTGGATGAAGATGTATTATCGTTTTTTATAGAAGAAACAAAACAATATTTCGGCAATGCCAATTCCCATCATTCTTGCGGAAGAGAAGCCAACCAACGTATGAAGACGTTAACTGGGGAGCTTGCAGGTTTGCTTGGTGTTAAGGAAAATGAGATTATTTATACTTCTGGTGGAAGTGAGTCTAATAACTTAGCAATTAAGGGTGTTGCTAAGATGAGCCGTAACCAAGGAAAACATATTATTTCAACTTGTTTAGAACATTCCTCCGTAAGTGGAACTTTAACAGCCCTTCAAAATGAAGGCTACGAAATCGAATTGGTTGACATTACGGAAGATGGAACTGTGGATTTAGAGCATTTAGAAGAATTGATGCGAAAAGATACGGTTCTAGTTTCTGTTTGCTATGTAGATAGTGAATTAGGAGTTGTGCAACCAATTCAAGCGATCAGTGAAGTTGTATCGCGTTACCCACAATGTAAATTACATGTAGATGCAACACAAGCTGTTGGAAAGATTCCAGTGAACATGGAACAGATTGATTTATTAACTTTTGCGCCGCACAAATTCTATGGGTTAAATGGTTGTGGTGTTCTAGTGAAAAAAGAAGACACCATAATTGAACCGTTAATCCATGGTGGGGTATCGACAACTCTTTATCGTAGTGGAACCCCATTTCCAGGAATGACGGCATCCATCTGCTGCGCAATAAAACAAGCAATGGAGCACTTAGAGGAACGTTATAACCTCGTAAAGGGATACAATGAATATTTACGCAGGGAACTAAAGCAGTATCCGCTAGTGCGCATTAATAGTCCAGAAGGAACGATGCCATTTATTTTAAATGTTAGTGTGAAAGGAGTAAAAGCAGGCATATTTCAAGAGGAGATGGACAAACATGGTGTGTGCATTTCTACAAAATCGGCATGTTCCGTGCCAAATACACCATCCAGACCAGTATTAGCAGTGACAAATGATAAGAAAAATGCAATGTGTTCTTGGAGGTTGAGCCTTAGTCACCTGACAACAGAGGAAGAGTTAAAAGAATTTTTAAAGATTTTTAAAGTGTGTTATGAAAATCTTACGGATAAAAAGTAAGGATTAGAAATGGAGAAATCAATGGAAAAGTATTTAGAGATCGAACGTAGTTTAATTACCAAATATAGAAAGCCAATTTGGAGAAAGTTTGTAAAGGGAATTCAAGAGTATGATTTAATTCAAGAAGGGGATAAAATCGCAGTTTGCATCTCTGGTGGTAAAGATTCTATGCTTATGGCAAAATTGCTACAAGAGTTACAAAGACATGGAAAATATAAATTTGAATTAGTGTTTCTTGTAATGAATCCAGGTTATAACGAGATTAACAAGCAAACCATTATTAATAATGCAAAATTATTAAATATTCCAATTACAATGTTTGAGACGCAGATTTTTGATATTGTGGCGGAAATTGATGAAAGTCCTTGTTATCTTTGTGCCAGAATGAGAAGAGGTTATCTTTACAAACATGCACAAGAATTGGGATGTAATAAGATTGCATTAGGACATCATTTTAATGATGTTGTGGAAACAATTCTTATGGGGATGTTCTATGGTGGACAAGTGCAAACGATGATGCCAAAACTTCACAGTAAAAATTTTGGTGGCATGGAATTGATTCGTCCGATGTATTTAATCGAAGAGGAAGATATTATTCATTGGAAGACATATCATGAACTTACTTTTATTCAATGTGCATGTCGTTTTACAGAAAATTGTACAATCTGTGATAATGGTGGTGGCGGTTCCAAGCGTCAAGAAATGAAAGTGCTTATTAAAAAGCTAAAGAAAATGAATCCGAACATTGATAAAAACATTTTCCGCAGTATGCACAATGTAAACCTAGATACACTAATTGGTTACCATACAGCTACAGAAGAATATAATTTCTTAGATGATTATAACGAAAAAGGGAAATAGACTTATCCAAAAAGGTGATTGCAGAATCAAACAAAAACAAGTATACTATAAATCAATGTAAAATATTTGGAGTAAAGTTAAAGTGGAGGTGCGCATGAAAGATATTGCATTAAGAAAAAAATTAATCTTAGTTACGTATGCATGTTTGCTGTTATTCATTGTATTGAAATTCGACCTTGTAACAGCGCTTATTCGTAACGTGTTTAATATTCTATCTCCGTTTTTCTTAGGAGTGGTTCTGGCATTTATTTTGAATAAGCCGATGAAATTTTTCCAAGCGCTTTTAAGTAAGAAGATTAAGAAGGAAGGATTGCAAAGAACATTGGCAATTACCATTTCTTATTTGCTCTTCCTTTTAATCATCGTAACAATTGTTTGGTTTATTGTGCCACAACTTATGACAAACTTAAATTTATTTATTTCTAGAACGCATATTTATTTTGAGCGTACTGAAAATTGGATTAATGAATTGGCAGTAAAATACAACATTCAGAGTATTAAGTTTGAAGAGATATTTGGACAGTTAACAGATATTATTCAATCGGTAACAACTTCGATTGTTAATTATATTGGAGATGTTGTGCCAAGATTAATTACGGTGACAACGAACTTAGTATCAGTCATTTTTAATTTGGTTATTACAATTGTATTTTCCATTAATTTGCTTGCAGGGAAAGAAAATATCTTACGTCAATTAGGTAATTTAAATCGTGCGTATTTACCAGAAAAGCATGCGGAACGTAATGAAAAAATTGCAGTAATCGTAAATGATATTTTCGGAAAATACCTAATTGGACAGGTAACAGAAGCTTGTATCCTTGGGGGATTGTGTTTTATTGGAATGAAAATTTTCCGTTTTGATTATGCTGTTTTAATTAGTACATTAATTGCAGTAACTGCTTTAATACCAGTAGCAGGTGCTTGGATTGGTGGTGGAGTATCCTTCCTATTACTAGCATTGGTATCTCCAATTAATGCGGTTATGTTCTTTATTTATCTAACAGTTTTACAACAACTTGAAAATAACTTAATTTATCCAAGAGTAGTTGGAAGTTCTATTGGATTACCAGGTATCTGGGTAATATTCGCTGTTACCGTAGGTGGTGGATTATTCGGACTTCCAGGAATTATGCTCAGTGTTCCGACAATGTCTGTGATTTACATTTTGGTCGGTGAAAATGTAAAAAGTCGTTTAGCTAAGAAGATAAATAAGTCAGCTAATTGAACAAAGACAGATACTATGTTATAATGTTGATAGAATGCTGTTAGTAAGAGGGGATTCATATTAAGGTCTACATTTGTTGTAGGCCTTAATATAGAAGCCTACGCAATCGGAGGTACATATGGGGAAATATAAAATCATAGTAAAAGGCATTGTGCAGTATGAGGATAAATATTTAATCGTGAAGCGTTGGTACGATGATAGAATCTCAGATCCATATCAGTGGGAGTTTTTAGATGGAGGGATCATGTTTGGAGAATCTCCAGATAAAGCTGTGATTCGTAATATTGAGGATCAAACTGGTATTAATGCCTATATCAGTCAAATTCTTTACACATGGTCATTTATGATGGGTGAAGTTTGTACGATAGGTTTATCCTATTTGTGCGTGACAACACAGGATGAAGTTGTACTTTCAGAAGATTTATTGGAATACAAATGGGTTACAAAGGATGAGATACATCATTATATAACAAATGAGAATGTCCTTAATGATATAGAAAAGACATTACAATAAACATTTTGTAGAAAGGCTTGGTTAGATTATGATTAACAAATTAGTGAAGAAAATTGAAGAGTTACAAGCACCGATTGTAGTAGGATTGGATCCGATGCTTAATTATGTTCCAGAACATGTGAAACAAAAAGCATATGCGGAATTTGGTGAAACATTAGAAGGTGCAGCAGAGGCGATTTGGCAGTATAATAAAGCGATTGTAGATGCGACTTATGAATTAATTCCTGCGGTTAAGCCTCAGATTGCCATGTATGAGCAATTCGGTGTTCCAGGGCTTTCTGCATTTAAGAAAACAGTTGACTACTGTAAGTCAAAAGATTTAGTTGTAATTGGTGATATCAAGCGTGGTGATATCGGTTCCACATCTGGTGCATATGCAACAGCACATGTTGGAAAGATTCAAGTAGGTTCTAAGACTTATGTTCCTTTTGATGAAGATTTTGTAACGGTGAATCCTTATCTTGGAAGTGATGGTGTGAAACCATTTATTGATGTGTGCAAGGAAGAACATAAAGGGATCTTCGTACTTGTAAAAACATCCAATCCATCTAGTGGAGAATTCCAAGATCGTTTAGTAGACGGAAGACCATTATATGAAATTGTTGGTGAGATGGTTGATAAATGGGGTCAAGAACATATGGGAGATTCCTATAGTTATGTGGGTGCCGTAGTTGGTGCAACTTATCCAGAGATGGGGAAAGTGTTAAGACAATTAATGCCTAAAACTTATATCTTAGTACCAGGTTATGGTGCGCAAGGTGGAAAAGCAGCGGATTTAGCACCATACTTTAATAAGGATGGTCTTGGCGCAATTGTAAACTCATCAAGAGGAATTATTGCTGCGTATAAACAAGAAAAATATGCGAAGTTTGGTGCAGAAGCATTTGATGCGGCGTCTAGACAAGCTGTTCTTGATATGAAAGAAGATTTATTAAGTGCGTTAGTGAAATAATAGTAGTACATGTTGAATATAGGAGAGGAAGAGTAGATGCAAAAGTCTACTCTTTTTTGATTATGGTGCACTTTATGAAGAATACTTTTTGCGAAAGAGTCTTGCATATTCGCTGGATTACTTGTGTTACATATGTTAAAAGTGCACAAAAGATGTACTATTTTTTTGTTCTATGTCAAAACTATTTTATATAGACTTTATGAAAATGAGGGAGTATAATGTGAAAAAAGAAAAATAGGGATGAAGAAATAAGGAGGTAGTTACTATGTTAGCAACATCAATGAATAGAGCTTTCATTATTAATGAAAAAAAGACAAAAGAATTTTTTCAAGCTATGAGAAAGACTGTTCCAACAAAAGAGTTTTGGGAAGATTGTAAAAGGAGTGCTGAATCCATAGATATGGAGAAGCTACTAGAACTATATGATCAATAGCTTAGAATATGTGGAATTAAATCATGCCAATGTGGGGGAAGAGGTTATACAAGAATTTACTTGTGGTAATCCTAATATTGATTTATTTTTTCACGAAAAAGCAAGTGAATGGGCTCGAAAGAGTAGAGCAGTTACGTACATATTAGTAAAAAAGAGTGAGATAAAAGATACAGAAGAACACCCAAGTCGTGAATTTAGTAGTTCTAATGAAGAAGAAAAGAAAATAACAAAAGTATTTGCATTTGCCACCATATCTTGTGCTGGATTATTGCATAAAAACACAAAAGAACATAATGTATATACATCAAGTGTGGAAATTAAATTTTTTGCGATTAAAAAGAGCTATCGGGGGCAATTGATAGATCATAATACAAGATACAGTCAACTATTCTTTAAGATTCTATTACAAGATCTATATTTAATGTCTATGAGTATTATCGGATTTAATATGATTTTTCTGCAATCCAATCAAGAAGGAGTGCGTTTATATTCCAATTGTAATTTTGCAAAACTAGATAAGTTTCTTGATTCAGTTCAGTTACCAGAAGAAGATGAAAAAATAGAAATTGAAGATTGTATTCCCATGGGAATATTGTTAAATGATGAAAATTGTGCGGATTTTTTTCTCTGAGTTTATTGAGCATGTAATGAAGGAAAGGTAATATGCTATAATCTTTGCGATTGACAACAACAAATTTGAATGCTATATTATAACACGTTAAGTATAATATGTTCAATAAACAGGGGAGCTTGTATTAGCAGGCTGAGAGGAAGTAATTAACTTCGACCCTTACACCTGATGCGGATAATGCCGTCGTAGGAAGTCATAGTTGATTTTTGAAGAGATACCGCAATAGGGTATCTCTTTTTTAATTCATAGGAAATTCCGCTTCGCTCTATTTCCTATGAATTAAAAAAGCCCCTAAAAAGCAGGGGCAGGATGCGCACTCGGGAGAAAGGAATCTATTCGCTTGAAAAACAGCGAATCCCCCTCGGCTATAGCAAATTTATTTGCGTTGGCAAAAGTGTGTGTTTCTTGTAGTAAACATAAGACGTGAGAGTATGTGGAACACACACTTTGTTTGATTTGTTATAGCAAATACATCATTGATATATTTAGTAAAAATAATAGGAGGACAACAATGTTAAAAGAAATGCTTGAAAATGTAAGAAAGAAAAGTCCGTTAATACATAATATTACCAATTATGTGACAGTAAATGATTGTGCCAACATTCTTCTAGCCTGTGGTGCATCACCGATTATGGCAGATGACGAGAATGAAGTAGAAGAAATTACAACAATCTGTGGGGGGCTTAACATTAACATCGGAACACTAAATCAGAGAACCATTCCTGCAATGCAGAAAGCGGGGGTGAAAGCAAATGAATTAGAGCATCCGATTTTACTTGATCCTGTTGGTGTGGGAGCATCCACACTTAGAACAAAAACAGCGCAGGAATTAATGAAGTACATTAACTTTACAGTGATACGTGGAAATATCTCTGAAATCAAAACATTAGCGCGAGGAACTGGCACAACAAGAGGTGTAGATGCAGATGTAAGTGATTCTGTAACGCAAGAAAATCTATCACAAACTGTAGCATTTGCGAAAGCATTTTCAAAGAAAACAGGTGCAATTATCGCAATTACAGGTGCAATTGATATTGTAGCAGATGAAAGTCGTGCATATTGTATTTTCAATGGACATTCTATGATGAGTAGCATTACAGGAACTGGATGTCAGCTCTCAGCCCTTACAACTGCTTTTGTAACTGCTAATCAAGAAACACCATTAGAAGCAGTTGTAGCAGCAGTATGTACAATGGGAATCTGTGGTGAAAAGGCTTACGAGCGTCTGAGTGAACAGGATGGCAATGCAACATATCGTAACTATATTATTGATGCAGTTTATCATTTATTAGGTGATGAATTAGAGGAAAAAGCAAGATATGAAATCTATGAAAGTGAGGATAAAAGACATGAAATGTGATGCAAAAATGATGCGTCTTTATGCAGTAACTGACCAAGCATGGACAGGGGAACAGACGTTAATGGAACAAGTAGAAGATGCCTTGAAGGGAGGTGCAACTTGTATTCAGATTCGTGAAAAGGAATTAGGACGGGAAGAATTTTTGAAAGAAGCAATTGAAATGAAGAAATTGTGTGAACAATATAAAGTTCCGTTGATTGTAAACGATGAAGTAGAGCTTGCTGTAAAGTGTGGTGCAGACGGAATTCATGTGGGGCAGAAAGACATGGAAGCAGGTAATGTACGTGCTATAGTAGGGGAAAACATGATAATTGGTGTATCGGCTCGGACGGTAGAACAGGCCATAGCAGCAGAGAAGGCAGGAGCCGATTATTTGGGAGTTGGTGCGGTGTTTACAACATCTACAAAGTTAGATGCAAGAGAGGTTTCTAAGCAAACATTAAGAGAAATCTGTGATGCCGTAACGATTCCGGTAGTTGCAATCGGTGGAATTAATAAGTCAAATATAATGGAACTTGCGGGAACTGGAGTAGATGGTGTTGCAGTAGTATCTGCAATCTTTGCTGCAAAAGATATTAAGAGGGAATGTGAAGAACTATTAGCAATATCACAAAAAATGGTACAAATGTAAGCATTATAAAATAAAATGTAATCAGACGATAGCTTACACAGTATAGACAGAAAAGAGGATAATTATGAAAACAGCATTAACAATTGCCGGAAGTGACTCTAGTGGAGGAGCTGGCATTCAGGCAGATATCAAAACCATGCTCACTAATGGTGTTTATGCTATGAGTGCAATTACAGCACTAACAGCACAGAATACGACAGGGGTGTCTGGAATTATGGAGGTAACACCTGAATTTCTGCAACAACAGATAGATGCAGTCTTTGAGGATATTTACCCAGATGCAGTTAAGGTAGGAATGGTTTCATCAGCAGAGCTAATAGAAAGAATCGCAGAACGATTAACATATTATGAAGCAAAAAATATTGTGGTCGATCCAGTTATGATCGCTACAAGTGGCTCAAGACTTATTGACGAAGATGCAATTGCAGTATTAAAGGAACGTTTGTTACCTCTTGCAACACTAGCAACACCGAATATTCCAGAAGCTGAGTATTTAGCTCATGTATCCATAAAGAATCAAGATGATATGGTAAAAGCAGCGCAAATCATTGGTGATACATATGGTTGTGCTGTACTATGTAAAGGTGGACATAGTATAAATGATGCCAATGACCTACTCTATAAGGATGGAACGATTCATTGGTTTATCGGAAAACGGATAGACAATCCGAATACACATGGGACGGGATGTACCCTTTCTAGTGCCATTGCAGCGAACCTTGCGAAGGGGGAAAATCTTGCAGATGCGGTAGAGCATGCAAAAGCATACATTTCAGGAGCATTGTCCGCAAATCTTAATCTTGGTGCTGGAAGTGGACCGATGCATCATGGTTTTGTGTTAGATAATAATTTTTGTAAGCCGAGTATGTAAAGAAATTGGAATAGACTTATTTAAAGTATCTAAAAATATAGAAAGCATACAAAAAAGGTGGCAGTAACCTATGCGTGTGAACTGCCACCTTTTAGTCAATATCTATAAACAATAGAATTACAATTTAATAAATTACGCATTTATTGAAATTTGTTTAATCTGATTTAATCCCTTCTTAACCGCAGGAACAAGCAATATTAACACCGTAAGTCCACCTTCAATTCCTATATATGCAAAATTGTAAGCAAAGGAATACAAAAACACATTCATATCTCCAGCATAAGAAGCAAAGAAAACAACACCACTTAACACAGCAAAAAATAATCGACCTGTAATTCCAAGTAAATATCCTTTTATCAATCCATGTTTCGCATGTGCAAACACACCACTAAGTCCAAGTGCACCAAATGCAAGAGGATAATCTACAAGAATCTGTATTGGATGAACGAAATATGGTCCAACAATCAATTGTAACAACCCATAAGCAACACCAGTAATCACACCAATGTATGTACCATAGAGATAACCAACTAATGTAATAAAAAATGTACTCATTAAAGTAATAGAACCGCCCATTGGAGCATCAAATAGTTTTACAAAAGACAGAACAAACGCAAGTGCCATACAGATTGCACAGAATGAAAGTTGCTTCGTGCTAATTTTATGGGCTTGATGGCGACTATTAATTTTGGATACTGCCAATAGACAAATTAATATCAAAGCGGCAAACAAAATATAGCCTGGCACTTTTAAGGAACCGCCATTTTCATTGATTTCTAAGAAATAGTTAAGCATAAAAAAACCTCCTGTAAGAATGTAACATGCCAAGGAGGAATCGTATCGAAATGCTTCCTTACGCCAGTATTATCTGGATCAAGTATTAAGGGTCAGTGTAAATACACCTCTCAGCATAGGCTCCCCTAGCAAATTACATAATATTCTAACCCACACTATAGCAGTTATAAAAACAATTGTCAAATATTTTTGCAAATTACACAATTTAACAGAATTTTATGTATTTGTAGCTATACAAAAGTTGACGATAAAAGTTTTGTTGGATATAATAAATTGGTGGAATCATGTAAAATAGTAAAAGTTTAGGAGAGAATCATGTCAGAAAAAATTAAGGGACAGGCTGTTGTCACAAAGATCGAAACATTGACCGATGACATTTATAGCTTATGGATCAAAGAGAAAACAATTGCAACATTAGCAAAGGCTGGACAATTTATTTCATTTTTCAGCAAGGATGGAAGTAAATTGTTACCTAGACCAATTAGTATCTGTGAGATTGATAAAGAAGAAGGATTACTTCGTGTTGTATTTCGAGTTGTAGGATTTGGAACAAAGGAATTTTCATTGCTGAAAGAGGGAGAAACAGTTGAGGTAATGGGTCCTTTAGGTAACGGCTTTACATTAGAAGGTAAGAAAGCAATTTTAATTGGTGGTGGAATCGGAATACCTCCAATGTTAGAATTGGCGAAGTCCCTTGTACCTCTTGGAATAGAGAGATACATAGTTCTTGGTTATCGTACAAACGATTTATTTTTAAAAGATGAATTTGAATCATACGGGGACGTTTATGTTTCAACAGAAGATGGAACGGCAGGCACAAAGGGAAATGTACTGGATGCCATTAAGGAAAATGGTATTGAAGCAGATATTATTTTTGCTTGCGGTCCAACACCAATGTTAAAAGGCATCAAAGCATATGCCCTAGAAAATGGCATTACTGCTCAGTTATCATTAGAAGAAAAGATGGCTTGTGGAATTGGTGCATGTCTTGCTTGTGTATGTAAATCAAAAGAAAAAGACAGTCATTCCAATGTAAACAATAAACGAATCTGTAAAGATGGTCCAGTATTCTATGCAGATGAAATTGATGCATTTTAATTAGGAACAGGAGAGAGTAGTATGAATTTAAAAGTGAATCTTGCAGGAGTAGAACTAAACAATCCTGTTATGACAGCATCAGGAACATTCGGTTCAGGGAAAGAATATAGTGAATTTGTTGATTTAAATCAACTAGGCGCAGTGGTAACAAAAGGTGTTGCCAATGTACCTTGGGCTGGAAATGATACTCCTAGAATTGTAGAAACTTATGGTGGTATGTTAAATGCAGTAGGTCTACAAAATCCAGGGATTGATTTATTTGTAGAGCGTGATATCCCATTTTTAAAACAATTTGACACAAAAATTATTGTAAATGTATGTGGAAAGACAACACAAGAATATTGTGAGGTTGTGGAACGATTAGCAGAACAACCAATTGATATGATGGAAATCAACATCTCTTGTCCAAATGTAAAAGAAGGTGGAATTGCATTTGGTCAAAATCCAAAAGCAGTGGAAGACATTACGAAGGAAATCAAGAAAATCGCAAAACAACCAGTGATTATGAAATTAAGTCCCAACGTTACGGATATTACAGAAACAGCAAAGGCAGCAGAAGCAGGCGGTGCAGACGTTTTATCCCTAATCAATACATTAACTGGTATGAAGATTGATATCAATAAACGTACATTTGCGTTAAAAAATAAAACAGGCGGACTTTCAGGTCCTGCTATTAAACCAGTAGCAGTGCGTATGGTTTATCAAGTAGCACAAGCTGTAAATATACCAATTATCGGTATGGGGGGAATTATGACAGCGGAAGATGCATTAGAATTTATGATGGCAGGTGCTACCGCAGTTTCCATTGGAACAGCGAACTTTCATAATCCAACAGCAACGATTGATGTAATTTCTGGTATAAAACAATTTATGGAAATGAATCATATTGCGGATATAAAAGATATCATTGGTTGTGTGAAATAGAAACGATTATTATTTAGACCAATGGTTGAAAGATATTTTTTCAAATGCTATAATGAGTTGAACATATAAAGAAAATAAGTCATAGGGAATGGCGTACAATAAGGAGAATAAGTGAAATGGAACAATACAAGAAAGAGTTTATTGAATTTATGGTAGATTCTAATGTACTTAGATTTGGAGATTTCGTAACAAAAAGTGGAAGAAAGACACCGTTTTTCATCAACACTGGTTTCTATCGTACAGGTTCACAATTACGTAAGTTAGGTCAGTATTATGCCAAAGCAATCGAAGAAAAATTCGGTACTGATTTTGATGTACTTTTTGGCCCAGCGTATAAAGGAATTCCTCTTAGTGTTGCCACATCTATGGCTATCAATGAATATTACGATAAGGACATTCGCTATTGCTCTAACCGTAAGGAGGAAAAAGATCATGGTGATACAGGTATCCTATTAGGAAGTCCGATTCAAGACGGTGACCGTATTATTATGATTGAAGATGTTACAACATCTGGAAAATCTATTCGTGAAACAATGCCGATTATCAAAGCACAAGGTAATGTAGAAGTACTTGGTTTAGTTGTTTCTGTCAATCGTATGGAACGTGGAACAGGTGAAAAAAGTGCATTAGATGAAATTGAAGAGTCCTACGGTATGAAAGCAACTGCAATCGTTACAATGGAAGAAGTAGTGGAACACTTGTATAATAAACCATATAAAGGTAAAATTATTATTGATGACACTATTAAAGCAGCTATTGACGCTTATTATGAGCAATATGGAGCAAAGTAGCTCGGAGGTATTTTCGATGAATGAAAAAATATATAATACCATGAAATCAACAGGAGTGGTAAGTCTTGTATTTGGTATCGTTACAATTTGTATCGGAATTGCAACAGGAATCGTTATGATTGTAAATGGTGCTAGACTATTAAAACGTAAATCAGAGATTATGTTTTAGAAAAGTAAGGGCTGTCTGAAAGGACGGCTCTTTTTTGTCGAATTTGCGCAAAATAAGAAAGTAAAAAAATGATTTAGCCTATTTACAATTAGAAAGAAAAGGAGTATGATAACAAAAGAAGGTTTCATATTTTTCTAATAGAATCTATTTCATAGTATTTAAGAGTCTAATTATCTTATCTTACAGTCTTACATTTTTATCTATGATAAAATCCATTATGAATGGTTATTGAGTTTAAGATTTATTAAAATGCAATGGGGCAATATTTTTGAAAGGAGTTTCATAATGAAAGTAGCATTTTGGAGTAACTGCAAAGGAAGAGCAGGAACTACCAGTAATATGGCATGTATGAGTGTGATTTGTACAATGCTTAAACAGACAAAGAGTATTTTGTTTGAGAATCATTTTAATTTGAATGGGTTGGAACAAGCATTTGTCCAACAGAGGCGAACATCGCAATATTTATTGCGGGAAGAATTATCGTATTATGATCAAACTGGTTTAGAGGGGTTGATGCGAAGAGTTCATTCGAATCATACATATGAAGAGGTGATGGAGGATGTATCCTTAAAGTTCTTGGATAATCTGATATACTATCTTCCAAAGAAGTGTAATATGAATCAAGAGTATTTTGAATTTGAGTTAAATCAAGTGATTAAGCCGTTGATGACGTTTTTGTCTAATGTATTTGAGTTTGTTTTTGTGGACACCGCATACAACAATACACTATCTACTAAGTCCATATTGGAAGGTGCAGATTTGGTAGTGGTGAATCTATGTCAGAATAAGATATTATTAGATCATTTCTTTTCGAATTATGAATCTTTAGTTGAAAAATCATATTTTCTTATTGGGTGCTATCAAGAGGAAGCACGTTATAATCTTAAAAATATTCGTCGAAGATATCAGATCCCTAAAAATCAGATAGGAGTTATTCCGTATAATCTTGAATTTGGTGAGGCAGTCAATAGTGGTACGATTATTCAATATTTATTACGCAATTTTTCGTGTGGTCGTGATGATGAGAATTATTTCTTTATAAGCCAAGTGAAAGAAGCTGCGCAGATGATGTTGGATTGCCTTTCAGTAGAGGAGGTATCTGTTGTTTCGTAGAAAGAAGAACGGAGTAGAAAAAGTAACCTGTAAGGATTACAAACAACTATGCCAAAAGGTTAATGAATACATATCCAATGTTCTTAGAGAAAATCCATATGAAAAAGTAAGAAGTCAGACAGAATTAGAAGGAAATTTAAAGTTTCGTAAAGATCTACGAAAAGCTATCAAAAATTGTGTAGTAGGTGATTACGATGCAAAGATATTTATACGGGATTTTATTAAGGAAATCTTAGTTTTTAAGCTTAAGTTAACAGAGGAAGCATTAGATACAATCTTTCATTTTCGAAGTGCTTATCAATTATCTTCTAGAGATAAGTTTTCTATTATGTTGTATAAATACGAAGTGTATTATCAAGAGCAAGCTTTAAAAGTTCTTTTTGATACTTATGAATTATCGAAGCCTAAGGTGAATGATGCCCAAGAAATTTATTATGAGGTAACAGACGAAGAGATAGCAGATATGTATCAAAGGGAAGGAAATATGGTGCTGTCCTATGTGGAGAAGATACATATTGTTGCACAACGTATCTACGAAGATACCAAAGGAAACGGCCCGATTGATATGCTATTATCTATGGCACTAGATGGAATAAGTGGAGGTGTATCTGGAAGTTCTCTTTCGGTGTCAGGTTTTCAGCTGTTAGAGGGAAAGGAGTATGCATTTCAGAGTATCTGGATTTTTTTTCAAGGAAAATCGATTTATTTATCCTTTCTAAAGTTTCAAACGGAGAAAGAATTTGTACGAATCTGTAAAAATCTATATCGTTATCAGAATCCTGGTCAGTTGTCTCAGATGAAAGGCTATATTGTAAATGAAATGGCAGATGGTTCTAGAGTGGCGGTTGCGAGACCTCCATTTTGTGAGAATTGGGTATTTTTTATTCGTAAGTTCAATTCGGTATATAACAAAAATATGGATGAGTTATTAACGGATGAGAATAAGATTTTTCCAATTCAGCTTTTGAAATGGTTGATTAAGGGATGTCAAATTCTTGCCATAACAGGCGAACAAGGAAGTGGGAAGACAACACTTCTTATGTCGTTGGTACATTATATGAAACCGACTTACAATCTGCGTGTGCAAGAATTAGCCTTCGAGTTGCATTTAAGAAAGATATACCCAAACAGAAATATTGTTAGTTTTCGAGAGACGCAAACAATATCGGGACAGGAAGGATTAGATTTTCAAAAGAAGACAGATGGAACAGTTAATATACTAGGTGAAGTAGCATCCAATGAAGTTTGTTCTTGGTTAATTCAGATGGCACAAGTAGCATCTTTGTTTACATTATTTACGCATCATGCTAAAACAACAAAAGATCTTATTTTTTCATTTCGAAATGCATTATTGTTAGAAGGTGGTTTTTCAGAGGCAAGAATAGCTACAGAACAAGTGATACATGTGTTGAATTTTGATGTGCACATGCGAAAGGCAGAAGATGGACATCGTTATATAGAACGAATATCAGAGATTATAGAACGACCTTTTGAGTTTTCAGGTCATACCGATAAGATGTTTGAAATTCGAGATTTATTGTTGTTTGTAGATGGTGCATATCAAGTAAGGGAAATGATGAGTGAAAGAACACAAAGTAAGATTCTGGAGGTGCTAGGCAAAGAGGAAAAGGAAGAGTTCTTAGATTTTTTGCAAGATTGGAGGGAACAGTGTAACAATGAGTATTAGGGAAATGTTTTCCATATACAATCTTGTGTATTGGTTGATTGCAGGAATAGGAATCTCTCTATGTCTCTACTATGTTTACTACATAAATCTTGAGAAGCGGGAAATGAATAAGCTGAGAGTGTTTATGAACTTTATTGAGCAGGTATCTTATCAGTATACGATCTGCCAGTGTGTAGAGGAATCAATTTTAGAATCTATGGAACGTATGGATAAGCAGATTGAAGATGTAGTGGAAGAGATTTATCAGCTCCTATTACTAGAAGATGTAGATCAAATTGAAGCATACAAGAAAAAGCAAAAGAATTCATTCTATTATCAATTTGTATTGTTTTCCTATCTTGCAATGGAATATGGAGACGATGCGCATAATTCGTATTACTTAAAGAATTTAATTTTCTTGAAGAAACAGATTTTCTTGTGGCTTTTAGATAGGGAACAGTTAAATTACTTTTTGTCTGGAATTGCTTATATCGTAATTCTTCCAATTCAGTGTCTAAAAGGAGTTGAATTATGGGCTAGTTCTAATCTTTCTGAGCTGGGAAGGTATTATGAAGGAACATATGGGATTGTGAGTCGTTTTATACTTTTGCTTGTTACTTTAGTGTGTTATGTTGTAGTGATTTTTTTGCGTCATCAATGTCGTATCTCGTTTTATCAGGATGTGTACATAAAGAGATTATCAGAGATGCTTATCATTACAAAGTTATATGACTGGTGGACAGAACATAACCCTAAAAAGGTGAAGCTATTGAGTGACTTATTGAGAAAAGGTTCATCGCGAATATCATTAAGAGAATTATTTGTTATGAGGCTAGCATTAGCAGGTGCCACATGTTTTGCTTGTATGATCTTATTTGAACCGCTTGTAGGCGTGGTAGGAGGTTATGTCGGACTGATTGGATTGTTGTTAATAGGGATGATTTGGCTGGGTTATCATCTACCACTGTTCTACTTTGTTGTGAGAATTAATGTGATGCGAATGGAGAAGGAGGATGAAGCATATTTCTTTTATTCTATTGCGCAAATGGTTGTAACAATGGGACGCGGAGATGTGGACGATGTATTAGAATGGATTGAGTTAGGAAGTGTTATATTTACGCCTACATTACAGAAATGTATAGATGATTTTTCTTATGATAATGAATGTGCCCTTGAGACAGGGAAAATGCTAGAGCCATTTCAACCATTTGTGAAATTGCTGGATGCCTTACAGCTTAGTGAACAGATAGGGTTGGAGCGAGCTATTTATCCATTGGTGTTAGAGCAAGAGCAATATTTTGAGAAGAGGAAACAAGATAATTATATTTTGACAGAGAATAAAGGTGTGTTAGGTAGATTTATTGCCTTTATACCTTTAGGGTGTACGATTGGAATCTATCTTATTATTCCATTTGTACTAGAAAGTATTATGCAGTTGAAAAAGTATATTGAGCAATTACAGATTGGTTTGTAGGAGGTTATTATGGAAAATAGTTTAAAAGGTTTATTATTGGCAGCAGGTACGATTATTACTTGTATTGTAATTAGTTTAGGATTCTTTATTGCACGAGAGGCGAGAGATACAGCAGCAGATGGTGCAGGGCAGATAAGCAAATTAAATGCAGAATTTAATGAAAGTGATAAAGTTATGTATGATGGATTAAAAGTGTCAGGAAGTGAGGTGGTAAATGTAATTAATAAGTTTCGAGATTCATTATCTATTATAGTAGTTACAGGAAAAGGTTATTGGTATTATAATGTAGCATTGAATATACAGAATGATATTGTGAATAGAGCGGTACAATCAGAGGTGAAAAGTGCGCAAAGTCCAGAAAAAGCAAATTATATTAATCCAAATGCACAGTTTATTGGAGATATATTAAGAGATGATAATAACTCGATTGTAGGTATTGTATTTACACAGGAGGGGATTAGTGCCTAATGAAACATGGTATTGAGATGGTATATTATGCGTTTTCTATCTGTATGTTTTGTATTGCTCTAACTCTGTTGGTGTATTTTTCACATTCTATTTATCAATTAGAATGTCAAGTAAGTGAGACTATGTATCATCAGCATGTCATTACTTGTGAGTTAGCATAGGGTAAGGAGGAGCGTTGAAATCATTTAGTCAAATCTGTGAGATATTAGTGACAGTCGTGTTGATGTTTTTTGTTCCTGTTTCGTTTTTTATGTGTGAGCAAGAATGTTTGATGACCAATTATGCACAATATCAAGTTACCTATTTTGTAGATAGTATTCGAAATATAGGTTACCTAAATCAATCGATGTATGAAGTGTTTCTAGAAAATCTTAGTCGTACAAATAGTGTTTATCAAGTAGAAATTACAGTGTATAAACGTTATCAAACATCTGGTGACGAAAATAGTTATCTTTTAGGAACTTACACAGATGATATTTTAGACATTGTTTATAAGGAAGATAAATATACAATGCATCAGGGAGATTTCATTTCAGTAAAGATAAAACGGTTAAATGATACGAAAATTCAAAAAATAATGTCTATACTTGGTGTAATGAATGTATCAAAGAGTTCTTTGCCTATACAATATGGAGGAATGATAAGAGATGAGTGTTTCTGATTTGGGGTTAGTCTTTGCAAGCGCAATTTGTATCGTATTCGTATTTCATTGTGTACATTATTGTGATTATCAAGAGATTCAAATGTTGCAGACACAATACAATCTGGCAGTGGATCAAGCGGTAGAAGCAGCTTTTTATGATGTAGTAGAGTATGATTTAGGACAGGAGGTTATGCTGAATCAGGAAGAAGTAATACACAACTTTTTTCAGGCGTTGTATGTGAATCTTGGAATTATGGAGGAACCAATGAAGAAGGAACTTTGTAAGTCTTATGTACCTTACATTATGATTGTAGAACGAGATGGTATCACTCCATTTATACATAGTAGTTCCAAAGAAGATGAACTAGTTTCTTTCCAAAATGGTCAGAAAGTCTATTATCAGTTTGATGGCGAACAGGGAGATATTCTACAAGTAACGCTAACGAATTATGTAGTATATAGGGATGCTTTGGGGGAAATACAGATGGAAGGATACTACAATGATATAGCGGACAAACTTCCGCTTTGGTTTTCTTGGGATACTTCATTGTATGAAGAGAAAAAGAGGGGGGTGATTATTTCTCTGATTGAACAGTGTACCAACGAGTGTATTACAAAACAGAATCAATTTGCTAAACAGTATGGTATTAAATATAATTTTACGTTACCAACTATAGATTACGATGAGTGGTATAGAACGATTAATGATATAAGCCTTATTGTAGTATTCCAAGGATATCCATATGGAAATAGTATTACAGGAAGATATAATCGAGTAGCAATTGGTGGAGCAAGGATACATAAGATGGATGTGGCGTAAAATGTTAATATGCAAAAGATTATTCAATTCTACAACATGCAAAAAGAGCTGAGTCATTAGACTCAGCTCAGGTATGCATTCGATTTAATTTCGTTACTATTCCGATTCAACGCTGTCTTCTTGTGGCAAAAGCAGAATATGTATTTTATCTATTCTGTTTTTGTCAACGGATTGAACGGTATATTTTATATTTTGATCAATAACAGATTCGCCTTCACCTGGAAGGTGCTCTAATAAGTTGATAATATGACCTGCGATAGAATCATAATCATCCGACTCAAGGCGGGAACCGATTATTTCATTAAATTCATCTAATTTTGTAAAACCATCTACGACAAATTCATTTGGTCCGATTTGTTTGATGGAATCTTCTTCGTCTCCATCGTATTCATCACGAATCTCACCAACGATTTCTTCTAATAAATCTTCTAAAGTAATAAGACCAGCAGTTGCACCGTATTCATCTAATACGATTGCAATAGAACGAGAAGCTTTTCGCATCTCAATTAGAAGCTCAGAAGTCTTTTTGAATTCATACGTAAAATAAGGATCTCTTAATAATTGCTTTATGTGAAAGGATTCTTTTGAACCTTGATAAAAGAATACATCCTTCAAGTTAATGATACCGATTACGTTGTCACTTGTACCATCGATAACTGGTATTCTAGAAAATTTATCTGCTGTGAACAATTCAACTAATTGATCATACGTTAAATTAACATCAGCAAATACCATGTCAATTCTCGGTACCATAACATCTTTTGCTAAAGAATCGCCGAAATCAACAACGTTAGTAATCATCTGACGCTCTTCGCTTTCAAGAACGCCTTCTTCGTGGCTTACATTTACGATGGTTTTTAGTTCTGTTTCTGTAAAAGTAAGACCTTTATGTTGTAAATCAATACGAAGTAGAACTAATAGACCATATGATAATTTATTAATTACAAAAATAACAGGTGTTAATAGCTGAGTAATAAAATAAACAATTGGTCCATAAGCCAAAGAAATATTTTCAGCGTGTGCAGTAGCTAAAGATTTAGGAGTTATCTCTCCAAAGATTAGAACTAAAATCGTAAGTACAAATGTTGCAATTCCTGCACCAACAGTAGCACTATCAGGTATGTTAAATGACTTACAGATATTCACTGTAAGAGTAGTAGCTAATGAGGAAGCAGATAAGTTTACGATGTTGTTCCCAATTAAAATAGCGCTTAACAGCTTAGTTGGATCTTCAATTAGTTTGCTTACTGTCTTTGCACCTTTCACATTTTCTTCTGCAAGATTACGAATTCGAATCTTATTGACCGTAGTCAGAGCAGTTTCAGCTGATGAAAAGAATGCTGAAAGTAAAAGCAATACAAAAAGAATTATAAGCTGCGTGACGTCACTAGGGTCCAAAATATCATCTCCATTTCATTAATAATTGTTATGTACTCAACATTTTACTGTATCCCTTATATACTTGTCAAGTGAAGAATTTACAATGGAGAATACAGGCGTGTTCCTGAAATACGATGAAATAAGAAAAAGTAAAGGGAGAAGCTTCTTGTAGTAACTCAATTTGTATCTTAATTTGTAGTTCATAGTGATTAAATTTGAAATATATTGAAATTGGTTTTCAATATGATATAATGTATTTATGGTGTTTGTGGACAATCTTAAAAGGAGGATGAGAATGCGAAAATTATCACATATTTCAGTTGCTAAATTTATCTTAGATACTAATGGCATGGAAAAATTATATTCTCATAGAAAATCATTTTATATGGGAAGTGTATTGCCAGATTGTGTTCCTTCATTTTTGGTCAGAAAACATTGTATTGAATCTACTTTTGACTTGTTAAAAAAAGAAATTCGTAAGGTGACAGAAGAGTATGATGTATCCAAAGGGATTAATACGTCTTATTGTAGACACCTTGGAGTTATCATTCATTATATAGCCGATTATTTTACTTTTCCTCATAACCGTGCATATTGGGGGTCTCTCAGAGAACATTTTGTGTATGAGAAAAAGTTGAAAATGGAATTTCTCGAATATGTGAAAAGTGATGCGGCAAAGAGGAATAGGAAGAAGGTTCCTGTGCATAAGACAGTGAATGAAATTATGGACTATATTAAAGAAAAGCATGACGAATATGTACTGATTATGAAGGAAATTAAAGTAGACTGTCATTATATTGTAGAACTTTGTTTTTCCGTAGTGGATGCAATTCTTTACTATGTAGAATCAAAAGAGGCTTTAAAACTTGCACGTGTGGAGGCATAGCGTTTATTACGAAAGAGTAAAAAGGATGTTTCAAATAATTGTGAAACATCCTTTTCTGTTACATATTACTTTGTTCTATTGTTCATCTTGTACACTTAATATTTGTCTTTTTCTTGCAAGTTCATCATTTTCAAGATATTCATCGTAAGTTGTAATCTTATCAATAAGACCGCCAGGAGTGATTTCCATAATACGGTTTGCAATTGTTTGGATGAACTGATGATCCTGAGATGTGAATAATGCAACACCTGGGAATTTAATTAATCCATTATTTAAAGCAGTGATAGATTCCATATCTAAGTGGTTTGTAGGCTCGTCAAGAATAAGAACGTTGGAGCCCATAATCATCATCTTAGATAACATAACACGAACTTTTTCACCACCAGAAAGTACATTAACTTTTTTAACACCGTCTTCACCAGCGAATAACATTCTTCCTAAGAAACCACGAACGTAAGTTACGTCTTTTTCAGGAGAGAATTCCATTAACCAGTCTACGATGATGTCATCACAGTCAAAGTCTTTTGTATTATCCTTAGGGAAGTAAGCTTGAGAAGTAGTGATACCCCATTTTACTTCACCTTCGTCTGGTTCCATTTCACCAGCTAAAATTTTGAATAATGTTGTTGTTGCTAAACCATTGTTACCAACAAAAGCAACTTTATCATCATGTCCGATGATGAAAGAAATATTATCTAATACTTTCACACCGTCGATTGTTTTGGATAAGTTTGTTACTTGTAATACTTCATTACCGATTTCACGGAAAGGACGGAAGTCAATATATGGGTATTTACGGCTAGAAGGACGGATATCATCAAGTTGAATTTTTTCTAAGGCTTTCTTTCTAGAAGTAGCTTGTTTGGATTTAGAAGCGTTTGCGCTAAATCTTTGAATAAATTCTTGAAGTTCTTTGATTTTATCTTCTTTCTTCTTGTTTGCTTCTTTCATTTGTTTGATCATTAACTGGCTAGATTCATACCAGAAATCATAGTTACCAGAGTATAATTGAATCTTAGCGTAGTCAATATCAGCGATATGTGTACAAACTTTATTTAAGAAGTAACGGTCGTGGGATACAACGATTACTGTGTTTTCAAAGTTGATTAAGAATTCTTCTAACCATCTGATCGCATCAAGGTCTAAGTGGTTAGTAGGCTCATCTAGTAATAAGATGTCTGGGTTACCGAATAATGCTTGTGCTAATAATACTTTCACTTTTTGTGAACCACTAAGGTCAGACATTTTTGCATAGTGAAATTCTGTTTCGATTCCTAAACCGTTAAGAAGAGTAGCAGCATCAGATTCTGCTTCCCAACCATTCATAGTTGCAAATTCACCTTCTAATTCACTGGCACGAATACCATCTTCTTCTGTAAAGTCTTCTTTCGCATAGATAGCTTCTTTTTCTTTCATGATATCATATAATCTTTGATTACCCATGATAACAGTATCTAATACGATAAATTCATCATATTTAAAGTGATCTTGCTTTAAGAAAGAAAGACGTTGGCCTGGAGTAATAATAATATCTCCGTTTGTTGGTTCAATTTCACCAGACATAATACGAAGGAAAGTAGATTTACCAGCACCATTTGCTCCAATAAGTCCGTAGCAGTTTCCTTCTGTAAACTTAATGTTTACATCTTCAAACAAAGCTTTTTTTCCTAGTCTAAGTGTGACATTACTTGCTTGTATCATAGCGTTACCTCTCTTAATATATTTTTAAATCAATCGATTCTTATTTCAATTTGAACATCACTCCCTATTTTACAGGAAAATCAATAATTTGCAAGTCTTTTTTGTTCGACAAAGATTGAAGTCGAGAAATGAGGGATAAAAGGTTTTCTCATGCAAGGAACTTGTATTGAAACTGTATTCATAGTATAATGGGGCTTAGATGTATTTAGAGGAGCATATATAATATGAATTTATTGACAATAGAGAATGTAAGCAAACTATATGGAGAGAAACAAGTTTTTCGTCAAATTTCCTTTGGATTAAACGAAGGAGATAAATATGGCGTTATCGGTATAAATGGAACAGGTAAATCTACGTTTTTAAAGATTTTATCAGGATTGGAAGAGCCAGATGAAGGAAAAGTTACAAAAGGTAATAAGGTGAGAATTGGCTATCTTTCTCAGACACCTGAGTTTGATGATAATCTAACTTTATTAGAAAATGTAACTCGCGGTATACAAAGTGAAAATGAACATTGGAATCTGGAAGGTCAAGCTACGGGAATGCTATTAAAATTAGGACTTGCAGAGCCAGATGTTATTACAGGAAATTTATCTGGAGGGCAGAAAAAGCGAGCAGCATTAGTACGTACTTTATTAAATCCTTCTGATATTTTAGTATTAGATGAACCTACAAACCACTTAGACAATGAAATGACAGAGTGGTTAGAAGATTATTTGAATAAATATAAAGGTTCTTTGATTATGGTAACTCATGATCGATATTTCTTAGATAAGGTTACCAATAAAATTGTTGAGATAGATAAGTCGAAGCTTTACACTTATGACGGCAACTATACGACGTTTCTACAGTTAAAAGCAGAACGAGAAGAAATGGAACTTGCTACAGAACGAAAAAAAGAAAGTATCTATCGACAAGATTTAGAGTGGATGATGCGAGGAGCAAGAGCGCGTTCTACAAAGCAGAAGGCACATATACAAAGATTTGAAGAACTACGTGATAGAGAGAAAATTGTCGAAGAAAAAAGCGTAGAGATTGATGCATTGTCTTCTCGTTTAGGAAGAAAAACCATTGTGTTAGAACATGTATCAAAAGGTTTTGGAGAAAAACAATTAATTTCTGACTTCACATACACGATGGTAAAAGGGGAACGCCTAGGAATCGTAGGTCATAATGGATGTGGAAAAAGTACGCTTTTAAAATTGATAACTGGAATTTTAGAGCCAGATAGTGGTATGATTGATATCGGAACAACCGTTAAGATAGGATATTTTTCACAAGAAAATGAATATTTAGATGGTGAATTGCGAGTAATTGATTATATTAAAAATATTTCTGAATATATTGAAATTAGCACAGGAAGAATTTCAGCTTCTCAGATGCTAGAAAGATTTTTATTTACTTCAGATATGCAGTATTCCTTTATTAATAAATTATCAGGTGGGGAAAAGAGACGTTTATATTTACTAAAAGTATTGATGGAAGCACCAAATGTATTAATATTGGACGAGCCGACAAATGATTTAGATATACAGACTTTAACTATTTTAGAGAGATATTTAGATACGTTTGATGGAATTGTAATTACAGTATCCCATGACCGCTATTTCTTAGATCGTGTGGTACAAAGAATTCTTGCATTCGAAGGAAATGGTGTGATTAACCAATATGAAGGTGGTTTTTCTGATTATAAGGCAAGTACCACATATACTTCATCTACCATTGGAAATGCGCCTAAGAAGGAAAAGAGTGTAACGAAGGAGAAACCAAAGAACAAAAAATTAAAATTCTCCTATCAAGAACAGAAGGAATTTGATGAGATTGATAGTGTGATTGAAAAATTAGAAGAAACATTAGCTGATTTAGAAGCAGAAGTAGAAAAGTACGCGAATGACTACGGTAAATTACGTGAATTGATGGACAAGAAGGAACAGGTAGAAGAAAAGTTAGAAGAAAAAATGGAGAGATGGGTCTATTTAAATAACCTGAATGAACAGATTGAAGCGGAAAAAAATAACCGTTAGTAAGGATGGAGGCATATAGTGACAAAAAGGTGTTATAATGTAAGTCATTTTGAAAGAGGTACGGGGTTTCCGTTAGGAGCCTGCGTACTGGAAAGAAATAGAGTTCAATTTTCCATTTCACTGATGGATGAAACAGATGGTAGATTGCATATAGTTTTGGCAAACAAAGAAGAAATAGTAATCCCAATAGAAGATAAGTATTGTGTTGGAAATATTTTTTCAGTTGTTGTTGAATTAGAAGATTACACATCTTGCCGCTATTATTACGAAAATAGTGGCAAGATAATGGAAGATGCATATGCAAAACAAGTGTTAGGTAGAGAGAAGTGGGGACTTCCAATTGCGAAAGAAAAGCTTTCTTATAAAATCATTGATTTTAGTAATAGTACCAATCATAACATTTGGAAAAGTCGAAGTTTTAGTGATACCGTCATCTATCGACTTCATGTACGTGGATTTACAAAAGATCCGTCTTCAGGAGTTAAGGCAAGAGGAACCTTTCGCGGTTTAATGGAAAAGATACCATATCTCAAAGAATTAGGTATTAATGCAGTAGAATTAATGCCATGTTATGAGTTTAATGAAATTAATAGCTGCATGTCACCAAGGCATTATGGAATTTCATCATCCATTACGAGACCATATTATAACGAAGAGATAAAATGGAAATTAAATTATTGGGGATATGCAGAGGATAATTTTTACTTTGCACCAAAGGCGTCTTATTGTGAAGATCCAAGTCAGAGTTGTGCGGAATTTAAGGACATGGTGGACGAATTACATAAAAATGATATAGAAGTTTATATGGAATTTTATTTTGGATACAATACCAATCAAAGTTTAATTGCAGACTGTCTTCATTTTTGGCAGACAGTGTATCAAATTGATGGGTTTAAGGTGAATCAAGATTGGATTCCAGATAAATTATTAGCAACGGATCCAATTCTAAATCAAGTAAAATTATTTACGCAAAACTGGAACATTGGTGAATATTATCCTGATGGAAGAATGCCAAAAAGAAAGCATTTGGCAGATGATAATGATACTTTTATGAACTGTGCAAGGCGGTTTCTAAAAGGAGACGAGGAACAAGTCTTAGCATTTTCTAACTGTATGAAAGCCAATCCAGAAGGAAAATCCGTTGTAAATTATTTAGCCAATACGAACAGTATGACATTAATGGACATGGTTTCTTATGATGTGAAACATAATGATGCCAATGGTGAAAATGGAATGGACGGAACCAATTACAATTTTAGTTGGAACTGTGGATTTGAAGGAAAAACAAGGAAAAAGGCAGTTCTGGAACTAAGAAAGAAACAGATAAAAAATGCATTCATTCTGCTATTCTTTAGCCAAGGTACACCATTATTGCTTGCGGGAGATGAATTTGGTAATAGCCAAGAAGGAAATAACAACCCATATTGTTTAGACAATAAAATCTCATGGGTGAACTGGAATGAGAAGAATAAGAATGAATGGATGTTTGAGTTTGTTAAAAAGTGCATTCATTTTCGTAAAAAGCATAAAATACTTCATATGGAAGAACAATTAAAAGCTATGGATTACATATCTTGTGGATGCCCAGATGTATCATTTCACGGATTACAAACATGGTATCCAGATTATACGAACTATAGTAGGATATTAGGGGTTATGTTATGTGGAAAATATGCAAAGCTTGATCGGATCAAATTCGATAAAGACTTTTATATTGCGTATAACTTCCATTGGGAAAGTCATGAGTTTTGTCTGCCAAATTCTCTTAAGGGGAAAAATTGGACTGTCATTTTAAATACAGCCAACGAAACAGAACAAGAACTAATAGAAGGTACAGAGGTAGTAAAAGAAAAGTCATATATAATTCCATCTAGAACAGTAGTTGTATTTATGGAAGAATAAACTTGAGTTTAATTTTCGCGATAATCGCCAAGGACAAATTATGTTGTCTTTGGCTGGATGTACCGCGAAAAAATCCCGGAGTAAGTCCCCGGGAGAATGTTTGTTTTAGTTCTATCAAATTATCTAACGCTCTTAATTAAAAAGTGCTCTTAAACTTGAAAAAATCCGTCAATTACTTTTTCTAATTCAATTTGATCTTGTGTTCCCATTAGCTCACGAGCAGAGTGCATCGCAAGTAATGGTACACCAATATCAACTGTCTTAATTGGTATCCAAGAAGAAATTAAGGAACCTAATGTGCTGCCACTTGTAGCATCAGAACGATTCACAAATTTTTGATAAGATACATCATGTGCAAGACAGATTTGTTCTAATATTGCAATAGCTTCTGTATCATAAGAGTATTTTTGAGTACTATCTAACTTGAATACGATACCTTTTCCTAATTCACAGTAGGATGTTGGATCATTTTTTCCGATAAAGTTTGGATGGAGGCAATGTGCAACGTCAACAGATAAAATCATACTATTGAAATATGCATTGTATAAGTTTGCACGACCATGTCCAATGCCTGTATAAATTTTTTCTAACAACATACTTGTAAGAGAGGAATCGGCACCTTGTTTTGTGCGACTTCCGATTTCTTCGTTATCATATAACGCAATTACATGAATATCTTTTTCGTTGTTATCGCGAACGATACCATTTAGACAAGCAACTACACTTGTTAAGTTGTCTAATCTAGGAGAAGAGAAGAATTCTTGGTTCATACCAATCGTATCTGGTTCTTCGCAACAATAAATTGTTAAATCAAAATCTAGGATATCATCTGGCTCTACTTGAAGTTCTCTAGCTAAATAGTCTACAAAATAAGACTTATCATTTAATGTTTGGTTGAACAATCCAATGAGTGGATTGATATCTGTTTGTTTATTGAGTTCAACACCTTTGTTTACTTCACGATTAATGTGAATCGCAAGATTTGGAATTGTTAATAAAGGTACTTTTGCATCAAATAAAACGGTCTTAGGCTGCATGATTACATCGCTTTTTAAGCATACTTTACCAGCAACGGAAAGTGGTCGATCTAACCAAGTATTGATAATTGGTCCACCATATGTTTCTGTATTAATTTTCAGATAGCTATGTTCTTTCATCTCAGGAAGTGGTTTTACATGAAAACATGGATGATCTGTGTGCGCAGTTGCAATTCTTAAACTAGGAAGATTGCTAGGTTCCTTTCCAATAGTAAATGCATATAGGGTTGTACCATATGGAATTGTATAATAACGGCCACCCTGTTCTAGACTCCAAGCGGAACCAAAAGGTAATTCGGTAAAACCGTTCTCATCTAATATTTGTTTTGACTTTGCAACAACGTGGTAAGGAGAAGTTGCTTCTGTGACGAAATCTTTTAAGTTTGAAATTACTGCATTCATATCCTAACCTTCTTTCTATTATTCATTGTGTTTTCTATTTATTTTTGTTCTGATTCTCAGATAGTATTTTCTTTTTAAAAACACATATGCTATAATTCTAAAATAATGATTCGCCTTTGTCAATGAGGCTTGAAAATAAAGAGAAATGGGGAATTGCATGCTTTGTATAAGAATTACAGATGTTAAAATGTTTATGTCCAAATTACTAGTGCAATCGGTATTTGATAACTTTTTATTATCAGAACTGGATGTGATGACATACAATTCATTTCATATAAACGGAAAGCTCAATAAGTCTTGGTTTGATACAGATGAATTAGAAGCAATAGAAGATTATTCGAAATGGGGACAGGTAAAAGCACATGCATATCAAGTTATCAAAGGAAATAAAGTTCCAACTTCCATGAAAATTGTTCTATTTCTAACCACGGAAAATAAAGAACGTCTGATTCATCGAGTCGGAGGCAACTGGAGAATGGATGATGTATCACAATTTTGCTTGAATATGAAATATGAAAATGGGGAAATGTATCTAACTACAGGGGTTGCCTATAATACCTTTACTCTAGATCAATCCTTGCAAGAACAATGGGATCTGGATTTGAAAAAATACTTAAAATACTATGAAATAGAATATGAAATCATTTCCTAAAATAAATTATTAGCACTCGGTTGAGTTGAGTGCTAATTTTTTCTTGACTTTTTAATTCGGTAGTATTAATATTAATAACATAAACGAACATAACACGTGATTGAATGCGTGTCATTATACAATTTTGAATTCAAGGAGTGATATTTTATGGTAAATGAACAAGGTAATTTATCAATTGATTCTGAAAACATATTCCCTATAATTAAGAAATGGTTATATTCTGATCATGACATTTTCATTCGTGAGTTAGTTTCTAATGGATGTGATGCCATTACAAAATTAAAAAAATTGGACATGATTGGCGAGGCAAATCTAGCAGATGATTACAAAGCACAAATCAAAGTAATTGCCAATGCAGAGGATAAAACACTTAAATTTATTGATAATGGTATCGGTATGACAGCAGATGAAGTGAAAGAATACATCAATCAAATTGCTTTCTCTGGTGCAACTGATTTCTTGAATAAATATAAAGATAAAACAAGCGAAGACCAAATTATCGGACACTTTGGTTTAGGTTTTTATTCAGCATTTATGGTTGCTGACAAAGTTACAATCAATACGCTTTCTTATAAAGAAGGTGCAGAATCCGTATTATGGGAATCTGAGGGTGGCATGCAATTTACCATGTCCGTTGGTAGTAGAACCGAAAGTGGTACAGAGATTACACTTTATTTAAATGAAGACAGCTATGAATTCTCTAATGATTATCGTGTAAAAGAAATTCTTGATAAATACTGTTCTTTTATGCCTGTTGAAATTTATTTTGAAAAAGCAAATGCAGAACAAGAATACGAAACAATTGATTTAGCAGATGTTCGTGAGGACGATGTGGTAGTAGAAAACATCGTAGAAGAAGCGAAGACAGAAGAAAGAGAAAACGAAAAAGGTGAAAAAGAAATTGTTGAAGTTTCTCCTAGAAAAGAAAAAGCAAAAATCAACAAACGTCCTGTACCTTTAAATGATACTACACCATTATGGGCAAAACATCCAAATGAGTGTAGCGATGAAGACTACAAAGAATTTTATCGTAAAGTGTTCAAGGATTGGAAAGAGCCTTTATTCTGGATTCACTTAAATATGGATTACCCATTTAACTTAAAAGGTATTTTATATTTCCCTAAAGTAAATACAGAATATGATAATTTAGAAGGTGTTATCAAACTTTACAACAATCAAGTATTTATCGCAGATAATATTAAAGAAGTTATTCCAGAATTCTTAATGTTATTAAAAGGTGTAATTGATTGTCCAGATCTTCCATTAAATGTATCACGTAGTGCATTACAAAATGACGGATTTGTTAAGAAAATTTCTGATTATATCACAAAGAAAGTTGCAGACAAACTTTCTGGTATGTTCAAAGTAGAACGTGAAAGTTATGAAAAATACTGGGAAGATATCAATCCATTTATCAAATATGGTTGCTTAAAGGATGATAAATTCCGTGAAAAAATGAAAGATTTCATTATTTTCAAAAACTTAGAAGATAAATATGTAACATTACCTGAATATGTGGAAGCAGTTGCACCATCAAAAGAAGAATCTGATGTAGAAGTGGTAGAAGAAGCGAAAGCAGATGACGCGAAAACAGATGACGCAGAAACAAAAGAACCTGAAAAAACAACGGTCTACTATGTAACAGATTTACAACAACAAAGTCAATATATCAACATGTTTAAAGAAGAAGGCTTAGATGCTTTAATCTTAACACATAACATTGACCAACCATTTATCACTCAATTAGAACAAGGAGAAGAAACAGTAAGATTCCAAAGAATCGATGCTGATTTAACAGAATCCTTCAAAGATACTGCAGTTGATGAAGAAGCAATCAAGAAAGAAACAGAAGCCTTATCAGAATTATTTAAAAAAGCTCTTAACAACGATAAGTTAGATGTAAAGGTTGAAAAATTAAAGAATGCAAGTGTTTCTTCTATGATTACATTATCTGAAGAAAGTAGAAGAATGCAGGATATGATGAAAATGTACAACATGGGTGGCATGGGAATGGATGCAGGTATGTTCGGTGGCGGACAGACATTAGTGCTTAACTCCAACAACCAATTAGTACAATATTTATTCGAAAATCCTGAATCTGAAAATACAGATTTAATCTGTCAACAATTATTTGATTTAGCCATGTTAAGTCATAAACCATTAGCAGCAGAAGAATTAACAGCATTTATTGCACGTAGTAATGAATTAATGATGAAACTTGCAAAATAGGATATAGACTAATTAAATAGATAAGAAAAAGATGATTTCAACACTTTGCTGGAATCATCTTTTTTTTATAAGTGGAATATGATTAAAAGAGTAATAGATAATCCATTTTTTAATTCTAATTATTGTCGTATTCTAGTTGACGTCAAAGCAGGAATATGATATATTATCTAGTAATTAAAACTACATTATATAGTGATAAAAATGGAGGATATTTGAATGTATAGACTTATTGGTGATAGCTGTACAGACGTGACAGATGAAATTTTTAAGAATACAGGTCTGAACTTAGTACCACTCACAATTCAAATAGATGACGAAATTATTATAGATGATAAAAACCTAGATACAAAGAAGTTATTAGAAAAGATGGCGAATTGTCCAAATGCTCCAACAAGTGCGTGTCCTGCACCAGAAGCATATATGAATTTATATGGTGGAGAAGAAGATGTATATGTTGTTACACTTTCTGCAAAATTAAGTGGTTCTTATAATAGTGCATCCGTTGCAAAACACATGTATTTAGAAGAAAACCCAAAGAAAAACATTGCCATTATTGATTCTAAGAGTGCATCCGTCGGTCAAACTTTAATTATTTTAAAAATCAAAGAATTAATTGAACAAGGGCTATCTTTTGAAGAAGTAGTTGAAGGTGCTGAAAAGTTTCGTGATGAAATGCAGACAAAATTCGTATTAGAATCACTTGAAAACCTTCGTAAAAACGGAAGATTATCTAACATGAAAGCATTAATTGTAAATGCATTAAACATCAAACCAATTATGCGTTCAACAGGCGAAGGTGAAATTGAGAAAATGGATCAAGCCCGTGGAGTAAAACGTGCCATCGATCGTCTGATTGAAAGTGTTGAAAAAGATGTCGAACATCCAGAAAATAGAATATTAGGGATTACACATTGTAACAATCCAGAGAGAGCACAATATATTAAAGAAGAGTTAATGAAACGTGTTCCATTCAAAGACGTTATAGTTGTAAGTGCGGCAGGCATTAGTACTGTATATGCAAGTGATGGCGGCGTAATTGTTTGTTACTAATAAAAATGCAGTTCAAAAGGTGATTTTTCGTCACCTATAGACAATCCTTTCATATAATGAGGTATAACAATAATGAGGTTATACCTCATTTTATATATGGAGGAGTTAAATGGGTGAATTATTAGCTATCAATCATTTAAGCTATTCCTATCATAATCTTGCGCAGGAAACAGCTGCTTTAACTGATGTCAATTTTAAAGTTCATGATGGTGAATTTATTGCTATAGTTGGTCCTAGTGGTTGCGGAAAATCAACACTATTATCTTTGATAGCAGGGTTAATTTCCCCTAGTTCCGGAACCATTTTGATTAATGGAAAAGAAGCAAAAGAAGCGGGTAAAAATATCGGTTATATGTTGCAGAAAGATCATTTGCTAGACTGGCGAACTACCTTTAAGAATTTAACGCTTGGTCTAGAAATTCAAAATAAGTTGACAGAAGCAAGTTATATTATGATAAATGAAATGCTGGAAACGTACGGATTAATTACATTTAAGGATGCAAAGCCATCGGAGTTGTCAGGTGGAATGAGACAAAGGGTAGCACTTATTCGCACTTTATTATTACAGCCAGATATTTTGTTGTTAGATGAACCATTTTCGGCATTGGATTATCAGACTAGATTAGAAGTATCGGATGATATTTATAGCATCATTAAGAAAGAAAAGAAAACGGCAATACTAATCACTCATGATATATCAGAAGCTATCAGTATGGCAGACCGTGTGATTCTCTTATCTACTAGACCTGCAACTGTAAAATCAGAGTTCGACATTCATTTAACTATAGAAGGGGAGCGAACCCCATTCATAGCAAGAAGTGCCCCTGAGTTCAAAGATTATTTCAACTTAATATGGAAGGAGCTGAACCAGAATGCGAGCTTTGTCTAGAAAAAAGTTGAAATTGGTGTCTTTAGATGCAAATATTTCTATGGCACAACGACAGTATATTAAGGATTACTTGCTAAATCAACGAAGAATACGAATGATTCAATTTTCTATATTTGCTTTATTCTTATTAGTATGGGAACTTGGGACGCACTTAGGATGTATTGATGCATTTATCTTTAGTAGTCCATCAAGAGTGGCACAATCCATTTATCACATGTCGAAAGATGGAAGTTTGTTTTATCACTTGGGGATTACTTTATCGGAAACGATGATAAGTTTTCTCTTGGTAAATATACTTGGAATTGCAGTGGCAGTGCTCCTATGGTGGAATGATAATATCTCGAAAGTACTAGAACCTTACTTGGTTGTGTTGAATAGTCTTCCAAAGTCCGCGTTAGCACCGGTATTTATCGTTTGGTTGGGAAATAATATGAAGACGATTATCATTGCAGCCATATCTGTATCAGTCTTTGGAACAATTATTACACTTTATACAGATTTTAAGTCGGTGGAAGAGGATAAGATAAAATTAATTCGCACGTTAGGTGGAAATAAATTCGATGTACTATGGAGGGTGGTTCTTCCAAGTAATATTCCTTCAATGATAAGCTTGATGAAAGTAAATATAGGGTTGTCGTTGGTTGGAGTGATTATTGGAGAATTTTTGGCAGCGAAAGCGGGATTGGGATATTTGATTATTTATGGTTCACAGGTTTTTAAATTGGATTGGGTGATTATGTCAATTATTCTTCTTTGCATACTTGCTACGG
>CAYPEJ010000007.1:0-156534 GCA_964409685.1 uncultured Anaeromicropila sp.
AAAAACATATCAAAAACAATGCAAATCTTATCTTGACATATCACCAGATTGCTTTACTATCTGGATCACCCTTAACGTTCCTCTCTCACACACTCTAAAATAAGTAATTAATAAGATCTCCTATAAAATAAGAAAATACATTGGCACATATGGAAAATAAAAATGGGCGCTCTATTTTCTTACCATATCGCTTGTAATATAACGCTTCTACCGCTACTGCTCCTACTTCTAAAATCAGAGTCACAACACTTCGATTCCATTTAAAATAATATACATTTAAATAGTAGACAAGTACTACACATGGATTCGTTAGTACATTTACCAAAACCACTAATCCGATATCCTTTCCTTCTCGAACTCCAACTACAAAAGAAAAGACAAGTTCTAAAACTAATGTTAGAAGCAACGACACCAAAAGCGTCTGAATCATCCAAAATCCCATTATTTTACCACCTTTTTGATTCCTATCATCATAATAACAAGCGACACAATTGAGATAACGACACATCCAATGGCTGTATGGAATTGCACTTGATTACTTAGATACGCTGGTAACATCCCTAGAAATAATGCAACTGTAAGTAAACCAAATGAGAATCCTTTGCAATCTTTCAATACTCGTGCTATTGCCCATAAGGTAAGTGGCATGGTCATATTGAAACAAAACATTCCTAGTACTCCAAGGACAGGGATATTTTCACTGAAAACAAATAGTATAGCGGATGCTGCTAAAGATAGAAATGCTACTTGTTTTATTCCGAAGTGATCTCCTAAAAAACCACCTATCATTTTTCCAAATACCACAGCACAAATAAGAAATGCCCCCCAATTTGCCTCTCCTCCCCATGTAAATTTCTTCATTCCCATGTAGGAACGTAGAATAACTACGATAAAGAAACAGATAATTGCAAGCAATGCACCTTTGTTCTTTGCTGATTCAAAGGATACTTCTACATTGTTGGAGACGAAGCTTTTTGTTGGCATGTAGTCCCATAGTAAAATGATGACTGCTGCAATTAGTAGCACTAGAATAAATAACATAGTACTTACCTTTCCTTGTTTTCCAAGCATCGTTCCGAAGTAGATTCCAAATGCTCCTGGAGATACAAATACTCCTAGCATAGACGATTTTTCTGTACTACTGTTTAGTACGTCTGTTCCACCACCTACGTGGAATAATGCATTTCCAATGCCTAATAATATTACAGATGGGTATGCAAATGACATGGTTATGTACGCCAATGCGACAGATAGACATCCTGCTACGGCTACAATAGCATTTTTATTCCATTTGTCTACTAGTAATCCGATTGGCATCTGTAATGCAAACGCACAGAAGTTGTATAGAATCACTAATATGTACCACTTGCTTGTTCCATAGACATGTTGAAACATAAAGCTTGCACAGGCGAAATCCACTAGAAAATGTGATAATGAATACAGTATTATCATGCTTTTGTTTTTCATAGCTCCTCCTCTTATTTTCCCCCATTTTGTACACTTTTGGGAAATTTCCAAGAAAAGTATAGCATAGATAGGAAATAAACTAAAGTGTGGAAATGGTATTTACAGGAACAATCTTCAATTCCCTGCGAATTTCCTTTTCATTTCTGCAAATAGACCAAAAAAAAGCAGAATAATCAACATTTGAAATATGATTACTCTGCTTTTTTAATTATTTTAACTTAATGCTAGTGGCAATCATCCACCTCTTCTTTTACATTATGTACATATTCTTACAAACCAAAATCTTATCCCTATAAAATAGTTGGATATCCATTAACAAGTTGTTCTATAATATCTAATACTTGTTCTAATAATGGTTTTGTTACCATAATCATTCCCTCCTTTGTTCACAGCGTTATATTTTGTGTGTTTTGTATATTTTTCCTTTTGCATCACTGCTATATTTTATTACATTTTACTATTTTTCTTCTTTATTGTCAATTCATTCTATCTAACTCAATTCGTTTTATTTATTAACCTAACCAATCCATTCTATAATCTATACTTATAATTTTCAAGACAAAAGCTAATACTTTACTATAAATAAGAAAAGGTGTGATGCAAAACAAACAAAAATTTGTTTTGCATCACACCTTTTTTTCTCTTTCTACATTAAAAACAAAAAGTAGATATGTACCTTCTTTAAAAAATTTTAATATGCTGGTTGTGCGCAAGCAAAAAGCAAAATTGCTGCTAATATAAGTCCTGTTGCCATATTCTCTCCTCCTCTCATTATCAAAATTTTATATTTCATAACTTTATTTTATCCTTTTTCTAAATAAACGTCAATTTATATTTATTAATACAATTAATATTTTTTATAAGTATAATAGATAATTTTGGGGTATGCAACCTTTGCATACCCCAAAATGGAAACTATTATTTCCTATCAACCGCCATAACAACGTCTTCACCATTGATGTTCCATTCTTTCTCTGATCCTTTCACATCTCCAGCTACGATACTGTCAGCTAAAACTTTACCTTGGATAGCATCTTTATTTCTATCCATGATATCAGCGATCTTATCATTTCCTTTTACATAAACGTTAATTCTATCTGTAACCTCAAATCCAGCATCTTTACGCATTGTTTGAATCTTACTGATAATCTCTAATACGAAACCTTCTTCTAACAACTCTTCTGTTAAGTTTGTATCTAACACAGTTGTAATACCGTGGTCGGAATCAGAGATATAACCTTCTTTTTGAGCTGCTTCGATTAATAAATCATCTTTTTCAAGTACTTCTTCATTGCCTTCAAATGTAATTGTTAAAGTACCTTTTTCATTTAATTCATCCATAGCAGCGTTACCATCTAATGTTGTTAAGAATTCCTTTAATGCATTGATGTTCTTACCAAAACGACGTCCTAATGTACGAAGTTGTGGTTTGAAGGAGTAGGATGTGAAGTCTCTTACGTCGTCTGTAAATTTCACTTCTTTTACATTTAACTCGTCTTCAATGATTTCTTTATAGTAATCAGATAATGCATTCTCAGCCTTAACGTACATTGTTCCAATTGGCTGTCTATTTTTAATATTCGCTGTGTTACGGCAAGCACGACCTAATACAACGATATCTAATACTTCTTCCATGTCTTTTTCAAGTTGTGCATCGATCATAGATTCGTCTGCAACTGGGAAGTCACATAAATGAATACTTTCTGGTGCAGTCTTATCAATACTTCTTACTAAGTTCTGATAAATATCTTCTGTCATAAATGGAATCATTGGTGCTGCAATCTTACAAAGTGTTACTAATGCAGTATGAAGTGTCATGTAAGCATTAATCTTATCTTGTTCCATTCCCTTAGCCCAGAAACGTTCACGACCACGTCTTACATACCAGTTACTCATTTCGTCTACGAATTGTTGTAATGCTTTTGCAGTTTCAGGAATCTTGTAGTTTGCAAGATTTTCATCAACTGTTTTGATTACAGTATTTAGACGAGATAATAACCATTTATCCATTACGCCTAATTTGTCGTAATCTAAAGTATATTTTGTTGCATCGAATTCATCAATATTTGCATAAAGTACGAAGAACGCATATGTGTTCCATAAAGTACCCATGAATTTACGTTGTCCTTCTTGAACAGCTTTTCCGTGGAAACGGTTTGGTAACCAAGGTGCACTATTGATGTAGAAGTACCAACGAATTGCGTCTGCACCATATTGCTCCAATGCTTCAAATGGATCTACTGCATTTCCTTTGGATTTGGACATCTTTTGACCATTTTCATCTTGAACGTGTCCTAATACGATTACGTTCTTGTATGGTGCTTCATTGAAAATCAATGTAGAGATTGCTAATAAGGAGTAGAACCAACCTCTTGTTTGGTCAACAGCTTCGGAAATGAAGTTTGCTGGGAACTGTTCCTTAAATAAATCTTGATTTTCAAATGGATAGTGGTGTTGTGCAAATGGCATGGAACCAGAATCGAACCAACAATCGATAACTTCTGGCACTCTCTTCATTTGTTTTCCACAACATGGACACTTGATTGTTACAGCGTCGATAAATGGACGGTGTAATTCGATATCGTCTGGGCAATTATCGGACATGCTCTTTAATTCATCGATACTTCCGATAGAATGCATATGTCCGCATTCACATTCCCAAATATTCAGTGGAGTTCCCCAATAACGGTTACGGCTTACACCCCAGTCCTGAACATTTTCTAACCAGTCACCGAAACGACCTTTACCGATTGTCTTAGGAATCCAGTTAATTGTGTTGTTGTTACGGATTAAGTCTTCTTTTACCGCTGTCATCTTGATGAACCAAGATTCTCTTGCATAGTAAAGAAGTGGTGTATCACATCTCCAACAGAATGGGTAGCTGTGTTCAAACTTAAGTGCCTTAAATAATAACTTCTTGGAACCTAATAATTTTAACACGCCTTCGTCTGCTTTCTTACAAAACATACCTGCGAAGTCTGTAACTTCTGGTTTCATTTCACCTTTTTCATCTACTAATTGAACAAAAGGTAAATCGTAGTTACGTCCTACGTTGGCATCGTCTTCACCAAATGCAGGTGCAATATGAACAACACCAGTACCATCTGTTAATGTTACGTAGTTATCGCATGTTACATAAAATGCTTTTTTATTATTTACCATGCTTCTATCGCCTGGATCGCCGATTGTTCCGTCTGGCTTATTAAATGCATAGTCAAATAGTGGTGTATATTCTTTGTATTCTAAGTCTTTACCAACGTATTTTTCAACGATTTCGTACTGACCATCAATTACGCTAAGAAGTGCTTCTGCTAAAATGTAGTATTCTGTTCCTACTGCTGTCTCTTCTTCCCCTTCTTTTACTACGTCATTCTTTTCATTTACTTGAACTTTTACTTTCACATATGTTTCATCTGGATTTACACAAAGTGCAACGTTGGATGGTAAAGTCCAAGGTGTTGTTGTCCATGCTAAGATATATTCGTTATCGGTTCCTTTTACAGGGAATTTCGCAATTGCGGATTTTTCTTTTACGTCCTTATATCCTTGTGCTACTTCGTGTGAAGAAAGTGGAGTTCCACAACGTGGGCAGTAAGGAACGATTTTATATCCTTTGTATAAAAGTTTCTTATCCCAGATTTGTTTTAACGCCCACCATTCGGATTCGATAAAGTTGTTATCGTAAGTTACATAAGGATCATCCATATCAGCCCAGAAACCAACTGTTGCGGAGAAATCTTCCCACATACCTTTGTATTTCCAAACAGATTCTTTACATTTACCGATGAATGGCTCTAAACCGTATTCTTCGATTTGTTCTTTTCCATCTAAGCCAAGTAATTTTTCTACTTCAAGTTCTACTGGAAGTCCATGTGTATCCCATCCAGCTTTACGAGGAACTTTATAGCCTTTCATTGTCTTATATCTTGGAATCATATCCTTGATAACACGTGTTAATACGTGACCAATGTGTGGCTTACCATTGGCTGTTGGTGGGCCATCATAGAAAGTATAAGTTTCTCCTTCTTTTCTGGAGTCAATACTTTTTTCAAAAATGTCGTTTTCTTTCCAAAAGTTTTCTACTTTTTTTTCGCGTTCTACGAAATTAAGATTGGTTGATACTTTTTCGTACATGATAATACCTCCTGATTCATTTTCCAGTATGTTCTTAGGCTTAGCATTTCCATAATTTATATTGAATAAGCTTTCTTCGTAAATGTAATTCATGTTTGTTCTTTACGAAAAAAGCTCCCATCCCGAAACAGGATGAGAGCGTTGCTATCATTTAACCACCTATTTACATACAAACATATGCTTTCCATATAACGGTGGACACCGGCATCACTTACTTAACTCTTGTTGTTCAGCTTGCAACTTGGGAGTGATATTCAGAATCGACTACTTAGGTCAGGCTCTCACTATCCCTGACTCGCTGAACCGTTTGATAGATTCTTACTGTCTCCGTCTTCGTCTTTACTCTAATATGCTTATGATAGTATAAATTGGGTGAGTTGTCAACGAGGGAATTTGAAACTATCTCACCTTTTTTGTTTCATTATATTTATTCTTTACGAAAATAATACGCATAAAAATTTCATAATATTCCCACTTACTGTACTTAACAAATGCTTATTATAGAAAACTCTTCTGCTTTTTCCCCAAGCATGTAAAATACAAATTCAATATGCAATGGAACTGTTTCCAATCCTATGCTTTCATCTTCTCCATCCCAGTGTACAATTCCCTCTATCTCCGCTAAAACAGTAGCCAATCCAGATATCTCTTTTTGTCCATCAATAATTTCTTCTTTAAAATCATTTAAAATTACATTATCTATAACATCAAGTGTGGCGTAATCTACTAAATTATCAAAGTAATCACTAATTTCTCCTCCACTTAAATTCATTACATAATCTGCACATTCATCACTTATTTTATCTATAAATTGATTATTTAATAATTCTTCAATCAGAAATTCAATCATGAAACCACCTCTTTGAATCTTTCATTCATTTTTTCAATATAATCATAAAGTTCTTGTGGCACAGATGCATAAACAGATAATAATTGAATATTTTGTTCAAATCTAGTCTTTGATTCAACATTTAGTTCTATCACTTTCATATTTTCTTCCTTTACAAAAATATTACTTTTTTCTTTCCTGCATTTCCCTAGCTCTTCAATTACTTTTTGTAAGAAAGTACAAAAGAAATAGAATTCCTGCTTTCCTCTAAACCACCTTTCTGGAGCTTCATACCGAAAATTCTCTTTTAGTTGTTCCAAATCTCCTATATTCGTTTCATAACTTTGTGGAAATAACTCTTTTAACTTTTCCAATGAGCAGTTTTTTACTATAATACGCTCTAAAGATACCTGTATTATATTGTCCATTTTTAAATCAAATTTATCCTTTAGCCCTATTTTTTTCTTCTGGTTATCTTCCCTTTCTTTCATTCTCTGAAAATAAAGCCATGCATTAAATTCATAAATCTTGTTATGAAACTCACTACTTAACTGTTCATATAACTGCATTATTTTCACATAATTCGTACTATCCTTTTCAATCTCAAAATTTCCTACAACGATCTTTCCTAATGTATATTTGTTTACATATAAGTTTTCCACTGAATAACAAGGTGTTTCAAAAACATCATTCAGCAAATTTTGTTCATCAAAATCCCTGTCTATAAAAAACATTGCTTTGCATTCAGAAACTTTATTATTTCCTTTAATTTTATTTCTAATATCTAATACGTTTGACTTTCCGCCACAGTCAAACGTATATGTTTCACTTAAAACTTTTACATCCACAATTCTACTATAATATGTATGATCTAGTTTTCCTTCATAAAAGCAAAATACACAATCTTTATTCTTAGGATAAATTTTAAGAAATTTATGATAATTCACAACACTTTGGTTTCTTGCATTACGCAACGCTTCTGGATTATTCATTTCTTATGTATTCCTCCAATGAAACAGCATATTGATCTAACTCATTGTCAAAAGTAAATGGGGAATGAGTTGATGCAATTAATAATTTACATTTATTCGATTTATATATATCCTCAAGTATCATTCTTTGCCACTCAATAGATAATGATAATTCTGGTTCATCAAAAAGGATAATGTAATCCTTATCATCTTCTAAATATAGCATGGAAAATATAGCAACAATCTGTTTTTCCCCTGATGACAATTTTTGAATGGGTACTTTCCTTCGTTCCCCCTTAAATTCATCCTTTTCCCTAAAATAATATTCTAAGGTTGCATTATCAAAATAGAATTCTTTATTTACTAAATATTTATTACATACCTTTCGAAACAGATTAATCTTTGCTTCTTGTACCTCTTGCTCCTTTGATATTTGTAATAATTTAGTCAAAAAATAATTATACCCCTTACTTGAGATTTCTTCTGCATCATGTTCTTTTAAATATCCTTTTATCTTATCTTTTTCTTCACTCTTCAAATTATCTTCGTCTATTCTATCAATAATTTGAATTACAGCACTATAATCCTGTATTTCTTCATTTTGAATATCCACACCATCTGAGATGTCTTTCAATATCTGGGCTGAAATTTTGGCAAATGCAGTTCTATAACTTTCCTTTATCCTATCTTTAATATCCTCTAACCTTTTACGAACATCATCCATTCCAAAATGCAAACCCATTAGCGAATCCTCTAATTCTTTTATTTCCATCGGTTGTGAATACCTTCTTATTCTATTCTCATAATATGTACTAGAAAAATCAATTTCAATCCTTCTATATGTTGGAAGTATTTTTACACACGCATTCATTTCTTCCTTTATAATTTTCATCTTTAAATCTAGCGAATCTAAAAACATTTTTTCAAATTCTTCTTCTGACAATCCTTTTAAAAACATTCCTATTCTTTTATAGGATATATCTTTGCTTACTAATCTAATTTTTGTCTCCTCATCACAATTTTCACTTTTTATCATGCATAATATTTCTTTACTTCTATCCGAACCAAAAAATCTATACAACCGTCGAATATCTATGGGATATTTCTGCCTTATTGCTTCTCCAGATTCCTCAACTATTTCCCAGCTTTCAATTTGAACTTCTTTTCCTGATATAAATACTATTTTTACATATTCAAAATCATACTGTTTTAATTTTTTTAAATCTTTTTTCTCTCCAGATATTGTATAATACAGCATATTCAATAAAGTTGTCTTTCCAAATCCATTCTCCGCAACAAGAATTTTAACATTATCCTCAAAATTCATTTCCAATTTATATCGTCCTAAAAAACCTTTAATTTCAAACTTCTTAATAACTGACTCCATATTTACCTCCTAAACCTCTATCCATCCCCTATTATAGCAAATACCTATGCCACTTTCCACATAAAACCACTTTTCAAATTCGACACAAATTATGCTATAATAATAGCACTATCACACAAAAAGGAGACTTGCATATGATTACCGTATCAAAACACCAACCTGCTGACTTTTCCAGCATCCAGAGTGCCATCAACAGCATTCAGAACAAGACCGAACCAGAAACCATTTACATAAAAAACGGAGAATACGAAGAACGTATTGAAATCACCCGTCCGAACCTGACCTTTATAGGCGAAGACAGTGAAGAAACCATTATCTCCACCAGCTACGGTGCCTATGATCTCTTACCAAATGGTGAACGCCGTGGCACTTTCCGTTCCTATACCTGCCTGATTGATGCCGATAACATCACCATGAAAAACCTAACCATCCGTAACTGCGCAGGTTCTGGTGATATCGCAGGACAGGCAATCGCTCTCTATGCCGACGGCGACATGCTTACCCTAGAAAACTGCTGCTTAATCGGTCACCAAGACACCCTTTTCACAGGTCCTCTTCCACCGAAAGAAATTCAACCAGGCGGTTTTATCGGTCCAAAGCAATTCGCCCCAAGACGAAACGGCAGACAATATTACAAAAACTGTTTTATCCAAGGCGACATCGACTTCATCTTTGGAAGTGCAACTGCATATTTTGAAGCATGCGAAATTTATTCCAACAACCGTGGTAAAGAAATAAACGGCTATGTAACCGCCCCTTCCACCAAAGAAGGACAAACATTTGGCTACGTCTTCTCTAATTGTCAATTCACAAGCGACTGTAATTCCAACACAGTCTATCTGGGCAGACCTTGGAGAAACTTTGCAAAATCCGTATTCCTTCATTGTGAATTTGGGGAACATATAAAACCTGATGGCTTCCACGATTGGGACAAACCAGATAGCCACGAAACCACGTTTTTTGCAACATATCAATGTAAATTTGTGAGCAAAAAAACAGCCTCTTATCCGTCTTGGGTTCATACCTTAACAGATACAGAAGCTGCTATCTACACAAAAGAAAATATATTGTCAGACACTTATTACATGCCTTAATCATTTGTATGTTATTTGATTAATTATTTTTCATAAAATCTTTAATCCCACTGAACACTTCTTCACTAATAATGTGTTCCATTTTACAAGCATCAGTTTCCGCAATTTCTTCAGATACACCTGTTGTTTTTTGAAGAAATTGTGTGAGAATCTGATGTCTCTCTAATATGCTGCTTGCTTTTTCCAAACCAAGTTTAGTAAGTACAATCCCCCCACTAGAATCCATCTCAATGTGACCAGATTCACGTAAAAGCCCCATGGCTCTACTTACACTTGGTTTACTGAAATTTAATTCTCTAGCAATATCAATGGATCGTACAGAACTGTTTTTCTTACTTAAAACCAAAATAGTTTCTAAATAATTCTCGCCAGATTCGTACATTCCGTACCTCCTATACTATTAAGGGGTATCCTCTATGTCATGTCCACAGCTTTGAGCATTTGTGCAACCGCTGCATCCACAACCACAGCCACTCCCTTTTCCTGCTTTTTTCGCTTTTCTGCGACTAATAACCATTAACACCATCAAAAGAACTAGAATTCCAATCACAACAAAATCAGCCATAATAGTCCATCTCCTTTTTGCAAGGTTTATTTACCTTAATTACAATTGAAATGTCTTCATCTTGAATCATTCCTTTTCTCTTCAAGTGTTCCTTGATTTCATTGTACCAGTTTGTCTCAAGCAATTCAACTTTATTATTTCCCCCAAGAAATACAACCTTTTCATTTTTTTCGTTGGATAATGTCTCGGATTGTATCTGGTACATATTTTTACGGTCAATTACTCCAATCTCTTCTAACAACGCAAGCATTCGATATACTGTTGCAATCCCTATTGTAGGATCTTGCTCTACTGCTTGATAATAAATCTCCTTGCAACAAGAACATTGATTTTTTAAAATGATATCAACAATTAAGCTTCTCTGAGAAGTAATACGACATCTTCTCCTTCTTAATTCTTGCATAATTAATTCTTTTGTTGCCAAATGACTTTGTTTGGAATCTTGTAAATTCATTATCGGTGACATAAATACAACCCCTTTCTAACCTTTTGAAAGCCGATAGTGGCTTTCTCTTTTGTATATCAATGTTAGCCAATGCTAACTCAATCGTACAATACGAAATATGTTCTCTATGTTTAAAATACTATGTTTTGATATTGATTATCATTTACAACTATTATTATAATGAAATTTTGATATAAGTCAATAAGGAATCCATATGTATTTTATATGAAAATGAAGAATCTTCTAAACATAAAAAACGCCTTCCCATTGGACATAGAGAAGGCATTTTGATAATCATTATTTTTATTATTATTTTACTGTAATCTTGCAGACAAGTTTTTTCCCATTTTGTGTCTTAATTGTAATATTGGCTTTGCCAACACGTTTTGCAACGATTTTTCCTTTCGAAGTCACCGTCGCAACTTTTTTATTGGAAGAAGTGTATGTATAGGTTACATAAACACCTGTTGGAGATACTTTCGGAGAAAGAGTATAGGTATTTCCCTTCTTAATCGTAATCTCTGTTCGTTTCATAGTTATCTTATTTGGAACAGGAATGGTCACTTTAATCTTCTTAATAACTTCATTCCCTTCTTTGTCACTGGCATAAATGGTATAGTAGCCAGATGTCTTTACCGTAAAACTTCCTGCTGAATTTACTTTTGTTCCCTTGGCTCCACTCTTAAAATCAGAAAGTTTTTTTGAACCTTTTGCCCAGCGAACACATTTCAAACCAGCATAGCCATAGTCCTTAACAGATAATTTTACCTTAGCATATCCTTTTGCTTTATACACCGTCGTCTTTGTTGCAATCGTTGGTGCTGTTGCATCTGTATGATATGCTGTGTAAGCATCGACTAAACCACCAGCTACCATTCCATATAACTGTTCTATAGACTTACTTCCTTTTATAATGTTGTTCTTTATAGTGGCTGCATTTATATTATCTGTATAAGAATACAAAAGTGCTGCAACTCCTGTTACATAAGGTGTTGCCATAGACGTTCCTGTTAGATATCCGTATTGATTTTCGGGTAAAGTATTATAAATCTGCGTTCCTGGCGCTGCAACTGCAACTTTGTCTTCGCCATAATTAGAAGAATAGTGAAGAACGCCGTCACAACGAATATTTGCAACACTGATAATATTAGAAAATCCATAATAAGCTGGATAGGTTGGCTTAGCGTCTAAGGAACTTCCGCTGTTTCCTGCCGCACAGACAAAGAGCATATTAGATGCATACATATAATCTTGTAAAGCTTGGTCATTGGTTCGCATTCCAAGACTCATGTTGCAGATAGTAGCACCATTTGCACTGGCATACTTTAATCCCCTCAAAATACTAAAGCTATTTGCATAGCAATCTTCTGGGTCGCCACTTCCTGCACTGCTAAATACTTTTACAGGCATAATCTTTACATTGCTGTTTCCTGTTACTCCCCATACATTTTCAGTTCCATTTGCACCTATAATTCCTGCACAATGAGTACCATGACACACTTCATCTGTGATATCGCTACTATGAGAAAATGTATTATAACCATCATAATCGTCTATGTAACCATTATTATCATTATCCACACCATCATCTTTTATCTCTTTTGTATTCTTCCAAAGACTTCCTTCTAAAGCAGGATGTGAAATATCTACTCCCGAATCAATAAGTGCAACTACTATTTCTTTCCCTTCCACTCCTTGTAGCTCTTCCCAAAGCGGCGTAACATTTACATCCATTCCTTCGACTGCTTTTACTACCACACCTTTATATTCATCCTCAAACTTTAAACTTCCATCATTCTTTAATGCCCACTGATTCTGTGAAAATGTGATATCTCCACTTGTATAGTTCCCTTCATATGTAATTGAAGATGCTTCATAGACAAAATTTGGCTGAATCTCTAATATGTATGTACTATTTTCGAACTGATATAATGTAGTTTTTAACTCATCTTTTGCTTTCACCACATAATAATTATCGCAAGCATCTATGACTTCCACATTTGCCTCACGAAATAGTTGTAAACGCCTTGCATCTGAGCACACCGCAGATACCTTTAATAAAATCTCATCATTTTCATATTCACTTATCTGATAAACTGATTCCTCTTCCACCTGCTCTGCATTTAGCACAGTAAAAGGCATCATACTAGTTACAACCATTATTAAGGATAATATAACATGAAAACCTCGCTTTCGCATAATCCCATTCCCTCCATTTTTCTAAGATGTCTACTATATATATGTAATAATTCCTTAGATTATCATAGCACAAGGATAATTTCTCCACAATACTTTGGCTTATATATTGCGTTTGTTGCTTGCTTTTGAGATTTGAATATGATAAGGTACATATAACATTTGAAAAATAACAAAGGAGTGACAATCTTGTACGAAAATTTAACGCTCTTGACCGATTTCTATGAGCTTACTATGATGCAAGGGTATTACAAAAATAATACGAATGAACGCGTCGTATTCGATGTGTTCTACCGTACGAATCCATCTGGCAGTGGTTATGCCATCTGTGCTGGATTAGACCAAGTAATTCAGTACATTAAGGAACTAAACTTTAACTATGATGATATTGCTTACCTTAGAAGTTTAAATATATTTGATGAAGATTTCCTTCACTATCTTGCAGGATTTCATTTCTCAGGTGATATTTATGCAATTCCAGAAGGAACGGTTGTATTTCCAATGGAACCTCTTTTAAAAGTAGTTGCACCTATTATGGAAGCGCAACTTGTGGAAACTGCTATTTTAAATATTATTAATCACCAAAGCTTGATTGCTTCTAAGGCATCTCGTGTTTGTTATGCTGCACAAGGGGAACCAGTAATGGAGTTTGGTTTACGTCGTGCGCAAGGACCTGATGCTGGTACTCTTGGTGCTCGTGCTGCGATTATCGGTGGTTGTGCAGGGACAAGTAATGTGCTTGCTGCAAAGAAGTTTGATGTTCCAGCTTTAGGTACACATGCTCACAGTTGGATTATGAGTTTCCCTGATGAATTAACAGCATTCCGTATCTACGCGGAGCTTTATCCACAAAATACAACATTGCTTGTTGACACATATGACACCTTACGTTCTGGTGTCCCTCACGCAATTCAAGTATTCCAGGAATTAAAAGATGCTGGTAAGATGCCTAGCAAATACGGCATTCGTCTTGATAGTGGTGATTTGGCTTACTTATCGAAAAAAGCTCGTAAAATGCTAGATGATGCGGGATTTAAAGATGCAGGAATCTGTGCTTCTAGTGACTTAGATGAATATCTAATTGATTCCTTAAAGACACAAAAAGCTGCTATTGATTCTTGGGGTGTTGGAACCAACTTAATTACTTCCAAAGACTGTCCTGCTTTCGGCGGTGTATATAAACTTGCTGCCATTGAAAAGGATGGTGAATTCATTCCTAAGATTAAGCTTTCTGAAAACCAATGGAAGATTACAAACCCAGGAAATAAGACTATTTATCGTATCTATGAGAAGGACACTGGGAAGATCAAAGGAGATATCATTTCCTTAGTACATGAGACATTTGATGAAAATGAACCACTCATGATGTTCGATCCTATTTCTACTTGGAAGAAAACATATTTAGATGCTGGTACTTATACAGTTCGCGAGCTTCTAAAACCAATCTTCTTAAATGGAACTTGTGTGTATGAATCTCCAAGTGTTCGTGAAATCAGAGATTATTGTGCTACAGAGTTAAACACTTTATGGGATGAAACAAGACGTTTGGTAAACCCACACGATGTATATGTTGACTTATCTCAGGAATTATATGATTTAAAACATTCCATCTTAGATAATATGAATAAAAAATAAATTTTACCGTTCATTTTGACAGAAAACCACAGCTTTCATGTATATGAAAGCTGTTTTTATTAAGAATTCTTTAATTTGCTTTTCTTGCTAACTTTAAACTAGATTTTTTTACTTTATATGCTATAATAATAGAGATTTTATTTTTACACATATTTTTGACAGTATAAAAAGATAGGAAGTTATGTACATGAAAAAGAAGATAATCATAGCAGGCACAGTCCTAGTTGTGTTGGTTGGTGGAATTGGCATTAAAGTTGTCCATTCTCATTTAGAAAATCAAGCCACACATACTTCCACGAATCATGAATATAATAATTCTGAAAGTGAAAAGGATGACACCACAAGCGAATTGATTGATGGCTTACCTTCTAGAGACGAAGTAAATACCACACCAGACAGCATTTTTTGTCTTGTGAATAAAGAATATTCCTTACCATCTGATTACGAACCGAATGACCTTGTTGTTCCAGATGTATCTTTTAATATAGATTATGAGTCTGAGAAAAGATATATGCGCGAGGAAGCAGCATTAGCTCTTGAATCCTTATGTCAAGATGCTCTTTCAGAAGGACTTGAAATATTCGCCATATCAGGTTATCGTTCTTATGAACGCCAACAAGAAATTTATGAAAACAACCTTAAAACAAGAGGAACTACTCATACGAATCAATATTCCGCAAAACCAGGGTATAGCGAACACCAAACAGGACTTGTAATGGACGTTTCTTGTGAGTCGGAAGGTTTTGATTTACAAGAATCTTTTGGCGAAACTCCAGAAGGAATCTGGTTGGCTCAAAATTGCGCTAAATACGGATTTGTGATTCGATATCCTGAAGGAAAAGAAAACATTACAGGATATGCATATGAACCTTGGCATATACGATATTTAGGTGTAGAATTAGCCACCTATTTGACGGAAAATAATTTAACTCTTGATGAGTATTATTACTATGAACCAAGCTTTGAATTTATAACAGATGAGAGTGAATACATCAATGATACACCAAGTTACAGCTCCGATAGCAGTACTAGTTACACACCAATTTATTCACCTACTCCATCTGCTTCAACTGATACAAATTATAATCAAAATAATTCTGGTAATACTTATAATGAAAATAATAATACTTCCAGTTCCAGTTCTACTTCTACTCCAGCAACCACTGTGAGTCCAGTAAATCCATCACCAAGTGTAGAACCAAGTATTAGTCCGACGCCAGAAACACCAGAAGTTGATCCAGAAGAACCAGACGAAAGTGCTCCTGTTGCAACAGAAACAACAACACCTTCTCCGTCCCCTTCTGCAAGTACTACTCCTTCTGTTGCTCCAAGTCATACAGCACCTTCACCATCACCAAGCGCTAGTGTTCCATCTACTGAACCTCAGCCAGATGACAGTGAAGAAGAATCTGCTACGATCGAAACTGAAACTATTATTGAATAAAGACCATTAACGAATAATGGCAGGAGGAATTTGTGAAAATCATTTTATTTTTTAGAACAGCACTTATTGCTTTGTTCTTATTATTATATTTTATCTACAGTATACCTGCACTTTTCATTCTATGGCTTATGAATAAGATAACAAAGAATGAACGTCTTGTATTCGGCATTACACAAGCACACGTTGCTTTTGCATTTAATGTTATCTGCTTTATCGGAAACATTAAGAAAAATGTAGTTGGAATTGAAAATGTACCTAAGGATACACCCGTTTTATACGTGGCAAATCACAGAAGTTACTTTGACATTGTAGTTGCATATTCTGAGATACCAAACCTAACAAGTTTCGTATCCAAGAAAGAAATCAAAAACATGCCTATTATTGCACAATGGATGGTATTTTTAAAATGCTTATTCCTTGATCGTGATAACATCAAAGAGGGCATGAAAACAATTTTAGCAGGTATAGAGCAAATTAAAGATGGTTACTCTATTTTTATAATGCCTGAAGGAACAAGAAATCATACAGACACTATGTTACCATTCCATGAAGGCAGCTTTAAGTTCGCACAGAAAACAGGATGTCCAATTATCCCTGTTGCTATTACAAACGCAGATGATGCATTTGAAAATCATTTTCCTCTTGTAGGAGATGCCAATGTTACTATCATGTTTGGCGAACCAATTTATATGGACCAACTTTCAAAGGATGAGAAAAAATTCATTGGCTCTTATGCCCAGAAAATCATACAAGAAAATCTTGATAAACTGAATTCTGGTATGATAAAATAAATCAGTTACACAAATGTATATTATCAATAAGGAGGTACATAGTCTTATGTATTACTATGAATTACCTATGTTAGCAATGGCAATCAGCGGTTGGGCTATTGGTACTTTAATTGCAATCGCAGTTATCTGTGTCGTTTTATTTTTACTTTATCGTTTCGGCACAAAGCTTCAAAAGCGTCAAGAAGATGCTCAAACTCAGATGCAAGCAAGTTCACAAGTTGTTTCAATGCTTATCATTGATAAGAAACGTATGAAGATTACAGAATCTGGTCTTCCTCAAATGGTAATTGAGCAGACTCCAAAATATATGCGTAGATCCAAACTTCCAATCGTTAAGGCAAAAGTTGGACCAAAGATTTTATCTATGATCTGTGATGAAAAAATCTTTGACCAAGTTCCTGTAAAGAAGGAAGTAAAGGCTACTATCAGTGGTATTTATATCATGGATGTAAAAGGTATCCGTGGTGGACTTGAAAAAGCACCAGTTGAAAAGAAAGGCTTCTTTAAGAAGTTAGCTTTAAAGGCTCAGAAGAAAGCCAATGCTGCTGCTGCTGAATTAGATGGCGGAAAAAAGAAAAGTAAATAAGTTGAGATAAACTTCAAAAAAGATATCATTCTCTTGAAAAACTACAAGAAGATGATATCTTTTTTATTTACCTATAAATATTTTAACTTACGCTAACTTCATATAAATTAATCCCACTACCTTTGGAATAAATATAAAGCTCACCCGCACTACCAGAGTATGTAAAACTTTCTGTTGCTACACTAGAATTACATGTAATTGTTCCAAGTTCATTTCCACTTGCATCTGTAATTGCTAGATATCTAGTAGAGGAACCTGAACTCTTTCCAGTTACTTTGATTGTACAAGCACCATTTACACTAAACTTCAATGCTCGATATGATGTTGAACCCGAACCGCCTAATGCAAGACAGTGTGTATAATTTCCACTAGAAGCAGATTTCACAGACATTGTTTTTGAACTTGTTGCAACTAATGTAAGATTATTTACTGTTTTATTAGATGAAATAGTTCCTAAACTCTTAAATGCAGAGTCACTAAAATTCCAATCATAAGATGTTGATGTACTAGAAGAAGATGATGAAGCCTTTTCTAACTTCCAAAGCTGTCCACTTCCACCCCAGTAAGTCCATTGGTTGATATTTGCACCTGCATCAGAACTAATTTCATATAAATCCATACAACCACTACCACTAGATGCCTTTGTTAAAAATGCATACTCACCGCTATTCACTTCTTTAATCTGGAACTTCTGCATATCGCCGCCCCAATAAGTCCATTGCATGATATTCGCACCATCATCAGCACTTCCATTTTCAACGTCAATACAACTAGAATAGCCTGATGCACCAGTTAATATGTAGTAATATCCAGAACCATCGGATACTAATTTAAATTTCTGTGCATCGTATCCATTGTAATACCATTGTTGAATGTTTGCGCCGTCTTCACTGCTTCCATTTTCAACATCTAGGTATAAGCCACTGCTACAGTTTTTGATATAGTAAATGCCGTCTAAACTAGATGCACCTGCACTTGAAGATGCGTTGGATGTTTTGGAACCCCAGATGGATTTATTATTTGCTCCAATTAGGGAGAATGTCATAGTTTCTGCGTGTGAAGCGGATTCATCATATTGTTTGAAGAACACGCCTTTGTAAGTAACACCATTGATCACCATGGTACATAAGTAACTTCCTGATTTCTGTGTCCATGTTCCTGTATAATCACCTGTGATTGAGCCATCTGAATTCAATTGTACAGTTTGTATTGGAAGCATTCCTGTATACTGTGTTGTTGCATCTAATTGGTGATTTACTAAATCATATGTACCGACAATATCACTAGAAGAATATCCGCTAGAGGAAATCTTACTTCCTAAATGTTCGTAAACTGCTGTTACTGGCCATCCATCTTCATTTAAGAATTGTTGATGTACACGAACTTGATGATATTCATTTCCTGTATTGAATCTTGTATGATATACAAGATAACGCTGCCCATCATCATCGATAAATGCAGAGTTATGTCCACCTGACATATATCCGTCATAGTTTAACTCTCCACTTGCTACAGAATTGAAAGAACTAAAATCATAGTTACCAAATAACTTAATTCCCTTTTGTGACTTATCATCACTAGCGCTTGTACAGATGGCAGAATTTCCTTTGGCATCTGTATAAGGACCTGTGATATCTTTGGAACGGAATAATCGAATGTGATATCCACTGAAACCGTCCGTTGCATCTAACCCACAATAGGATTCATATAAATAATAATACTCTGTTTCTTCATCCCACACGATATAAGAACCTTCTCCTGTGGAACCGTATCCACCAGAGATTTTCTTACCAAAGTATTGGTCAGAAGAGTTTGTTGTTGTGGAGTATGTATAGGAGTAATCTCTAAGTCCAGTAGAAGAATCTAATTTTAATAAGAATAATCCACCAAACCAAGAGCCATAAGCCATCCACAAGTTACCGTCTTTATCGTATAGTACACATGGATCGATTGCATTTGGACCGTAGGAAGAATTCCATGCACCATTGGACAAATAACGACTTGCCACAGATGTTGTTCCCATTACTTTCTTATAGTCTGTCTCACTTGCTTGAGAAGAATTTAGAAAGCCAGAGTAAACAATGGTTCCTGCATATGTATATGGACCTGTGATGCTGTCTGCTGTCGCCATAGCGATAGATGAGTAGAAATTGTCACCATTTACACTCATGTACATACACCATTTCTTCATGGATTTATTGTAAATCACATCAGGTGCCCAAAGGTTACCACTAATATCATAGGAGCTACTACCATGTGCGGACCATGTCCCATTCTTTGCAAATATACTGGCATAGTTTGAGTTGATATTGGTTGTCATGCTACTCCATGAAGTTAGGTTCGATGAAACTGCATTGGACATGTGGGAACCAAATACATAGTATTTTCCATTTTCCTTTACAATAGACGGATCATGTACGGATACTCTAGATGTAGATAAAGCCGCCGCCTTAACTATGTCAGAGCCTCCCATCCACTGTGCAGGTAATAAGGTAATTACCATCATAATCCCCATTACAAGTGCCATACAGTTCGTAAGAAACCGCTTCCTACTCCCCTTTTGATTGGTTGTTTTGCTAAACATACCGTATCCTCCTTATTCAATTATTATGTAAGCACTTTCAAAACTGCTACAATTATATTATACACTTTATACAAAAAGGTTGTAAATTACTATTTTTATCTCAACTTACGCCTCTTTTTTCATTATAATGCACAAAAGGAGGCAGCCAAAAGACTACTTCCTTTTGTAGATTATCTATATTAGGGAGGAGTTTTTATACTGACGAGCAAGCGCAGTCGAATTCACTCACCCGCCAGTGAATAAAGTATGAGTTCCACACTAAATTCCATAATACATTATCTTGCCATTCTTCCTTGTTCTTGTTCTTCATTGAACATAGCTTGTAATTCTCTCTTTAAGATCTTTCCACTTGCATTTAGTGGCATTTGATCGATGAACTTAATATATTTAGGGAATTTGAATTTTGGTAAGCTATCTCTGATGAAGTCAACAACTTCTTCTTCAATATAGTTTGCAAATGGCTTCATTTGGATATATGCACAGATTTCTTCTCCTAATACTTTATCTGGAACACCTACTACTGCAACATCATCCACCATTGCATAAGCACGAATTGCATCTTCAATATCTACTGGTGAGATATTTTCACCACCACGAATGATCAATTCTTTCTTTCTACCTTTGATTGTTAAGTAACCTTCACGGTCTAATACACCAAGGTCTCCAGTATAAATCCAACCATCGCGTATTGTTTCTGCTGTTGCTTCTGGATTCTTATAATATCCAGCCATACGATAAGGCATGTAGGCAACAACCTCTCCCACAGCACCTACTGGAAGCTTATTACCTTCGTCATCAATAATTTTTAATTCTACACCATCAACAGCTTTACCAACTGTAGAGATTCTCTTTTTATTTCTATCTGTCATTCTGATCTGCGTAAATCCAACACCTTCAGATTGACCATAAGCAGGGAATAAATATTTTACTCCTAAACCTTTTTGAATCTCTGTCATTGTTTCAGGCGCACAATAAGCACCAGCGATCATACCCTTTTTCAAGGATGTTACATCATAATCTTTTGCGTAGTTCAACATATATTGATACATAGTTGGTACGCCGTGGAAACTAGTACACTTTTCATCTTGAATGATTTGAAGTGCATTTTTTGTTTTAAATCTACTTACTAAAACTAATGTTCCACCTGCCATAAAAGTTAACATTGATGTAAATAAACATCCCATTACATGATATAAAGGTAGTGCTGAAAATACTCTATCCTCTTCTGTATATTGGAAGTTTTCAAGATATACTAAGATATTTGTTAACATTCTATTATGTACAGACATAACTGCTTTTGGTCTGCCAGTAGTTCCTGATGTATAAAGGAACATTAAGATATCATCAAACTTTGTTTTTGCCTGATAAGCAGCTAATGTATCATCTGTTACAGAGGCAGCTTGTTGTTCAATTGTTTCTGTATCTAATGTTTTGGAATCTGTAGAATCGATTTTTTCCATATAGATTACTTTTTGTAAAGGTGCAAATAATGTTTCTGTATCTACTTCCTTTACAGATTCTTTGGATACGATTACTCCATAGCTATCGGAGTGGTCTAAGAGATATTCTAGATCGGATTGTGTATTCTTATCATTTAAACAAACTGGAATTGCACCGATTTTTGTAAGTGCTAAATAGTACATAATCCAGTCTGGACAACTTGGAGCTAATAAAGATACATGTGTTTCTTTTTTCACCCCATTGGCGATAAGACCTTTTGCAAGTAAATTAATTCTGTCGGACATTTCTTTGTAGGTATAAGAAATGTTTCCTTCAGGATAAGTAAGAGCTCTGTTTTCCGGGTATTTTTCAAATTGTTCTTCAAGATAAGCGTTCATTGTTTTTTCCAACATCTTCATAATAATCACATACCTTTCATTTGAAAAATAATTAAACCCTTAGAATATACCTACTGCTTAATTCCAAGGGTCTATATTATTATCCGTATTTACTTTTTACTTTTTGTCTCTTTTCACTTGCTATTATCGATTTTAGCACAATATTTGTATTTCGTGTCGTATTTTGTCACCAAACTATAATTCGTGGTATAAAATCTATAATTAGTTGTATTTTTTAAGCCTTTGCAAAAAAAAATGTAAAAAGAAACTATATGATTTAATAAAATTAGAAGCATTTCTGTATTTCTCATATACAATATAACCAATTAATTTTGTGCAAAATGTCTACACAAAAAATCCCTTATCGTAATGGATATTTACCTAAAAGACAAATTTTTATCTACTTTCTTTTGGTAATTTATTACGAAAGGGATTGTTCTACTGGATCACTTTTTTAAAATACTTTCTGTCCATCCTTAGACATAATTAATATGGTAATCTCACAGTCAGAAACAAATGTCTGGTTAATTTCTAGTTCATATTTTAACTTTACTTCAATCACTTCTTCTTTTTCCTTCACTTCTACATAGTTAGTGAAAATGCCAATTAGAAGTTGTCCAAATGGAGTTGTGTAATACGTCATATTCTTTTGATTCTCAACAAACACCATGTGTACGTTGGAACCACCTTTTTTTAATATCTCCACTTGATTATTAGCAATCTTAACAGTATTCTTGGAGATGTCGTGGTCTCCTTCCGCACCTTCCATGATTTCCTCATATAACACATAGTGCTTCCCATTTCTAAGATAGTATTCGCCTGGCGCAATCATTTCCACTGCTTCATCATTTCCTGATTCAAATTGGAGTCCCTTAATTGAAATTAAAACATCTTTTGTCATATTTCATCCTCATCTTTTCAATATTGTTCAATGTTTATACCTTTTGCTTCTTCTACATCACATGGTAAAATGGTATTGGCAAATGCCTTAAATTTTTCCGCACCATCACTTACAAAAAACTTGTGATTTGGCATCTGTTCAGAACATTCTAACCCTTTCTCTAACAATACATTTTTTACCTGTTTCGCAGTTTCAAATGCCGGATTTACAAGTTCTACATCTGGTCCCACAACCTTGCGCACCGTATGACGAAGCAATGGATAATGAGTACATCCCATTACTAAAGTATCTATGTCATATCCTTGCAGTTCATTTAAATATCGCTCTGCAATCTCGATGGTAACGGAATCATAAAGCCAACCTTCCTCAATCAATGGCACAAAAAGTGGACATGCCTTTTCGTATACTTGTAAATTCGGATTCATTTCAGCTAATATATGTGAATACATTCCACTGTTGATCGTTCCTTGGGTACCAATGACACCAATACGACCATTTTTCGTTGAATTTGCTGCGGTAATAGCACCTGGTCGAACTACACCAAACACTGGAATCGGAAGTTCCTTCTGAATTGTTTCTAAAGCAAAAGCACTCGCTGTATTACACGCAATCACGATCGCCTTTACATCTTTCGTTAATAAAAATTTAGCAATCTGCCTGGAAAATGTAATAATCGTCTCTTTCGATTTACTACCATATGGCACCCTTGCTGTATCACCAAAATATATAATCTGCTCTTGTGGCATCTGTCTCATAATCTCTCTGGCAACTGTTAACCCACCTACTCCAGAATCAAATACCCCTATTGGTGCATTTAGTGACATAAAAAAAGACCTCCCAATAAGTTTAAGTTCCTTTCATTCTACTCTTTCTATTGAAATTATTCAACTATTTCCATGTTCCTTTTGAAATGTTATTACTTGTAAAGCGAAAAATGCAGAATCTTTTTATACCGCAAAAATTATGTCAAAAGTAATGGTAGTACCACATCCACTATTGTACCAAAGCTAGGAACACTTGCAGAACTTTTAGAAGCTCTTTCTTACGAGCTACATGACGTTTACAGAGCACTTGATGTTCTTGGAGGAGAATGTGACATGTTGTTTGAAAAGTTATAATTATATTTCAATAATTACTGATACACTAGACAAGATAGAAATAGCCTAGTAGTAGTATGCTCCTAAATATTGTTTTAATTGACAAACCATTGTGGTATAATAAAGAAAATTGTAGAGTGGGAATGTGTACTACATGAATATAGGTGAGTTTATTGCTCGATTTAAGAACTATCCTGTATTATTTATTGGAACAGGAGTGAGTTTAAGATATTAAAAAAACTCATATACTTGGGATGGGTTGCTTAAATAGTTATTATGTGCATACGATTATATAAAATATACTGATGAAGTTTTTCAATAATTGTTTTAAGAAATCAATTTATCTTTAAGAAAAGTTTGTTGTGATTAACGGTTTTATCTACATAAAGGGGAATACATATTATGGCATGGAATAAAAATACTAATGTAAGAGATGCAGGAGTTTGGCTAGCAAGAAAAATTCAGCTTATAGAAGAAAAAGCGATGCTAATAAATAGGAGAGACAGAAATTATATACGAATGGGTGGTACGGGAAGAAAGCCCCCAATAAAACAAGTATACAGAGCAGGTATTTTTTATGCAGAACTAGGGGTAGCTAATATTGGCGGTGAAAAAAATAAGACTCGCCCTGTATTAGTAATTACACCTAATAGTATGAATCGAGATCATACAGTTGTTGTTGTTCCTTTGAGCACAAAATTTAAACTAAAGCCAAACGGAAAACCATTTTATGATAGTGAGTATCTGTTGAAAAAGAGCGATTATCCTGATTTAGATGCTGACTCAATGGTTAAATTTCAAGATATTCGATGTATTGATGTAGTAAGAATACGTCAGTTAATATGTAATGTTGATAGTATAGATATGAAAAGAATGAAAAAAAATTTATTGGCGACAATGGGTTATTGACAATAATAATTGCATATAATATAATGTAAATATGATAGAGTATGTGGTGTAAGTAAAATACTATTTTGTATTTTGTAATTTGCTTTACCAGGTATACTCGCCTGAGACCTATTGGTTTCATTACAATAGGATATAGTGATTTTTGAAAGCACCCACATTTTGTGGGTGTTTTATTTTGTTTAATTGAGAATATGCAGTATATACGTAAGCGTCAACTCAACAACGCATTCAAAAAAGACATGTCAACCAGTATAATAAGCTTACTGGTTTGAACATGTCTTTGAATTTTTACAGCATTCTGGTATCTTCTCTGACCACGGCAACAGTTCTTCCATCTTCAAGTCCTTTGTCAACTGTATCTGTTCAAATATAAATTCCAAATAAGACAATGGCTTCAAATCATTCGCAATCGCAGTCTGAATGATACTATATATCAATGACGATGCCGTTGCTCCATTTGGTGTATTCGCAAACAGCCAATTTTTGCGTCCAATCACAAATGGCTTTACAGATTGCTCTGCTAGATTATTACTTAACTGGATTCGTCCATCTTTCAAGAAATTACATAAGTACTCTTTTTGATTTTGAGCATAAGTAATAGCCTTGCCAAGTAAACTTTGTGGCAAGGTTTTCTGTGCTGTTACTTCAATCCATTGGTAAAATTCATCCAGTACTCTCTTGGATTCTGTCTGCCTTAATTTCAATCTTTCCTCGACCGAATATCCAAGTTTATCTGCTTTGCTTTCAATTGCAAACAGCTTTTGTATAAAGTTTTCTCCACGTTTTGCATCTTCGTTGCTGTCATTTACTTTCCATGCTTCATGGAACTTTCGTCTGGCATGGACCAAACAACCGCACAGTATAACGCCTTCCAGTTGCTTATAGCCGCTGTAACCATCACAATGAAGATACTCGCCTTTCCAGTTTTTCAAAAATGATTTCGCATGGGATCCACTTCGCCCTTGCTGATAATCATAAAGAGTAATCTGATTTTCATCTGTTTTTTCAGACGAAACACCAAACTTCACAACGTTTTATTTTTTACCTAACGCCAAGTGCATGAATAAGATTTTGAAAATCTTCTAATCAGATTCATTCACCGCCCTTATTGCTTGCATAATCAGCTGGAGCCCTGCTTGTTCTGAGATATGGATTTTACAGGCACCGATTTCAATCAATATTTCTTGTGGTTTTGGTATGTAGGAAGGATCTGATTTGTTTTTTGCAGAAAGAGGGATAAACTTTGTTTCCTGATGGTTTAATTTATACTCTGCATGCCATGTTTTAAAAGTTGCAAGACTAACATGGTTTTCTTCACACCAAGTTCGTTGAGTACTCCCACTTGCAAGGAAATCTTGGATACATTTTTCTCGTTCTTCTTTTGTTGAATTTTTTCTTTTACTCATACTGAGCTACCTCCTTGTTTTAGAAATGAATTTTTCAAACATAGCCGAACAAGGATTTATTTCTTTGTTTCAACGTACAAAACTTACATATACTCTACATCAGTGTTGTGGTTTTCAAACAGACTTCCTGTTCATTACCAAAAGTGAAATGAAAACAATCCAAAAAGAAAGTGAAGGTAGAAAATAAAATACTAAAGTCTGTCACAAAAAGAAAAACCTCTGAATCGCTCTATTTTAGAGTGATTCAGAGGTCTTTTATTTCCAAACTGTCAAAGATGAGATTCTACTCTTTTCATCGAAATCATCCAACCATTTCCATTCTCCTTTTGAAATGTTATTACTTGTAAAGCGAAAAAAGTGTCATTGCTTAGATATTATATGTACTATAATGAGTATTCTAGAAAAGAATATGTTCTGGTATAAATATTAAAATGATTTAAGAAGCTCATCAACATTTGATCTACATCTGACATCTTATTATAAAGTTCTCCTGCATTAAAAAATTCTGCTAATTCACCTAAATTTGTTGAATTATTAAATGGAACATCTATTTTTCTCACTTTATCATCTGACCAAATGAGTAAAACTCCTTTTTGAGAATCCAAAGTAATTGTTCCACTTTCATCTACGATAGAAGCATTTTCCTTCTGTTTATAAAACATCTTAAATCCTTTTGGTGGCTCATCATTGATTTGTGTCATACTACATATATTTAATCCATTTCTTGCATAGCCTATCGACCATTGCCCATGAAATGTAATTCCACCGTTGGCTTTGTATGAATTATCTTCTGCTTCTTTTATTTTGTCTTCTACATTTAGTTTGTCAAGTCCATAAGTTGAGAACATATTTCCTACAAAATCTGCAAGTGTTTCCTTATTTTCTTTATACTCGTAGTAAATATCAGCATCATAGTAAACAAAATCTTCACGTTCTTTCTCTATATATCCATAGTCTTTTGCAATTTCTCTTGCCATGGAGATGCACTTATCAACTGAACACATACAATTATAATATTGAAATATTCCATAAGTATACATAACAGCTTTTTCTTTTGAAATCTCAGTATCAGAGTTTACGCCTGTTTGATTTAACATATCAAGATACATGTCACAACACTCGTCAAAAATATCCTTTAATTCTTCTTTTGAAATCTCTCCCCCACTATATTTTCGCATGGCATCGTATCCAATGTCTTCAATTTTTAGTCCAAAGGAATATTTTATATTCTCAATCTTATCCTTTGAAATAGCCATAATATTATTATAATTCTCACATGGAAATACTCTATCCTCTGACGAAGAAATTTCTACTATATCCATGCTGGAATTATTAGCTCCCTTGGTTGATTGTTCCTTAATAGTATTGTCTTGAACTGTAATATTTTGACCTAAACAACTGCTTGAAATTGAATTAATATTCATGTACACTCTCCATTCTAAAGTGCTCTATGACTACTCAAATCACATAGAACACTTTCTATTTTCAATAGCTTAATCAATCCCCTAATTCATAGTAATAGGAAATATAAATCCCATTACTAATATCATCGACATCTACAATTCGAAATCATATATCTTTATCCTTAGTTAGTTGATTAAACCTAATCCTATCACCAAATATACCTCACAACCTCCTGTACCTTCTCCTTCGCAACTCCAAACCATTCCACAACCTTAAGCTCATACTCAACCTCTACATCTTCCTCATCCGCAATTGCCTCATACTCTTCTTCCGTCAACACATCCTTCAACTGTTCCTTCGATTCATCTGGCACCACAGCATATGTCCCATCTACAAAGCACAATGTGGGAAACATTACACACCACCAGTTTTTCCCCTCTGCATTTCCAAGCACAACATCTAATGCCTCATATTTCCCAGATGGAAATGTCAAATCCCCATACACCTTCATGGGGAACTCCCTTGTATGATACACGGCATCACAATCGTAATCATATCCTTCTGCCTTAACTGTCTTCTTCGCAATCTCCTTAATTGCCGGAATCTCTTCCTTCATAATCACCTTTGCCTCTTCCTTTGTATCCGCATCTTTTAACTTTCCTTGCATATACTTAACTACCTTATCCTTAACCTCTAACTTTACCGATTGATCAATTGGAGCATCACTATTTGCAATCACATGAAACCGAATTACTTCATCCGCAATTCCTTTTTGCACCTCTGGTCTTACTTCTTTCTTATGTACAGCTGTCAATAAAAGCCCAAATAGACTTACTCCTAATAAAATTATTACACCTACATGATTTCGTTTCCTTCTTCTCATTTTCTCATATCCTCCCTCTATTTATATAGGTATCCAAACCCGTCTCAGCACTTTTCACATTAAAAGTATTTCCAAGGAAAAGAAATCTATACATTAGTTGCAAAAAAGTAATTTTCACTGTATAATGTGTATACAAAATACGTGAAGATTCGAGGGCGAGTTATGATTTCAACTTTACAAGGAAAAGCATATGGAAAAATTAATATCGGACTAGATGTATTAAGGAAAAGAAGTGACGGATATCATGAAGTAAAAATGATTATGCAGACAGTTTCCTTGTATGATCGCATCACAATCACTAGATTAGAAGACTCTTCCGATATTGAGTTAGAAACTAACCTAAGTTTCCTGCCTACAAATGATAACAATATTGTGTATAAAGCTGCGAAACTACTAAAAGATGAATTTTCCATCCAAGATGGACTAGCTATCAAGTTAGAAAAGCACATTCCTGTTGCAGCTGGAATGGCAGGGGGAAGTACAGATGCTGCCACTACCCTTGAATTACTAAATACTATGTTTTCTCTAGGACTTAGTAAAGAAGATTTAATGAAGCGCGCAGTTACGTTAGGTGCAGATGTTCCTTATTGCATTTTGAAGGGAACAGCTCTTTCCGAAGGAATCGGTGAGGTTCTTACACCTCTTACACCTATCATGCCTTGTTATATCCTTATCGTAAAACCACCTATCCATGTTTCTACGAAATTTGTCTATGAAAATTTAAAACTAGATGAATTAGAAACACATCCAGATATTGATGTCATCGTAGATGCTATTCATGCCGGTGATGTTTATGCGATGGCAAATAATATGGGCAATGTACTAGAAAGCGTTACAGAAGAAGCCTATCCTGTAATCTCTTCTATAAAACAGCTTATGATAGAAAATGGTGCTATTTCTTCTCTTATGAGTGGAAGTGGTCCAACTGTCTTCGGCATCTATGATAACGAAGACGCAATTCATGATGCCGCAGCATTTTTTAAACTAAACTATCCATCTTACAGAACATACGTCACAAAGCCGATTAACAACATGTGATAAAGGGAGGTTACTATGGACGATCACCTACAGATAGAAATGAATGAATATTTACCACTACGAGATGTTGTATTTAACACGCTTAGACAGGCCATTTTACATGGAGATTTAAAACCTGGCGAACGCTTAATGGAAATCAAACTTGCCAAACAGCTTGGTGTAAGTCGGACTCCAATACGAGAAGCCATTCGTATGCTTGAATTAGAAGGACTTGTGGTTATGATCCCACGTCGTGGTGCTGCCGTAGCGCAAATTACAAAACAAGACTTAGAAGATGTTCTTGAAGTCCGTTGTTCCTTAGAAGAGTTAGCTGTTGAGTTGGCTTGTACTAGAATCACTGGAAGCGAGTTAAAGAAACTGCATGATGTTTTAAGAGATTTTGAACATGCATGTGATACAAACAACTTACAGATACTTGCAGAAAAAGATGTGGAATTTCACGATATTATCTTTGAATCAACTGGAAATCGTCGTTTAATCCAGTTGTTAAATAACCTTCGTGAGCAAATGTTCCGATATCGCTTAGAATACTTAAAAGATGAAACTAGCCACGATAGATTGCTGTTAGAACATAAAACCATTGAAAATGATATTCGCAATCACGATGTAGAATCCGCTAGACAACATATTAAAGAACATATTTATAATCAAGCAACATACGTTGGTAAGAAAATTGATATCAATGACAAAGAATAAAATTTGTTCAACAGAAAAAGTCGCCACTCTTCTTATCTTAGAAGAGTGGCGACTTTTTGTAGGACTAATTCTTCCTAATATAAACTTAAATGGAGTCCACTTTTTTGATTAAAAGTAACTTATCCCCTGCATTAACCTTATCTGACTCCAAATTATTCATAGACATAATACTATCCACAGTAGTTTGGAATTGTTTCGCTATATTCCACAAGCTATCCTCATTCTTCACAATGTAACCAACCATACTTGGCAAGTTCTGAAGTTTCTGCATATCGCATGGTCGTTCTTCGATGCCTACGATAATTGGCTCATTGATTTTTACAAATGCAATCGTATCTAGATTCAAGGTCGCTTTGATTTCCACCTCTTCACTATCTAACATAATCACACTAATTTGCTCTACACTTGGTGTAATCTGATAGAGACAATTTTCATCTAATCCACGTATCTCAATCAACTGTGAAAATGGAATTACACCTTTTGCCGCGCCGATTGGTTTATTATCATCCTCTGATACATAAAGAATCTGCACATCTACAACACCTTCTACTTCAACGCCACCATCCACCAACACTTGATCGTCAATTCTTACATTTCCACTTGCATTACAAATCTGCAAAATACTAGGCTGACCAGAACCAACATTTACACGGTCCGTCACACGTAACTTGCTATTATTTTTACCAAGTAATTGTTCAAAATACGCCATCTTGGTAACAGGAAGTACCTCTTCTGATGTTGAATAACAGTCACTTAAAATCTCTAATTCTTCATCTTCATAGACTTTCATATCCAATTCAAGAACAACGTCACAACTTACGACACGTTCTTCTCCATCATCATCCGATTTAATCTGTAGATCCTTTCCTGCCATATTGACTGCGATATTGGAAATCATATCATCTCGACATCCGTTACAGTCTATAAAGCTGTTAAATGGCACTTCTGTCTCAAAGTACTGTGGCATCTGTTCCTCTGCATCTCCTGAATATAAAATAAAGATTAATAAGATGCCACGGATATTAATTTTATCTTCTAATACTCTTGTTTCCAACTCACGAATATCCATTTCATCATAGAGAATCTCATAGATATTCTTCTTTCCATTCGGAATATGAATTTCATCTTTGATACGAACCGTATCTTTCTTATTGGTCATAAGCTGCGTAATATTCAAATTTTTGTACTGCTTCTGACAATTCTGATCACCATTGATGGAAACCGCAGTTTCTTCGTCATAACTGTCTTCGGAAATGAATGTGAATCCAACAATCGTCTTCACACTGATTTTCCTTGAATTAATGAGGCTAGTTGTCAAATCCTCAATATCCCATTTCACGACAATAACGTCCTCCGAGCATGTTTCGTCCATATTGATAATCTCTTCAAATGGAAGCTCGCCAGTGATATTATGTATTGGTCTAGTAGAGCCGTCACAAATATATAAAATATTAAATAGAAGCGAGCCCTTTACTGCAACCTTGCCATTCATCGCTTTAACGTCATGCATTACGATCGTTGCCTGGTCCTTTATAATCTGCTCAATGTCCGGTTTTACATCTGGTACATTGAAATCGTCGTCCATAGTTAATTGCACGTTGGTTTTGCACTTCAATTTATTCATATGGACGTTTCTCTTTACCAATTCCACAAAAAATCCCTCCTTGCCTTATATACTATAAATATTCAGGCAAGGAGGGATTTATTACAAATTAACTACATAACATTAATTGAACTTCTTTTGTCAAAATATCAGCATAACTTACTGACATGGTTTTAGTACCTTCGTCAACACAATCTACAAGCTGTATAGTAAAAATACTCGGATATGTTTCTGAAATAATTCCTTCGGCTATTTCAACTCTATGACGTCCTCTGTTAGAGCGAATCTTAACTCGACTTCCTACATGGTTTCCAACTGCACGACGTACACTATTTAAATCCAATTGTTTCATTTACTAACCTCCAACATATATAAATGCTAAACATCGGTTACTTAAAAAATACAAATTTTTTCCATCTAATTATAGTACAAGTGTTAATTTCTGTCAACTTGTTTTTTCACATTTTTCTTCATATCTTGCTTGCAACTGTACATTTTTTTATCTGCTTTTGTCAGTGCATCATCAATTGTTCCGCCTGTTTCCGCATTATATTCTTGAAACCCACAAGCAATCGATAGTTGGAAGCCATCTACAAAATCCTCACTCATAATATCATGTGCTAATTTGTCTAATATATATTTTAACTTAATTCCTCGAATTTTATGAATAATAATGCAAAATTCATCGCCACCAATTCGATAACAGGTACCATATTTGGATAAATAAGACTGTATCGCTTTGCCAACTTGTATAATTGCCTTATCGCCCATCTTATGTCCCAGTGTATCATTGATACTTTTTAAGTTGTTAATATCAATAATTACCACATTAATTTCCTTACTTCCCATATTTCCAGTTCGAATCTGCTGCATCTTTTCTTCAAATGCAGTTCGATTGGCCATCCCCGTAAGCACATCTTTATAAGCAAGTTCCCGATACTTCTTTTCTTCCACTTGCATAATATACAACTCCATATACTCGTTCCTAAAATTATCGAATATGATTAATATGAAAATAAAAACTGCAGTGAAAAACCATTTTCCATTTGGAAGATCGGTACTAAAATACTTATACACCATATCATGAAGTGCTGCTACTGCCACACATATCAAACTAATATCTTGTAAACGAATCGCTCTTATATTTCGCTTTTTCCAACAATATATAAAGATATTTTTAAGTAAGCCAAATATAATAAGCAAATAAAATATCCCTAAAAGTGGTACCATTTCAACAGAATCCCACAATTGTTGCAAATCGCATGCACCAAATACTGCTGCGCAGATTAAAGTACCTCGAAAACACCACTCTAAATATAAATCCTTTTTATATTGATCCAGTGAACAAATATAATAAAGAAATACAGCTGGAAACGTTACGACCAATATAACCTTTAATTGTGTAAATAAATATGGCTTATCAAATATAAACTGATCGAGCTTAGACTCAATTAGAAACCATATTCCCAGATGAAATATCATAATTGACAGTGCAAAACCACTTGTCATCTTCGTCTTTCTAAATGATAAATTACTAAAAAGCACAAATAGAGAAATCAGCACGTAAACAAATCCTAATAAGAAGTTTGGAGCATATTTTCTTAACAAATATGTATATATAGCTGCCTCATCTCCAGTATAAACTGGCATTACAAGACCTGAGAACATTTTATATGGTGATGATAATACAATTTTTATCTTATAACTTTCCTGGGTTGCTGGTAGCTTAATAAAATTCCACACACTTCCTGGTGATTTACTAAACGAATATTCCCCTGAATTGTCATAGGAATAGACCTGATTATCATCAAGATATACTTTAACTGCATTTTGTGTAGAGCGAAAACAGATGTATTGTTCCCCTTCCCCTGAAAACCTTATTTCTTTCTCAATTGCAATCTCCACTTTTTTTTCTTCCCTTAATTCTAGTGGCAGTGCAATTTTTCCTCTCTCTTCTTCGTTGACGGTTAAATTCCACCCATAACTTTCAATAGAAACATCATGGGAACCTAGATACATATTTTCCCCAACTGTACTCCAATTCATAACTAGAATTAGAATCACAAAACAAACAATATAAAAAATAGCCCCCCGTACCTGCTTTTTTTTCATATTTTTTACCTCTAAATTTAATACAATTCAATCTTAATATCCTAATATAAAACACTAATATATAAAATGCAACGTTAGAACAATAAAAAGTCCATAAATATATAAAATAATACTTATGGACTTTTCCTTTGTTTATAAATATTTTATCAATTATAAACAATTGGTTTGTCAATATATTCGGTTTTTATCACTACATATGGATACGTTAGTGCCTGTGTGACTACATCACCTTCACCCGGACCAATTAAAGTTGTATCAATATAGATTGCATTTGCTGTCTCGTAAAATTCATTTACTTGGATACTGAATCCACCTGATTGTTGCTCACCGTAACCTGCAACAACATATAAGAATTCACCATCGCTATAGGAAAGTTTCATTGGCTGAATCTTCTTTTCTTCGATCATTGTCTTAAGTTGCTCTGGTTCATCAACCGCTTCCACAACCGTAAACTCTAAATCTTTCAATTTTTCATCTTTGGCAGTTTCAGATTTGCACCCGCCTAATAGTGTTATACACATTATGGCAAGGAGCATAGCAACTACCTTTTTCATACTAGATAACCTCCTATATATGATTCCACTCTAATTCTTACTCTTTTCCCTTTTCTAACTCTGAAAATGTATAGAATACATTGTCTTTATCATTTTCTACGTGAATTGTGTATTCCTTGGTTACATATCCCTCTTTTTTCAGGGTAATTTTATGACTTCCAAGAACTTTCGTAAAACTGATTGGTGCAATGCCTTTATAAGCATCATCTAAATAAACCTCAACATCCACTGGTGCTGATACTGTAATCTTGTGGTCGGTATCAATTTCATTTTCAGGGGATGCAGATGGAGAACTACTTGGTGATGAAGAAGGTGACGCACTTGTGGTAGGTTTGGAGGATGTTGTTGGAGAAGCAGATGTGTTATTATTTGCTTCATCTGTGCTATCGGAATCCCAATCTAACACAACATCTCCGATATCATCGTCATCATCAGATGGATCCGTTGTTACATTATCCCCACCTGTACTATCTTCATCCGAAGTATCTGGAACTAAATTCACTTCAATTACCTGTTCGGATTGCCCTACTGTTAATAGTCCAGAAAAACTTTTATACCCATTAAGTGTTACATTTATCTTATGCGTTCCATAGTTTAATACAACAGGATGTGAATAGTCAGTTTCCGTTCCATTTACAGATAAATCTGCACCATAAGGTGAGATATGGAATGTAATTTCCCCTACCTGCGCTTTTTCCAAATGGAATTCACCCATATCCACTGTAACTTCTTTTCCTCGTTCTACCGTTACTTCCTTTGTACCAATTAAGTTTCCATTTTGCATGGTAAGCTTATAAGTACCTTCACGCATTACTACGTTCATCTTGTCTTGCACACGTAGATACGTACTACTACCAATATAAACTGTTCCTCCAACAAAATCTTCAAAGTTAACGAAACGCATGACACCATGCCCTTTGGTCACAATAATAGAATAAACAGTATCTCCGATACCCTTTATAGTAAGTTGGTCCTTTTCACTTAAATCAGATAAGCCAATAATCTCATTATCTCCTACATACAACAAATCGTCTGTAAAACCATAACGAGAAGAACCAAGTTGCATTACCTGTCTACCTTGATCCATTTTCATTTTCTTTACATTTTCATAAGTCCATGCATCCTTATAAATCTGCAATGACAAAAGCTTATTTGTATTAAAATTATAAGTAAATGAAACAATTTCACCTAATGAAATCGCTTTCATAGATATTACTTTTCCGTATTGATTTTTAATATCAGTACCACCAGTATATCTTAGATTGGTCACAACGGGATTTTCCACACCTAGTATACTTATGTTCTGAGTCTCATTATCCAATGATTTTACGACACCGATAAAGGAACGAGTTGACTCTTCTTCTAGTGTTTCAGAATCCTGTTTTTGATTGACACCACCTGAATACGTATTGTTATGTTTACTAACAAGTACTCCACAGTATATCAATCCAATTACAAATAGCCCAATCAAAAGATATATGATTGCTTGATATTTTTTACCCTTGTTAATCATCAAATTCCTCCTAGGTAGTACATACTATATTTTCCCTACATTATACAATAGCGTTCTAAGTTCTGCAAAAATAAATTTTTTATTTGCTCCTGTTGCTGAATACAAGCAAGTTTTTGAATGGTTCTTCCTGATATCCACGACTTCTTACCATTGTAATAATAATTGGTAACCTTCCAGAACTTCTCTGGATATAGCATTAAAATATATAATAGTTCCTGTTCCCCCTTATCGAGGGCATTGTGAGCAAGGTACTCATCTAAAATGATATTACATAGTTCCACATCCCAATTATTTTTCTCCATTACTTTACGAATAAAATAATATAAATCTGAAACTTGTAAGCCTACATCTGCCTTATCAAAGTTGGTTGTAAAGATTCCATTACTAGTCACGACAATATTATGATAGGTATAGCTTCCGTGCATAATCGTGCCTTCCGATATACTTTGTTTCATGATTTCATCGAACTTCGAGTTCTTTAATAGTCTTAACGCCTCAGTTGCCTGTTCATAAAAACGGTCATATACATTTAAAAAGCGTACTTCAAATTCATTCTTCTGCTTTTTGTCTATTATGTATGTTTTCACACGTTTTAATTCCCTATTATGTTTTTCAAATAGCCCTGGTAATACCTGGCTTTGGTTGAATGGCCTCTCCTTGGCGAAAGATACGCTTTTTAATTTCTTATGAAGAATAGCAAGATTTTTAGCTGCATTTTTCACCTGAACTGCGTCTTTTAAATTTGACTCTTCTCCTATGCACCAATCTTTTACTGTATACTTTTCACCTTGGCTATCTTCACTTATAATTTCATTATCCTGATTTGGATAATAGAGATCGATATTTTTGTAGCCTTGCTCCTTTAAAAACAATAAGATATTGTTTTCAAACTCAATTCTAGGTTTAGAATTTTTTATGGAGCGAAATAACTTTACCCCTTTATCTGTTTCCAGCAAAAGGGCCCCTCTGGCTCTATATATATTCTCAATCTTGAAATTATACTGTCGAAAGACTTCATCATATCTATCGTCCACGTTTAGCCCTCCTATTAAAAATATTACCCGTAAACCGGTGTCTATTTTTAATAGTATGACTAAGAATTGTCTTTCATTCCTACTTCTTGAAACTCAATGCGTAGTTTAATAAAATTTCCTTTTGGTTGCAGTCTGGATCTTCTAACACTTGATTTAACAAAAATTGTAGAACAACCCCCATTTCTTTTCCTGGCTGAATCCCTGCTTCTATCAAGTCTGTTCCATTTACTGCAAGGTCTTTTAATGTAATCGCTTGGTTCTTTTCAAATACTTCCTTTACCAGCTCTTTTGCCCCATCTAAACGTGCTATTTTTTCTTCTCTGTGATACATACTTTGAGATAATACATCAGAATACTGAACAAATAGTAATGAGAAAATTGCATCTCTTCCTATTCTATTTAATGCACGACGAATAGACTTTAAATCATGTTCATAACGATAATCATGCCAACGAATTAAATGCGTTACTGTATCTACTGTGTAGTTATCGAACTTCAATCGTCTTAAAATGTTTCTTGCTCGATCTGCCCCTTCCACATCATGTTTATGGAAATGGTCGATTCCTTCTTCGTCTACAGTTCGCATACATGGTTTCCCTACATCATGTAATAACAACGTCCAGCACAATGCTGAATATAATTTATGCGGATAGTGCATCTCCTTATATTCTTCGCTACATGCAACAGTATTATGAAATGCGAGAAGAGCTTCTATACAGTGCATTCCTACATTATCCTTATGATTCGGATTGTTCTGTGGTGTGTTCATCATTTCATTAAACTCTGGCATGACATACTTTGTAATCCCTGTCTCATAAGCAATCAAGAAACGATCTGGATGCTTAGAGCAAAATAGCTTGTCTAACTCCACACGAATACGTTCTGCACTAATATTTTGAATGGTATGGGCTAATTCCGTGATCGCCTCTTTTGTATGTTCTTCAATCTCAAATCCAAGTTGTCCTGAAAAACGAACGGCACGTAACATACGAAGGGCATCTTCTTGGAAACGCTCTTTTGGATTCCCTACACACACAATTCGCTTTTTCTCTAAATCTTCAATTCCACCAAACTCATCCACAATCCCTGTTACATGATTATATGCCATGGCATTAATCGTAAAATCACGACGTTTTAAATCTTCTACTAAATTTGTAGTAAACTCCACGCTCTTTGGTCTTCTACTATCTTCATACTCTCCATCAATACGATATGTGGTTACTTCAAATCCTTCTTTTTCTAACATAACCGTTACGGTTCCATGTTGTATTCCCGTATCAATTGTTCTTCGAAAAAGTTGTTTTACTTGTTGTGGTTTCGCGGAAGTTGTGATGTCCCAATCCCCTGGTACTCTACCAAGCAATACATCTCTTACGCATCCACCAACTGCATAAGCCTCAAATCCATTCTCTAATAACTGATTTAGAATGAATTCTACCTTTTCGGGTATCTCTATAAACATAAAATCCTCCTTTGATCCTCGCAAAATTCAAAAAAGTCCATATACTCGTCATTATAGTTGGAAAACTGTCTATATACAAATTTAAATTTCCTCTTTACATCATAATTCTTTATTTGGATAGAAACAAGACTTCCATTTAATAATTCTTCCCGAACTGAAGTTTCATATAAGAAAGAAATCCCAATATTATTTTTCACCATCTCTTTAATGACAGGAAGATTATTAATTAAATGTACCATTTTAAAGTTATCAATACTATGATTAATTTGCAAGAGCCACTGTTCAAATTCGGAACCGCCTGTTCGATTTTCTTCCTTCAAAATCAATGGGTATTTCATCAATTCCTCAATAGACACCTCTTGTCCTGCTAATTCAAAGTTTGGACTACACACAGGAATATATCGTTCTTCCATAAACTCAATGGCATTAAAATCTTGTTCATCAAACGGCCCCTCAATAAAGGCAAAATCCATTTCCCCATATCGCACTTTTTCTAATAATGCTTCTGTACTATCTACCTTCATTCGAATCAAATGATTGGGATATTCCTTTACATAAGTCGCAATGATCGGTGGCAAAATATATTCTCCAATGGTTCTCGTTGCCCCTAAGGCAATCTCCTTACTTCCTGTGTCTGTAAGCAGATGTTCTTTAAACTTCATAATATTCAACTTCAAAATTCTTGCCAAATGGTATACTTCTTCCCCCTGGCTTGTTATCGTAATCTGCTTTCCCTTTATTTCAAACAATTTTACGCCAAACCAGTCTTCCAAATATTTAATATGTTGAGATACTGCTGGCTGTGTAATATTAAGCTGTTCCGCTGCTCTCGTATAATTTCTCGTCTGACATACTGCCAAGAATGTCTCTACTCTGTAATCTAACATAAATAACTCCTTACGCTACAAAACATTGATGCAATTATATGATTTATTCACTATATTAACCATAAATTAAATTTATAGTACTATAATTATATATAATTGGATTTTATTGTAGACCCATGTTATGATTGGTCTTGTCAGAAATGAGCAAATAATTAAAAGCACGGATGACTCGTTGAAAGTGATGATTCAACAGGCTTCAAACATTGTCGTGTATGTTAGTAACCCTCAATCCCTTCTTCCCAACTTATTATAACTCTAACATATGAATGGATTGAAGCAAGTTAGAAGATGCTTTGCATGATAGAACAATGAAAAGCTATTTCTGCCACCATAACTAATAAAGTGCAAACTAAGACACTAATATCTTAGTAACCAATTCTTATTAAAAATAAGTACAAACTCGGAAAGGTACGAATTTTTCTAATAGAATATTTCTAATAGTATTTTTCAAATACGCACTACGTTATTCTTGAATAAATTCTTTTTATTCAAACGTGATAGAGATACATTGTTCTTAATGTATTTGATTGCCATTAAAACTACATTTTGTAGAACAGAATGGCGAGCTAGTTGTCAGATTTGACTAGCTACATTCTTTTAAGTACGTAAAGTCGTACATTAAAACTTTCTAATTTTAATAATATATTTAGTAAAAAATTTGTTGTGTTTATGTGATGTGTAAAACCTCTACCTTGCCTGGTGGGGGTTTTATTTTTCCATAAATACTTACATATATTATTTTAGGGTTCCACTCTTATGAAATGGAACCCTTTTTTATTATCGAACTATTTTTCTAGCCATTTTCAATATGCAATGTTATCCACAATTCAATCGAAGATTAGTATGCTTTTCCCCAGTAAACCATAGTTTTTGCTGGCTTTCCACAACATACACATGTATCAGCTAATTTTTCTTGTTCGAAAGGCATACAACGAGATGTTGCTGTTGTATCTTCCTTAATCTTCATTTCACAATCTAATTCTCCACACCACATAGCTTTTACGAAACCTGGTTTGTTTGCAACTATATCTTTGAACTCATCGTAAGTGCGAGCTTCATGTGTATGAGCATCTCTGTGAGCTCTTGCACGTTCTAACATCTCTGTTTGCATTGTATCAAGGATTTCTTGTAATTTGCTATCTAATTCATCTAAAGATACCACAATCTTTTCTCTTGTATCACGACGAACAACAACAGCTTGATTTGCTTCGATATCTTTTGGTCCGATTTCGATACGAACTGGAATACCACGCATTTCTTGTTCGCTGAATTTCCATCCTGGGCTCTTATCAGAATCATCTAATTTTACTCTGAAGTTGCTTACTAATTTATCCTGTAATTCACGCGCTTTGTCTAATACACCTTCTTTATGTTGTGCAATAGGAATGATCATGACTTGTGTTGGAGCGATTCTTGGTGGTAATACTAAACCAGAATCATCACCGTGAACCATGATAATCGCACCGATAATACGTGTAGACATACCCCATGATGTTTGATGAGCGTATTGTAATTTGTTTTCTTTATCTGTGTATTGGATACCGAATGCTCGTGCAAATCCATCACCAAAGTTATGACTTGTACCAGATTGAAGTGCTTTACCATCGTGCATTAATGCTTCGATTGTATAAGTGGAATGAGCACCTGCAAATTTTTCTTTATCTGTCTTTCTACCTTTAATCATTGGAATTGCTAATACATTTTCACAGAAATCTGCATATACGTTTAACATTTGAACAGTACGTTCTTCTGCTTCTTCTGCAGTAGCGTGAACTGTATGTCCTTCTTGCCATAAAAATTCCATAGAACGTAAGAAAGGTCTTGTTGTCTTTTCCCAACGAACAACGGAACACCATTGATTATAAAGTTTTGGTAGGTCTCTATAAGATTGAACAATATTGGAATATAAGTCACAGAATAATGTTTCAGATGTTGGACGTACACATAGTCTTTCTTGTAATGGCTCTAAACCACCATGTGTAACCCAAGCTACTTCTGGAGCAAAACCTTCTACGTGGTCTTTTTCTTTTTGAAGAAGACTTTCTGGAATGAACATTGGCATGTATACGTTTTCTACACCAGTTTCTTTGAATCTTTTATCTAATTCCTTTTGGATATTTTCCCAGATTGCATAGCCATTTGGACGTAAAATCATACATCCTCTTACGCTTGAGTAATCAATTAACTCCGCTTTTTTTACTACGTCTGTATACCATTGTGCGAAATCTACATCCATAGATGTAATCGCTTCAACTAATTTCTTTTCTTTAGCCATTGTGATATCTCCTTTCATATTAGACAAATACATGTTGATTTTATTATACGAAATGCTTATTTTTTACGAATTCATTTAAAAAAAATGCAAAAAAATAAGCCTCCGTCCACAAGGGACCGAAAGACTTCGGCGGTACCACCCTAATTAACTTAAGCTTAAGTTCTCCTCAGATAGCGTTGCAACAAGTGCAAGACTACGTATCCGTTAACGCCAGACATACGCTGCATTTTCATACAGTGCTCAAAGGCAGGTTCCAAACGTTCCATATAAAAGTCTCACACCAAATAACTTTCTCTCTGAATACTTTCCGAATGTACTAGTCCTTATCATCGCAATTTCGTTATATAAGTTCATATTACAGCGGATTGGGGAGTTTGTCAAGATAGTGATTTGTTTCATATCCAAAGTTCTCCCCAATGTTATCTGCCCCTAGGCAAGTAGAAAGAAATCCTTAATATGCATAAATCCCATACACTCTAACTTTTCTTTTATCTCTTTTCCACGATAAAATCCTGAAATTAAAATATAATCCACATCCATTTCTTTTACTCGATCTGGATGGATACATGTAACCCCATCTATCTCTCCCTCTTGTTCTTCCTCTACATATGCAATCAATTCTGTGTTCTTAAACACTTTCTGAATCGTATTAACTACCAATGGTGTCAACATGCACCTTCCCCAAATCGCATACTGAAACTTTCCTTCTCCAAAACCAATTTTTCCCTTTATGTACTCCAATTTATATTCTATCATTGATTTCATTAATACAGATAACTCACTTGATCTACTATTTTTGTATTTGTAATATGTAAAAAGCACCTCATCAATACGATCAACTTTCAATCCATGTCGAATCGTTCGAAATAGAAATTCCCCATCTTCACATTGATAATCTCTATACTCTCCCACTATATCAAACAATTCTCTTCTTACAAGAGTGGCTGCTGGATGAAATAATTGCATCTCGTCCAAATAGGACAATAAATTGTTTCTATCAAAATCTCTATTCATTGCCTGCTGAATAAAATTTGCTTGCTCTACATCTACTTGCTCCATTCCTTCTTCACAAACGGTTTCTATCTTAACCCCAACCATATAGACATCTAGGTGTTCTTCCAAGAAATTTACCTGCTTTTCAATCTTCTCCTTATGTGCAACGTCATCTCCATCCATAATAGCTATGTAATCGCCTGTTGATAGTTTAATTGCTTGATTTAGACTATTTACTCTTCCTTCATTTTTTCTACTTAACACAACAATCCTATCATCTTTTTTTGCATATTCCATAATAATATCTAGCGTTCCATCTGTTGAACCATCATTAAGCGCAATGATTTCCATATTTTCATATGTCTGGTTCAAAATAGAATCAAATGCTCTTGCTAAATACTTTTCTTGATTATAGATTGTCATAATAATAGATACTTTTTTCCCTTTTTTCTTCATATTAGTCACCTTTTTTTGAAATTATTTCAATATTCAACAATGAATTTTATACTTAAAGAAATAATATTTCAAGCATTCTATCTTATTCCTACAGAAGTTTTACTATTTTCCTATACTTTTTACCCCTAAATTTATTATAATATTTTCTAATACACCATTTAATAAATAAAATAGGAGGCATCTATGCAACTAAATATATTATTTGAAGATAAGCATATCCTTGTCTGTGAGAAACCCGCTGGTGTTCCTACACAAAGTAAAAGTCTTACTGCAAAAGATATGGTAACTATCCTAAAAAATAAACTTGCCAAACAAACCAATTCTAATACAGAACCATACTTAGGCTTAATCCATCGCCTTGACCAACCTGTTGGTGGTATTATGGTATTTGCCAAAACATCACAAGTAGCGAAGCATTTAAGTGCTCAAGTTCAAAATAAAACAATGAAAAAACATTATCTAGCGGTTATCACCAACGATTTATCCAATCAAGGTAGTAAACCTATTACTTTAATTGATCAACTCGTTCAAAATAAGAGAGACAATTCTTCTTCTATCGTACCGAATAAAACAAAAGACAGTAAAACCGCTGAACTTACTTATAACGTCTTACAAGTGATTGATTATGAAGATAAAAAGCTTTCCTTAATCTCCGTAGACTTAAAAACAGGACGACACCATCAAATTCGTGTTCAAACTGCTGCACACCTTGGTGGAATCTGGGGTGATAAGAAATACAATAAGCTCTTCCAACAAAGCAAAACACGTACAAACCTCTGCTTATATGCATACCGCTTAGAATTTCTTCACCCTGTTACCAATAAAGTGATGAGTTTTCAAAATATTCCACAATATGATTTATTTAATAAATTTAATATTGAATGAGTTATACCTCTGTTGTAAATAATAGTTGCAATGAGAAATTGCAATGTATTACATCCAATACAACAGAGGTATTTTTATATGAAAGAGGTGAGAAAATGGCTAAGTTATCGTACAAATCCAAATGTATTTTATTTTTACTGCTAGTATCCATCAGTGTACTCATTGGAGTAAAATTTGTACTACCATATTTCTTACCATTTATCTTCGCCTTTTGGCTTGCGAAATACGCTTGTCCCATTACATTTTATCTTCAGAAACGATTTCATGTTCCACGTTCCATTGGAAGTATTCTTACACTTCTTGCACTTTTATTTGTAGTAGGTGCTTCCCTTATGCTCTTTGGAGATGCCCTTTTAAAACAATTAAATCGACTATTAGATAACCTTCCAATCTATAAAGAAAATTTACTTGCCGAAGTTATGAGTGTCTGTGCATACTGCGACAGATGTTTAAAGTTTGAAACAGGAACTACTTCCGATTATGTAATGACATATATCACTTCTTTTATGGATAGTAACTCCTCTGTATTTCCAAGCTTCACAAGACAAACGATTGCACTTATGTTTCAAACATTTCAGTTCCTCGCACAACTTGGCATCATGATTATTAGTACTCTATTAATCGTTCAAGACCGCGAGAAACTTCGTAACCTTTATCATTCTTGGTTCTTGCATGATGACATCGATGTTATCTTAAAGAAACTATCCGAAACAGGGGTTACGTATATTAAAATGCAATGCGTGATTATAGCTGTAATTGCTGTTTTATGTACGGTTGGACTCTATTTATCCCATAGCTCCTATCCTTTACTTCTAGGAATTATCATTGCCATATTTGATGCCCTTCCCCTCTTTGGAAGTGGCACTATCTTAGTCCCATGGGCAATTATAAAATTATTTTCACACAATATAATAGGAGCCGCCATACTTATGTCAACCTACTTACTTTGCCAATTCACTAGACAGTTCCTTGAATCAAAGTTATTAGGTGACACATTAGGCCTTGCTCCTATCTACTTTGTTATGTCTTTATTTGTTGGGATTGATTTATTTGGATTAATTGGAGTAATCTTGGGACCATTTTCAGTCTTACTAATCAAAACAATCTACCAGATTTACAAACCAAAAGCTAATTAAATTCGATTGATACAGCTCCAATTCCACCTTTTATATCAATCAGGTTGTTTTGGCTATTATTATCGAAATTTGTGTCTCCACACTTTTCACCATCGATGGTAACGGAACCTAACCCTGTTTCTACGCTCCAGCTATATTCACTTCTCTTACCATCGATTTCAATATCCATATCTCCCATACCAGCCGATATCTCAATCTTTCCGTATAATTTACCTTCTACGCTGATATCACCAACTCCACCTTCAATATTTAATCCTTCAAATGCCACATCTTCGCAATCTACATTTCCTACACCACCACAAATTTTGGCCATCTCTGCTTTTACTTCATCACAAGAAAAGGTTCCTACACCACATTCAATGTTAAGATAAGTTGTATTAATATTTTCAATGGAGACATTTCCTACACCAACTTTAACATCTACTTCATTAAAATCCGTCTCTTTCGCAACGTAAATATCAATAGATCCCTTTATTTTTGTTCTTCCACTTCCAAAAATATTGATAAATTTCTCTTCTTGTTCTATTTCAACGGTCTTTGTTTCCTTTGTATATTTCACTTCACAATCCGAAGAAATATCAGATAAGTCAACCTTAATTCCCTTTTTTAAAGAAGAGTCTTCTATAATATGAATCTTATATACGCCACTTGCAACCTTTAAGTTTTCAACGTCTTCATAAATATTTTCAGAATTCACTAACTCATCTTCTTCTTTCTCATCTTCCTCCTTCTCATCTTTTATCTCACTAACAGTTACTTGTTTTTGATTCTTTGGAATAAAAGTATCCGTCAAACCAACTACTACACGTAATGCACAAGTTATAATTGCAATAATCAAACATCCTGCTAAGAAAATTGCTCCGTATTTAATTACTCTTTGCCAAGCATTCATTTAATATCAACACCTCCAAACATACAAAGCGCATTCACATAAATGGTTGGCGCTCCTTGTACATATGGTCGATTGCGTAGTTTATTTCCAACTCCACCAAAGATTGGTGTACTTGAAATTTTAATATTTACATCCATTGGTATATAAATATCAATTCCACCAAAGATTGCAGAACACTCAATTGCAACATCTTGGTTTATAATGCAATCTCTTAAATCTAGTGTAACGCTTCCGAATATTGCATTCATGGTACAACCGTCGAATACTTCACTTTCATTAAATAACACATTTTGACCTGAGAAAATACCTGTATAATCTCGTCGATAAGTTCCACTTCCCGCACCATCTGGGATGTATCTATGCGAATGTGAACCTGTATTTCTACGAATCATAGAAACGCCAATTGCAATAAAGATAATCGGTACAATCAATTTTTCAATTATACTACCATTAAACCAGCCCTGAGAGGAAAGGAATAACAAAACTCCTATTATAAATCCACATACCGATACTGGCCTTGGTCCATTTTGAAAAATAGATACTAATGTTGGAATAATAATAAATAATGTCCACCATCCATCAAAGAACAACGTAAAGTTCCAGATATTAAATGCATTTCCAACAAACCCTATCCCTGCAATAATAAAAATAATTCCCCATATAAAACTTGATGATTTGTCTTTCATAATTACCCACCTTTTTTTCTTTTATATTTTTTATTTATTATATAAAATTACAACTTATTCCACTAGTTACATTTGTCACAACTTAGCAATTGTATTTGTAATATTCTGCTATGATAAATGTCTTCAAAAAAAGCCTTCCCTATTTGGAAAGACTTTTTCAACCTAATTATGATTAAACTTTGAAACGATATCCTACCCCCCATATTGTTTCAATGTACTGTGGCTTCGATGTGTTTACCTCAATTTTCTCACGAATTTTCTTTATGTGCACAGTAACTGTTGCAATATCACCAATGGACTCCATATCCCAAATATGTTGGAACAATTCTTCTTTCGTAAAGACGCGATTTGGATTTTCTGCTAAAAATGTTAATAGATCAAATTCCTTAGTTGTAAATACCTTCTCTTCTGCATTTACAAATACTCTTCGATCTGTCTTATCAATACGAATACCTCGAATCTCAATGACATCATTTTTATTTACTCCTGCTCCAATTAAGCGTTCATAACGAGATAGATGCGCCTTAACCCTTGCCACTAACTCACTTGGGCTAAATGGCTTTGTCATATAGTCATCTGCCCCTAAGCCCAATCCACGAATCTTATCAATATCATCCTTTTTAGCAGAAACCATAATCACAGGAATATCTTTCTTTTCACGAATTTTCTTGCAAATTTCAAATCCATCTATGTTTGGAAGCATTAAATCCAAAACAACTAGATCCACCTCTTCTGTTAGCGCGACATTCATTCCGCCATCCCCTGTTGCTTGTATGGTCACTTCAAATCCGCTTAATTCCAGGTAATCTTTTTCCAATTCTGCAATCGCAATATCATCCTCAATAATCAGTATTTTACTCATATCCATCACTCTTTCCTTCTTATAATCTAGAATACCCTCTAAAATCAACACTTAGTTTTTTATCTTATTCCTTACCTTATCTCCGTCTTCCTCAATCTTATATATGAGTTCTTCTTCATCCCCTGTTGCTGTCTTTAACGTAAAAATAATACTAAGCCCTTCTCCCTCTTTTCCTTCAGCCCATATCTTTCCGCCATGGTCCATGATAATTTTCTTTGCAATGGCTAATCCGAGTCCACTTCCACCTTGATTAGAATTTCTGGATTGATCCGTACGATAAAAACGTTCAAATATTTTTACTAAATCTTCTCTTGCAACACCTTTTCCATTGTCTTTAAAGGTTACTTGAATCATATCGTGTACCATTTCTAATCGAACTTCAATATGTCCCTTTTCCTTATTAATATATTTCACGGAATTTCCAACAATGTTATTCACAACTCGTTTCATTTGTTCTACATCTATTAACACTTCCGCATCTATATCCACAGAATTCTTATACTCTAATTCAATTTGCTTCACTTCAAGATCTAGAATCATTTCGCTAATACAATCCTCAAAGTATTGATTTAAATTTACCTTTTCAAAGTTATATGGAATTTTATTTGTATCAATCTTAGAATAAAATGACAACTCATCAACTAAATACGTCATATCACTTGCCTTGGTATAAATGGTCTTTAAGTACTTATCAAGCTTCTCTGGTGAATCTGCTACTCCATCTAGGATTCCCTCTGCATAGCCCTTAATCGCTGTAATAGGTGTCTTTAAATCATGTGATATGTTACTAATAAGCATCCTCATTTGCTCTTCATATTCAATTCTTTCTTCCATTAGGATTTTAACTTGCTTTCTCATATCCTCAAAATCATCACAGATTCTTCCAATTTCATCATCTGTATCCGCCTTCATTTCAAAATCTAGATCACCATTTTTCATTTTATAAATCCCTGTTTTTAAAATGTCTAGTGGACGAACCATCCCTTCATAAAGCCAGATGATAAGAAATATGGCAGTAAAGCACATAATGCCTATAATACACAGAATCAACTGTATACATGACTTTTTTACTTGTGGTAAAAACGTTTCTAAATTCGTTACGATACAGATTGCTCCTCTCGAACCATCTCCATAATAAAATGAAGTCTTCTTTACAAGTAATGGCTGATTTTCATCCATATACACACCATTATCCTCTTCTACTCGAAGTGCAATCATCTCACGAATATGTTCTTTAATGCTCTCATACTTCTTTTCATTTCCAATGTACTGAACTTCCCCTTCTCGAAATACTATCATAAAAGATGATTTTTCCCTTAATTTTTCATTAAGTGAATCGGAAAATCCTTTTTCTAACAAATCATCGGGGGTATTTCTCGTTATAGTCTTTATCTCACCAAATAATGCATCTACCGCATCATGAATTAAATAATTCGGATTGGTTAGTATCTGCGTTGTATTGGCATCTATGTCATAATCTTCTTTTACTGCATTTACAGTAAAATACATAATGGTTCCTGTTGTTGTTGCAATCAACAATATGGGTAGTCCTATTATGATAATAAATGCCATAATGAGACGATTTCTTATCTTCATAATTCTCTCCTAATCTTGTTTATCTTGCACCATATTATACCACAATACATTTTACAATCCTAGTGTGTTACTTTTTCTATTTTTCAACATCTTTATTTTTTTCTTGACAAGCTTACAATAAAAGTATAATATGTATCTATTCCTAATTAAATTAATCTCTTATTCAGAGTGATGGAGAGTTAAGGCTCTATGAAATCACGGCAACCCCGAAGTCGGAAGGTGCCAATCTAAGCGAGAAATCGATCAATAAGAGGATTTGTTTTGTATTCAAGTCCACTTATTTAGTGGCTTTTTTTTTGCAATTAAATAAAGAGAGATTAGTATACAGGAACAAATAAGGAGGAAAAAATACAATGGAAAAATTACTTTTTACATCGGAATCTGTTACTGAAGGGCATCCAGATAAAATCTGTGACCAAATTTCAGATTCAGTACTTGATGCGTTACTTGAACAAGACCCTATGAGCCGTGTTGCTTGCGAAACAGCTATTACAACTGGACTAGTTCTTGTAATGGGTGAAATTACAACAAAAGCCAATATCGATATTCAAAAAATTGTACGTAATACAATTACTGAAATCGGTTATGATGCTTCTGAAAAAGGTTTTGACGCTAACACATGTGGTGTGATTGTTGCTCTTGACAAACAATCAACAGATATCGCCATGGGTGTTGATAAAGCTTTAGAAGCAAAACAAGGTGAAGAATTAAGCAATGAAGAAATCGAAGCAATTGGTGCTGGTGACCAGGGTATGATGTTTGGTTATGCAACAAATGAAACACCTGAGTTCATGCCATATCCAATCGCTCTTGCACATAAATTAACAGCTAAACTTACAGAAGTTAGAAAAAATGGACCATTAACATATTTAAGACCTGATGGAAAATCTCAGGTAACAGTTGAATATGATGAAAAAGGTTGTCCAAAACGTATTGATGCAATTGTTATCTCATCTCAACATGCTGAATCTGTAACACAAGAACAAATTCATGAAGATATTAAAAAATATGTAATTGATCCTGTTGTTCCTGCTGAAATGATTACAGATGATACTAAGATTTATATCAATCCAACTGGTCGTTTCGTTATTGGTGGACCAAATGGTGATAGTGGTTTAACTGGACGTAAGATCATCGTAGACACATATGGCGGATATGCTCGTCACGGCGGTGGTGCTTTCTCTGGTAAGGACTGTACAAAGGTTGACCGTTCTGCTGCTTACGCTGCAAGATACGTTGCTAAAAATATCGTTGCTGCTGGAATCGCTGAAAAGTGTGAAATCCAATTATCTTATGCAATCGGTGTAGCACAACCTACTTCTATCATGGTTGATACATTTGGAACAGGTAAAATCGGAAATGAAAAGTTAGTTGAAATCATTCGTGCTAACTTTGACTTAAGACCTGCTGGTATCATTAAGATGTTAGATTTAAGACGTCCTATCTACAAAGGAACAGCTGCTTATGGACATTTCGGTCGTTTAGACTTAAATCTTCCATGGGAGCAAACAGATAAAGTTGATACATTAAAATTATATTTATAATTTTGTTTTAAGAAATAGGACTAAATCCCATATATTTAGTCCTATTTTCCGTTTTTTTTATATTAATAATTGGAATAGGATTGACAGCTACCCTCAAAAAATACTATACTAAAATATACGGATGTTTACTATATCTATCATTCAATAAAAACAAAGGGGGATAAGATGAAGACAAAACGTATTCTAACAAGTCGAGCAAAACCTGGTATGGTAATAGCAGAAGACGTATATACATACAATAATCAACTTATTATTGGTAAAGATACCATGCTCACTAATCGTGCTATTACTCGATTAAAATTTTACTCCATTACGGATATAAAAATTCACCTTGATGTAGTAAAGATGGAACCAATTGAAACTCAAATCTCTTTTACTGAAGAGATAAAGCAAACCTTTGAATACCAGGCATTTGCAGAGAAACACTCCGATATGGTTTCCAACTTAAAAACCCAACTATGTTCATTTGTAAATAAAGAAAGTGACACAATTGATATTGATACTTTATCAACATATATTCAAGAAGTAATTGCGGAAACACGTAATGGTACACATGTATTTCATATGTTACAGTGCATGCGAGATTATGATGACTTAACATTCGTACACTCTGTTAACGTAGCGATTATTAGTCATACCATCGGAACATGGTTACATCTAGGTGAGAATGACTTACATATACTTACTCTAGCAGGTCTTTTGCACGACATCGGTAAATTGTTGGTTCCACATGAGATTATTCAAAAACCAACAACCTTAACTGCGGCTGAGTACCGCGTTATTAAAACTCACTCCTTCAAGGGTTATGATATTATGAAGGACCAAAACTTTGATATGCGCATTAAGTTATGTGCATTGATGCATCACGAAAGATGTGATGGAAGTGGATACCCAAATCACTTGACCAGTGATGATATCATTGAATTTGCTAAAATAATTGCGATTGCAGATACTTATGATGCTATGACATCCGCAAGAATTTATCGTGCACCTATGTGTCCATTTGAAGTTATTAATATTTTTGAAACAGAAGGTCTACATAAGTATGACCCACATATTTTATTAACCTTCCTTCATGAGATGGCAGAAACTTATATTCATAGTAACATCATTTTAAGCAATGGAGAAGAAGGTAAGATTGTTATGATTAATAACAATGCTTTATCCAAACCAGTTGTTTCTGTTGGCAGTAAATTCTATGATTTATCCAAAGAAGCAAACTTAAATATTACAAGAATCGTGTAATCTAACATATTGTTGTAAAATCATGAAGTCCCCTGCTTTCATGTGCAGGGGGCTTTGTTGTTAAAAATTATTTTATTTATAAAGGAGGATACTATGAAACAAAGAAGGCTCAAGTCCATTGCAGCATTTTTATTAATCCTGACTTTAATCACACCATACTTAGGAATACAGATTGATGCTGCTGCAAAGTTCACACTAAAAAGTGGAAAGGCTGTTTCCAGCATACTTTATGCTAATAGTGCTTACACTTTAAAAGTTGGAAATCAAAAAGTCTACTACTATTCCAGTAATAAGTCTCTTATTAGTGTAAATAAAACATCTGGTAAATTGACAGTAAAAGAACCTGGAAAATGTACTATCACCGCTAAATCAAGAACTACCAATCGAACTATTTGCAAAAAGACCTTTACCATTCGACGTCGTTCTGATTACATATACTCTACGACAAAGAACTTAACAATGGTAACTGGTGATACCAAAAAGGTGTCTGTAAAAAAATCACCTTCTAATTCAACTGATGTAATCCGTTTTAAGTCAAACAATACAAAAGTTGCTACCGTTAGTGCTACCACTGGAAAAATTACTGCGGTTGGTCCTGGAACTACAAATATTGTTGCTTATTCTAAAGCTTCAGCCTCTACGTCATACTCCAGTAGTAGCAACCGAACCTTTAAATTTAAAGTTAAGGTTTATAGCGGTATGAGTTCAGCAAAACAAATTGAAAAAAATCAAGTGGAAATTACCTTTGCTGCTACACCAGCTACATTAACTCCTACAGACTTTACGATTACAAGTAAATCTGGTAGAAAAGTTACCGCTTCCTATGTAACCGTAACTGGTAAAAAGGCTGTATTGATTTTAAATCAAAACCTAACAGATGGTGATGTTTATACGATTAAGTATCGCTCTAGCTCCTGTAAATTCACCGCTAGTGATGGTATTATTAAAAAGTTTGTTATCTCACCTACGCAGATACCAATTAATACAGAAACGCTTATCACAGCACAAGCATATGATGCAAATGGCATCTTGATTGATGAGTATATCTACGGTAACACGTATTCTAATATTACATTTACCGTAAGTTCTACTTACTTAACATCGGATAAAAAGATTAATTTCCCTACAGCAAAGTCAACTGCAACTGCTCGTATAAAATCCACAAAAACAGTAAATGGATTAACGACTACAATTGCTGACTCTGGAAATGTAACCATTACAAGTTATGACCCAGAATTAGTATCCGCTCAGTTTAGATGCCATATTACAAACAGTGCAACTTATACCTTTACTGATACGTCTGTATGTAAATCCATTGTTCCAAATGAATCAACTGATTATAATGCATTTATCAACATTATTAACTCTTACCAAAAGGAAATCAGTGATTATAGTAAATATCATGTAGAGTCTAGCAATACCTCTGTATTGATTGTAACAGATGGAAATCTAAGCAATTCAAAGAAATATGCATCCTTACTTCCTGTAAAACAAGGAACTGCATATTTATATGTAAAAGATACTGATAACACAACAGTTCATACATTTTCCGTTACCGTATCTGCACCAGCTACGTTAACAACACTTCGAGCATCTACAAGCTCAATTAACTTAGTGAATACACAAACTACAGCACAAGATGTAACCATTACAGCTACTGATCAATATGGTAACTCCATGGATCAAATTGTATCCGGATGTTTAGCAATTGAATGTACTGCCACTACCGCAGTAGGTGTTTCTGCTGATTATGTAAATGCATTTAGCAGTAGCTTCTACAAATTAAGTTATCCAACATTAACATTTTACGGTACAAACTTGTGGCCAGGTAGATATACTTATAAACTGCAATATGAAAATAAATACACTTACATTTACGTTGTGATATCTGGTATCACCGTGTCCGCAGCACCAAGTGTGTCTCCTTCACCAAGCGTATCACCAACACCGAGCCCTTCACCAAGTGCAACGGTTACTGTTACACCGGTGGCAAGTATAGTTCCTACGCCAAGCACAACACCAACTGTAAGTAATACTCCAGCTACCAGTGCAACGCCAACAACAAGCGTTGTACCTGAGGTTTCAACTTCACCAGTTGCTTCAACCGTGCCTAGTGAAACTACATAAATCAATGTTTCTGATTCAGCTAGTGCATAATATCATTTCTCGATATTTTAATTAAAAAATAGACATAAAAAATAACCGTTTGTAGTATTCTACAAACGGTTATTTTTCTATGAATAAATATGATATCGTTCAAATTAACTTACTTTTAATTTAAACTTTTGAACTGCTTTTTCATCTTCCACGTCGATTTTATCCATACATGCACCTAGTTGTTTCATCTTTTCTTCAAAAGACTCATAACCACGTTCTACATAGTGGATTTGATCAACAATAGTGAATCCATCTGCAACTAAAGCTGCAATTACTAATGCAGCACCTGCACGTAAGTCTGGCGCGCTTACAATTGCTCCTGTTAAACCTTCTACGCCATCAATGATAGCTGTATTACCTTCTACCATAATATTTGTACCCATACGGTTTAACTCATCTACATACTTAAAGCGATTCTCAAAAATACTTTCCGTTACAACACTTGTACCTGTTGATAATGCTAATAATGCTGTAATCTGTGGTTGCATGTCTGTTGGGAAACCTGGATATGGAAGTGTCTTAACGTGTGTGTTCGATAATCTCTTTTCGCCACCACGAACTCTGACACAATCATCAAATTCCTCAACGCTTGCACCAATTTCAATTAGTTTAGCTGTAATTGCTTCTAAATGTTTAGGAATAACGTTTTTCACTAAAACATCACCTTTTGTAGCTGCTGCAGCAACCATAAATGTTCCAGCTTCAATTTGGTCAGGAATAATAGAGTATTCACTACCATGTAATTTTTCAACACCAACGATACGGATTACATCTGTACCAGCACCTTTGATATTTGCTCCCATACTGTTCAAGAAACTTGCTACATCAACAATGTGAGGCTCTTTTGCTGCATTTTCAATAATTGTCTTACCTTCCGCAAGACAGGCTGCCATCATAATGTTAATTGTTGCACCAACGCTGACAACATCCATGTAGATATGATTTCCAACTAATTTTTCCGCCCTTGTTTCAATCATACCTGATTCAATTTTAACTTCAGCACCTAGTGCTTTAAATCCTTTGATATGTTGATCAATAGGACGACTTCCGATATTGCAACCACCTGGTAATGCAACACGGGACTTTCTATATTTTCCTAATAAAGCACCTAATAAATAATAGGACGCTCTAATTTTTCGGATAAATTCGTAATCTATATCGACAGAAGAAATACCTTTTCCATTTATCTTTACAACATGATCACTAATACGATCAACCTTTGCACCAATTCCCTCAATAGCCTGCAATAACACATTAATATCGCGAACATTTGGCAAGTTGTCAATTGTTACTGTTTCATCTGTCATAATAGCTGCTGCTAAAATACCTAATGCAGCATTTTTGGCTCCGCCGATTACAACTTCCCCTTCTAAGGGTTTTCCACCTTTAATAATATATTGTTCCATCGTACACCTCAAACAAATTAGGTTTTGATTTTATTTCGTGAAATTGCACATAATAAAATAAATTAATTTGTACATTTTTGCATTTCTTATCTATTATACCACATTGTGCTTAATTGTAAATTACAAATTTAATTTTTCTTTCATGGCAATCATTAATTCTTCTACTGTTTTTCCTTCGCCATCTACTACGATATCCGCATATTTTAGATAGAGCGGATGACGTTCTTCATATAAGTCTTTTAAAGTTTGGTTTTCTCTGAGCACAACCCCCCTTTTCTTTAAATCACCCAACCTTGAAACTAAAGTCTCATAGCTTAGGTTTATGTATATAATCTGTGAGGTATTTTTGAAGTGGTTCATGGCTCCTTCGTGATAAACCGCACTGCCACCAGTAGATATAATGGCACGCTCTGCTTCTATATGTGCATTTACATCTCCTTCAATCTGAATAAATCCGTCTAATCCTTGGTCTTCAATAATTTCACTAAGTAATCTTTTTTCTCTCTTTTGTATGACGAGATCTGAATCTATAAATTCATACCCTAGTACTTTGGCAAGAACTACTCCTACCGTACTCTTGCCTGCACCAGGCATCCCAATTAATACTATATTTTTCAACTAGTCATTCCTCCGGCGATTTTCAAAATATACAAAGCGATCAATCGCTTGTAATATATCTGCAAATGTCTCTGGCGGTGCTACGTCAATATATTTCTTTAATATCTCCTGCTCCGCATCATTTCGATATTTGCTGTAAAAGATATCATATAGGTTGTGTCCTCGAACGCATATCTTAATTTGCTCGAGATACTTCTTGATATCTTCCTTTGAATTAATTCGAATATTATAAGTTCGAATCATTCGTTTTACACTTGATAATTTATAAAGATAGTCTTTGTACTTTTTAAAGAGAATATTATAAAATTCTTCTTCACTTTTTACCACTCCGATAGAAGCCATGATTTTAGGGTCTAGAAAATAATTCTCGAATGAGTAGTATTTGAGAATTAGTACATTTTTTGGCTCTACCTTTGGTAAATTTCCAACATCTTGTTCCTTTTCACGTTGTGCATAGTAACTGCAAAGTTGTTTTACAAGATGCTTTGGATTCTTTCCATCACTATCACGTATCATTAAAAACTGATCCTTTAGATACAATTTATTAATGTATTTTAATTGTGCATATGTTTGTATGTTCGTACAACTATTTGTTTGAATAATGGATACACGTTGTGGTTTTCCATTTTCATCAAATATCTCTGAATAGTATTTTTGTAAAAGCAACGGCAAACGATTGGCATCTTGTTTTCCTTCTACAATAAATACAAAACTTACATTTAGTAAGTCATTTGCTGTATATCCTAAATCATCTAAAATCTGATCAATCTCTGTATCCTCTTTGATAATGGTGTAGTATTCTTCATCCAATACAACTTGTTTGATTTGTTTGGACGAAAAATTAAATACCATATTTGGTGAGTGGGTTGTGAAAATTACCTGATTTTTTTTGGAAAGTCGGAATAAAATCTCACTTGCCACCTTCTGAAGTTGAGGATGAAGGTAAATCTCAGGGTCTTCTATCATAATGATACAAGGGATTGTAGTTTCTTCATCTATGTAAGCTTCTAGCATAGACAAGGCATAAATACTCTTAAGACCTTCACTTAACGTCTTTAGCGAGCCTTCTATCTGTCGCTCTTTATTATACACTTTCGTTTCTATACTAAACATTTCTTCTGGGTGAAAATTCACCTCAAATTTAATATCCTGGGACATACTTCCATTCAAATGAAAGTAATGATTAAGCTTTTCTCCAAATGCATTAATATTTGTATGGAACAACTTATATTCCATTAATTTCTCTGCTTCGTATGCTGTCATCTCTTCTGGTGTCTTACGATTGATGACACCAATACAATCAAAACAACGGTTACACGTTCTTGTTCGGTCAAACATACAAACATTTTCTTTAATGTCATTCATAGATGCCTTATCGTAAAAGCGCAATACTTCGCTTTGAATGGCATCTATATTTCTTGACTGATCTATGTGATATGTCTTCGGAAATACAATTGGGATATAGGAATTGTTGTTCTTAAATCCATCATTATACTTTATCACACCATCTCGATTGATGATGCAGGTAAAACTTAATACTCCATCTTGATAGGATGGCAACTTAGAACGGAAATCCTTTTCCCATAAATCGTATTTCTTATACTTACTGACATACCCTTTTCTATGAAATCCTTCTAAATCTTCTTGAGTAAATTCTACGCAAAGCTGAATCTCGATCTTGCGACTCAGATCTAAAAAGTGGTGTTCTTTTATGGTATACTCTCCGGCGGCTGCACGTATCGCATCAACTACCACCGTTTTACCTGTATTATTCTTCCCCACTAGTATCATTGCATTTTCAATATCTTTGATTTCTAAATCTCGAATTGACTTAAAATTTTTAATGTGAAGATAAGTGATTTTCATACGCCCAACGACCTTTCTATACTTTAATTTATTAAGTAATCCTTGCTGTCGTTATTCATTTTATGCTTTATGACTTGGTATAATCAAAAAATTATTTTCTATTTTCTGTGTTTTTTCTTATTTTTACTTTTGTGATTTGGCTTTTTCTTTTGTACCGAATAACCAAACTTTCCAAGCTTTTTGCCAAGTTCAAAATACTCTCCATGAGAATATGTGATAAGTCCTGCTTGGCTTAGATGAAACTTACCTTTCTCATCCATATATTTATCATCAACGGTTACACCTACTACTTCTGCGATAAACATATGGTGACTTCCTAGTTCCTTAATCTCCATTACCTTACATTCAATATTCACTGGACTTTCTGCGATACCCGGTGCCTTTACCACTTGTGACTCACTTGGTGTTAAATGCATCTCTTTGAATTTATCTACATCTCTTCCAGAACGTACTCCACAAAAATCAGTTGCGAATACTAAATCCTTTGTCGTTAAGTTTACTACAAATTCGCCAGTTTCTTTTATAATATCATAGCTATATCTTTCTGGTCTTACAGAGATGGATAGCATTGGTTTGATTGTATTTATAGTACCAGCCCATGCAACAGTGATAATGTTTGGTTTTTCATTTTCTCTTCCACAGCTTACCATTACTGGTGGTACTGGATAGAGCATGTTGCCCGGCTTCCATGATTGTTTTGCCATTGGTAATTTCCTTTCTTAATCCACTGAATATAACATTATTGTAAACACATTTTGAGGATTTAACAAGATAAATTTGTAGAAGATTACAGTTGGTTCTAATAACATAAAAGTATATTTAAATAATACACAAATCTAATTAAAAAATCCCCCTATAAAAAAAGTAAAATTCTTTTTATAGGGGGAACTAATTATATTATTATAAAAATTTACTATGTACTTATTAACGTTGGTGAAATAATCTCTTTTATTTCATCCATAAATTTTTCAAATTCTTGACTAAACAAATTTTCCTTTATTTCATAGAAAAGGTTATTATAAAATATATCTCCACTTTTCTTACTTAAGATAAATATAATTTTTTGAGGCTTACTACAGTATGAAGTTATTTCCTTTGTCAATAAAGTAACTGGAATTGCTAGTGTTGACTGATATTTACTTATGCACCTTTTTTTAGAATTTTTACATGCACAGCCAATCACCCCATAATCATTTCCAATTGCTATATCAAAATCATTGTATTTCGTAACACAATCCTTATCTCCAATCTTATATAACTTTCCATATTTTAAATCTAGTAACTTTTCAAATGTAGCAATCTTTGACTTCATAGTTCCCTTATCATGACTAGGTTTACAGTATTTCATTTCCAATTCTCTTACACCGTTTCCCTTCAGGTCACACTTCTCATCATCCTCTTTTAGATTTCCCATACATAAGTCAAAAAACTCTTTTGCAGATACAATTTCACTTTTAATTCCTGCTAAATGCATAAAATTCTCTTTTCCAAAATGTACTTGATAATATTCATATTCACTGCTCTTTGACTTTCTATATACAAATAATAAATCACTATCAACATATTGACTATAAATTTCTGCTCCTTGCTTTAGTCTAATTAAAATTTCACTATCAGTTATTGCAGAAATATTTATTTTACTTTTCATACTTTCCCCTTTTTTTCTAGTAAAAAAGAGAAACCTTATATATAAATACAAGGTTTCTCTGAATAATCATATTAAACTGGTTTCATTCTGGTGCGTGCCACCAATTCCATAAGCCTTTCACTTATGCGACTATTTTATCCTCCTAGTTGGGGAGTAGATGCATGGTTGATGTCGCTGCCAGTCCAGCGGAAGTAAGTACCTTATACTTCGTACCCTAAATTATAGGAGAAGATTGTATTTCTTCTGACACTACTATTATATGAAATTTTCACGTAAAAATACCTATGAATTACTATAAATTATGTACTACCTACTTAAATTAAATTTTTATTACAAACTTTATAATAAAAACCTCCTTTATTACATGAGACATAAAATATTTTCCAGTTTCTTTAAAGTACTATGTATGATAACTTCATAGAATAGTGGTCAGAATACTCTTTCTTCTGACATTATTATTATACGACCAACTCTCAAAAAATTCAATATTTTCAGTAACTTATAATATTCTTAATAAAAAAATTTATTTCATAATTAACTACTTTATAATTTCCTCTCTGCATATTATAATACTGTTATTAGGAGGTGTTAAAATGGGTAACAAAATCAACGCGCAATATTCAAAATACATAACAATCGAAGAAGTAACACCTGGTATGGAACAAAAAGTAACCACTGATTTTTGGTTTCATACAGGAAATTTTGTTTGGAGAGTTCGCTTTAATACACCGTTAGATCCAAAAACGGTTAACAATACAAATCTATACGTTACAAATGATGCAGGGCTTCCAGTAAAAGCTGAGATTAGTTATTCCAGTGCTACCAATGAGATCGAAATTGAGCCACTAGATACATATGATACAAAACAATCATACATCTTGCATGTGACAACTAAGGTTCAATCCAAGGGTGGACAAAGGTTGAAACAACCAGTAGAAGTAAAATTCCATCTATAAACAAAATTATTACAAAATAGCATGAATTTAATATAGCATACGCAAAAAACAGGCAGTTCCTTTCACATGAAACTGCCTGTTTTTTATATTCTAAATGCTCAAATATTAATCTTTTTGAATTGTTCCAACAATCGCAGGAATTAACTGTTTCTTTCTTGAAACAAAATCTTTCAAGTAGATACTGTTATCTGGCTCTTCCGCATGGAATGCTTCTTTTACAAGTTCTTCAACACCTTCACCCTGGAATAACAATTCTGTAGCTTCTCCTAAAATATCTGTTAACATAAAGAAAATCATCTGAACTCCATGTAAGGATGCTGCTTTTTCCATGTAAGGAATTAATTTTTGTTTGATGTTTTCTAATTCATCTGTACTCATAGAAGTAATCTGACCAACGCCAAATGTTACATCACCAGCTTTAAACTTCTTAAAGTCTTGGTAGAAGATTTCTTCTGCTGACTTATCACGAAGGTTACTTCCTGCTGCAAACATTTCTTTCGCATACTCTTCTACTTCGATACCTGCGATTTTCGCAAGGCTTTCTGCTGCCATTTTATCAAGTGGCGTACAAGTAGGTGAGCGATACACTAACGTATCAGAAAGAATTGCGGAGCATAAAAGTCCAGCGATACTTGGTGTAATCTCCACATTATTTTCTTGGTACATCTGATAAATGATAGTAGAAGTACATCCAACTGGTTGGTTACGGAAGTAAACAGGATTTACTGTCTCAATATTACCAATTCTGTGGTGGTCAATTACTTCTAGAATCTCTGCTTCATCAATACCTTCTACTGCTTGACCTAATTCATTGTGGTCAACCATGATTAATCTTTTCTTTCTAGCTCCTAATAAGTTACGTCTAGAAATCATACCAACTAATCTTTCATGTTTATCAATGATTGGGAAGTCACGGTGTCTCTTCTTCGCCATGATTTCACGGATATCATCTAGGTAATCATCTTCTGTGAAGTTTATAATACCATCTGTACTCATAAAGTACTCAATTGGCATACTTTGATTGATTAAACGTGCAACCGTATAAGTGTCGAAAGGAGTTACGATAATTGTACATCCCCTTGCTTCTGCTAACTTTGTAATTGTGAAGGAAACCTTTGCACCATCACATACAATGATACATTTTGCTTCCATCTCAATTGCACAAAGCTGAGATTCATAACGGTTACCCAAGATTACGATATCCCCTTTTTCAATATAATTTTCCATTAAATCAGGGTTAGCGGCTGCGATAAGAACTTTACCTTCGGATAAACATTCTTCTTTATCGCCTGTAATCATTTCACCTTCTAATGTCTCAACAATATTAGAAAATGAAGTTTTTGCTTTCGATAAGATTGTACTATCGTAAACATCCATATATGCTTTCGCAATATCACCAATCGTAATTAGTCCTATCAAATGATTTTTATCCCCTACGATTGGTAATGTTACAATCTTATTATCTCCTAAGATTGTCCACGCTTTCTTTAAGGAAATCTTTTGGGATACACCTTCCACTTTGCGAATCTCAATATCTTTTACTTGAGTACGCACGTCGGAAATATAGCTTGGCGCATTTACACCAAATCGATCTAATACAAATTGAGTTTCTGGATTGACTTGTCCACAACGTTTCGCTTTGTAATTCTCTCCAGTTACTTCTCTTTTTAATGCTGCATAGGAAAGTGCCGCACAGATAGAATCTGTATCTGGATTTCTATGACCTATGACATAAACAGTTTGTTGTTCGTTTTCCACTTTAAACCTCCTGTAGATATCTATGGTGTATTTTCACTATATGTGAATAGTGTATGCATTTTCTCTATTTAATTTGTACTGTTCTTCTTGAAAAATCTTTACATTCTCTCTAGTATCTTCAAAAACAATAATGATTTCATTCTGTAACTGTTCCATTAATTCAATCAATGCTTTCACTGTAGGTAAATATAGGGAATCTACACCTTCTATCAATAAAATACTATTTCTTAGTTTGTCAACTCTTTGCTCTAGTTGAATATGATTCAGATTTTCTCCTTTAATTCTCGCAACCTGACTTTTTTTCACGACTCCGGCTTTTTGCAATGCTTTTGCAAGCCTCTTTACAAAGTCAAGGTTTTGAATTGGATTCTCAGTTGTCACATAGAAGTAGTCAATTCTATCACCATTTTGTATTTTTTCAAAGCAATTTTTTAAATCTTTTCTCGTACCTTGTTGCTTTGTATAATGTTCAAAAATTTGTGTTAAATTCCACTCACCAACGATCAATTCCTCTTGAGGTTCTTCCTTCGCAAGTATTTCCTGAATTGCTTCTTGCAGTGACTCAAGCCTTAATGCTTTTACAGTTTCTATATCTTTTTCTTCTCCTACTTCAATTCGTTTTGTAGGCTCTTCTATCTCAGGTTCTGACTTATCTGCTATCTTTAATTTCAGTGCTTTAATATCTTCCATTAAATCTTGTTGCATATTAGTTTGTACGTCCTGTGTTAAAGTTATATCCTGTTTTAACTCCTTTTTGAGTTTTACTTCTTCATCAAATGCTTGTATATCTGAAATCTGTTTACCAAGATCCGTTGTATTATATAATAAACCTTCTGTTTTTTCTACACTGTCCAATTTTTTCCTGTAAATTTGTGGTTTTGTAAAGAAAGAAGTATCTCCTTCCAAATAATAGGCACGCAGTAACTTTGCCTTTTCTACAATGACACCTTCACCAAACCATAAGATAATATCATCGCACTCCTTAATACAGTTCTCTGCGTCACCTGCTTTGTGATATGTTTTTGCAAGCTCAAAAGCCCACTCTTCATAATAATTGGATTTTTTTAATTGCTCTAAAGAATGAATTCGCACACTATAATCCGCATGTTTTGCCTTATCAATTAAGTACCGTAATATATAAGCGTCGTCCGTACCCTCGCAGTATCTTATGTAGTCCTCATAAGATGCCTCCGCTTTTTCTAGTTCGCCCGCTTGTAATTCCAAACAAACTAATTGATATAGGACATGTTTGGATGCATTCTTCTGGTAAATTCGTACTAACATTTCTTTTGCATTATTATACAATTTTAAATTATTATATACTTCAAAAAATGCCTTTAAATCTACAATGCTTTTTACTTTCGTCATATCGATGGTTTGCAACACATCATAAGCCTTATCATATTTTTTCGCTTTTATATATTTTCGTACTTCTGCACACTTCATATCCATATCAAATTTCCCCATTCTAAATCCTCCTTTCATGTTTATTCTTGTTTTTATTGCAAACCAGTAACATTTCTTACAATTCTACCATTCCTATGAAATGAATACAAGAATCAATTTTTTGCCTTAATATTTCTAATATATTTCTAAGAAAAACAACAAAAACTATATACTGATTTCAAAAATTATTCTTTGTCTATATAGTACGTTTCAATCATGAAAAATATATGAATTTATTTAAATGTAAACTAATGTGAACCAAATTCTTTGAAATCTTTAAATTTGTAGAAATTAATTGAAATTTGTCGCATGAAATAGTACAGTTAGTTTAACAACACTACTAAAGGAGTTCTTAAAATGAGTTTATTTGATATTATTGGCCCTGTAATGGTTGGACCTTCCAGTTCCCATACAGCAGGTGCAACTAGAATCGGGTATATTGCCCAAAGACTATTAGGAGCCCCTGTGAAAAAGGCAATTATTTATCTACATGGTTCATTTGCCTTGACAGGTGAAGGTCATGGAACTGATAAAGCCTTAATCGGCGGTTTGCTTGGAATGCTTCCTGATGACGAAAGATTACCACACAGTTTTGAAATTGCAAAAGAACAGGGTATATTATTTGAATTTCACGAAAAGGAAATTCGTGGAGCACATCCTAACACAGTTGAAATGGACTTATTCTGTATCAATGGACGTTCTCTTAATATTGTAGCTTCCTCTATCGGAGGTGGTAGAATCAAAGTCTGTCAAATTGATGGATTAGATGCGAACTTTAATGGTGATTTACCTACTTTAATCGTTCATAATCAAGACCAGCCTGGTCATGTTGCTAAAGTAACATCTGCACTTTCTGCAAAAAATGTGAATATTGCAACCATGCAACTTTATCGTGATAATCGTGGTGGAAATGCAGTTATGGTCATCGAATGTGATCAAGAGATTCCAATTGTGGCAATAAAATGGTTAGAACGTTTAGAAGGCGTTGATAAAGTAACGTATCTATCCTTGCAAGATGGCAATATGCCTGAATCCGATAATATCTAAGAAAGTCAAAGGAGATTACCATGTTTCAATCATTAGAAGAAATTAGACAAAAATCAGTAAATGAAAACAAACCATTTTGGCAAGTTATTATTGAAGATGATATGAAGGAACGACAAGTTCCAAAAGAAACTTCATTTGAAACAATGCGACAAATGTATTCCCAAATGAAACAATCCGATGAATCCTATAACAAGGACTTAAAATCATCCAGCGGATGTGTTGGTGGGGATGGCGATAAACTAAATCAATATTTTAAAAAGGAAGACAATTTAGCTGGTGAATTTATCGGAAAAATTATGGAACGCGCAGTAAAAATGGGAGAATCCAACGCCTGTATGAAAAAAATTGTTGCAGCTCCAACTGCTGGTTCTTGTGGTGTAATCCCAGCTGTATTTATCTCCATTCAAGAACGATTTGACATTCCAGAAGATAAAATGATCGAAGCACTTTACGTTGCCGCTGGTATCGGTGAAGTAATCGCTTATCGTGCTTCTATTTCAGGTGCACAAGGCGGTTGCCAAGCGGAAATTGGTTCTGCAAGTTCAATGGCGGCTGGTGCATTAGTATATCTTCGTGGCGGAGATGCGGATGCAATTGTTCATGCTTCCGCTATTGCAATGAAGAGTTTACTTGGATTAACTTGTGACCCTGTTGCTGGGTTAGTAGAAGTTCCATGTGTAAAACGTAATGTAATTGGTGCTGTAAATGCTGTTACAAGTGCAGATATGGCATTGGCTGGATTAAGAAGTTTTATTCCACCAGATGAAGTAATAGATGCAATGCGTGAGATTGGTGATATGTTACCTTCTAGCTTAAAGGAAACAAGCGAAGCTGGGTTAGCGACTACACCAACAGCATGTGCTCTTTGTGAAAATCATTGTCACTAGATCGAATTCCTTTTCATTTAGTAATAATCAGAGAGAAGATACTGACTCTATCAAGAGAAGGTATCTTCTTTTGATATCCCCTCTTTAAAATACAATTTATTCATTTCCAAATTTATGATATACTATTTTCTGTAAATGATAAGGAGGGCATACAAATGAATAAATCTATTCAAAAGTTTCTAAGTTTCTTATTACTATTTTCACTTTTGATTACAGGTTGTTCAACAACCAATACAAATCCACCCAAAGGGGATCACTCTTTTACCTCTTCCATCCCCAATGTTTCAAACACTCCATCCAAAACATCTTCTGAACTGAAAGTTCACTTTATTGATGTAGGACAAGCGGATTGCATCTTAATTCAAAACAAAGAGGAAAATGTCCTAATTGATTCTGGTAATCGTGCCGACTTTGACACCATCAAAAACTATCTTGAGCAATTAGGTGTTATAACCATTCAACACTTCATTTTAACACACCCACATGAAGATCATATTGGTTCTGCTGCTAAGATCGTAGAACACTTTAACATTGAGCGTGCATATATGACTGACGCATCTGCGGATTCTAATGTATATACATCCTTAATGGAACAGCTTAAAAAGAAAGAGATTACACCAATTTATCCATCTATCGGTGATAACTTTTCTATTGGAGAAACCATCTTTACGTTCCTAGGTCCTGCGTCTACTTACGAGGATGTCAATTCTATGTCTTTAGTGGTTCGTGCTGATTTTGGCTCTAATAGTTTTCTATTTACAGGAGATACTACAGATGAAGCAGAAAGGGATCTTTTAAATGAAGGGGTAAATTTGGAAGCCGATGTGCTAAAAGTAGCTCATCATGGTAGTCGAGATTCTAACACTTATGTATTTTTAAAGGCAGTGAATCCAACTTATAGTGTTATCTCTGTTGGTATTGATAATGATTATGGGCATCCAACGGAAGATGCTTTAAGCCGATTAAATGACGTAGGAAGTACTTTATTCCGAACTGATGTATCTGGAACCATTGTGGCAACTTCTGATGGTACCAATATTACATGGAATACGACTGGGCAAGAAAGCACAAGAGAACATATTTCTGATGGAAATGGTCTTGTAGAAGATAACGATGAAGTGGAATACTCTACTTCTTACATTGGAAATAAAAATTCTAAAGTGCTACATCTTCCTTCTTGTGGAGCACTTCCAAAGGAAGAGAACCAAGTTAGATTTTCTTCTAAACAAGAAGCACTTGATGAAGGATATCATGCTTGTCAGCGTTGTAATCCATAGTAAATCATAACAAATAGCGATTTTCCAAAAAAACTGGTATAAACCTCTTGCTTATACCAGTTTTTATTTTATCTCTATTTTTCCTTATAAAATTCTAATGTATCCAAAACTTCCTGCGGTACTGCAATCTTATCTTTTTCCAAAGCACGAATTCGTAATTCTAATTCACGAACCTTATGCGTTCTTTCTCGTTCACGACGTGCTAATGCTTCTGCAAAAATTGGCTGTGCCGTAACTTTATCTCGAATCTCCTTCGGAAATGGCACATAAGTTGCAAGCAATCCTCTCGCTACCTTATTTAATCGAATCTCGCCACGATATTCTCTTGTGACCCACGCTATATAATCAATCAAGAATACCTCTCTATTATTACCACGTCCACGGGCAATCTGACTCTTTAATTTTTCCTTTTTCTCTGTCGTCAAATCACGATTCTTTTGATAGAACTGGATGTAATCTACATACTCTGATGTTAAAGAAGGATACTGAATATTATTCCAAGCAGTTCCTTGAATCGTACGACAAAGTTCCCAACGGAAACGTCCAAATAATTCAAGTAACATTCCATCCATACCTTCTTCTGTTAGCACTGGTAGCAAGAAACGACCTGGCGTATTACGTTTACGTCCTGTGATTTCCTGCCACATAACACCTTTGGAACCGCAGATAGGAAGTAAAATAATATCTGGGAAAACTTGTTCCATAATATATTCTTTCTTAACCCCATTTTCTAAGTCAGAATATAAGCGTTCACGATAGAATACAGAGTAATCCACTGTTAATAAACGATTTACTGCTGCATTGATTTCTTTCGCTGAGTGGAACGCCTTCTTTACTCTTGTATAGAATACATCTGAGTATAAAAACGGAACAAATGTTGAGATTCGTCCACTTGCAACACGGCTATTGTATTTCAACATATTGCGAATTTCATATTGTAATTTTAACTGTTTATTTTGACTTAACTCGTTGATTTGAATATCTGTTAATTTCTCTAATCTCTTACGTTCACGCAAAGAATCAAAGTAATCTAAGTCAAATTCACTCTTAGATGGGGCTTTTTTCTGCTCATAGATATGAGCAAGCCAATCTGTAATAGAATATACTCTACAAGGACCCACACCTTCTGTATCAAATTTCAAGCTATACAAGTCCATAATCTCTTCTTTAGTCAATAAACGTTCATCTATAAAACCAAAGTTTAAGAATAAATTGATTACGGTACTTGTTTCTTGTTTTTCATAAGCATTTAAGAATACCTTTTCGTATATCTGATAAAATGCTTCACTAACTCTTCTTCGAATTCTCCTTGGCTCATCTTCCGTAGAAGCTTTATCGCCTAACCGAATGAATTCTTCCATTAAGTCTTTAAACTCTCGAACCTTATCATCTGATTCTCCTGAGAATAGCAGAATCTTATTCAGTGAATCTTTCACATCCTGCATTACTGCATATTCATCTAATACCACTTCGTCACTTTCCTCTGCAACATCTTGGTTCGTTGAGAAATCCCCAGACATCACTTGGAAATATGCATTTTCTAAGTAGGAGTGATCCACACTTGCATCATATCCTACATCCTTGTTTAGTACTGCTTCTGCATTATTAATCTCTTCCACACAACGATCAAATAGGTGTGTAATAGATTCTTTCGTATTTTTATCTTGTGTAATATCTTTGATACGACCTACAATCTGTCTCAGTAAACACGTCTCATCATTGGAAAAAACACATGCTAGTACTTCAGCTAAATACTCTTGAAGCTTCCCACACTCTTCTATTAACATATTAATTACTTCAATTTGTCGTTTAGCCTCATATGTACTTACGATACTCTTGGTATAAAAAGCTTTATAAACATCCATTGCACTTTCTGAACTTGCACAATAATATTCAACTGCTTCTAATTTTTCGTTACTAATTGGGTCTATAGAACCCAACTTACTTTTTCTTGTCATCTCTTGAACTGGATAACCAATTCTCACACTAAAAGAAACAAACTCTGTATAGGTGTCATTCAAGAAGTTAAATAACTGCATTCCACAGTCTTCTAGTTCATTTCTAATGCGCTCTAATTCTTTGATATAACGCGCCTGTGATGCAATAAGCAGTCCACCATAATCTTTATTCCCCGAGACTGCTTTCTTTAAATCCTCAAAAGAGGTTACTTCGAAAACATAGACAATTGCATTATCTAATGCCAAATATGTCGATTGATACCTTCCTTGTGGAAAATCTGCTACACCAATAAAAGTTCCTGCCCCTGCAGTGATTTTGGCACCTTTGCTTTTAATCTCCACCCTACCTCGAAGAACCAATCCAATCAAATTGGCAACATCGTTTTCTCTAAAAATAATTGTACCTTCCGGTATTTGATTCATTGCGTTCTTATTTAACGCTTCCATTCGATTCAGACACCTCCACCTATTAAGCATATCTTAATTATACAAGTTATTTGAGTGAATTGAAAGTGCTATATGACCTATTTTTATTTTTTACCTACAATTCCATTTTTTCCCTTCCCCTGAGTGAGCATTCAGCCCTGTACTTTAGGGACTTTTTGATTAATAGGAAATGTTGTGTAGCGAAATTTCCTATTAAAAATAAAAAAGAACAGTACATGTATTCACATACTGTTCTCACCTAGAATACTGAACGAAGTATTCTCCTTTATATCTTGTTTATACGAATTATTATGAATAACTCCGTGCATCGAGCTTTGAAAATGCTTCACAGACGTTACCTCTACAGTTAACTCAGTCCCAGCACCCTCACGGCACACAAGAGTGCCTGCTTAGTGCTGCTTCGTTCCCGACCTGACACGGTTCACAAGTTCCTGTTGCGCGAGACCAGAACGTCAACGCCACTTATAAAGGGCAGCTCTACAAATACAAGTCCGAGGCACGATATCACTCCTGCTGTAGCGGATTGCAGGTACAGGGCACCGCTAACTCCCCAGCTGCACGGAAATTTTATTAACAATATTATGGCTTCTTTACATGTTGTAAAAAAGCGTAAGTTTAGTATACGCAAAAAATCTAGCTCTGTCAAGCATACTATTGGAATTTTTTCTTCTCTTCTTTCTTCTTATTTCTTAACTCACGAAAGAACTCTTGCATCATTTCCGTACACTCTTCTTCCATTACACCACAAACCAGTTCTACTTGGTGATTAAACGCTTGTACTTGCAATAAATTTAAGATAGAACCAGCACAACCAGCCTTTGGATTCATTGCTCCAATTACAACCTTTGGAATTCGAGCTTGCACAATCGCACCAGCACACATCTGACAAGGTTCTAATGTGATGTACATCGTACAATCTTCTAATCTCCAATCGCCCGTTATTTTAGCAGCTTTATGAATTGCCATAATCTCCGCATGTGCCAGAGGATTTTTCTTCATATTCCTTTTATTATACGCCCTTGCAATAATCTTATCATCCTGTACTATTACACAACCAATCGGAACTTCTTCTAGTTTGTATGCCTTTTTCGCTTGCTTTAGCGCTTCTTTCATAAATTTTGCATCATTCATGTTCCATCACCTTTTTATTAAAATTGGTATCATTTTATCATAGGACACCCTTCCTAGCAAATTTATTTTCTCTAATTATGTTCCTTGAAACCACAATATATATAGACAGATTTCAAAAAAAGCGTTACCATAAATACTATGTTAATTTATTCTATTGGAAATCGAGGTGTACCAATGCATATTAAAGGACTACAAAAACTTACCTTACTGGATTACAAAGGATACCTTGCTGCAACTATTTTTACAGGTGGATGTAACTTTACCTGCCCATTTTGTCATAATCGGGATTTAGTTTTGTACCCCAATACCATCGAAACAATTCCAGAAAAAACAGTTTTAGAGTTTTTGGAAAGTCGTATTGGAAGATTAGAGGCTGTTTGTATCACTGGTGGTGAGCCAACTTTGCAAAAGGAACTTCCGAATTTTCTTGAAAAAGTAAAACACCTTGGCTATAAAATAAAATTAGATACCAATGGTACCTCTCCTAAAACAATAGAATATCTCGTTCAGAATCATCTCATTGACTATATTGCAATGGATGTTAAAAATTCCAAACATAAATACGCTGAAACTACTGGTTTCTCACATGGGATAAATAGTAGCTTTAAAAATGAAGATTTTATTTACAAAGTAGAACAATCCATCCAATATATTTTACACTGTGGATGTAAATATGAATTTCGAACAACGCTTGCAAAGGAACTTCATACGGAAGAAGATATTCATTCTATATGTAAATGGATTAAAGGGGCAGAATCCTATTATCTGCAACCATATCGTAACACAACTGAAGTAATTCACCCTATTTATTCAAGACATTCTGATGAAGAATTACTACATTTTCAAAAAATTGCACAACAGTATGTAAAAAATTGTGACATTATCGGTACATAAATCGGTCGTTATTGGAGGTAACATGTTTACAGAATATTGCACAAAACGTTTAATTTTAAAAGTATTAAAGCCTGATTGGGCAGGAGAAGTATTAGACTTTTACATTCGAAATCAAGAATATTTTGAGCCATGGGAGGCAGATCGCACAACTGGTTTTTATACACCTGAGTATCAGGCAAAGATGCTTTATTATGATTATCTTGCATTTGAAAAAGGCCGTTCCATTCGCTATTGGATTTTCTTAAAAGACTATCCCCATATGCCAATTGGTACGGTTAGTTTTCACAATATTATTCATGGGATATTCCAAAGCTGTGCGCTTGGTTATAAGATGGATCATGAATACACCATGCAAGGTTACTGTTTAGAAGCAGTTCAAAGTGCTTGCATGATTATGTTTACCGATTATAATCTCCACAGAATTGAAGCTCTGATTCATACAGATAATATTCCTTCTATGAACTTCATTGAAAAAGCTGGATTTCAAAAAGAAGGGGTTCGAGTATCCTATGCCAAACTCAATGGTGTCTGGAAAGATCATGCCTGTTACTCGTTGATTAACCCCTATCTTGATTAATTCATAAATGATGTTTTGTAATTCCTTACAATACAATTTGTTGAATCCAATAACCAAAGTTATTCTGCCTGTTATTATCACCCTGTATTGACAAAAAGCGATGAAATCCAAACATTCCAGCCATTGTCTGCTCTGTACTTTGCAATAGACCTGGTACACCGATTACATACTGAGGACTTTCATTGATTTGTAGTACTCCAAAGAGTAAATGGCGATAATTATAATATCCGTGAAGTAAGAAACTATTATTGGCTAAAATCCATGTTTCTACCGGAAGCATACCAATGTCTTTTGGTTCAATTCTTACCCAATTTTCCAATGAACTATTTGGAAATGGTTTTACTGCTGGAAAGCTTCTCAATACATTTCTTACACACTCTGGATAGTTCTCACTACAGCAACATGGATTCGTCATACTGCTTGCCTCTAGTACAATGTTTTCTGATTCTTCATCTTCCACATCTTCTACTTCTGCGCCTTCTAAGTATTCTTGTGAATCGGCATATTCTGTAGCTGCAACTTCTTGTGCTTGCTCCTCTTCATATGAGAATTCTTCTGCCTGTTCTTCCATTTGCGTATCCATTTTTTCTTCCATAGCTTGCACCTCTTGCGATGTATACTCCTCTTCTGGACTCTCCGTAGTTGTTTCTTCTTGTTTGACTTCCGATTTTTCTTGAAACGTTTGGTATACGGCATTGGCAACCTTTTCTACCACTTCATTGATTACAATCGTATCCTCTGGCACACTTTGTTCTTCCAAAACTTCAGCCGCTAACAGCTTTTCTTGATTTTCTGGTTCTTGAATTTGACTTGCCAATTCATCTTGCATTATCATGTCCGTTATATTTGCTGGTTCCACAACAATATCCTCTACGAGCTGCTCCTCTTTTGCACTGGTCATTTCTTTTTGATCAAGGTCGCTGTGCTCATTTAATTTATTCATATTATATTCAAAGAAATTTTCTATGCGAATCTCTTGGTCATCCCACTGAGAACCATAAAATTTATCTTCATTTAGAAATACAATGACTCCACTAATATCGTCTAACTTATAACCCGAACTCATAAGAGACATGGTATTGGTCTCAGTTTTAAAGTCACCTACTCCATTTTTTACGTACATATCTCCCATATGAATTCCCTCTAACTGAGAGCCCTCTCGGTGAAATAAATATACTTTTAATGGTTCTTGCGATGACACATTTGCTGTAATATGTATGGTTACCTTGCATTGTCCATTTCTTGACTCGACGCGGCTAAATCCAACATTTTTTCTTCGAATTCCTGATTCGTAACTGTATATATAGGAAACTAATCTTTTATAATCCGCCATATCGTCAACTCCTTTAAAAATATGCTTCAACTATATATATTCGCTCGTTTACCATAATATACCTAATGACAAAAGTTTTATTTATTGGTTTAATATAGTGTGATACTTTTATCTGTTAGTGAATGACTGATAAATCAAAAGGGGACTATAAAGCATAGATAGGTGCGAAAATTTCACATTCAAAATTATTATATTGTTGGAGGAAAAAAGAGATGAAAAAATTCAAAAAATTGTTGTCGATGACATTAGTTTTTTCAATGATGACAGCACTAGTAACAGGTTGTGGTAATTCCTCTTCTCAGGGCTCAAAATATTTAATCGCTACAGATACGACATTTGCACCGTTTGAATATGAAGACAATGGTAAAATGGTTGGTATTGATATGGATATTTTAGCTGCAATCGCTGAAGATCAAGGCTTCGAATACGAAGTAAAAGCTCAAGGTTTTAATGCTGCAATTACTTCTTTAGAATCCAAACAAGTTGACGCCGTTATCGCTGGTATGAGTATAACAGACGCAAGAACTGAAAAATATGACTTTTCCAATGCATATTATGAAGCTGGTGTTACTATGGCCGTAAAAGATACAACAACAGATGTTACAAGTTATGAAGATTTAGCTGGACAAACAGTTGCTGTAAAAATTGGTACACAAGGCGCTGATTTTGCTGAATCTATTCAAGACGAATATAATTTCACTGTGAAAACTTTTGAAGATTCATCTAGTATGTACGACGAAGTAATCGCTGGTGGTTCTATTGCATGTTTTGAAGATTTTCCAGTTGTATCATTTGCAATTAAACAAGGTTTAGGCTTAACTGTTGTGGGAGAGCAAGAAAATACCTCTTCATACGGATTTGCTGTTTATAAAGGCGAAAATAGTGAACTATTACAAATGTTCAACACTGGCCTAGAAAATATTAAAGCAAATGGAACATACCAAGAAATCATTGATAAATACACAGCATAATCAATTGCTGCCAAATATGAATTAAGGAATGATTTGATGAAATTATTTGATTTGCTAGCTGAATATGGCGGTGCCCTGCTTAGTGGCTTAGGCATTACCTTACAGCTTACAATTATCGGTATCCTCTTTGCAAGCATTATCGGTGTACTTTGTGCATTGGTAAATGTTTCAAAGAACAAATACCTAAAAGTAATAACAAGTATTTATATAAATATTATTCGTGGTACTCCGTTCCTTGTACAGGCATATATCATTTACTTTGGTTTGCCTATGGCATTGGGTATTCGAATGAGCGAAACAACTGCTGGTATCATTGCAATCAGTTTAAATGCTGGTGCTTATATGGCAGAAATTATGCGTGGTGGTATTGAAGCTGTTGATAAAGGACAAATGGAAGCTGCTCGAAGTCTCGGTCTTCCTTATCCTAAAGCAATGGTCAAAGTTATCCTACCACAAGCGATTCGCACTATGACACCATCCCTAATTAACCAATTTATTATTACATTAAAAGATACATCCATCTTAAGTATTATTGGAATTCGAGAATTAACGATGGCTGGTAAATTAGTGATTGCTAAGAATTATGAATCTATGGCAATGTGGACACTAGTTGCATTATACTATTTTGTTGTAATCTATGGCATTACTAAGATTTCTAGATATATTGAAAGGAAGACCGCGTATGGAAAATAAAGTACACGTTGAGAAACTAACAAAAAGTTACCACAGTCTTCAAGTATTGAAGGGAATCGATTTAGAAATAAAAGAAGGCGAAGTGGTCTGCCTAATTGGACCATCTGGTTCTGGTAAAAGTACATTTTTAAGATGTCTGAACCGTTTAGAAAAGGTTACTTCTGGTACAATTATTGTAGATGGCATGAACTTGAGAGATAAGAAAAATGACATCAATAAAATTCGTGAAAATATCGGAATGGTATTCCAGCATTTTAACCTATTCCCTCACATGACTGTTAAGGACAATATCACCTTAGCACCTGTTCAGTTAAAGAAAATGACAAAGGACGAAGCCAATAAAAAAGCTATGGAATTACTTGCTCAGGTAGGGTTAGCCGAGAAAGCAGATTCTTATCCATCACAATTATCTGGTGGTCAAAAACAAAGAGTTGCCATTGCGCGTGCTCTTGCCATGAATCCAGATATTATGTTATTTGACGAACCGACAAGTGCTCTCGACCCTGAGATGGTTGGAGAAGTATTAAATGTTATGAAACAGCTTGCTAATGATGGTATGACTATGGTTATCGTTACACACGAGATGGGATTTGCAAGAGAGGTTGCAAGCCGTGTTGTATTTATGGATGGCGGTTATATTGTGGAGGAAGGAACACCAGAAGAGGTTCTTGGAAATCCACAGAATGCAAGAACGCAAGACTTTTTAAATAAAGTTTTATAAATAACGAAAATAGAGTGCTAAAGTAAACACTTTGCACTCTATTTTTATATCATTATTCTACCTTGAAAGAGTATGATGCACCTTCCGTAATATCAGTAGAATCAACACCAGTTTGTGCATACTCGCCATCAATATAGAATGCCCAGTACTTTCCATCCTTAGCGTAATCCACTGTAATGCCATCTACTGTTTTTACATATAAACCATAATCTCCTGGATCTCCATCAATTAATTCTAATTCTAATAATGCATCACCAACAGTTGTTTTATCCGTGTGAATTTCATAGACTTTTTCGTTACCATCTGCATCCACTACTGAAAATGTAAAAGTTGTTTTTCCTGTCCCTAATACATTTCCTTCTTCTGTTGGATTATTTGTGGTTTCTTGTGTCTGTTGAGTTGTTTCAACATTATTATTTTGTTTGTTGTCACTACAACCAGTTGTACATAATGTCATAGCCGCAATTAACATTATACAAAGGAATAACGACAACGATTTTTTTAATCGTGTTTTTTGCATAATTATATTCTCCTTGTATGATTTATTTCCTCCTAATAGGCACTCGCTAGTTATAATCAGAGGCTTTTATTTGGAAAATATTCCGACTTAGTACATAAACTTATCAGTCTTCTCAAGATTTCTCTCAATGACTTGTCCCAATTTGCGACATTTGGTAAGATAAATATTTTAATGGGCACTTTACGGCGACGGGCTCGTATAGGATTTTCACCTATTTCCTTTCCAAACTACCAAATTGTATCATATAATTATTATTTTCTCAACTGATAATATTTAGTGTTGGACAAATAAAAAATGTGATATCTTCTATTATTATAAATAGTACTATGTCCCTATATCGAAAAATGTCGAATCATGGTATCATAAAGACACCAATATAATAAATCACTTTCATTGCTTACTTGTTAAGTAATGATTCTAAGTATGTAATTATCTATTCTAAACATCAATAAAAAGATGCTATACTAATGTATTCTACATGGTATAGCATCTTGTCGTTTTATGGTTTAGTTGTCTGTAAGAATATCGGATAGTCTTGCAAAGTCTTCTAGGGTTAGGGCTTCTCCTCGAATCGTTGGTGAAAAACCTGCTTTTTCAATTGCATCTATGATTTGCTCTTTACTAAAGTGAAGTTCACTTGAATTATTTAAGCCGTTTTGTAATGTCTTACGTCTTTGGTTAAAGGACGCACGAATTAACTTAAACATTAACTTCTCGTCCTTTACTTGCACTGGTTTTTCAACGTGTTTTGTAAGCTGAATTACTGCAGAACCGACATTTGGTCTTGGCATAAAGCAGTTTGGTGGGACGTTTGCTACGATGTATGGATCGGCATAGTATTGAACTGCTAAGGATAGGGCGCCGTATTCTTTTGTACCTGGACCTACTTGCATACGTTGGGCTACTTCTTTTTGTACCATGACTGTAATATTCTCGATTGGGGTACCATTTTCGAATAGTCCCATGATGATTGGAGTTGTGATGTAATATGGTAGGTTGGCTACTACTTTTACAGGCTTTCCATTATTGCGTTCCTGCACTAGTTTATTTAAATCCAGTTTTAAAATATCTTGGTTAATTACTGTTACGTTATCGTATTCCGATAATGTGTCGTTCTCTAATATTGGAATTAAGTTTTTGTCAATTTCAACCGCTACTACTTCACGAGCTGCCTCACATAAATATTGTGTCATAGTTCCGATTCCAGGTCCGATTTCTACAATAAAATCGTCTTTTGTAATGTTTGCTGCACGGATAATTTTTTCTAATACATGTGTGTCAATTAAGAAATTTTGTCCAAACTTCTTTTGAAAGTTAAATCCATATTTATTTAAGATTGCAATGGTGTTTTGCGGATTACCTAATGTCGCCATTCTTTTACCTCTCTACTTTATTTTACTCTTTAGGCATTTACGAAACGCCATAAGCCGTATAAATACGAAATTCTTTGTTGTTAAAATAAAATATCCCCTCATAGTTATAGTATAATAAAGTTGACAAAAAACTATAAACAAAAACCTTGAAAGGAGATTCTTCTATGATAACACATAACAGCTCACTTTGGCAGACTTTTTAAACATTTTTATCAAAATTATCCTTTGTAAATAAAATAATTAATATTTTACTTCATCCAAAAATGTTGTAAATGCTTTACTTTCTATTTCTCTCGCTCGAATCAATAAATTAATTATTTCATCTAATATGCTACTTTCTTTTTCATAGTTATACTTAATAATAAGCATAACTACTTGATTCATATATTCCAATACAATTTGATTACTTTTTTCAAGTTTTTGATAATTTTCCCTTCTTAATATATCATTTTTACATAAGTAATCCAGCCGTTTTTGCATCATTTTCTTATGATCCTGCATAATATAATATTCTCGTATATCCATGTTCTCGTCTGAATTTGTTCGACTATATTCTACATAATCAATTAACTCTTGATACACATCCATTCCTACCGCAATCTCTGGCTTTTCAAAATCCTGAAACATATCCCAATATTCCGGAAGTTTGGATTGATAATAATTAAAAAGCGAATTTCTTATATTCTTTACATTAAAATTAAATTTTACATCTTCCTTATCCTTTAATTGATATAACAAAATCTGTCCTTTCATATAATTAAATATCCCTTTGTTATCTACCTCTTCATATGCTTTCTTAAATTCAGAAAATGTCACTTCTGCATTGGCATATCTCCCTGATTCATGGAATACAAAATCAGTACAATAAAATATTTCTTTTTTCTTGTGATATCCATAAATCAACATATCATGTGGTGTATGCTCCCAATGATACGCTTGACTTTCCTTTACATAGTAAAAATCAACTGTAATATTCACATAATAATTTAAGTCAATTTGATTGCAAATAAAGTCCAATATGTCAATCTTTTGATGCTCTAAGGTTTCCACACTGATTCTTTGATGACGAATCCAAGGACAATTTTCCGCTGGTCGAACGATATCAATCATTGGAAAATAGAAATCAGCATAATAATTCGTGCAAATCTTCTTATTACAGAAAATTTGAATATAATTGGAATATAACCATTCTTTTGTCTTATCTTCTGTTTCTAGTATCGAAAGCAAATGTGCATGAAAGGTAAGCGATGTAATACTTGGATATTTAATAGGTAATACATGCGCATCTTCTGGATATGTGGTAGGAAAACTTGCATCGTTCCTTACTTCATCTGATTCATTTATTTCATCCGATTCACTCACTTCTTTTACTACTACATCCGATACCTTTTCTCCTGTTAAAAATTCCGCTAACTTTTCAGCCGTTGTGTAGGTAAAGATATCTCGAAGTTGATATTCTGGAAAATGTTCTTTCATCTCCCCTTCTATTGCAATCGCAGAAAGTGAATGTCCACCTAAATCGAAGAAACTATCTATTACACTTACACGATTCATATGAAACAAATTTGCGAAAATTTTACATATGATTTTTTCTGCATCATTTCTTGGTGCTATGTATTCTGTTTTAAATCTTGTACTTTCATCTGGTTTTGGTAATGCTTTACGATTGATTTTTCCACTTGAGGTTAATGGCAATTGTTCCATATGCACAAAGTAATTTGGTATCATATAGGAAATTAAATGCCTACCTAATTCAGAACGTAATATTCCTATATCTAATTCACTTTCTGATACATAATATGCACATAGTTCTTTATCTTGTCCCTCTCCAAAAGCAATCACTGCTGCATCTTTAATCTCTGGCAAGGATAATAACGTATTGGAAATTTCACCAAGTTCCACGCGATATCCACGAATTTTCACCTGATCATCGATTCTTCCCAAAAAATCAATAGTTCCATCTGGAAGCCAACGTGCTAAATCTCCCGTTCGATACATTCGTGATTCCCCATAAGGATTCGTTGTAAACTTCTCATCTGTTAAATCTTGCTTATTCAAATATCCTCTAGCCAAACCCACTCCTGTAATACAAAGTTCACCTGGAACGCCAATGCCACATAGATTTTTTCCATTCATAATAAAAATGTTGATGTTATCAAGTGGCTTTCCAATCGTAAGCACCTTCGTATCTTCTCGGATATAACAATAAGACGAGTTTACCGTCACTTCTGTAGGTCCGTAAGAATTGATTGCTTCCTTTCCCACTCTTACCCAATGTTTTAACACTTCTAAATTCGCTACTTCTCCACCTGCATCAATCAAACGAACTGTTGGCATACTCGATGGTTCCAATAAATTAATATAAGAAGGCGTTAACGGTAAAATCGTTACCTTAGTATCCTTTATATACTCCACCAACTTATCAGGCTCTCTTCGTATCTCTTCTGGTATCATACACACCGCACTTTGCGTTGGTAATACAGAGAAAATATCACATACTGATTGATCAAAACAAAAACTTGCAAACTGTAAGATACGGTCTTCTGTTCTCATCTGATATGCCTGATTAAAGGACACAGATAAATTCACAAGCCCCTTATGTTCAATAAGTACCCCTTTGGGTTGTCCAGTAGTTCCCGACGTGTAAATGACATATGCCAAATCATTTCCACCAATACAAGAAACTACATCTTCTATACTCTCTTCCTGCAATTCTGCATAAGACAAATCAAGCACCTCTGCCTTTTTCTCTGCACTCCTGTATTCCTCTAAAATGAATAAAGAATCATGATACGCTTCGTTTTCCTTATCACTATAATACGCAACAATCACCTTTGGATTACAATCCTCTAACATATAACATAATCTATCCTTCGGATATGCAGGATCCATCGGTACATAGCACCCACCACTCTTTAGAATTCCATAGATAGCAATTAACATCTCAAGACTCTTTTCCGCTATTAAAACAACAAAGTCCCCTGTCTTGATTCCCATATGTTTCAAACGATTCGCCACCTGATTCGCTCTTTCATTCAACTCTTTGTATGTCAAAGAAGTATCTCGGTACACAACTGCCTTCGCTTCAGGATTCTTTTCTACTTGTTGCTCAAATAATGCTACTATCGTATCCACCGGAATCTCTTTTTCCAATTCTCCCGAAAATGTTTCGAGCAACTTTTCTTTCTCCGATTCACTAACCAAGGAGATTTCCCCAATCTTCTTCGTATCATCATATAGAACATTTTCAAAGAACACATTCCAATGCATTTGCAAATAGTCAATGGTACTCTCTGCAAATAAATCTTTTCGATATTCCCAAGTAATCCATAGCTCTCCATTCACTTCTCGTACATCCACTGATAAATCAAATTGTGCCGACTGACTTTCCTGCTGTATAAAGTCCAGTTTAATATCACCGATATTTGCTTGTGGTGCTTCCTCATTCTGCAACACAAACATAATGTCAAATAAAGGATTTCTTGTAGCATCCCAGTTAATATGCAACTCTTCCACTAAATCATCAAATGGATAGTCTTGACAGTCTAAAGCTTTTATATAATCGTCTTTTACCTCTTGTAAAAAATCACGATAAGATTTGTCCTGTAAAGGATATTCTCTCAAAGCAAGAGTATTGACAAACATTCCTAACATATCTTGGGTTTCTGCTCTCGTTCTCCCCGCAACAGGTGTGCCAATTACGATATCTTCCTGCCTCGTATATTTAGAAATTACACACATCAACGAACTTAATAAGAAAGAGAACAACGTATGTCCCGAAGTCAAACAATAGTTATTGATACGATTTGCTAAAATGCTATCCACATGATACGTCTTACTACTTCCCTCCGTACTTTTATTTTGCTGTCTTGCATAATCCAATGGCATATCCAAAACAGGAACCTCGCCCTCAAAACGCTCCAACCAATACTCTTTCTGCGTTTGAATTTTCTTCATACCATCCTGATGCAACCATTCACTATAATCCTTATACTGCATTTTCACATCAAATACTTCAATTCCACTATATAAACAACTTAACTCCTTAAAAAATAGGAAAATAGAAGTCCCATCTGAAATAATATGATGAATATCAAAAAGTAGATAAATATCCCCTCTATTTTTCACAATTTTAGTACGGAATAACGGTGCCATCTGCAAACAAAATGGTTTCACAAATTGCTTAGCTAACTCCTTAAACTCCAAATCTGTCTCTTCATATTTAAATTCAATCAATGCCTCCTCATGCACCTTCTGTATATAAGCTCCATTTTCACTATGAAATGTCGTTCTCATAATCTCATGACGCTTTGTAATTTCACGAATTGCCCATTCAAACTTCTCCACATCTGGCATACGATCTAACTTACAAAATACTGGAATATTATACGCCAAACTATCAGTTTTCTCCTGATAAATCATAAAAATTCTTCTTTGCAAAGCTGACATTTTATAACAATCCTTTTGTTCTGCATGTTCCATATTTAGATATTCCGATGGTGCAAGCATTTCTAAAAATTCCGCTAACTCTAACACAGTTGGATGCTCGAAAATATCATTAATAGCTATTTTAATATGTAAATTTTCTTCAATTTCATTTGCCACACGCCTTGCGAGAAGACTATTTCCACCAATTTCAAAGAACTTATCCGAAACCAAAATATGCTCTAACTGCAACTCTGCCTTAAAAATATCCGCTACCTTCTTCTCCATCTCTGTTTTTGGTTCACGATTTTCAATCGCTGGAGGATTAATATATTCACTCATTCTTATGTCATTTCGCATCAGTTTTTTCATTCGATTACGCTCAAACGGCACTTTACGAATCAAAAATGTCTGAATCTTTTTATACACTGGCAATTGTCGATTCACATTATTGATACAAGACTTCGTATGTGCCCATAATACCTCAACGCTGTATTCTTCCCAATTCTTTATATATAATTCTGCTGCAATAACACCATTCCATTCATATACAATACCTTCTGTAATAAATTCCTCATGACTGATTAAGGTTTCTAACTCCTCTGGAGATACATTTTCACCATTAGAAAGAATAATTAAATTCTTCTTGCGTCCAGTAATAAATAAAAATCCCTCTTCATCCAAATAACCTAAGTCACCAGTTTTTAGCCACCCATCTTCTAAAACTTCTTTTGTACTTGCTTCGTCTTTGTAGTATCCTTTCATAACACACTTACTGCGAGTCCAAATTTCCCCATCCACAATTTTCACTTCTACCCCTGGTAATGGTTTTCCTACAGATCCCATTTTAAAATTATTATAGTTATTACTTGAAATAGATGGTGATGCTTCCGTCATACCATATCCTTCACTAATTACAATTCCCCAATCCCAAAATGCCTTAATGTACTTCGGATTCAATTTTGCAGAACCACAACTCATCCCATATAGACGACCACCTGTCACATGTCTCAAAATCTTACTTTTCAGCACATTCGGATTCTCATTTGCAATTTTCATAACTTCATTATAAATCTGCTCCACTAAAACAGGAATGATTGTCATCGTACAAGGTTTAATTCTCTTCATATCCTCCATTAACGTAGAAATATTGGTATTAAAATAAATCGCAATGGCTTCTTGCATAAGTGTCGTTACAAATACAAGAAACATGGCATGATGAATCGGTAAAATTGCGATTGATGTATTACCATGAGTTAGTGCAACTTCATCTGCTCCATAGTTTTCTGCACTTGCACATGCATTGGCACAAATATTTTCATTGGTTAGGACAACAGCCTTACTGCTTCCTGTTGTTCCAGATGTGAATAAGATAATTGCATCTTGGTCTGGACTTTGTGGTAGAAGTTCCACGCTTGCATTACAGGATTGGCTTAAGATTTCTTGAATAGAAATGATCGTTCGAATGGATTGTGACGTATGTAAAACGTCAATTGCCTTATCTTTGAATTCTTCATCGTAAAGTAAAACGTCGGCATCTGTCTTTGTGAAATACTCTTCTAATATATCACATGAGTAATTATGATCTGGTATTACCGCAGTATTAGTAGAAACAATCGTACTAAAGAGTGCAATTAAACCAGTATATGATGTTTTTACTAATAGCGCGATATGTTTTCCCGTAACCCCTTGTTGTATCAGTACCTTACTGGCATGATAACAGTCATTCTGAAAATTCGTATAGGTTTTGTGTTCGTATTCCTTGCCATTTTTGAAAATGAAAGCTTCACGGTCACAATAGTTGTTACAAACTTTATCAATTAGTTCTTTTATTGTATATACATATGACATTTTGTGTCCCCCTTAGAATATCTTAATGAAATTATTATGTTATAATAACTTAGTAAAAACAACCATCTTTTACTATATTTATTATAACATAATTTGTAGGGGAATGATGCAGAGAAACTCTTTCTTAAATGAAGTTTTATTTTAGTTGATGAGTAAATAAATTTCGCAATTACCTAGTATTACTTTTTAAATATTTTTTAGTCTTGTATGCGGTACATTCTTTTTGCATTTTCACGTGTAACAGATACAACTTCTTCATAGGAAATGCCTTTGATTCTTGCAATTTCTTCTGCTACATATACTAAATTCAGAGAACTATTTCGTTCACCCCTGTGTGGCACTGGTGCCATATAAGGACAGTCAGTCTCTAATAAAATGCGATCTAATGGTGTATCTTCTACCACCTCTTTTAGTTTTTTTCCGTTCTTAAATGTAACAACTCCACCGACACCAATGTAAAATCCCATTTTTACGAATTCCCTAGCGATTTCAACTGGATAGGAAAAGCAGTGGATAACACCACCGATTTCTTCTGCCTTGTGTTCTTTCATAATGTCTAGTGTATCTTTTGCGGCATCACGACTGTGAATTATAACTGGAAGTTTTACTTCTCTTGCTAGTTCTAGTTGACGTTTGAACCATTTTTTTTGAACTTCTGGTTCTGGCTCGTTCCAGTAGTAGTCTAGACCGATTTCACCTACTGCAACGATTTTTGGTAATTGGCATAGTTCTTTAAAATGTTCTATGTCGGACTCTTGTAATTGGGCACATTCTTCTGGATGTACACCTACTGTTCCATAGATAAAATCGTATTCTTTTGTTAATGCTATCGTTTTATCTACTGTTGATAAACTAGAAGCAACATTTACTACATAACCAATCCCTTTCTCTTGAAAGGATTCTAACAGTTCTTTTCTATCTTCATTAAATCTCTCATCTTCATAATGAGCGTGACTTTCAAATATCATATTTTAACCGTAACCTCTTTCGTTTTCATTCAATATTCTCTATTTTAGCAAAAATGCCCTCAGACTAAAAGGCTTTTTTCGAGTTTTGCTTGCATATTCTTTATTTTGCTCTAAAATTAACATATCAAACATTTTAGGAGGAGAAATTGTGGAAAACAAAATGATTCAGATTTATGAATGTGGATTACATCTTGTCTTTGAGATTAATCAAGAAAATGAATTGAAATTTCTTCATTTTTCTGCTATGCCTTTTGACCCTTCTACCATTTTAAATGAAGAACAAAAGGTCGGATTTCGCTTAGTGGAAATTAATTTATCTGGTTTTGATCGTCCACTAGAACGTCACGGAACGAAATATATTGTGACTGCGCCTGGTTATGCGTTGAAATATCATAGTCACAAGGATTATCGCAATGAACATGGGCGAAAGTTAGAATTTACTACATATGATGTGGTTACAAATGTTTATGTTGTTAGTCATTTTCAATTTTATGATGGTATCTCTGTAGTTCGCAGCTGGAGCGAGGTTATCAATAAAGGAAATGAAATGCAAACGTTAGAGTACATATCCTCTTTTAATTTAAATGGAATTCAAAAAGAGGGACTTCTTCACCAAGATGATACATTTAAGCTTTTTGTGCCTCATAACTCTTGGCAACGTGAGATGCAATGGCAATCGTATACGTTAGAAGATCTCGGTATGAAGCAAGCTATGATGACTTGTGATCAGCGTTCTTCTAAGGCTATTGGATTTACGAATACGGGAAATTGGTCGGCGAAATCCTATCTTCCTATGGGCTTCCTTGAAAATACGGAGACAAGTTCGAACCTTTTCTGGCAGATTGAACATAATGGTTCTTGGCATTGGGAAATCAGCGACCAAACAGGACATCTTTATCTACAACTTAGTGGACCTACAGAGATTGAGTCTCACTGGTTTAAGAATCTTCAGCCAGGGGATTGTTTTGTATCTGTTCCTGTTGCTGTTGGATCTACGGTTGGTTCGTTTGATACTGCTATGGGTGAACTTACGAAATATCGCCGTGCAATTCGTCGACCAAATAAGGATAATGAAGGGCTAGGAATTATTTTTAATGATTACATGAACTGTCTATGGGCTTATCCGACAACAGAAAAGGAATTACCGCTAATTGATGCTGCAAAAGAAGCTGGTTGTGAATATTATTGTATTGACGCTGGTTGGTATGCGGACGGCTTTTGGTGGGATGCTGTTGGGGAATGGCTCCCTAGTAAGAAACGTTTTCCTGGTGGATTCAAGGAAGTAATTGATTATATTCGTAGTAAGGACATGATTCCAGGGGTATGGCTTGAACTTGAAGTCATGGGGATAAATTGTCCAAAAGCATCTACTGTTCCAAATGATTGGTTCTTTATGAGACATGGCAAAAAGGTTTATGATAGAAGTCGTTATCAGTTAGATTTCCGTAATCCTGACGTTATTGCATTTGCAAACGAGGTAATTGACCGACTCGTATTAGAATATGGTGTTGGCTATATTAAGATGGATTACAATATTGAGCCTGGGATTGGTACAGAAATCAATGCGGACAGTTTTGGTGATGGATTACTTGGACATGAACGTGCGTATCTACAATGGTTAGACGATGTGTTTAAACGCTATCCTGACTTAATTATTGAAAATTGTTCTTCTGGTGGCTTACGAATTGATTATGCGTTACTAAGCCGTTATAGTATTCAGTCTACAAGTGATCAAGATGATTACCGCCAGTATGCAACTATCGCTGCCAATGCACCTGCTGCACTTACTCCTGAACAAGCTGCCATCTGGTCCTATCCATTAACGGATGGTGATAGAGAAGAAGTTGTGTTTAACATGGTAAATGCTCTGTTACTTCGAATTCACCAAAGCGGACATTTAGCACAAATTAGCCCCGAGAGAAAGGAACTTGTAAAGGAAGGATTGGATTATTATAAGACAATTCGAAATGATTTGAAAGAAGCGTTGCCATTCTGGCCTCTTGGACTTTCTACTTTTGGTGATCCTTGGGTAAGTCTTGGAATGAAAACACGAAATAAGACGTTTGTTGCCGTTTGGCGACGAGAAGGAAGTAAGAAAAACTGTATTCTTCCACTAGAGCATCTAAAAGGAAGAGAAGATATCCACATTAAAGTTGGTTATCCACAGTATGAAGATTGTAAGTATCATTGGAATGCTGGTTCTGGATTGTTGAGCGTGGAACTTCCAGTAGTGAATTGTGCTAGACTGTTTGAGATTATCACCTCTTAGATTATTATTACCTATAAACGCTAAATGCCGAGTAATTCATTTTTACTCGGCATTTCAACTATATTATGATTGTTTCTATTTATAATTATTTCTATCCTTAGCAATTATAAGACATATAATATAAGTTAATACTATCTTTCTTTGTAATGGTATGACTTCCTGCACTTAAACTTGCTTCTAAAATACCATTACTAACTGTATATTCTTTACCATCAATTTTAATCTTCTTATTACAATCAGAATTGAATACTAATACTAATTTTCCTGACTTATCAGCAGTAAATGTAATTTTTGTGCTGCTTTCCATTTTTAAGCAGGTCTTTAGAGTCAATCCATTATATGTAACCGTTCCTTTGGAAGTAGATAGATTACCTGTGATTGTATAAAAGTCACTTGTCATTCCGCTTGCTGTAAAGTTTTGAACCATTGATGAACTTGTTGATGGTGTCGTACTTGGTGAAGGACTTGGAGATGGACTTACACTTGGGCTTGGTGATGGAGAAGGTGTCACTGTTGTACCACTAACTGTAATGTTAATAATAGAGGAGCCCCATGTTCCATACCATGAATATCCTGTTCTTCTTTCTTGATCAATATCACTTAATTGATATTTTACAACGCCATCACGACCAACAAATATTGGCTTATTTGTTCCAATCTCATAAAAACGTGCCCAATATTTCTTAGTGGAAGAAGAATCTTTTTGTACTACTGTATCATCACTTGTTTTTACAATTTTAATACCTGTAATTGCAGTTTCTTTGAACCAATCAACTCCTGCCTTGATTGCTGCATTAATCTCTGCTGTCTTTGTTCTTGTATTTAAGAAATTAATAATATTAGCACTTTCTCCTGCACATAAAGAAGCAACTTCATAAGCACGCGCAGATGTTGGTGCTAATGTACTTTTATCATGTTGCTGTCCCCATACGGTTAATTTCCCATTTACTTTTACTTGACAATTTAATAGACATTGTACCCCTTTATCTACTGCAGTTTTACATTGACTTGCTAAAGATGAACTTACAAATGAGAAGTCTCCCTTCTTATTGGCAACGTCATCTAATAACTTCATAACTGAAATCATTGCATTATCATTAAATGTAATGGCAGCATGATATCCACTTCCATTATAAACTTGTGGCCATCCACCATTGCTATATTGCATCTTTAGTAAGAAATTAATTCCTTTAATGGCAGCATTAGAATAAGTAGAATTTTTCGTATCTGCGTATTCTTCCGCTAGTTTGCGAATCTCTGTATATGTAGCACCGTTATCTATGGTAGATTTTGACCATTCGCCACTTGTTGTAGCATAGTTCTTTTTCCAACCGCCATCGGAATTCTGATTTGCAAGAATTTCATCAATAGTAGCTGTCTTTACGCTAGATTCTGCTGCATATACGGTTTTTTCTGTTATAAATGAAAAACTAGGTGTGCTTGTAACACACATTGCAACTGCAAGTCCTAAAGTAAGCGCTTTCAATTTTTTGCTAAACATAATAAATACCCCCTAATATGATATATTGGTAACTCAACCCTCTCTTATTATACCAAATTTTATTCATATTTACTGCCTATATTGTATTATATGCTATATTTTGATGCATATCGTGTAAGTGTTTACAATAGTTCTTTATTCCTAATTTATAAAAAGACAGGAGAAAACCACATATAAGCCTCTCCTGTCTTTTGTATAAAAATAAATTATTTTCCTAGCAGATCTCTGCCCCAGCTGGCATCTTCTTCTCAGGAACCATAAGTGCTAACTCACCATTTTCGTCTTCTGCACAAAGTAACATACCTTCTGAAACCACACCAGCAAGTTTTGCAGGTTTCAAGTTTACAAGAACCATAACTTTCTTACCAACCATTTCTTCTGCTGTATAATGTGCTTTGATACCAGACACGATTTGTTTTACTTGGCTGCCAATCTTAACTTGAGAGCAAAGAAGTTTCTTAGATTTCTTCACTTCTTCACAAGCAATGATTTCACCAACTTGGAACTGCATTTTCATAAAATCATCATAAGTGATTTCTTCTTTTGCTTCTATGTCAATTACTGTTTCCTCACTGGCAACTGTATCTTCTTGTGTTTTAACTTCTTCTGCTGCTTTCTTTTCTTCCACTTTTTCTAATACCTCTTTTAAATCTAGTCTTGCAAATAAGATTTCTGGTTTTTCTACTACTTTTGTACCAGAAACATATTTACCATATTCCTTCATATCTTCTAATTCTCTCTTAGAAGTATTCAACTGTGCTAAAATCTTAGCGGATGTCTCAGGCATGAAAGGTTCTAATAAGCTTGCGCCAACTGTAATGCTTTCTACTAAATTGTAAAGAACAGTTTCAAGTCTTGCCTTCTTATCTTCCTCTTTCGCTAATGCCCAAGGCATTGTTTCATCAATATATTTGTTGCAACGTTTAAATAAAGTAAAGATTTCAGAAATGGCATCTGCTACTCTTAGTTTATCCATTTTCGCTACTGCTTTACCTGGTGTTTCTAATGTTAGAGCGATTAACTCATCATCTACCGCTTCCTTTACACCCGCATTATTTACCACACCACCAAAATACTTATTACTCATGGAGATTGTTCTATTTACTAAGTTACCAAGTGTATTGGCAAGGTCAGAGTTAAGACGTTCTACCATTAACTCCCATGTAATAACACCATCATTTTCAAATGGCATTTCATGTAATACAAAGTAACGAACTGCATCTACACCAAAGAGATCTACTAAATCATCTGCATAAAGCACGTTCCCTTTGGATTTACTCATCTTTCCATCGCCTTGTAATAACCAAGGGTGACCAAATACTTGTTTTGGTAATGGTAAATCTAATGCCATTAACATAATTGGCCAATAAATTGTATGGAATCTTAAAATATCCTTACCAATTAAGTGTAAATCTGCTGGCCAGAATTTTTCGTATAACTCACCACTGTTTCCATCTACATCATAATCTAAACCTGTGATGTAGTTGCTTAGTGCATCTAACCAAACATATACAACGTGTTTGTCATCAAAATCAACTGGAATACCCCATTTGAAAGATGTTCTGGATACACATAAATCTTGCAATCCTGGTAATAAAAAGTTATTCATCATCTCATTTTTACGAGATTCTGGTTGAATAAATTCTGGATGTGTGTTGATATGGTTGATTAATTTATCTGTATATTTGCTTAATTTTAAGAAATATGCTTCTTCTTTCGCTGGATGACATTCCGTGCCACAGTCTGGACATTTTCCATCTACTAATTGGGAAGGTGTGAAGAAGGCTTCACATGGAGTACAATACATTCCTTCATAGTATCCTTTGTAAATGTCCCCTTGTTCGTAAAGTTTCTTGAACATTTTTTGAACTTGTTTTTCATGATATTCATCTGTGGTACGGATAAATTTATCATAAGATGTGTTCATTAAATCCCAGATAGATTTAATTTCACCTGCTACATTATCTACAAATTCTTTTGGTGTAATGCCAGCTTCCTGTGCTTTTAACTCAATCTTCTGACCGTGTTCATCTGTACCTGTTTGGAAACGAACATCAAATCCCTGCATTCTTTTAAAACGAACGATACTGTCCGCTAATACTACTTCGTATGTGTTACCAATATGTGGCTTGCCTGATGTATAGGCAATTGCTGTTGTCAAATAATATGGTTTCTTTTCCATTTCTTTATTCCCTCCTAGATTATGAAACACTGAAACTTCTTTTGAAAATCAGTTTAACCTTCTAATACAGAACAAAGTGCGTGTTCCACACACTCTTGCGTCTTTTGTTTACTACAAGGAACACACACTTTGCCGCACCGAGGGGGATTCGCTGTTTTTCAAGCGAATATCTTCCTTTCCCCCGAGTGTGCATCCTGCCCCTGCTTTTTAGGGGCTATTTTAATTTATAGGAAATGTAGCGAAGCGGAATTTCCTATAAATTAAAAAAACGCCCTTAAATAATATTTATTTAAAGACGAGTGTTCCCGTGTTACCACTTTAATTCATTTTAGCCTCACGACTAAAACCTTATCAGCTGCACCTCACAGCTTATCACTATAACGGGTGACCCCGTCGCAGCCTAAAGTTTCCTCTCGGTGCGCAGCTCCAAGACCATCTTCAATACATCTTCTATTACCCTTTCCCAGCGACCGGGCTCTCTGTGAATATATCCTGTATCTACTCTTCTTTTCATTGCCTTTTCAACCATATATGATATCTCTTTAATTAAACTATATGCACTTTTTTGTTTTTTGTCAAGGAACAATTTTATTTAGAGAATTGTTTCTCTTTTTTCTTCATATACTGTAATAATTTAACAACACTTCAAGGACGGTTTTTTGTTGTATGAAATTCAAAAAATTTATTTCTTTTTTACTCATCTTCTGTCTGATAATCAGTATAACTGGATGTAGTTCTAAGACAAAGGTCATCTACACTGGTGCTGATTTTGATTCCTTTATGGAGGAATTATTTTTAAATGAAGTGCAAAGTGATAGCGTAACATTAAACTATACCCTTGCCAAACCTGAGAACTATGGTATCCAAAACTACACCCCTACTTTCGGCTCTTACAGTCAAAAAGATATGAAAGAAAGCCAAAAGTGCGCCAAATCCTACATAAAAAAACTGGACCAATATGATTATGAAACTCTATCTGACGAGCAAAAAATCACCTATGACATCATCTATAAATATCTAAAAGATCATTGTTACTCCGATAAATTATTTTTATACAACGAAGTATTAAGCCCTACCACTGGTCTTCAAGCTCAACTTCCTGTTTTACTAGCAGAATTTCATTTCTATGACAAGCAAGATATTGAAGATTACATCATACTACTTAACGATCTAAAACGCTATTACACTCAAATCATCGAATTTGAAAAGCAAAAATCTAAAGCTGGATTATTTATGAGTGATTCATGTGTAGATGCCATTATCTCCCAATGCCAAGCATTTATCAATAACAAAGAAAGTAACTACTTAATCACATTATTTAACAACAAAATAGATTCTTACACTGCCCTATCTGACAGTGAAAAAAATACCTATAAAGCACAAAATAAAGAAGCAATTGAAAACTCCGTAATTCCCGCCTATGAACTGTTAATTACAGAATTAACAGCCTTAAAAGGCACTGGAAAAAACAACGCTGGTCTATGTAAATTCAAAAATGGTAAGGAGTATTACACGCAACTGGTAAAAACAACTACTGGTTCCGATCGTTCCATGAAAGAGATTAATAACTTATTAGACGAAAGCATTTCAAATGGATTACTTCAAATTGCTACAGTAACTACAGACGATGATAATATCCAGAACAAACTACTCAATTACTATTATCCTCTTACCGACCCCAATGAAATCCTATGCTATCTACAAAGTGCCATCACCAAAGACTTCCCCGCACTACAAAATGTAGGCTGCGACATCAAGTATGTGGATAAATCTTTAGAAGATTACCTAAGCCCAGCCTTTTATCTAACTCCTCAAATTGATAATTTTAATGACAATTGTATTTACATTAATAAAAATAAAAAGTATGACCTTAGTGAAATCTTTACCACCATTGCACATGAAGGTTACCCAGGTCATCTATATCAAAACTGCTACTACACCCAAAAGAATCCAGCCCATATTCGCCACATTCTCAATTTCGAAGGCTATTCCGAAGGATGGGCGACTTATGTGGAAATGTACTCTTATGGCATCTCAGGTCTAGATGAAAATGTAAGCAAAGTATTAATGCATAACCAAGTTGTAACGCTCTGTATCTATGCCAAATGCGACTTAAATATAAATTACTATGGTTGGGATCTTGATGCCACCAAAGAATATCTAAAAGACTTTGGAATCACTGATACTTCCATAGCAAGCACCATGTTTCAAAGTATGATTGAGGAACCTTGCAGTTATCTAAAATATACACTTGGATATCTTGAACTTAATGCTTTACGAGAAAAAGCAGAAGCACAGCTCGGCTCTAAATTTTCCACATTAAACTTTAACCAATTTATTTTAGATATGGGACCATGTCAGTTTTCAATCTTAGAAAAATATATGAATAAGTGGATAGAAGAACAATAAACCGCCTAATCTAGTCATATAGAAAGGAGCTGCACACTAAGTAATTCGTGGGCAGCTCCTCATTATTATAAATTAAGATATGAAAAATCTTATAACTGTGGTCCAGCAGAAACTAATGCTTTACCAGCTTCATTTCCTTCATATTTAGCAAAGTTCTTAATGAAACGTCCAGCAAGGTCTTTTGCTTTTGTTTCCCATTCTGAAGCATCTGCATATGTGTCACGAGGATCAAGGATGTTTGTATCAACACCTGGAAGTTCTGTTGGAACTTCGAAATCAAAGAAAGGAATTTTCTTTGTAGGTACGTTGTTGATAGATCCGTCAAGGATTGCATCAATGATACCACGAGTATCTTTAATGGAGATACGTTTTCCTGTACCATTCCATCCTGTATTAACTAAGTATGCTTTTGCTCCACTTGCTTCCATTCTCTTAACTAATTCTTCAGCATATTTTGTTGGGTGTAACTCAAGGAATGCCTGACCGAAGCATGCTGAGAATGTAGGTGTTGGCTCTGTAATTCCACGTTCTGTACCAGCTAATTTAGCTGTGAAACCAGATAAGAAGTAGTATTTAGTCTGTTCTGGTGTCAAAATAGATACTGGAGGAAGTACACCAAATGCATCTGCAGATAAGAAGATTACGTTCTTAGCTGCTGGAGCAGATGAAATTGGGCGAACAATATTGTCAATGTGGTCGATTGGATAAGATACACGTGTATTTTCTGTTACACTCTTATCATTGAAATCAATTTTTCCATCTTCTGCGATTGTAACGTTTTCTAATAAAGCATTACGTTTGATTGCATTGTAGATGTCTGGTTCAGATTCTTTATCAAGGTTGATAACTTTAGCGTAGCATCCACCTTCGAAGTTGAATACACCATTATCATCCCATCCATGTTCGTCATCACCGATAAGAAGACGTTTTGGATCTGTTGATAAAGTTGTTTTACCTGTTCCTGAAAGACCAAAGAAGATTGCTGTGTTTTCGCCGTTCATATCTGTGTTTGCAGAACAGTGCATAGAAGCAATACCCTTTAATGGTAAGTAGTAGTTCATCATGGAGAACATACCTTTTTTCATTTCTCCGCCGTACCATGTGTTAATGATAACTTGTTCACGGCTTGTGATGTTAAATACTACAGCTGTTTCTGAGTTAAGTCCTAATTCTTTGTAGTTTTCAACTTTAGCTTTAGAAGCATTATAAACAACGAAATCTGGCTCGAAGTTTTCTAATTCTTCAGCAGTTGGCATAATGAACATATTTTCTACGAAATGTGCCTGCCAAGCTACTTCAACAATAAAACGAACTGCCATTCTTGTATCTTTATTAGCGCCACAGAAAGCATCTACTACATAAAGTTTTTTATTGCAAAGTTCTTTGATAGCAATATCCTTAACTGCTTCCCAAGTTTCTTTGGATGCTTTGTGGTTATCATTTTTATATTCATCAGATGTCCACCATACAGTATCTTTAGAATTCTCGTCCTCAACAATAAACTTATCTTTAGGAGAACGTCCGGTGTAAACACCAGTCATAACATTAACAGCACCAAGTTCACTTTCCTGTCCCTTTTCATAACCTTCAAGTTCAGGTTTCATTTCCTCACAGTATAGTTCTTCATAAGAAGGGTTGTATACTATCTCAGGTGTTCCCGTAATGCCATATTTGCTTAAATCTACTTTTTTCATCTTACACTTAACCTCTCTTTTCTTATTGTTATTTATATAATTTTTATGAGACGCTGAATTCCCATGAAAAAATTATTTCTCTATTCACTTTATTATGTAATTATAATTCGACAGATTTTGTGTGAAAATTGTGTAAAAATGTAACTTTCAAAAACCTACCTCATTATATCATGCTAAAACACAGTTTATTACCATATCGCTCATTTGTCAACCTTTTCATATACTTGATTTTGGTATTTTTTTTCGCTCTTTTTTTTATAAATTTTGCATTGGTATATTTATTCTAAAAACAATGCCCAAAGTTAAAAAAATAAATAGTAGATACCCTTTCGTTTAAAAAAGATATCTACTATTTCAATAAATATTTCATCTATTCCTTACTTTCCTCTTCTCCATACGTATCAATAAATGATCGTACATTTTTTAACGTATTAATAAGAATCTCTACCTGATTTTCTTCAAGGCCATCTATCACGCTATCAACCATTCTTTCATGAAATCCTTTATGCTGTCTAAATGCTCGTTCGCCTTTTTCGCTTAAGGATATAAGGACAACCCGCTTGTCTTTTTTGCTCCTTTTACGACTTACATACCCTTTCTTTACAAGATTATTTATCGCAATGGTTAACGTACCGACAGTTACCTTTATTTTTTTTGCTAAGGCCGACATATTCTTAGTTTCTTCACTTCCAATAGCATCAATAATATGCATATCGTTTTTTGAAATGTCTTTAAACTCACCTTGAATTAGAACACGTTCTTCTAGCTCGATGATTTCATCAAACAAACTTACCAAGAGGTTATTTACTGTATCATTAGAATTCAAAATGTTTCACCTACTTTATTAGTTCCATATAAAACATTATACAATACAAATAAAATACCATCAAGTTTGATGCTTTATGAAACTGAATGAATTTAAGCTTTACGATCAAACGCGGGAACTACTGTATCAAATGTTTCTATCGCCTCAACAGAGTAGGTATAGGTGCTTATTCCTTCAGAATCCTGTAGTACTTTTCGCCTCCTTTTAGCGAGCAGCTCTTGTTGCACATTGGTGTTTGATAATTGGGAATCTACATCCCCCTTTAACTTACGATTTTTAGTTGCATGATAAATTGGAGTTACTCTTTTTACGTTACCAATATAAACATCTGCTTTCATCGCCCCCCTAAATTCAAAGAACAAGAGAAAATTATGAATATGCAGTCTTAGCAATATTATTATATGAATATAGTATCATAATTTTCTTTCTTTGTTAATGTTTTCTATAATTTAATTATATCACGCCATAAAGTAACAGTACTTTATAATAAAATGAATGTATAAATAGAGAGATTTTATATATATTTTTATAGATTTTGAGATGTGTTTTACAAAAATTGGATCTTTATATAAAAAAAAGAGTTATGCACTTTGCACAAAGTACATAACTCTTTTGGATTAATCATTAATAGCATAAGCCTCTAATGGCTCAAAAACTTGCATTTTATTCTCTTCCAGTGCCTTCAACGCCTTCTCTCCATCACTTGTCTTTACAATCATAGAAGCATTGTCTTTTCCAGTTGCCAGTGCATACATATATTCAATATTAATATCTGCACTATACAACACTTTTAATAATTTCTGCAACATTCCAACTTCATGTGGCAACCTAACAGCAATTACATCTGTTAGCATTGCAGAAAAACCATTCTCTTTTAATACTTTTTTTGACTTTTCCGGATCGTTTACAATCATTCGAAGCATTCCATATTCTGAAGTATCCGCTAAACTTAAAGAAACAATATTTACGTTCTCACGTTTCAACACTTCCGTAACCTGCTCCAAACGACCTTCTCGATTTTCTATAAAAACAGATAATTGTTTTACAAACACAGTGATTCCCCCTCAACTAAATAAGTTTACGATTATCAATCACTCTCTTAGATTTTCCTTCACTTCTCTCTAACGTTCTAGGCTCAACTAATTTTACCTTTACAGCAAGACCGATTGCCTGTTGGATTACATGTGCAATCTTCTTTGTTAAACCTTCTAACTGCTTAATTTCATCAGAGAAAAATCTTTCCTCAACTTCAACTAAAACTTCTAATGTATCGTGATTATTGACACGATCCACAATCATTAAGTAATGAGGTGTTGTTTCTCCAATTTCAAGCAATGCAGATTCGATCTGGGATGGGAATACATTCACACCACGGATAATTAGCATGTCATCAGAACGGCCTTTAAATCTAGAGATTCTTGCACAAGTTCTTCCGCATTCACATTTCTCATGTGTAATACTTGTTAAATCCTTTGTACGATAACGAAGTAAAGGAAGCGCTTCCTTGGTAAGAGTTGTGATTGCTAGTTCGCCCAATTCACCATCTTTTACTGGTTCTAATGTGTCTGGGCTTACGATCTCTGGCAAGAAATGATCTTCCCAAATATGTAATCCACTATGACAAATACAGTCTGCTGCAACACCTGGCCCCATGATTTCACTTAAACCATAGATATCATGTGCGTTAATGTGAAGGCGCTCTTCAATTTCCTTACGCATGTTTTCTGTCCAAGGTTCTGCACCACAGATTGCAGAACGAAGCTGTATCTTGCCAATTAAATTCATTTCCTCTAACACTTCTGTGATATGCAGTAAGTAAGATGGTGTACAGGCAATTGCATTCACTCCAAAATCTTCCATCATCGTGACAAGTTTCTTGGTATTTCCCGTTGACATAGGAACAACAGTTGCACCTAAGTTTTCAGCACCATAATGTAATCCAAGTCCACCAGTAAATAAGCCGTAACCATAAGCAACCTGTATTTTGTCGTTCTTATGAATATCCGCCATTGTCAGTACACGTGCAACACATTCCTGCCAAATTTCAATGTCTCTTCTTGTGTAACCAACGATAGTTGCCTTTCCTGTTGTTCCTGAAGAAGCGTGAATTCGAACCACTTCAGATTGTGGAACGGCAAAAAGACCAAATGGGTAATTATCTCTCAAATCATCCTTTGTCGTATAAGGAAGCTTTGTGATATCTTCAATTCCATTAATATCCCCTGGTTCTAGTCCGATTTTCTGCATTTTCTTACGGTAAAATTCTACGTTATGGTATACGTGACTTACCGTCTTTTTTAACCTTGCACTTTGAAGAGTAGCCATTTCATCCCTGCTCATACACTCTTTCGTTTCGTTCCAAATCATATTTATACCCCTCCACCTTATAAGTTGTATCCAACCTCAAAGGCCTTTTTGTTAATTTCAATTGTTTTTGGTTTCACTGTATTTTCAATAACCGTATACCAGTCTTCTACGGAGAAGTCCATATGCTGCGCTGCTAAACCTAACACGATTGTGTTAAATACTTTTGTATTTCCAAGTTTACGTGCTTCAGCCATTGCATCAACAGGTAAAACCTTGTACTTCTTACTTAATGTTTCAATAATATCTTCAGGATATGTTGCTGCACCTGTTACAACTGTAATTGGATCAATTCTTTGATCATTTACAATGATAACACCGTCTTTTTTTAGGAAATGAGCATAACGTAATGCTTCTAATTTTTCAAATGCGATTAATACGTCTGCTTGACCTTCTTCTACAATTGGTTCTGCAACGGATTCACCGTATCTAACATAAGTAACAACACTACCTCCACGTTGTGCCATACCATGAACTTCGGATAGTTTTACATCATAACCTGCATGAATAGTAATACCTCCTAGAATACGGCTTGTTAATAGAGTACCCTGTCCGCCAACTCCAACGATCATTATATTTTTTGTTGCCATATTATTCACCTACCTTCTTAATTGCATCGAACTTACAAAGCTGTTCGCATAGTCCACATCCATTACACATAGTGTCATCAATTGTAATAACACCTTCATCATTCATTGTGATTGCTGGACAACCTGGTTTTAAACAAGCTTTACACTTCTTACATTTTTCAGGATCGGCTACACATCTTACTTTAGATGCTGGCACTTTAAAGATACAAGGAGTCTTTGTAATAATTACTGAAACTTCATCTTTTGCAATTTCTTCTTTAATTGTTTTTTCTAAGCCTGCTAAATCAAATGCATTGATTTCAATTACATTTTTTACGCCTACAGCTTTACATAATTCAGGAATATTGACGGCGTTGGTATCTTCGCCTTGTAATGTCTTTCCTGTTGCAGCATGGTCTTGGTGTCCTGTCATACCTGTTGTAGAGTTATCAAGAATCATAACAGTTCCTGTACCCTTGTTGTAAACCATGTTGATTAAGGAGTTAATACCTGTATGCATGAAAGTAGAATCACCAATTACAGCTACCCAGTTCTTGATGTAATCTTTTCCTTTTGCTTTTTCCATACCATGTAGAGAACTGATGCTAGCACCCATACAGATTGTAGTATCTACTACATTTAGAGGTGCAACAGCACCTAATGTATAACATCCAATATCGCCTGCTGCATGTATTTTTAATTTGTTAAGAACAGAATATACACTTCTATGTGGACATCCTGGACATAGGATTGGTGGACGTGCTGGAACCTCTGCTGGAGATTCTAAGTCAACATTTTCCCCTAAGATTGCTTTTCTTAACATATTTGCACTATATTCACCTTGAATTGTGAAGATTTCTTTTCCTGTACATTGGATGCCCCAAGACTTCACTTGTGTTTCAATTACAGGATCTAATTCTTCTACTATGTACAATTTATCAACTTTGCTTGCAAAGTCTTCAATTAATTTTTTTGGTAATGGATTTACCAAACCAAGTTTTAAAACTGAAGCATTTGGTAATGCTTCTTTTACATATTGATAAGGTATACCACTTGCGATAACACCGATCTTTGTATCATTCATTTCCACTCTGTTAATAGGGAAATCACAGCCATCTTCGATCATAGCATTGGTACGTTGTTCTACTACTAGATGTCTTAGTTTTGCATTTCCAGGCATCATAACATTTTTACGTACATCTCTTTCATATGGCTTATCTTCTGGCACAACTCTCTCTTCTAATGTTACTGTTCCTTGAGAGTGTGAAAGTCTTGTTGTGGTTCTTAAAATAACAGGAGTGTCGTATTTTTCACTCATTTCAAATGCAAATTTCATAAAGTCTTTTGCTTCTTGACTATCAGATGGTTCAATTACTGGAACCTGCGCTGCTCTTGCAACACATCTTGTATCTTGTTCATTTTGGGAACTATAAAGACCTGGGTCATCTGCTGCCACTAAAACTAGTCCACCTGTTACCCCTATATAAGAAACTGTATAAAGTGGGTCTGCTGCCACATTTACACCAACATGTTTCATGGATGCCATAGAACGAACACCACTAATAGATGCACCAATAGCTACTTCCATTGCTACCTTTTCATTTGGAGACCATTCACAATAAATCTCATCATACTGTACTATATTTTCACTAATCTCTGTACTTGGAGTACCTGGATAAGCTGCGGAAACCTTCACACCAGCTTCATATGCACCTCTGGCGATTGCTTCATTTCCTAGCATAATTTTCTTATCTGCCACTATGTATTCCTTCCTTTCATATGTCTTATGGTATACTTATTTTTTGTACATTTTTACGCACAAATTTATTATAGATTAACATTTTCAGTATACCACAAGACAGGAAAAAAAAGTATAACTAATTATGCTAAGATAACGAATTAGTTTGCATTTTCAGAATTAAAAATGTATGCTACATGAGCATCTTCTAATTTTTGTGTTGCAAGACTCGCAACAACGAGAACTAAGTTTGGAATAATAATGGATGCTGCACTCATAGTTGTAATGTATGGACTATTTAAGCCAAATACTGCAACACTTCCAATCATAATAAGAATTGCAGATGCCATACTAATGTATACACCAATGCGTGTTGCACGTTTCCAATAAAGTCCGATTAAATATGGAGCTAATAAACTACCTGAAACAACGCCCCATGATAAAGCATTTAAGTTAAGAATAGGACTATTTCCTGTTGCTAAAATGTAAGCTGCTGCAACAAATACTAAACAGCAGATACGTAGTAATAATACCGTTTGTTTTTCACTAAAACGTTCTTTCGAAACTGGTTTTACTAAATCCATTACAAATGTTGTACTAGATGCCAATACTAAAGATGCAAGTGTTGACATCGATGCTGCCAAGATTACAACTAATAATACTGCTAATACTACCGTTGGCATTAAATTATCTTGTGTTAATACAAGTGGAATAATCTTATCATAAATAATATTTCCAGCACCATCTGTTGGAGGTACATTTCCTAAGATAAGACGACTCATAGACCCCATTGTATATGCACCTGTTGTTACTAATACTGCAAATAGTGTAGATACAACTGTTGCAGTTGGAATAAATTTTTCACTCTTAATTGTGTAGAACTTACTTACCATCTGTGGTAATCCCCAAGTTCCTAAACTCGTCATCAAAACAAGTGAAATTAACGATAATGCCGAATTCTTGGTCATTGGCGCAACCAAGTCTGGATTAATTTGTTTTAACCCTTGTATACCATTTGCAAGTCCATCTACTTTTCCGTAGGATAGGATATAGAATACTAATAAAATAATACCTACAATCATAATCAATCCCTGTACAAAGTCCGCAATAGAAGCCGCTAAAAATCCACCAGCAAATAAGTAGATTGCTGTTACGATTGTCATAATTAACATAATAATCTTTTCATCAATGTTAAATGTAATCTGGAATAAGTAACCTAACCCCTTATAAACGGATGCTGCGTAAGGTACTAAGAATACAAATATAATAAAGGAAGTGATATATCTTAATTTTTTATCTTTATAACGTACTGCAAGAAATTGTGGCATTGTTGCAACATTCAATCGTTGTGTCATTTCTCTTGTCTTTTTTCCAAGCACTTTCCATGCTAAATATGTACCAATAATTGAATTGCCGACTACAACCCAGAATGATGACATACCAAATGTCCAACCATTTTTACCTGCGTGACCAATTAATATTACTGCTGAGAAATAAGATGTTCCATATGAAAATGCGGACATCCAAGGTGGAATTGATCGTCCACCCAATGCAAAATCATTTACACTGTTCGTTTTCTTTCGTGTATACAAGCTAATCCCCACCATAATAAGCAGATATACAACTAGACAAATTATATACTCCATAGTTTCCCTCTCCTCCATTTGTTACGACTAAAGCATTCTACTTTGATTGTAAAATTGAGTTTTAAATGTCACACTTTAAACCGTAACACTTTAGTACGCTAAATTGTTATGGTTAAATTATACTTTGTTATCCATACTACGTCAAGACATAATAAAGTTAAGAAATCTATTTATTTCTAGAGATAAAACAACTCAAATATAATCGAATTGAATCTCTTTTTACACTTCTTAAACTGTTCCTTAGAACGTACTGTCCATGCAATAAGTGGGCATCCAAAAAGATACTTACAGATATTCAAGGATAATTCTTTTTGATGTTTAAAATTATATGAGATAAAATCTGGTCTTGCAAAAACATTAAATACTAAATGCTGATGCAAAAATGAAACGATTGTCCAAAGTACGTTTTTCCACACGCGACTTTCTGCCAACTGTCCACGAATGACATCTGGATGATTTCTCCTATACCAAAACAAAACAACTGGATGAAATGACTGAATTACATAAAATCCTGAATAATCTTTTAAGATATGATCCGTTTCTGCTGCAATTTTATCCTTCATATTCTTACATTTAAGCTCCACTAATAAAGGTACCTTCCCATTCACTTCTCTCAGTACCTCGGATAACAAAGGGATATGTTCATTTGTATCGCATAGTCTATATTTCTTAATTTCCTTATAGGTTAATTCACACACCTTTTTATCTTCACCACATACTCTCTTTAAATCAAAGTCATGAAATACAACTACTTGGTTATCTTTTGTAAGTTGAACATCAAGTTCAATTCCGTAATTTAATTCTACTGCCATTCGAAATGCAGACATAGAATTCTCAGGTCTTCCAACCTCTTTATTATGAAATCCTCTATGTGCATAATTTTGTTTTAAAAACTTACTGCAATCTGGTTTCCTCCATACTCTAGGAGCTATCAAATAAATGTACAGTACTATTATAATTGCTATCTCTAACATTCCATCCCTCCTATCCACAGTATATGAATCTATTTTTGCAAATTTACACAAAAACTCCACATTATCATCCCAATAATGTGGAGTTCTATTGTTAAGTTTTAAGAAAACATAATCTTTTCACTATTAAACATTTTTGACAAGATAAATGATAGTATTCCTGTCAAAATAATATTTATTACAATAGTAATCAAAATATTTGTCATACTATAAGTAAATCCAAAGATACCGTTCATACATTGTACACTGTTATATAGTGGAATCATATATAAATAGGATTCTGTTGGTGCTCCTGTGCCAAACATAGAGGTAACCCCTAATAATGTAACAATAATCATAACTGGCATAACATAAGTAGAAGCTTCCTTTACTGATTTTGCAAATGCAGAAATAATCGACAAAATACCTACAATCACTAATACAGTTGAGAAGATTACTAATAATAACATTATGTAATCATTTACAGAATACACGGATGCCTTCATATCTTCCATTTGCATTAACTTAGGCATAGATAACATAGTTCCAATAAAACTAGAGGCACCACATAATAACCCAAGAATACTTAAACTAAAGATTTTACCTAATGCAATTGCACTTCTTTGCGTTGGAGAAACTAATAATTTCGCAATCGTTCCTCTCTCCTTTTCCCCTGCAATAGATTCTGGTGCAATACTCATACATCCACTGAATGTAAATATCATAAGAAGCATTGGGAGCATCATAGAAAATATCTGTCCTGTTGTGTCCTTATCCGTAGCCAAGTCATAATCTTCTGTACCAGCGTTCACGTTAAACTTATTCGATAAAGTATTTTCATAAGAGTCTAATAACTCTGTTAATACAGTGTAGGAAGAGGACGACTCTGTATCTGCAGAATTATAATATAATTCTACTTCAGGCGCAGCCTCAGTAGCAGTCAACGAATCATAATTATCTACCTGTTCATCAAAGTCTTCAGGAAATACTGCTAATACATCTACCTCTTTTATTTGTACCTTATCTTTCATCTCATCTAAGGATAACCCTTCATTATCTACTACCTCAAATGGCATCTCTGTAAGCATTGCATCAATAGATTCTGGCATATTATAAACATAAATAGGAGATACATAGTCTTCTTCTACTGTAAACTGCTCCATCATGCCATCCCCCATAAAAGAATATAGGGCATATATCATAAATGCAGGTAAAAATAACGTAGTCATTACCATTCTCTTGTCACCAAAAAAGCGACTAAACTCTTTTTTCATTACCGTTAAAATCTTTGAACTCATTCTAACTCACCTACCGTTTCTTGATAGATTTCAAAAAATCTATCTTCTAAAGACTTACCTTGTACAACATTTTCTAAGGAATCACAAACTGTCATCTTACCATTAATTACAATTCCAACACGATCACATATTTTTTCAATTAAGTTAAAAATGTGTGTGGATACAATAATGGTTTTTCCTTGATTCTTTAATTCTATTAAGAAATCAGTTACGACCTTAGCTGTTAATACATCAAGACCATTGGTAGGCTCATCAAAGATAATAATCTGTGGATCATGCACTAATGAAATAACTAAGGAAACTTTTTGTTTCATACCAGTAGATAAATCAGATACCTTTACTTCCGCAAATTTATCAATCCCAAACTTTTCAAATAATCTTTTTTTCCGTGCAGAACGCTCCTTTTCTTCTACATCATAAAGCTCAGAAAAGAAATCATATAAATAATTTGGTGTAAAGAATTCTTCTAATTTCAATTCACTAGTTAAAAATCCAATCTTTTTTCTAACCTCATTTGAATTCTTGATAATACTTGAACCATCAATAAGTGCATCCCCTTGGTCTGGCTTAATTAATGTTGCCAACATACGCAAGGTAGTTGTTTTCCCTGCACCATTTGGTCCTAATAAACCAAATACCTCTCCTTTATGTACGTTAAATGATAGCCCATCTACTGCGACCTTTACTTTTTGATTTGTCTTCTCTAACTTCTGCTGTTTCTTTGTTAGAGTAAACGTTTTTTTCAAATTATCAACTCTAATTATTTGTTCCATACTTCTCCCTTTCTCATTTTTTATAAATAACCCTATCATATATCATATATTACATCTTTTCAAGGCATATTGCTAGCTATTTTCACCGCAGTTTTAATTACTTCTTTCGTACTTTCTTCTTTTATTTACAAATTTCTTATTAAAAAAAGAACCACGCACTAACAATCTAGTACGCAGCCCTTCTTTTGAGGAGTGTGATATTATGAAAAATTAATCATTTTTTATTTGTCTCAATTATAGCACAGAACCTCCTCCTTGTCTTAACCTATGCCTAATATGTAAAATTATCTGCATCTCAAATATATTTTTTTGTATTTTTCCAGTACTCGAATAGAACAATGCGGAATTTCCTATTTCAAAATTCACAAAAAAAGTTGTGCACTCACATGAAATGCACAACTTCTGAATACATATTCATTTTCAAATTACTTAACTTCAAATGAAAGGTATGTGTTACTACAAAATAGAGACCTCCTGTCTTCTACTTCGTATAATCAAATAAAACAAACAAATAAATAAATATAAATAAATCAAATAATAAAATAAAATCAAATAAATAAAAACAAATAAAACTTGGTATGTAACTACTCGTTACATTTATTATTGTACACCATTTATTATTTTTTTGCATCATTGTGTAAGAATTACAGCTTTTGATGTAAGAATTACAACTTTCATACGTCAAAATCTAAAACTGCATTAACCAAACACTTGCAATCACACCAGATAAGGTAGCTACTAAGGCTCCTGCCAAAGTATAGCGCGTCTTCTTAACCTTTGCTGTCATAAAATACACCGACAATGTGTAAAATATCGTCTCTGAACAACTCATTAGTATAGAACTTAATCTTCCTAAATAAGAATCAGGTCCGAAACTTTTATAAATATCAAGTAACAAACTGGTAGCTGCTGAAGAAGAAAACATTTTCACTACCACTAAAGGTACTAACTCAGATGGAAAATGAAGTTGTTCCACAAGTGGCTTTAACATATTCGACAGTAAATCTAACGTTCCGGATGCTCTTAATACGCCGATAGCAACCATTAAACCAATTAAAGTAGGCATAATTCCTTTTACAACTTGAAACCCATCTTCTGCCCCTTTGATAAACTCATCATAGACATTTTTCTTTTGCAGTAAACCATATCCTACTATATATAAGATTACGAACGGAATTATAAAATTAGAAAAGTATAATAGAAAGTTCATACTGTCCCCTACCTCTTTTTACTCAATTTTCTTGCAACGACTGAAAATACAACTCCCACCAAAGTAGAGAACAACGTTGCAATAATAGCTGTAACAATAATATCTGCTGGATTTACCGAACCATACTGGCTACGATATGCAATTATATTTACAGGGATAAGCTGTAGCGATGATATATTTATAATAAGAAATGTACACATATCCACGCTGGCAACTTCACTATCATGATTTAACTTCCGCAACTCCTGCATTGCCTTCAATCCAAATGGTGTAGCAGCCCATCCAAGTCCTAATATATTGGCAATCATATTAGAACTAATATATTCCCTTGCCACATGATCCTCTGGAATATCTGGAAATAACAATTTTAGCACTGGACTAAGTAATTTAGTCAAAGAATCAATTATACCACTTTTCTTTGCTACTTGCATAAGCCCTGTCCACATTGACATTACACCAAGCATAGTAATACACAAGGTTACTGCTTCCTTTGCAGAATTAATAGAAGCGACACTAACCTCTTCCATTCTTCCCGTTACCGCACCAACAATAACTCCAATTACAATCATGAATCCCCAAAGGTAATTTATCATCTCACTCACTTCCCTATATTGAAATACATCTAATTAAATATATTCACAAGACATGATGTTATCACTAAATAATTTAAATAAAAGTAATAATTGATTTTGAAATTAATTTATAGTAATATACTATGGCATGTCTAATTGGAAAATAATTTCTTTAATATGCTAAACTGTTAAACTGGATTTTTTTAATATGTAAATAATAGGCATTGGTAAAAATTGAATATTTCTTTCACGTTAGATATACAGGATTTAGTTCTTTTTGTATATTTTTCATTAATACAAATATTACCAACTCGGAAAGCCTCATTTTTTGAGGATTTTTGGATGTTAAAATTCGTCAATCATTTTTGTAAATATATTCCATTTTACATTTTTTTCTGTTTTTTTACTCTTGAGTGATTAAAAAATTGCTATATCGGCATAATATATTAAATTGTAAGTTATCTACTTTAATGTTATATTCTATATATATCAACAAGATATAAAAAATTTATTTGAAAAGGAGCATTGACAAATGAAAAGTACAGGAATTGTAAGAAAATTAGATGAACTTGGTCGTATTACATTGCCAATTGAATTAAGAAGAACATTAGGTGTTGGTGAAAGAGATCCATTGGAAATCTACGTAGATGAAGACAAAATCATCTTAACAAAATATGAGCCAACAGATATCTTCACTGGTGAAAAGAACGACTTAGTTGATTTCTGCGGAAAGAAAGTTTCCAAAGATTCTATCGTTCAACTTGCTAAGATTGCTGGAATCATTGAATAATTAGATTTACATAGTAATCTAGATTGAAAAAACAGATAAGAATCCCTCTTCTTATCTGTTTTTTTCATATTATCATTCTATTATATCTCTATTCTTTATAGCATTTTATGATAGAAGTTGTTGATAAACATCTCGTTTTGAAATACCTCTATCTGAAGCTACTGCTTTCATCGCATCTTTTTTGCTTAATCCTTTATTTAAGTATATATCCATATGCTCTTCTAGTGAAATTGTATCCCACTGATGAATCTCTTCCTGTACTAATTCTTCTTGAGAACGACCTTCAATTACAAGAACAAACTCCCCTTTTGGATCATTTTCTTCATAATACGCAATGGCATCTTCAATTGTGGTACGGAAAACATTTTCATAGCGTTTTGTCAATTCTTTACAGATTGAGATATTTCGGTTTCCAATCCATTGCTGTAACTCTACTAATGTCTTTTTCAATCTATGTGGTGCTTCGTACATAAGGATCGTACGTGTTTCCTTTTGAAATGACTCTAATACTTTTTGACGTTCTTTCTTATCAGTTGGTAAGAATGCTTCAAAAACTACTCTTCTTGTTGGCTGACCTGAGATAATTAATGCATCAATAAATGCAACTGGACCAGGGATAGCTGTTACTGTTATTCCTGCATCTAACGCACGTTTTACAAGTTCCTCTCCTGGATCAGAAATCCCTGGAGTTCCTGCATCTGTTATCTCTGCAATATTTATTCCATCTAATAATTTCTGTACAAGATAATCTGCTTTTTCATATTTATTAAATTCATGGTAACTTGTCATTGGTGTCTTTATTTCAAAATGATTTAGAAGTTTAATGCTGTTACGAGTATCTTCAGCCGCAATTAAATCTACTTCATTTAAGATACGAACAGCTCGATATGTCATATCTTCTAAGTTCCCAATTGGAGTTGCCACTAGATATAATGTTCCTGCCATAATGTTTCCTTTCTTATGACTGTATTATTAACTATATAATTAACCTATTTGTCTGCTTGCTTCTCAGGTTTTTCATAACCATAAATGTCGTATATTTCATCTGTGTAGACATTTACACTTTCATATACAACTAATGGTGGTTCAATTTTAACACGAGAACCGCCACCTTTTACTGCTTCAATTAGTACCATATTTGGTTCTTTGTCTTTGTATGGATGAACAAATCGAATTCGCTTTGGTTCTAATTTATACTTTGCTAATGTTGTAATAATCTCTACCAAACGATATGGACGATGTACCATAAAAAACTTTCCATTCATTTTAAGCACTTTTGAACTTTCACGTACCACATCTTCTAATGTACAATGAATTTCATGTCGTGCAATTGCCTTTGGCATATCAGGATTTACTAGTCCATGGTTTTCTGTCATATAAGGTGGATTTGTGGTTACTACATCAAAAGAAGCTCCTTCAAAAATTTGAGAAGCTTCTTTAATATCTCCTTGTACGATGGAAATCTTGTCTTCCAAGTCATTGAGCTGAACGCTTCTTCTCGCCATCTCTGCACTTTCTTCTTGCAATTCTAATGCTGAGATATGCCCCGCTTTTGTCTTTGCCTCAACTAAAATTGGAATAATTCCCGTTCCTGTTCCTAAATCCAAAACCTTAGCACCAGTTTTTACATGAACAAATCCTGAAAGTAATACTGCATCTATGCCAAAGCAAAATTTTTCTGGATTTTGAATGATTTTATATCCTTTAATCTGTAAATCATCTACTCTCTCATTTTGCTTTAAGTCAACTTTCATAAAAACCTCTTCTATCTTATTCTAGCTTAGATTAATCAATCTTTGAACCAGAGTCTTTTCTTTCTAATGCTTCTAATGCCTTTAATTCTGCATCCATCGCAATCTTTTCTCTCTTACGTTTTGGTGTGAATTTCAAGTCATCTACCGCGTATTCACGTACCTCTTTTTCGTCGTTCTCTAATGTTACAACAACCTTAACAAGCTGTTTTAATACGCTTACGCTTTGTACTTCACCTGATAACTGATCAACTGTTTCTACAGTGTCACCAACTGTTGGAAGTTTACTATTTAATTCTTCATATGCCTCTTGTTCATTTTTCAGGCAACACATAAGTCTTCCACAAACACCTGAGATCTTTGTTGGGTTTAATGAAAGATTCTGTTCTTTTGCCATCTTAATAGATACAGGAGCAAACTCACTTAAAAATGTATTACAACATAATGGTCTACCACAGATTCCAATACCACCAACGATCTTTGTCTCATCCCTTACCCCAATTTGTCGTAACTCGATACGTGTCTTAAATACTGCTGCTAAGTCCTTTACTAAATCACGGAAGTCAATTCTTCCATCTGCAGTAAAATAAAAGAGCAGTTTATTATTATCAAACGTATACTCACAGTCAATTAATTTCATCTGTAAGCCATGTTTTGCGATTTTTTCTAAGCAAACTTTATATGCCCCAGTTTCCTTCTCTCTATTATGTGCTTCGATTGCATCATCTTCCTCAGTCGCAATACGAATAACGGGTTTCAAAGGCTGAATAATCTTGTCCTCTTCTACTTCTCGATTTCCAATTACTACATTTCCATACTCAATTCCCCTTGCAGTTTCTACAATTACGTTAGAACCTTGCTCAATCTCTAAATCTGTTGGATCAAAAAAGTAAATCTTCCCTGCCTTACGAAACCTTACACCAATTACCTTAACCATTCCCATTCTCCTTTATAACAAGTAACATCAATTCCAATGCAATATCAAAATTGACATTTGCTCTTAAACGTTCTTTCGCCTTATCCATAGCCTTAATAATGTTTTCAATTCCTTCGTAACCTATCTTTTCCGCTAGTTTCTTAATTGTGCCGAAGTCACTACGAAACAGAAGAAGATTTGGATTACCTGTAACTTTATATAATAAAATATCACGATACCATAACATCATGATATCTATATAATCATAGATTTCAAGCTTATGTTCCCCTAATTGCTTAATTCCATCTAATAGCTCATAGACTTGCATATTATCAATGTATTTTAACAAGTGTAATATCTTGTCCTTGGTCTCATTAAACTCTTCTGATGTGGAGTAACGAATTGCTTTTCCCATATTTCCTTGCGAAAATCTTGCACTTAATTCTGCATTATAATCAGGTACTTGATATTCACTCATTAGATAAGATGCTATCAATTCCACTGATACAGGTTTTAAGTTTAACGTGACACATCTAGATAAAATGGTCTGTAACAATTTATTTTTATTGGTAGTCAAAAGCATAATGACACCATAAGATGGTGGTTCTTCAATTGTCTTTAACAACGCATTCTGCGCCTGCTCTGTCATTTTATCTGCTTCATCAATAATATAAATCTTATATTTACTACTATATGGCTTAATATCAATATCCGCATTTAACTGGGTCCTAATATCATCAACACTAATGCTTGCCTTCTCATGAGTAACCTTAATAATATCAGGATGATTGCCAGACGAAGCTTGTAAGCATGATTTACATTTGGTACAAGGATTTATACCATGTTCTTCGCATTGAAGCGTTGCAGCGAAAATATCTGCAAGCATTTTTTTACCTGAACCAACATCACCGTCCAGAATATATGCATGGGAAACTCTCTGTTTCTCAATTGCCATCTGCATATGTTCTATTATTTTTTTATGACCAATTACATCTTCAAATCTTTTCATCCTACATCATCCCTCCTTATGTAAGGATATCTAAAAGTAACCCACGAATTTCATCTATTTTACCTAAGATCGCAATATGATCTTGTTCATCTTTAATTAACTCTTGCGCTAGTTCATCTAACTTATTATCTACTAATTTTACAATGCCGTAAACACGATGACGCCCTTTTCGATCCAAGAAGTTTTCTCGGCTGAATTTATGTGAACGGTTCACGACTTCATTCATAAATTCCTTAATCAAGGCACGATATCTTCTCATATCACGTACATCCATGTGTTTTCCAAGTTTCTTTCCTTGCTGGACTATATCCTCCATAACGAGAGTCAGTCTTTCTTGAAGCGTGGCATCTTCAATATTACTCGCAAGCATAAACTTAAATGTATCGTCGGTTGCTTGTGTCTGCTGCGTCTGTGTCACTTGATTCAGTTGCTGCATTTGATTAATTTTTATATCCATGCTTCTCAATCCTTTCTATCAAATATTCTTTCAAATATTCTTTTGATTCTCGTTCTAAAGCGACCACTTACCATTATATCATAATGACTTCATAATATCACTTAAAATCTCTTGGATGCATGTTTCCTTATCTACATTAAAATACCTTTTCTCGATGTGTAAATCCCTTAAATTTTCTTCTTTAAAGTCCTCCTGATCTGCAAGAAATCTTCTACACATTTCCTCATACTTTGGATTCACTTGTATACGCTCACGGTTTAATGCTCTTTCTAGACGCATCCCATCTTCTACTTCAATATAAATTGGCACAACCGATTCTGCTCCAAAATAGTTTACTAAACTACGATATCCTTCTAAAGTAGAAATCATAAGATAACTATCATGGCTTAAGTCTACTTGACCATCATCCGCTGTAAAGTACGCCCACTCGCCCATAACTGTTTGGTAGACACGTTCTTCAATTATCTTTCCTTGCGCCTTTAACTCATCTCTTTTTTCACTTGTAACAAAATAATATTCCACACCATCCGTCTCACCTGTACGAATCGGTCTTGTCGTATATGGAATGATTGTTTTCAAATGGTCTTTTATACGCTCTAGTAATTCCTTAAATATAGTGTCTTTTCCTGTTGCACTCTTTCCCATCACTATAAATATTTTTGACATTTTTAGTCCTCTCTATTAACTACAAGTATATATTTTTCGTCCAAGAGTCCCTTTACCGATAACCCTGAATCCAAATATGCATGTATTCGTTCTATCATTTCTTCTTGGATTAATTCTCCGGGAGCCAAAATTGGAATTCCTGGTGGATACAAATAAACAAAGCTTCCTGCAATATGATTTACACTTTCCTCTAATAGACATGTACACTTTTTCACATGAAACACTTTATCATGAAATACTTCATGTGGTAACAAGACAACTTTCGCTTCGATTGGGTAATAGGATATATGAGCTCCTTCCCGTTTCTGCTCCATTGTAGAATCAATTTCTTTTAAGGCGCATTGCAAACGCCTGAAACCATCTTCTGTATCCCCCACAGATGTAATCGCTAAAACATAGTCCGCTTCCGCCATCTCCATCTGGAGTTTATAATTATTTAATAGTATATCATAAAGTTCTGTGCCTGTCATATTTGTTTCCCTTGTGGAAATAATAATTTTAGACATATCTCGTCCTTCATATTCAATTACCTTAAGATGTTTTAGACATTGCATTTCTTCATAAAATTTTTTTAGGTTCAAAACAAGTCGTTGAAATAATTCTTGCCCTCTATCCTGAATTAAATCCATACAATACTCAATTCCAGCCATAAATATATAAGATGGACTGGATGTCTGATAAATAGAGGAATATGCTTTTATTTTTTCTATATCGACAATCTCACTATTTACATGAAGTAAGGCTGTTTGTGTAAATGCAGGCAAAGTCTTATGTACACTTTGAATCACTACATCTGCACCTAAATCTACCGCACTTTTCGGAAACTCATTATGAAAGTGGAAATGCGCTCCATGTGCTTCATCTACTAACACAGGAATATTCCGCTTATGGGCAATTCGACAGATTTTTTCAATTTCAGACACAACACCTTCGTACGTAGGTGATACTAAAATAATACATTGCACATCCGCATTTTTTATCAACATTTCCTCTATATATTTTGCGGAATATCCACATTGTATACCCTTGTTGTCATCATATTGTGGATATAGGTAAATTGGTTCAAGTTCATTGAGGATAAGTCCATGATAAACTGACTTATGACAATTCCTTGCCACTAAAACTTTATCCCCTTTTTGCGTACATGCACTGATCCCTGTCAATATTCCCGACGTACTTCCATTTACTAAATACAAAGTATTTTGGGAATGATATAACGTGGCAGTACGATTCATGGATTCCAAGATAATATCCTGTGGGTCATGCATATTATCAAATCCATCAATCTCTGTAATGTCAATTGCATAAGGATTCATAGCTGGCATTAAATCTGTATTTCTCTTATGCCCTGGCATATGAAATGGATAATAATCATCCTGTGCATAATTCTTTAATTTTTGATATAAACTCATATCGTTCTCCCATCAAATATATATCGTTGCCTGTACTTTCACCGTACCTTGGCATTATTGTAAAATTACATTTTCTAGTGTATAATATCACCACATACATTGCAAGAAATCGGAGGTATCTTATGTTGAAAATTGGTTGTCATGTTGGCATGAGCGGAAAAGAAATGTTTCTTGGTTCTGTCAAAGAAGCTTTATCTTATGGTGCCAATACATTTATGGTATATACAGGCGCTCCCCAAAATACAAGACGAAAAGCAATTAGTGAATTAAGAATTGAAGAAGCCCAAGCTTTAATGAAAGCAAATGGTATCGAAGAGTTCGTAATCCATGCACCTTATATCATTAATCTTGGAAATACCATTACACCTGAAACATTCCAGTTAGCGGTTGATTTCCTTCGAGTTGAAATAGAACGTTCTGCTGCCATGGGTAGTAAAAATATTGTACTTCATCCAGGTTCCCACGTTAAGGCTGGGGAAGATGCAGGTATTTCACAGATTATTAAAGGGTTAAATGAAGTTCTTACTGCAGATACTCCAGTGAATATTGCATTAGAAACAATGGCTGGAAAAGGTAGTGAGATAGCGAGAAACTTTGAAGAGATTGCTCGTATCTATGATGGAGTTAAGTGTAATGATAAACTTCGAGTTTGCTTTGATACCTGTCATGTAAATGATTCTGGGTATGATCTTGTAAATAATTTTGATGCTGTTATAGATGAATTTGACCGTATCGTTGGAAAAGATCAAATTAGTGTATTTCATATAAATGATAGTAAGAATCCTCTTGGAGCGAAGAAGGATCGCCATGAGAATATTGGGTTTGGTGCTATTGGTTATGATACACTTCGTCAGATTGTATTTCATCCTGACTTTGAAAATGTTCCAAAGATTTTGGAGACGCCTTATATTCCACATCCAGAAGAGAAGAAAAAATCCTATGCACCTTATAAGTATGAGATCGAGATGATTCGTAAGGGGGAATTTGATCCTGAGTTGAAGGAAAAAATTCTTAGAGAGAATAGTATTAGCTTTTAGTTGATTCCATTGCCTTAAACGGATTACTAGTTTGAATTAGTTCGTAATGCAGAAAAGGGGCTGTAACATTCCTTGTTTGTTACAACTCCTTTTTTGATATACTTCTTTGATATAAATATGCCCGTCCCTGCTTTCCAACCTGCTCTATTGCCCCAACGTATTTTAAGACATTGATTGCACATGAAGTTACCTTTGGTGAAAGCTTGGATTCCTTTGCATAATCCTTTGTTGTAAATGTCTCACTTAATGTTGGTGGGATTAACTTTTGATAATCTGCTATACCTGTAATGGTATACTCTCCTACGATTTCCATTGGAATTCGGTCATGTCTTGTAGAACCTTTCTTTTTATCTGCACTCCAACCATTCAGTAAACGGTATTCTTCCATATTAATTAACATTAACCGAATTTTTAAGTTTGAATTGGTTAGAAATTGTTTAATCTTGTATAATTCGTAAAAGGAACGGTAGTAGCTGCCTTTCACTGGGGACTTTCGTTTTTTTGAAACTTCGCCAGTTTCTTCGTCTATCCAGTAAAGCCATTTGGTTGCTACCATTGGGTAGACAACTGTAACAGCGTAGTCTGGTAAAAAGAATTCTAGTTTTTTTCGCAGGTTGTTAAAACTTTGCGTTTGAACTTCAATGATTCCGTCTTTGTTTAGGATGTCAACATAGTATCTTCCTAGTTTGATTTCTTGATTTTCTGAGTTTGGTTCGATGTAGTTTTTTATGACAGAGTGAAGCGTTTTTTCTTTTAGAGTTCCAATTTGGTGAAGTTGGTCTTTATCTTGGGATATATCTTCATTCATTATACTTTCCTTTCACATTCGTTTGCAGTATTTCATTAACTCTATTATTCTTTTAAATTGAAACAAAAGTATTATTGATAATATAGTTATATCATGCTATAATTTACTTAATAAAAGGAACAATCATCCACAAGGTGGTTGACCAAGTATTTGTGACAAAGACCACCCAATACCGGTCAAGTATATGAGGGTGGTTTTTTGTATGTATAGCTACTTACAGAAAGTAAATATAAATGTAAGCAGTGCCAACAAGAACATACCAAATGTCAGTATATCCTTAAAATCAAAATTATTCTGATTCTTCATTGGCATCACCCCCATTCTTCTAGAATGGGTCAACCACCCTGCAACACGATTGTTCCATGTTATTTAGTCTACCATAATCTATTTTCTTTGACAATTCCTATCATGCAATAATAATGTTTTTTGAAAGAACACCTTAGAAATTAGAAAGTATTTTTATAAAATAATTTTGATCAAAAAAAGAGCTGTATCAAACAACTCTTTTTTATATATACGTTCCCAGTAGGAATCGAACCTACAACTGAGACTTAGGAGGTCCCTGTTATATCCATTTAACTATGAGAACACAACAATATAATTATAGCGTAATTTGGTAAAATGTCAATGAAGAAACTATGTTTCACATAGCACAAAATTAACTGGCACAGTGCTTACCATGCCAGTATTTATTACTATTCTATTATTCTCTATACATTCCAATTAATATTTCTTTACCAAGTTGGGCAACTGGCAATCCCCTGCATCCAGATGTTTCCCTTAAATCTTCTTCCTGGTGCCGGTTCGCCAAACAAGTCCTTCTTATTAATACAAACGTCATATACGATGTCATTACAATCTACGACTAAATCATAAACTTCTTCCCCTGACATACTATTTGTAATTAAATTTGCTTCTAAGATGGTTCCAACAATTGTGTAATTATCCGATTCTGACCCATAAGGTATAAAAGTGCTTTCAACAATTGAGTAAACATCTTCTGTTTTTGCTCGCCTTGATATCGTTGCAAACATATCTATGTCATCAATAGTAAGGCTGTCAATGGCATCTTGATTGCCCATCTTTGCCTCAGCAATTAGTTCTCTGCGAATCTTCGCCTCTGCTGCCCTTGTTCTTTGCTTTCTCTCACTCATCTCTAAACCAAGTAGTACTCTTCCTTGTACCGATAATGCAGATAACGATACTTCTAAAAATCTTCCTGCACGTAATGGTAATGAACTATTTTCAATACACTCCATTCCATTTTGAAGATAAAAGATAAGGGAAACTCCTAATCTTACATCGTCACACATTCCGGTATAAGCTTCTGTATCTACACGTTTATTAATGCAAACTTCTTCTTTAATAGATACTTGTCTTCCTTTAAAATATGGAAAATAGTGATCCAAATGAAAAAGTCCTTCTTGGTCATACTCACCACGAATTGCCACACCCATATTAGGTGCAAAATCTAATTTCATTTCCGTCAGAGTGGTTGTTTCGTTTACCTGATTCACTCGTTTACTATCCGGCTTGTCCATAATATGTTCTATTATCTTGTCCAAATCTTTTCTATTTTTAACATTACTAAAACCTATCGCACGTAAATAAGTATGCATGCAACCACCTTCCTTCTGATAAAACTTCAACTTTTTCTTCATTATACTGCATTCTATATATATGTTCAAATGGTATTCCAATAAAAAACTGCTATTTCACCTTATGTTAGTAAAATAGCAGTTTGTGTATTTTTATTTTGCGTAGTCTAACATAGTTTTTGTTAATGCTTCTAATTTGTTGTTTGCATCTTCAAAACTTGTTCCTTTTACGCCAAAGTAGAATTTAATCTTAGGTTCTGTTCCTGATGGTCTTACACAACACCAAGCTCCATCTTCTAAGTCGTAATAAAGTACGTTGGATACTGGTAAACCAGTAGGTGAAATTTCACTTGTTTGAACATCAAGAATTTCTTCTTTTTGATAATCTCTAACGCTTAATACTTTATATTCACCAAGAGTTTTTGGTGGGTTGTTTCTCATCTTTTCAAGCATGTTCTGAATTTCTTGTGCACCACTAATACCTTTCAAAGTCATAGTGTGAAGACCTTCACGATAGTAACCATACTTTTCAAAAATATTGATCATTTGATCCCATAATGTTAAGCCTTGCTTTTTATAGAATGCTGCTGCTTCACATAGACACATAACTGCAACGATAGCATCTTTATCTCTTGCATGTGTTCCAACCAAACAACCATAGCTTTCTTCAAAACCAAATACATATTCATAATCATGATTTTGTTCAAATAATTTAATTTGTTCGCCAATGAACTTAAATCCAGTAAGTACTTCAATTAATTTCATGTTGTAGTTCTTAGCAACTTCATCTGCCATATTAGTAGAAACGATCGTCTTGATTAACGCACCGTTAGATGGTAATGTACCAAGTTTTTGTTTCTCTGACATTAAGTATTCGCAGATTAACATACCAGACATATTTCCTGTAAAGGACATATATTCACCAGTCTTAGAATCTTTAGCATATACACCAAGTCTATCTGCATCAGGGTCAGTTGCTAATACGATGTCAGCATCTACTTCCTTTGCAAGTTTAAGAGCTAATTCAAATGCTTTTGGATCTTCTGGATTTGGATATCCTACTGTTGGGAAATCTCCATCTGGAAGTTCTTGTTCTGGAACCACATATACATGTTCAAAACCGATTTCTTTCAAAATTCTGCGAGCAGGAATATTACCAGTTCCATGTAATGGAGTGTAAACAATCTTTAATTCTTTTCCTACTTCTTTCACAATTTCAGGATGTACAACTAATTTCTTTAATTCTTCCATGTATGAATCATCAATTTCTTTACCGATAACATGATATAAGCCAGCTTTTTCTGCTTCTTCTTTGCTCATTGTTTTTACTGTATTGAAATCTGTAACATTCTTCACTTCAGTTATGATTTGCTTATCTTTTGGATATGTGATCTGTGCGCCATCTTCCCAGTAAACCTTATATCCATTATATTCTGGTGGGTTATGACTTGCTGTAATAACAATACCTGCTGTACAGCCTAATGTTCTTAAAGCATAAGACAACTCTGGAGTTGGACGTAGAGACTCAAACTTATAAGCCTTGATTCCATTCGCTGCCAAACAAAGAGCTGCTTCTTCTGCAAACTCTGGAGACATATGTCTTGAATCATATGCAATTGCAACACCTTTGTCTTGTGCCCCTTCCTTGATAATAAAGTTTGCAAGTCCTTGAGTTGTTTTACGCACAGTATAAATGTTTAAACGATTAGTACCAGCACCGATTACTCCTCTTAGTCCACCTGTACCAAAGTCTAGATCCTTGTAAAAACGATCCTCAATTTCTGCTTCATTACCTTTAAGTGCTAATAATTCCTGGCGAGTAGACTCGTCAAAATAAGAATCTTCACACCATTTTTCATAACTTGTCTTATAGTCCATACCAATTTCCTTTCTATAGCTTAATTATTAAAAACATTATTTTGTCACAAAAGGTGCTACTGGAAAACCTTCTGCACTAAATAAGTTTACTATACCATAATTTACCCAACCATATCTAGCATATTTTGGATTTTTTACTAATTTGTTCGATACCACTATAGTATCACCTTCAATATATGCCTCTGCTGGCATAAAAACTTTATCCTCACCAGCAATCTCAAAGTGTCTTATGGCTTTTTTATCATTCACCATAAAGCCTCCATAAACATGGTCAAAATATAACACAATTTTATCATCTTTTATCACTCGTTGTAAATACTTTGGACTATCTGAGTGTAAATTATGTAATTTGTATGTATATTTTAAAGATTGAAGGGATAAACGGTAGCCTACTGTCTGTTTATCTAGCGGATGTATATTATCAAATTCCCCACAATCTAATAATACTGTTAAATAGGTATTTTTTACTGTGTCAGTTACTTTTCTCTGCATCTCACGAATTACTGGCCATAACTTTGGATCTTCTTGTCCTTTTTCAATCCACATCGGAAGTTGTACCACGTGAAACGGTAGTGTCTCGTCACGCCATCCTTTTCTCCATAGTTCAATCAGATGGTAAAGCATCTTATCATACATATATCCCTTGGATTCATCCGATTCTCCTTGATACCAAAGAAAACCCTTTATGGTGTATGGCATAACTCTTTGTACCATTGTTTCATATAATCCACCTGGTCGATATGGTGACTTGTAACCTGCTGGATTCTCCCACGGACAGTCACCAATTTGCTCCACAATTTCCTCCCAAGTAATATCTGGATTCATTGCTTTTAGCTCATTGTTTTTCTCACACCAAGTTTGTAATCTTATTTTGTGTTCTACTATCTCTTTTTCATATTCTTCATCTGTCTTATCCCCTACTTTTTTATTCCATTCTTGTAAATACTCTTGTGTAAATGTATTCCCTTCTAAAAATGCTTTATCTACCCAAGATGAAATGGATGTTCCCCCCCAATAACAATCAATAATCCCAATTGTTACTCCAAGGTTCTTACTTAACTCTCTCGCATAAAAGTACGCTACTGCTGACATATCATGTGCCGTATCTGGTTTTACTACCTGCCACTTACGCTTTCTCTCTTCTTCTAAGTCTTCTCCTTCTAAAGTACCTATCTTTGCTGTATTATAAAAGCGAATTGTATTATAATCTGCCTGTTCTAATTCCTTACTTCCATTTAAGCAATTTTGAAGCTCCAATTCCATGTTAGATTGTCCACCAGCGAACCAAACTTCACCAATCATAATATTTTCATACACGATTTGATCCGTTCCATCTGAAATCTCCATGACATAAGGTCCACCAGCTTCCATCGGCGGAAGTTCAATTTCCCATTTATATTCTATTACACTCTTTGTTATCTTATGACCATGAAATGAAATTGTTACTTGAGAATTTTTTCTTCCTTCTCCCCAGATCACAACATTTTTTTCTCTTTGAAAAACCATATTGCTGCTAAATATCTGAGCTGTTCTTAATACATGTTCCATTTTCTATTCAGATCTCCCTTCCATCAAAATAGGGATAAGCATAAATTAACTTTATACATTATCCCCAAATGTGTTCTGTGTATATTATTTACCCAGTAACTCAAGATTCTTTTTTATTAAATCACAACGTTGCTCTACACATTTTACAGAACGTAGAGGATCTTCTGGTGTATTAAAAACATAATCAATCAATTTGTCAATTGTAGTAGTTGCTACATGTAACCTTGTATCAGAAGATGCGTAATAAATATATACATCTCCTTTTTCATCAGCAATAGCTCCATTGGTAAATACAACATTTGAAACATCGCCAACACGTTCTTCTCCTAAAGGAGCAATTAAAAATCCAGATGGTTCTGCAATTACTTCCCATGGCTTTTCCAAAGAAGTAGCAAATGCATAAATCACATAACGAAGTCCTGCTGCTGTATTTCTTACTCCATGTGCAATATGAATATACCCTTTATCTGTCTTAATAGGTACTGCTCCAGCGCCATTTTTTGCTTCAGTAATTGTGTGATATTTTCTCTTACTTGTGATAATTTCTTCATCAATTACTGCATTGGTAATATCTTCACATAAACCAAATCCAACACCACCGCCAGATCCAGTTTCAATAAAGTCATCCATCGGTCTTGTATAGAATGCATACTTTCCATCAATAAATTCTGGATGAAGGACAACATTTCTTTGCTGTGGACTTCTTAAAGTTTTTAAGTTAGGAAGCCTCTCCCATGTTTTTAAATCTTTTGTTCGTACAATTCCTGCTGCTGCAACTGCTGCAGATAAATCATTTACAGAGTTATCCTTACTTTCAGAGCAAAATACGCCATAGATATAGCCATCTTCATGTTTTGTAAGACGCATATCATAAACATTCGTTTCTTCTGGACAAGTATCCTCTAATAAGATTGGATAATCCCAGAACTTGAAACCATCTACTCCATTGTCACTTTCTGCTACTCCAAAAAAGGATTTTCTATCATTTCCTTCAATACGTGCAACCAAATAATATTTTCCATCTAATTCAATGGCACCTGAATTAAATACTGCATTGACACCTAGACGTTCCATAAAATATGGATTTGTTTCTGGATTTAAATCATATTTCCAAGTTAAAGGAATATGTTCTCTTGTTAAAACAGGATTCTCCCAACGGTCATAAATTCCATTATAGAAATCGCTTTTTACATTTTTCTTTGAAATCAACTTATCATATTTTTGCTTTTCGATATAGTATCTTTCATTAAACATCTAAGTTCCTCCTCATAATCTCCATACACATACGACCATTATGATATGGACATTTCCATGGTTCTACGATTGGTTTACATATTTTTTTATTGTGTAAATCACCAAAAATAGATTTTACTGTTTCCATCTCTTTTTCAGATAATTGTTCTGCCGGTACCTTTCCATCATCATCTACTTTCCAGAACCATTCTGAACCTTCTCGTTTATCTACTAAATTTTCCTGAATGTATTTCCAGATTTCACGTGAAGCTTCTAAATATTCTATCTTAGAATTATCTTGTTGGTAACCATTAAAGAAACCTAATACGGCTTCTGCCTGTACCCACCAAATACGGTCTTTATTCTCATGACCTCTATCACGTTCATTCCAAAGTGATCCCTTATGATAAGCTCTTTCGTAAATAGACTTGGTTAACGCCTTTGTAATTGGTGATAGCTTCGCAGTATATGCTTCATCCTCAATAACTTCACATCCACGATCAATTAACCAAGCTGCCTCAATATCATGACCATAAGAATGTAAATCAAGAATGGAATTCATATTTTCATCAAAGAAAACTTCCAAACGATTATTTTCTTTGCTATACACCTGATCTGCAAACTGATCTAACATCCAACAGATTTTTTCTTTTACTTCTGGTTTCTTTGTTACTCTATAGAATTCCGTATACGCCTCAAATACGTGAAGTAATGTATTCATCGTCTTTTGTGCAACGATTCCATTTTCTGATAACTTTTCATTGCTTTCAGGTTGAAAATCTGCTTTAAATGCCTCTAAATATCCTACTTCATCACGACACTTTGTTTCAATTACCTGATATAGCGATTCTGCTAATTCGATTGCCTTTTCCTCTTTTGAAGCAGCATAGTAGGAGGATAACGCATAAATACAAAATGCAATATTGTAAGTATGTTTCGTAGTATCCTCTGGCTCACCATTATATTTGGTTGACCAGTAGATTCCTCCTCGTTCCCAGTCTACACAGTATTTGTAAATGTACTCATATGCATGAGTTGCATTGTCTAAACAAGCCTTATCTCCTAACATAAGATATGCATTTGAGTAAAACCATAAAATTCTACTATGTAAAATAACACCCTTTGTAAACTCTTTATGCACATTTAAATCATAATCAACATATCCATAAAAACCACCATACTCATCATCTCTAAGCTTTGACCAAAATGGAATAATTACATTTGTTAAATGTTCTTTTACTTCATTTTTTAGCAAAATAAATTCACCCAATTTCTTATCAAATTTCAAACACTCTTATCTAATACCAATTTCCGTATCGGATTCTGTTAATACACTATGTTCTTTAATGTAAGCAACTACATCTTCTAATTGTGTAAATGCTAAACCAACATAGCTATCTGCCGCACCATAGTAAATTGCAATTCTTCCTGTGTCTGCATCTTGTAATGTAGCACATGGGAATACTACGTTAGGTACAAATCCTCTTTCTTCATACCATTCTTCCGGAGTTAATAAGAAGTTTTCACATCTATATTTTACGATAGATGGATTATCAATATCTAAGATTGCACCACCAATACTATATACAAATCCATTACATGTTCCACTAACACCATGATAGAACATTAACCAACCTTCATCTGTTTCAATTGGAGCAGCACCTCCACCAATTTTAACGCATTCCCACCATTCAGAACCTTTGCCCATAACGTGTCTGTGTTTTCCCCAGTAAGTCATATCTGGACTTTCACTTAAGAAAATATCACCAAATGGTGTATGACCACTATCACTTGGTCTAGATAACATCATAAAGTTACCATTGATTTTTCTTGGGAATAGTACAGCATTTCTGTTAAATGGAATAAATGGATTTTCAATACGTGTAAATGTCTTAAAGTCTTGAGTTTTTGCAAGACCAATTGCTGCACCATAGAAATCGGTACACCACATGATGTAATATGTATCTTCTACTTTTACTAAACGAGGATCATATGCTGATTTTGGCATAAAATCATTTCCATTTTCATCTACAAAATGAATCTTTTCTTTTTCAATGTCCCAGTGAATTGCATCATCACTGTGTCCAAGATAAATATGAGGTACACCATTTACTTGTTCACCACGGAATACACCGATAAATTTTCCTTCATAAGGCATTACCGCACTGTTAAAAATTCTTGCAACATTTTCAACTGGGTTTCGATTAATAATTGGATTTTCAGTATATCTCCATACTGGGGCATTAACAATGCCTTCTGGTCTTTCTTGCCATGGAATATTTGGTAGTGCATCTCCTAAGATTTTCATACTATTTATCTCCTTTTCTCTCATAAATTTTTTTGATTTAATTTTTTTTCTTGTGATTCAATTAGCCCTTAACAGCTCCATTTGTTAAACCACTATAAATATGTTTTTGACAGAATATAAAAATAATTAAAGCAGGTAAAATTGTGATTATAACCCCCGCACATATGTAGTTAAATTGACTTCCAAGTGGACCAACAAACGTATATAAGGAAGTCGCAACTGTAACTAACTTATCCTTTGACTGCAAGTACAAGTTTGACATGTAGTACTCATTGTAAGTACCTACCCCTTTTAAAATCATACATGTGATAATTGCTGGTTTCAAAAGTGGTAATAAAATTCTAAAAAAGATTGTAAAATAACTAGCACCATCCATAATTGCAGATTCGTCAATAGATATCGATATATTTTCGAAGAACTGAATAAATATGTAGATAGAAATAACATCCGTTCCCATCATTAAAATCATATATCCTACCATTGAATCTATTAAATTAAGTGAATTCATAATCTGATAAACGGTTACCTGCGTTGCAACACCTGGAATTAATGTTGCAAAAAGAAATAGGTTTCTGATTAGTGTATTACCAGGAAACATAAATCGATTTAATACATAAGCGATCATTGTACCAATTAATATGGAACCCGTTAATACCACAACCAACACGATAAATGAATTACGGAACCCTATTAACATATTTGCCTTTGACCAAGCATATTTAAAGTTTTCAAAATAAAACCATGATTTTGGCAATGTCATAACATTTGTATTTACGTATTCATCTGGTGTCTTAAATGCAGTAATAATACAAGAAGCAACTGGCACAATTGCAACAAATGTTCCTAAACATAATGTAAAATATTTAAAAATTGTAAGTACAATCTTTCTTATTTTCTGAAAAGCATTCATCTTATGCCACCCCCTTGTTATACTTTGACTTTTTCAATTTCTTCTTTACCTTTTTCGATGTATCCTCATCTCCATCATTGAATATCACATTCATAATTACCTTTTGTAGGATAGTCGCAATGATAATAATAATTAAAAGAATTACTGCCATTGCAGATGCTAAACCAACCTTTTGGTTCGTATGTGCTAATTTATCCATGATAAAGAAATAAGTACCAGTTCCAAATCCACCCTTACTAATTACATAACATGGTTCAAATGCACTGATAGAACCTGTAATGGATAAAATTAAGTTTAATACAACAATCGTCTTAATCCCTGGTAAAATAATATATTTAAACTGCATCAATCTATTTGCACCATCTAACTCTGCTGCCTCATATAACTCACTATCAACGGACATAATAGCACCAATAAACAGAACCATGTTTTGTCCCATATAACGCCATACAGATGTTGCTGCCAACGACACATTGTTAATTCTCGTATCCTTAAGCCAGTATGGTAAGTTTTCTAAATCAAATCCTAACCAACCTAAAATTGTATCAAATACAAATCCTCTTGTATAAAAGAACTGAAAAATAAATCCTACCGAAATACCACATACTAAGTAAGGGAAAAACATTGCTCCCTTAAATAATCCGTTTAACTTTGTCTTAAAACTAAGTATTGTTGCAAAATATAAAGAAATTACCAACTGAACAATAGCCCCACCCATATAATAAACACTTAGTTTCAATGCACTAAAACAATCATCTCTTTTAAATACATCAATATAGTTTTTCCAACCAATATACTTTCTAGGACCAAGATACTTCATTTTATAGAAACTAAATTCAACCATTTTTGCAAATGGTAAATATGTAAAAACTATAAGTAAAGTCAATGGAATAATCATAAATAACGTTATTACTAAAAAACGCTGGCCCTTACCACTTTTTAGCCATTTAAGCAAATTGAAAGGCTTTTTTGCTACTTGAGTATTATCGTTCTTTCCCATATTTACCTCCTATGAAATAAGCCAGAGGGCAAGCCTCTGGCTTTTATTACTTATACCATATGACTCACATTAATAACGAATTTCAACATCATTGTCTTCTTGACCTTGAGTCCATTTTGCATTCCATTCAGCCATAATCTCATCTAAAGTCATATCTCCAGCAAGAGCATGTTCTAAGATTTCACAGTCAGGAATATTATCTGTGTTTAATCCAACTTCAGAATCATTATTAACATTTGTAAATAAATCTTCTTCGCCTTTTGGAGCTGGATTATCAATAATTAACTCAGCACCTGTAAATGCATCTAAAACTGCTGGATATTCAGCACCATCAACGATTGGAATACCACCTTGATCAAATGCATAATTAGATTCTTCTGTTAACCATTTTGTAAATAATAAAGAAGCAATTTGGTTTTCAGTGGATGCATTTGCGTTAATACCGTATGCATAATCTGGTCCTGCTGTTGTATATTGTTTTCCATCAATAGAGATAGGGAATGGCATATATCCAATATCATCTGGGTTGTCTCCAGCTTGTTGCATCTGTACTACAGCCCAAGATCCTAATACCATTGTTCCAATGTTACCATTGTTAATTTCCCCTTTACAACCTTCCCAATCAGTTGTAGTAGGGTCATCTTCAATCAATCCTCTTGCAACAGATTCATAAAGAACATAATATACTGCATATGGTCCATACATTCCATCTTGTTTTGCAAATGGGTCTTTTCCATGAAGAAGTTGATTGTTTTTATAATCTGGGTCTCCGTTAGAAGTACCACCTATGTATGCGTCCCAAGCTCCCATTGTCCATTGTGCATGGTAGTTTGTATATAAAGGAATCGCATCTGTATTATCTTTAATTAATTGTAATGCTGCTAAGAAATCATCTGGAGTTTTTGGAATCTCAGTGATACCAGCTTGTTCAAATACTTTTTTATTGTATACAATACCTTGAACGTTACCAGCACATGGAATTCCATAAACAGTTCCATCATAAGCCTTATCATTTAACATGATATATTTTTCACTTAAAGTATCTAAATCTCCCATTGGAGTAAAATATGTAGAAAGTTCTGATTTATCAACTGTTGTTGGGATTAAACAAATATCACCCCAGTCAGTTGTTGTTAATCTTGTTGTAATACTACTTTCGTAATCTGTAATACCTTCAAATGTAACTTCAATATTTGGATACATTTCTTTAAATCTTTCAGCATACTCTAAGAACACATTATCTGTTAAATCTGTTCTACATGTTAATAATTTAATGGATGCAGAAACATCTGTATAATCTACACCTAATTCAATTTGATCTAATGTAGTAATACCGTCCGCAACTGTTTTAGGTCCTGTACTACCTTCATTACTAGCATCAGCACTTTGAGATGCTTCTGGTTCTGGTGAAGTAGATGCATTCTTGTTGTCACTTCCACATGCGCCCAATGAAAGTGCCATAGTAGCAGCTAATAATAGACTAATTACTTTTTTACTCTTTCTCATAATAGACCTCCTCATAATCCATATCTTATTAAGCTAAAATTACTTAAAAATAAGTGTTACTTAACTTAACTATATAATAACTTAATATTAAGTAAAAATCATCAATCTATCTTGCTAAAAATCATATTATCTTGCTTTTTTTGTTTCTTTTGGTGTCCTTTTTAATTAAATTCAAACTTTATTTGTATGATTTAACTATATAATAATTCATTCCAATTACTTAATAATAAAAAAAATGCATTATAGTTACCTATAATGCATTAAGTTAATATACTATTTAGTTAAAATATCTCTTTCTATTTTCCTATACTGATTTCACAGAATCTCTAACAATTAACTTACTTTCAATAATACGCATTCCACAGCAATGTTTCTCACCCTTAATTTTCTTAATAATTAGATCTGCTGCCGATTCTGTCATTGCATCAATATTAACTTCTACGGTTGTTAAGTTTAAATTAGATATTGTAGATAAAATGGAATTATCATATCCAATAACAGAAATGTCATTTGGAACCTGATAGCCTAACTCATTTAATTTATTAATTAATATGTAACATACATTGTCACAATTACAGATAAATGCTGTTGGCATATCCTCTATCGGTAACTCTAAGTCAATATATTCACCCTCATCATTTCGATCGTCTATTAACCAATTTTCTTTCATCTCACACTTACTTTCAATAAGTGCCTTATAATACCCTAAGTATCGATCCATAATACTATTTGTTGAGAAGATACTACCTACAAACCCAATCTTTCTATGTCCCTCGCCTAATAAATAGTTGGTTGCTCGATAGCTTCCATACACAGAATCACTAATTACCGCATCTATATTTAATCTCTTATCATAATAATCTAATAGAACAAGTGGTAACTTACTTTCCTGTAACATCTCAATATATTTCGATTGAAATTGCCCTAATACAATAATTGCATCTACCTTTTTATCTTCCACCACCTTAGGCATTATATTATTCTTTTCATTGTTCGGGGATATAATCTCTAAAATTCCATAATATCGAAACCTAGACAATGTTTGAACTAAGCTTTGATACATTTTTAAGTAAAATGCATTGGCATCATCACGTATGAATTTTTTTGCAACTATTACACCAATATTTCCACTTAAACTCCCCTGACCTGAAGGTACACTTATCTTGTATCCAAGTTCATTTGCAACTTCTTTAATCTTTTTTCTGACATCATCGCTTACACCGTCCTTATCAGTGAGGGCCTTAGATACCGTAACTGCACTTACACCGACTTTTTCTGCAATGTCCTTTAATGTAATATTCTTTTTCATATGGTTCCCTCCAAACATTCGTATTCTTATTTTCTTACCTTTTATAGCGATTACTTGTCTTGATATTAAAAATGAATTATAATTTTATTATAACATTATTATATATATAATGAATTTATTACATAATTAAAAGGGGTGTCCATAATGTCTTTTTTCCAACAGGAATACCAAAAGGCACTAACAACTACTCATGATTACACGACTCCTAATAAACCTGTACATAGTTTTTACCCAAGCATTTCAACTGAAGCAATGGATAACTTATTTTATGTGTTGAATTATGGAACAATCCAACTAAAGTATCCTCATTCTATTACTCTTAGTACGTTAAATGCTTACTTAATCTTGTATACTACAGAGGGACAAGGGTTACTCGTATACAATAATAATCGATATCTCTTAAAGCCCAACTCAATTGTATTTATTGATTGCTCAAAAGGTTTTCACTTAGAAGTTTTTCATTCTAGTAGTTGGTCGTATCAATGGTTTTATGTGAATAGTAATTCTATTTCTTACTATTACCAGCAATTTATATTTGATGATATACCTGTTTATGACAGTAAACTAATTTCCAACTTACATAATCCATTTTCAAAATTAATGGACTACACATGTAATGAAACAACAGAAGAAATTATTCTATCTCTGCTTCTGGATAATTTAATTACTACAATTATTGTAGAAAAACATTCCTTGACCGAATGTGAGCAGATTCCAAAATACATTGAAAATGTAAAAAAGTTGTTTGATGATCGCTATTATGAAAGCTTTGATCTCGACTTAGTTGCCAAGACATTTAAAGTAAGTAAATATACTCTATCTAGAGACTTTACAAAACATATTAAAATTTCGCCAATAGAATATTTAATTCAGACGAGAATACTTGCATCCAAACAACTTTTAGTGGAAAGCGACTTAACGATCAATGAGATTGCTGCTAAAGTTGGAATTGATAATGCAACACACTTTATAAATTTATTTAAAAAGCGTGTTGGCATTACCCCTCTACAATATCGGAAACAGCACTCAATGGAACTTACAATTCTAATTGACTGTTAATTCCAATTTACTCAGTACATACTTCTTTAAAATGTAGCAACTTTCCTTTGAAGTCACCAAATATTACTTCTATGTTAATTCCTGCATACATCAATGCCCCACCAGAATATACTTTATCTTCACCCTCTAATTGGTACATACTATTTTCATTTAAACCTTTTAACTTTATTCGAGTACTATGGCAATTCGGTCTACCTAGTACTTGAATAAAGGATACTAATGTTTCACGTTGGTCTTTTGAAACAACCTGCCAAGAATCATAATGACAATCTGCTCCATAACTAGCAATTCTATAATAATCTCCAGACCTCACTAAATCATTATATTTATGATATAGTGCAACTTGTTTTGGAATTTCATTTCTATCTTCTTCCGAAATCTTCGTTACATCTAACTCATATCCAAATGTTCCTGCTAATGCCACATATCCTCTCGTTTCAAATGGAGTTGTTCTTCCCACTGTATGATTTGGACAATCACTTACATGTGCTCCTATAGAAGACAATGGATAGATCATAGCAGTTCCCTCTTGAATCTTTAATCTCTCAATTGCATCGGTATCGTCTGAACACCAAACTTGTGGACTATAATATAAAATACCAGGATCAAATCTTGCCCCACCGCCTGAACAATTTTCTAAAAGCAAATCTGGAAAATCTGTTGTAAGACGTTCCATCAATTCATATACTCCAAGCATGTAGCGATGTGATAATTCTCCCTGTTGATCCTTTGGTAATACAGAGCTACCAAGATCACTAAGAGGTCTATTCATGTCCCATTTCACATAACTAATTGGTGCACTACTTAAAATATTTTTAATTCTATCATAAATACAATCACGAATTTCTTTTCTCGACATATCTAGAACATACTGATTTCTTGCTAAACCTGCTTCTCTGTTTGGAACTTGAATTGCCCAGTCTGGATGTTGTCGATATAGATCAGAATCTGGTGATATCATCTCAGGTTCAAACCATATACCAAACTTCATACCAAGTTTATTTACTTCCTCTACTAAATATTTAAGACCACCATTAATTTTTTCTTCATTTACAAACCAGTCACCTAGCGCACAATTATCACTACTTCGATTACCAAACCAGCCATCATCCATAACCAACATTTCAATTCCAAGTTTAGATGCATCCTGAGCAATACTTAACAATTTTTCTGTATTAAAGTCGAAATATGTTGCTTCCCAGTTATTGATTAATATTGGTCTCTTAGTATCTTTATACTTACTTCTGATTAAATGATTACGATAAAAATCATGATAAGTACGTGTCATCTTACCAATTCCCTCGTCCGAATATACCATTACAACTTCAGGTGCAATAAACTCTTCCTGTGATCCAAGTTTCCACTTAAAATTCGTTGGATTAATTCCCATTACCACTCTTGTGCAATCAAATTGCGTACCTTCTGCTTGCGCCATAAAATTTCCTGAGTATACAAAGTTAAATCCCAAAACTTCCCCTCTATCTTGATTTGTTTCACGTTCTACAATCGCCATAAAAGGATGATCCTGATGTCCACTTTCCCCTCTTAATGAGCTTGTGTTATACTTGCCATATCCAACACTTCTTCTTTGAATATGTCTTTCTCTTGCCCAAGAACCATGTAGTGTTATCACATCATAATTCATCCCTTCAATATCACAACATACAGATAACACTTTCTGTAAATATAAATCTTGTTTACTATTATTATGTACTTTTACACTTCTTGTAATAACATCTAAGTCTTCAAATACCGTGTACACTAATGTTACATCTATATCTAAAACTTTATCTGTACACACTAATTCTAATGTCATACAATCTTCTTCTGTTCCAAAGGAAGATGGTAATCCTTCTAATTTTTTCTTACCTTTATAAATTGTATGTCCTTTATAATGAAGCTCACATGCAACACTTCCATCACTACTCTCAACCTCTAAACAAGACTCACGAAAATCTCCAATTCCATGTGTAGAATACTCCATAGGAAAACAATCAAGGAAACTGAGCTTGTCTCTCATATTTTTAGATGGAACAAATGGCGCTTCATCTATTCTTAATAGATAGGATAAATCATTATCCTTTACTTTTTTTCCGTAATAAACATGTCCTATGTACCCATTCTCATCTACGATACGAATCATATATGTACTACTTTTACTATCTAACTTAAATACTCTGTTTTTTTCACTATAGTTAATACTCATTCTTATACCCCATTCAATTAAACTTAATTTTAGCTAAACATTTCATTATTTTAAGTTTATATTACATAAATGTAAAAGTCAATAGAAAAGGAACATAGATACTATACCAACTTGTACAATATCTATATTCCTCATAATTGCTTATTACTTATTCTTCAACCTCTTCAATAAATAACGATAATTCTTTTACTAAATTTCGCTCCACTGGATGACTTAATATTTTTCCATGTTTATCTTGTAGTATGTGGATAATTGGTCTTGATGGAAAATCTATATTTTGTCCAATTACTACTCCGAGCTCTCCAGAATTTGTGATAACATTCGTTCCATTCGGATACCTTGCAATACTATCACCAAAAGCCTGTACTACTTCTGGGTCAAACTTAATCCCAGACTGTGTCATTATATATTCAATTGCTTCATGACTTTTCACAGCTTGCCCCGATTGGTTATGAATAAGTCGATCGAATTCATTACATACTGTTACAACTTTTGTTTCAATATCAATATCTTCACCTGTTAATTTTAACGGATACCCTGAACCATCCTGAAATTCATGATGAGATAAAATAATATTCTTTGCCTTTTTGCTAAGCCAAGTTTCATTTTCCACTTCTGTATAACCGAATATAACATGCTTCTTTACCAATTGTGTATCTCGATCAATATTACATAAAAAGTTTCCAAACATATCAGATAACTCTAAATATAGATATCCAATATCATGAATTAAACTTCCAATTGCAATATCATCAATCTGCTGCTTTGACAATCCCATTTTTAATGCAACCAATACTGACATAGCACAAACATTTAAACTATGATTATATACGGTCTCATGTGATTGTCTTACATGTTCAATACAATATAAGACATTTGGTTCTTTTAATACTTCGAATATAACTTGATTTGCAACTGAAATAAGTTCCTTCAATTCTACATTTCCACAATAAGAATATCTCTCATATATATCTTGAATTGTTTTCTGACAATGAACTTTAATTCGGTCTCCTATGGTTTCTTGATCTATATTGTGAGTAGGAAAATTATCTTCTACATAGACATAATCTACATTAAGTTGCTTTAATCTTTCAATATATTCCTTTTTCAAATTCATCCCAGCTGCCATAAGTATTGTATCTGTACTTCCATACACATCCTTAGCTAAGACTTCGTTTTCTCTAATTGAATTTATTGATTTTCTCCTCATCTACAACCCTACTTTTATTTACTCCATATAGTTTGTACTTGCAATAGCTTCTTCTAATGCTTGCTTCTCTTCGTCTGCTAATGTTACAAATGATTCACCATTAATAATCTCCTTAATATACGTGAAACAACCTTCTCTACTGCTATGCATGGAATTAATAATAAATCCACTATTATTCTCATTCAAAAGTGCAACAGCGAAGCTTAGTTTTCCACCCATTTCTTTGAATGCATCATATTTTACAATAGCTGACTTACGATATGCTGTAAGCATTGTTTCTTCTAAAGTACCTACTCTTTGTCCAATAGAAGTAATATCCGATTTCTGTGCATCAAAGTCATCTAATCGACCTTTGATTACTTCTTCTAAACTCTTTGCATCAGAACCTTCCATAAATTTTGTTACTCTTTTTTTCTGCTTGGATATTCTTACACACAAAACAATTTGAAAAATAAAAAGTATTGCAACTGCACCTGCTAAGGCTACAAAAGCATGAGCTGTATCAATCCCTAATTGTTCTGCCAACTGTCTTAAGTAATCCATATTATTCTCCTCGATTCTTAGATAATAGTATGTCAGTAATTCTCTCTAAATCTTCTTGAGAATAATATTCTAATATAATTGTCCCCTTATTTTTGCCTTTTTTTGATATTAACACTTTTGTACCAAGTGCTTCCGTCATCTTATTCTCTAAATCCTTATATACTAACTGCTCAACCTTATTATCTTTTTTCTTTTCTGTACTTGCTTTCTTTTCTTTTTGTACATTCTTAACCATCTTCTCAGTATCTCTTACACTAAGTTTTTGGTCTAAAATCTGAGTTGCTAATTCATCTTGTAACTTTTGGTCTGGTACACTTAATAGTGCTCTGGCATGTCCACTTGTAATTAATTCATCTACTAACATCTGTTGAACATTTTCGCCAAGCTTAAGTAAACGCAGTGAATTCGTAATTGCAGCTCTACTTTTAGAAACTCTCTCTGCAACTTCATCTTGTTTTAGCTTAAATTCTTCTATTAGTTTTTTATATGCACTTGCTTCTTCAATTGGATTCAAATCCTCACGTTGAATATTTTCGATCAGTGCAATTTCTAATACTTCTCGTTCTGTGTAATTTTTAATGATTGCTGGAACTTTCTTTAGACCTGCAATACGTGCAGCTCTCCAACGACGTTCCCCTGCTACAATCTCAAACATTTCATTTCGCTTTTGTAAAATTAACGGCTGAACGATTCCATATTGTTTAATTGATTCTGCTAACTCAAGTAAGCTATCTTCATCAAAGTGTCTTCTAGGCTGTTCCCTGTTTGGTTCAATCTCAGTAATGTTGATGAATGTTTCACGTGAAACATTATCCTCCACTTTTGTTACTACGTTCTCTTTTTCCTTTTTAGCAGGAATCATTGAATCTAAGCCTTTTCCTAATCCATGTTTACTCTTTATAGACATTAGGAAACCTCTCTTTCTATTACTTCGCTAGCTAATTCTCTATATGCTTCTGCACCTGCTGACTTAGGTTCATATACGTTAATTGGTACTCCATGACTTGGCGCCTCTGCAAGTCGAACATTTCTTGGAATTATTGCTTTGTAAATATTTTGTTCTAAATTTTCTTTTACATTTTCCACGACTTGCAATGATAAGTTTGTTCTTGCATCATACATGGTAAATACAACTCCTTCGATCTCTAGCTCTGGATTTAGTCTATCCTTTACTAAATTGATCGTATGAATCAGTTGTGATAAACCTTCTAATGCATAATACTCACACTGTATTGGAACTAAAACCGTATTTGCAGTTGTCATGGCATTTACTGTTAAGATATTTAAGGATGGTGGACAATCAATAATAATAAAATCAAAATTATCCTTTACCTTATCTATTTCTTTTTTTAAAATATACTCTTTTTCTTCAATATCAATAAGTTCAATTTCAGCACCAGCTAAATTGACGTTAGAAGGTATAATCGATAATTTTTCATATACATTTTCAATTAGGCATTCTTCCAATAAACACTCGCCTACTATTAACTCGTAAACTGTATTTTCTGTATTGTATTTATCAATACCGAAACCACTCGTTGTGTTTCCCTGTGGATCTAAGTCAATTACTAATACACGCAACCCCTTTTCAGCCAAACATGCTGACAAGTTAATTGCTGTCGTTGTTTTACCAACGCCACCTTTTTGATTTGAAACTGCAATTATACGATTCATTTAATCACCTTTCTAGATTCTTATTTTCTCAAACATTATATCATTTAACCTATCAGATATCCATACTTTAGAAAAAGAAATATAAATGTTTCACGTGAAACATTTATATTTCTACTAAATTATTTTTAATTGCATACACTGCTGCCTGAGTACGATCTGATACATTAATTTTTCTGAAAATACTTGAGATGTGATTCTTTACTGTCTTCTCGCTAATATTTAAATCATCTGCAATTTCTTTATTATAAAGCCCCGCTACGAGTAGCTTAATAATTTCCAATTCACGTTTTGTTAATACATCGATATTCTTTTGTTGTTTTATTAGCTTATGTTGTCTTAACTTTGATGCAATGGATGGTTGAATATAACGTTCTCCATTTTTTACAATGTTTATTGCCTGTACTAACAATTTAGAATCTGCTTCCTTTAAAATATATCCACTCGCACCATATGTCATTGCATTTTGAATAATATCTATCTCATTATAAAATGTAAGCAATATAATCTTACATGACATATTTTTTTCCTTTATTTCTTTTAAAACACTTATTCCGTCTTTCTTAGGCATGTTTATGTCTAGTAATACAACATCTGGATTCAATTTATCTATTGCCTCTAGACATTCAACGCCATCTCCCGCTTCCCCTACTACGTTAATATTTTCCTCCAATTCCAACAACTGTCGTATTCCCTCACGAACCATCATATGATCATCTACTAATAGAACATTAATTTGAGCCATCTTCTTCACCTTCAACATAATAAACTTTAGACACGTTTATAGTTACTACCGTCCCTTTATCTTTTTGTGAGCGAATTGATAATTCACCACCGAGCAATTGAGCACGTTCCTTCATGATAGACATTCCAAAATGTCCCTCATGCTCTAGTTTTTCATTCACTTGCTCTACATCAAAACCATTTCCGTTATCAAATATTTTAATATCTATGTAATCATCATAGTATGTTAACTCTACCACAATACTTTTCGCATTCGCATGCTTAATCGCATTTTGACATGCCTCCTGTACAATTCTCAATAGTGTTAGACAGTAAATAGATTTCACTTTCTTAGAAACCCCATTCACCTTAAATTGAAAGCTAATATTTGGATGCGAAATAATAAGATTATTAATATGTTTTTCAATATACTGACTAAAATTATACTCTTCTAATACTGTTGGTCTTAAGTCGTATATTGTATTCCTCATTTCCTCAATAATACTTTTTAATGACGATATCATAACTTGTAGCTCTAATCTTACTCTTACTGGATCTACATCCAGCACCTTAGAACACAATTCTGCTTTATAAATAAGACTTGTCAGATTTTGAACAGTTGAATCATGCAACTCCCTTGCAACTCTTTTACGCTCTTCTTCTTGAATCTCTAAAAACTTGAGTCCAATTGAATCGTTATATTTTTCCATTTCTTCCTCTTTAAAATTACGTGACTTTTTTCTTATTATATTACCCCCACTTAATTCTGCCATAACTGCCCCCATTACAATAATATAAATTTATTATATACTAATTTTTTTCTAAAGTAAAATGGAATAGTATAAGTAATTTAATTATAGGTGTCAAAAATTTATTGAATTAACAATTGTATCAATAGATATTTTAACATATAATAATACTATACATTGGGACGTAGAAAGGGGTATTAAATTGAGCAATAAGAAAAAAATTTTTTCTTTGGTTAATATAGGTATCGCAGCAACCGCTAGTGTATACTGCATTAACAAGTTATTATTTCTAAAATCAACAAGAAAAGAACGATTATATAGTAGTAATAGCAGCTATTATAACTGGAAATTCGGAAAAATTCACTATACAGTTCATGGAACTGGTACACCTATTCTATTAGTCCATGACCTTTCTTGTGAAAGTTCAGATTATGAATGGCGAACTATTATTGACTCCTTATCCAAGGATCATATGGTCTATACTTTAGACTTAATTGGATGCGGTCGATCAGATAAACCCAAAATAACATATACGAACTACTTATATGTCCAACTAATCTCTGACTTCATAAAGAATGTTATAAAGCATAAAGTTAGACTAGTTGCAACAGGTTTAAGTTCGTCTGCTGCATTGATGACATGTCACATGGAACCTAAATTATTTGATAATATTATTCTTGTTAATCCAACTGACATTGTCAACTTAATAAAATATCCAAAATCAAGAAACAAGTTTTGTAAGTGGTTAATTGAACTTCCTATATTCGGAACGCTTCTTTATAATATATATTATTCTGATTCCATGATTAAAAAAAGATTTTGTAAGTCTTATTTCTTTGATCATAGTAAAGTTACAAAACGCAGTATTCAGGCATTTTCGGAAGCAGCACACTTAAGTGGATCCTCTTCAAAATATTTAATGTCCAGTATTTTTTCTAACTACATGAACATTAATATCTGCCATGCTTTGAGAGAAATAAATAATCCAATTCAAATTTTTATGGGTGAACATCTTCCGCAGGGTGAAAAGATTAGTACTTTGTATCAAGAACTAAATCCAAGTATTGAAGTTGAGATTATTCCAGATTCTAAGTTACTACCTCAACTTGAAAATCCTAAAACTTTTATTGAAATGTGTGATATTTATCTATAAAAAAAAGATGACCTCCATGTAGCAACTGGAAGTCATCTTTTTTTCGATTCTTTATCTACAATTCTCAAATTTTATAGCGGTTCTTTAGAAGGTTTACCTGCTGTTCTTGGATAAGTCTTTGGCGTCTTTCCAACCTTATTAACAATAACAAAATTTCTTTGAATATCTGTCTCTGGTAAAGCAAATGGTTCTACTTTTTCGATTTTTCCACCTAAACGATTAATTGCAAACTTTGATCGATCAAGTTCTTCTTCTAAACTACCAGCTTTATAAGAAATAAACTTTCCTCCTACTTTCACTAATGGAAGGCAGTATTCTGAAAGTGTTGAAAGATTTGCTACCGCTCTTGATACAGAAAGATCAAAACTTTCCCGATACTCTGCGTTTCTTCCTACATCTTCTGCACGACCATGTACTGCTGTGATTTTTTCTAAGCCAAGTTCATCAATCACTTCCTGTAGAAACTTTACTCTTTTATTTAAGGAATCAATCAATACAAACTCTAGGTCAGGAAATGCAATTTTTAAAGGAATACCAGGAAAACCTGCACCTGTTCCAAGATCAACAACTCTCTGATCTGTTAACTCTACATACTTTGCAATAGTAAGACTATCTACAAAGTGCTTTAATACAACTTCATCCCATTCTGTAATTGCTGTTAGGTTCATTACTTTATTTTTTTCAACAAGCATTTCATAATACTTAATAAATTGATCGAATTGTTTCTCTGTAAGATCAATGTCTATATGCCCTAATAACTCTTTAAAGTAAGTTAAGTCCATATCTTTTCCTTCCTATTTCTTTCTTTTATACTGTTCTAAATAAACAAGCAATACAGAAATATCCGCTGGGGACACCCCTGAAATTCTAGATGCCTGTCCTACTGAAATCGGACGAATCTGAGATAATTTCTGTTTTGCTTCTAAACGTAAGCTGTTTACTTCATTGTAATCAATATCTTCTGGAATTCTCTTATTTTCAAGCTTCTTATACTGCTCTACTTGTCTAAGCTGACGAGTGATATAGCCCTCATATTTAATATTGATTGTTACTTGATCGGTAACTTCTCTTGGTAATTCTTCACGTTTTTTGTCAATTTCTTTAATATTCTCATAATTTAACTCAGGTCTCTTAATTAACTCAGCTAAAGTTGTCCCAGAATTTAATGGTGTACTTTCAAGAGAACGTAATACATTATTTACTGATTCGGAAGAACCAACTGTTGTACTTTGTAATCTCTTAATTTCTTGATCGATCATTCTTTCTTTCTCGATCAATTTATCATATCTCTCTTGATCAATTAGACCTATCTGGTAACCAATCTTGGTCAAACGTAAATCTGCATTATCTTGTCTTAAGATCAAACGATATTCAGCTCTAGAAGTCATCATACGATATGGTTCATGTGTTTCTTTTGTAACTAAGTCATCGATCAATACACCAATATACGCTTGTGATCGATCAAGAACTAATTGTTCTTTTCCAAGTAACTTCATACTTGCATTGATCCCTGCAATAAGCCCCTGCGCAGCCGCTTCTTCGTATCCTGAACTACCATTGAACTGACCACCACTAAATAGTCCACTGATCTTTTTAAACTCCAATGTTGGTTTTAACTGCATTGGATTAATACAATCATATTCTATTGCATATGCATTTCGAACGATTTTCGCATTTTCTAACCCTTTTACTGATCGGTACATTTTATATTGAACATCTTCTGGTAAAGAGGATGACATACCTCCAATATACATTTCATTGGTATACATACCTTCTGGCTCAATAAATACTTGATGTCTATTTTTATCTGCAAATCGAACTACTTTATCTTCAATAGAAGGACAATAACGTGGACCTGTACCTTCGATATTTCCAGAGTATAATGGTGATCGATCAAGATTACTACGAATAATTTCATGTGTTTCTTCATTTGTGTAAGTTAACCAACATGAAATTTGATCTTTCTGAATATCTTCTGGACTATTTGTAAAGGAAAATGGTACTACATCTTCATCTCCCTTTTGTTCTTCCATAACACTAAAGTCAATTGATCTTGCATCAATTCTTGCAGGTGTTCCTGTTTTGAAACGATATAATTCAATTCCAAGATCACGAAGATTTTCAGATAAATAATTTGCTGCTGACAATCCATTTGGTCCAGTATAATTACTTACATCACCGTATACACATCTTGCTTTAAGATATACACCTGTACACAATACAACCGCATTACAACGATATACTGCACCTGAAAATAACTCAACCCCTGTTACTTGATCGTTTTCTACAAGAATTTTACAAACCTCACCTTGACGTACTGTAAGATTTTCTTGATTCTCTAAGATATAACGCATTTCTCTTGTGTAATCTTGTTTATCTGCTTGAGCACGAAGTGAATGAACGGCAGGTCCTTTTGATTTATTTAACATCTTAGATTGGATATAGGTTTTATCAATATTTTTTCCCATTTCTCCACCTAAGGCATCAATTTCTTTTACCAAATGTCCTTTCGAACTTCCACCGATATTTGGATTACAAGGCATTAATGCAATACTATCCACGCTTACAGTAAATACAATTGTATTTAATCCTAGTCGCGCACATGCCAATGCAGCTTCACATCCTGCATGTCCAGCCCCTACTACTACGACATCGTAGTTTTCATATTCATACGACATTGCTGTTGTCTCCTTTATTCTATTTAAACTATAAATTTATTTCTATTTACCCATACAAAACTCTTTAAAGATTGTATTCACTAAGTCTTCACCAACAGACTCACCAATAATTTCGCCTAGTCTTTCATAAGCATTCATAAGATCAATACTTAAGAAATCTTCTGGCATTTCATCTTCAATTGACTGCAATACTTGTCTTAAACTTGTAATTGCATCTGCTAATGCTTCTTTGTGTCTAATATTTGTAATATAAACTTGATCGTTAAAGTTAAGTTCTCCATTAAAGAACATTTGCTTAATACAATCTCTTACTTCACTTAATCCCATATCACATTTTGCAGAGATAGCGAAAAGAGGTTTATCGATCAATTCTTCCATCTGCTCTTTTGTTACTACAGTATCAAGATCAGTCTTATTTAATAAAATAATTGATCTTTTTTCTTTGATCTTTTCAATAATACTATAATCATTTTCATTTAAAGGACAAGAAGCATCTATTACATATAGTACAAGATCAGCTCGATCAATGCAATCGATAGCTTTTTCCACTCCTATTTTTTCTACTACATTATCGGTATCACGAATTCCTGCAGTATCAATAATATTTAAACATACTCCATCTATCTGAATTGATTCCTCAATTATATCCCTAGTCGTTCCTTCAATATTTGTTACAATTGCTTTCTCTGATCCTACTAATAAATTTAGTAAAGATGATTTTCCCGCATTCGGTTTTCCTACAATTGCTGTTTGAATTCCTTCTCTAACAAATTTTCCGTTATCCGCTGTTTTTAATAGTTTTTCTAACTCAATTACTTTTCCTTTTAATCGATCATTTAGCTCTTCTCTATATTCGCCGAACTCATAATGTTCTGGATCATCTAACACTGCTTCAATAAATGCAATATCCAAGATCAATTGACTTCTTGTATTTACAATCTCATCATGGATACTTCCTTTTAACTGGTTCACAGAACTTCTTAATGCATATTCACTTTTTGCATTAATTAAATCCATAACGGCTTCCGCCTGGCTAAGATCAATTCTACCATTCAAAAATGCTCTCTTTGTAAATTCACCTGGTTCTGCTGACCTTGCACCATTTTTCAAACAAACTTCTAATATTTTTTTTGTAACTAATGCACCACCATGACAGTTAATTTCAACTACATCTTCCATTGTGTAACTGTTTGGAGCTTTGAATACACTTACTAATACTTCATCAATTGTTACATCTTCATCTACAATATAACCAAAGTGAATGGTATGTGACTCAAAATTAAGTAGTGACTGTTTTCCACTTTTGGTTCTGTAAATTTTATTTACAACTTGAAGTGCTTCATCTCCACTAATACGAATGATCGATATACCACCATTACTTACTGCTGTTGCAATTGCTGCAATTGTATCTGTCTTCATATGGCATCCTTTCTAACTCATGTGCATTGCCATGATATTTACTACTAAATTTCCTATTACATGAAAAGACGAAAGTATAACAGAGTTTTTCCTCCATAATACTTTCGTCTTTATTTCACCCCTGCTTAATTAACTAGATACTGCTATTTTTTCGCTCTGACTTATAATTATTCTTTCTGTAACCAGAATTACTTCCATTATTACCATGATAACTTCTGTTATAGTGTCTATTGTTATGCTCTCTTCCATTATTTTTTAATGTTACAACAACACGACGATATGGTTCTTCACCTTCACTATGTGTATCAACAAATTTATCATACTGTAAAGCAGAATGAATAATTCTTCTTTCGTATGGATTCATTGGCTCTAAAGATACAGAATGTTTACTTCTTTTAACCTTATAAGCAATATTTCTTGCAAGATTTTCAAGCGTTTCTTTTCTACGTTCTCTGTAATTCTCAGTATCAAGCTTTACTTTAATATAAACAGAACTTTCCTTATTTACAACAAGACTTGTTAAGTATTGTAGTGAATCAAGAGTTTGTCCTCTTTTACCAATTAAAACACCCATGTCTTCTCCAACAATATTGATGTCTAATTGATTTCCTTCCTTCAACTCTACTTCAACTTCACCAGTTATATCCATCTCCTTCAATACTTTCATGATAAATGCTTTACCCACATTTGCAATATCAGAATTTACCGAACTCATAACTGGACTTACTGTAGCTACTGAAGGGGAAACCTCTGGAATCACTACTTCCTCAACTTTTTCTTCTTTTACCCTTACTCGAATTCTTGCAGGTCTAGCAAATAAACCTAGTACTCCTCTACTTTCTTTTTCTACTACTTCCCATTCTACCTTATCACTTGTTGTCTCCAAGGAAATTAATGCTTCTGTTAAAGCATCATCTACATTCTTCCCTGTAAATTCAACCCAATCCATTTAAAATCCCCCTTGCTCTATTCCTTTTTACCACCTAGCATATTCGCAATTGAACTAATACTGTTTGGATCATAAGATACTTCGCCTTTTTTATAATCCTTTACCTCTTTAGAACTAGTAACCTTCTTATTGCTCGCTTTTACAGCTTCAGATCTGTCTTTTACTGTGCTTGTTTTCTGCGTAGCAACTTGTTGCAGTGACTGTTCTGTCGTAATCCCTCTTTTTTGTCTTTTCTTTTCTGCCTTAGCACGATTTTTTTCGATCAATTGATCAATGTCCATCTTTTCAAAATATTTATTGATAAAGAATTGTTGAATAATACGGAACACTGAACCCGCAACCCAATATAAGCCCACACCGATTGGTAAGAATAATCCCATAATACCAGATACGATTGGCATTGTTATGTTCATAGACTTCATAGTAGCTGCGGCTGGATTATCAGGATCAATTGGATTATTAACTGTCATTAATTTTGTACTAATAAACTGTGTTACAACAGCAAGAACTGGAATAATCACAGATATAGATGTCAATGATGGCATCGATGTAATATCCATTCCTAAAAAGCTATTTACATGTGAAATTTCTTGATAGAATGTCATAATCTGTGTTTGAATTGTAGGGAAATCACTTGCAAGTGAATTCCATTGATCTGGTGTCAATTTTGCTAATATATCAATTATATAATTAACAGAATTACTATCTGCTGTTGACAATGCATGTGCTACATCTCCCCAACCCTTTGTTGAAATTGCAACTTGACTTAAATAAGTTTGTAATATATCTACATAGCCATTGGTTCCTTGTATTAAAATAGCAACATTTTCATAATATTCCTTTACCGCACCTACATATGCTGGAACATTATAAATAACACGATATAAAGCTAGCATAATTGGTAATGTAATAAGCATTGGTAAACAACCACTTAATGCACTTGTTCCATACTTATCATATACGGCTTTTGTTTCTGCTTGTTGTGCAAGCATTGACTGTTGATCTGTTTTACCCTTGTATTTCTTCTGAATTGCATTTAACTCAGGCGCCATACGAGACTGTAATTTTGAACTTTTCTGTTGTTTTATCGTTAGTGGTATCATTAAACCATTAATAATAAATGTCATTAATACGATTGTCCAAGCTGCACTTTCGATTCCAAATAGTGCAAGGAACTTATACAATGCATCTATGACGAAACCCATAAGTATAACAAATGGTCCAATGATCTTCCCTTGATCTTGCGTTAAAAATAACTTGACCAAAATTTGTCCTCCTTTAAGCTACACTAAAATTAATCTATAAAATAAAATGCCCTTTTATGGTAAAGGATCAAATCCTCCCTCATGAAAAGGATGACATTTTAAGATTCTTTTTATTGCTAAGTAGCTGCCTTTTAATGCTCCATACTTTTCAACTGCTTGAAGTGCGTACATGGAACAAGTTGGAGTAAACCTGCATGTTGCCCCTCTCTTTAATGGAGATAAATACTTTCTGTAAAATTTTATCATAGAAATAATAATTTTTTTCATACTCATATCTTTCAGCTCTTTACTCTATTATTTTATGAAGTCCTGCTAAATGCATAAAAGCACTCTGTATTTCTTTATAACCTTTACCTTTTGCAGAAGTTCTCGAAATAACTACTATATCAAATCCGCTTTTTAACTGTTGTTTATTTAAACGATAACTTTCTCGAATTAATCTTGTTACTCTATGTCTTACGACACTATTTCCAACTTTCTTACTAACGGATATTCCTACTCTATTTTCTTCCAAACCATTATTAATTATATACATCACTAAGTACTTATTAGCAAACGATTTTCCAGTTCGATAAACCTTTTGAAAATCGGTATTTCTTTTTAATGATTCTGACAACATCAAAATCTCCTATCTGCAAAATAGAAGAAAAGGCCACATAACTGCGACCTATGCGGATAATTGCTTTCTTCCTTTTGCTCTTCTTCTAGCTAAGACTTTACGTCCATTAGAACTGCTCATTCTAGCTCTGAAACCATGAACTTTTGATCTTGATCTCTTTTTAGGTTGAAATGTCATTTTCATGCTAATACACCTCCTCGTATTATTTCACTACCATAAAATTATGGTAGGCGTATTTCTTCTATTATAATCAAAAATACCAAACATAATTATAGTATTATTACAACATTTCGTCAAGTAAATTATTTTCTACCCTTTATATCCACCAAAACTGATCCCTTTATACACAACTTTACTTCAAAAAGGTGTATTTTCATTCAATTAACAGTACTACCATAAAAAGTTATCCACAAATTGTTGATAAAATGTTGATAACTTTTTTATATCATGTTAAAATATCTTTTTGTACAACATGAAAAGAGTTGTTTTTTCGGTATCTTATGACTTGTGAATATTTTTAATAATTTATTAACATGGTTGTGAATGAAATTCGATCATTTGTGTATAACTTGACTTTTTAGTGTTAATTCAAGGTCGAAAGTGGTATAATTATAAAGCTATACTTATAGTTTATCCAATTTATCCACCGTGAGCACAAATGAATCATTGAAAAAAGAAAAAAAATGATATAATATATGTATATGTATGTTTTTTTATTATTGGGAGGTTACAATGGAAGACATAATTCGTGAAAAATGGGACGAAATACTCGAATATCTAAAAGTTGAACATGGTATTACAGATGTCTCCTTTAGAACTTGGTTACAAGCTCTTGAAGTACATTCTGTTGTCGACCATCTTATAACCATTTCTATTAATGATAGTAAGATTGGTGATAGTCGAAAGTATATAATCAACAAGTTTGGAGTACCATTACAGGTATCTATCGAGGAAATAATCGGAGAAAGTTTTGAAATAAAGTTTGAATTGGCAAGTGAATTAAAGCATAAACAAGATGTAACCCCTTCACCTCAAGCAAGCAAACCAACTTATGAAAGTGATAGTAGATTTTCTTTCTTAAATCCTAGATATACATTCGATACATTTGTAGTTGGTAACAACAATAGCCTTGCACATGCAGCATCCCTTGCTGTAGCAGAGGCACCAGCTGAAGTGTACAATCCCTTATTTATATATGGAGGCGTAGGTTTAGGGAAAACCCACTTAATGCACTCTATTGCACATTATATATTAGAACAAAATCCTGCCGCAAAAGTTCTTTATGTAACAAGTGAGGCATTTACAAATGAATTGATCGAGGCAATTCGTAATCGTGCAGACACTACAAGTGTTGCGGAGTTTCGTAAAAAGTATCGTAATATTGATGTACTTTTGATCGATGATATTCAATTTATAATAGGAAAGGAAAGTACTCAAGAAGAGTTTTTCCACACCTTTAACGCACTACATGAATCTAAGAAGCAGATTATTATCTCCAGTGATAAGCCACCAAAAGAGTTTGAAACATTAGAAGAGCGTCTACGCTCACGTTTCGAATGGGGACTACCTGTTGACATTCAGTCTCCAGATTATGAAACTCGAATGGCTATTTTAAAGAAGAAAGAAGAACTTGATGGATTATCTATTGATAATGAAGTTCTTAAATATATCGCAACTAACATTAAGTCTAACATTCGTGAACTTGAAGGCGCATTAACTAAGATTGTGGCTTTAAGTAGATTAAAGAATAAAGAAGTTGATGTTGTTTTGGCTGAGGAAGCATTAAAAGATCTAATTTCTCCTAATAATATGAGAGATATTACGGTAGAATTAATAACAGATATTATTTCTGATCATTTTAATATACAGCCTTCTGATATTATTTCTAATAAGAAGAGTCGTAATATTGCTTACCCTCGCCAGATCTGTATGTACCTTTGTAGAGAACATACAGAGTTATCATTAAAGGACATTGGTAAAAAGCTAGGAAATCGTGACCATACTACTATATTACATGGTATTACAAAGATTCAACATGACCTAGAAACAGATACCTCCTTACAGAATACAATTGAAATACTGAAGAAGAAGATTAATCCTCAGTAACATGTGTATAACTATGTGATTTTGTTGTTAACATTATAATTTTTCATTCAAAATGTGAATTGTTCCACATTTTTTTCACAGGTTATCTATACGAATTCAAGATAGTTATTAAACGAGGAACTTCTTTGTTTTAGGCAGTTTAGAGTACTTATTAACAACTTCACACTGCCTATTATTACTACTACTAAATTTATTATATATATATCTATTTTTAAGTGCTTGAAAGGAGTTATCAACAACATGAAAATTGTTTGTAATAAAACTGATCTTGTAAATAGCGTTAATATTACATCAAGAGCTGTTCCATCTAAAACAACAATGCCTATATTAGAATGTATAGTCATTCAAGCTGAGGATGATAAGATCAAACTTTCTGCTAATGATATGGAATTAGCTATTGAATCTTTTGTAGCTGGTACTGTTTTAGAACCAGGAAATGTAGCGATTAATGCAAAAATCTTTTCTGAAATTATTCGTAAATTACCTGATAATGAAGTTTCCATTACAGTAAGCACTAATTACGAAGTAACAATACTTTGTGAGAAAGCAAAGTTTAAGTTATCTGGTAAAGCAAGTGATGAGTTTCCAAGTATTCCAGTGATCGAGAAAAATACTTGTGTAAAACTTTCTCAATTTACTTTAAAAGAAGTCATTAGACAAACTGTATTCTCTATTGCAGATAGTGAAACAAATAAAATCATGACAGGAGAGTTATTTGAAGTAAATAAAGACGAACTTAAAGTTGTATCACTTGATGGACATCGTATTTCCATTCGTAAGATTCAATTAAAAGAAGAGTATGATTCTATTTCTGTAATTGTTCCAGGAAAGACACTAAACGAAATTAGTAAGGTACTTCCTGGTGATGTAGACAAAATGGTATCATTATTCTTTACTGATAAGCATATCGTATGTGAATTCGATCAAACCACAGTGGTATCCCGTCTAATCGAAGGAGAATACTACAAAATCGATCAAATGCTTTCTAATGATTATGAAACAAAAGTAACATTAAATAAAAAAGAGCTTTTAAGCTGTATTGATCGTGCAAACTTATTAGTAAAAGAATCTGAAAAAAAACCAATCATTATTAATGTATTAGATGGTCAGATCGAGTTAAGTATGACATCTTCTCTAGGATCAATGAAAGAAGAAATCAGTGTAAATAAAGAAGGTAAGGACATTTTGATCGGTTTTAACCCAAAATTCTTAATGGATGCTTTACGTGTTGTTGACGATGAAGAAGTTGATATTTATCTATTCAATCCAAAAGCACCTTGTTTTATTAAAGATAAAGAAGAAAGCTACATTTATTTGATCTTACCAGTAAACTTTAATGCAGGGGTGAATTAAGATGGAAACAGTTATTATTAAAGATGAATTTATTAAATTAGGACAGGTGTTAAAATTAGCTGGCTTAGTTCAAAATGGTGTAGAGGCTAAGTTTGAAATTGCTGATGGTAATGTGAAGTTAAATGGTGAAGTTGAAACTCGTAGAGGCAAAAAAGTCTACGATGGCGATATAATTGAATACAATGGTTCCCAAGTTAAAATAGTAAATAATTAAAATATAGTAGGTGTAACAAATGTTTGTTAAATCACTAGAGCTATGCAATTTTAGAAATTATACAGAATTAAATATGAATTTTTCTGAGGGGGTAAATATCCTATATGGTGACAATGCCCAAGGAAAGACGAATATACTAGAAGCTATTTATTTAGGTGGAACAACAAAGTCCCATAAAGGCAGCAAGGATAAAGAGATTATTATGATGGAAAAACCAGAATCTCATATCCGACTTTTGATCGATAAAGATGGTTTTACTCATAAGATCGATATGCATTTAAAACGATCAAAATCAAAAGGAATTGCCATAGATGGACTACCGATCAAGAAATCGTCAGAACTAATGGGACTTGCCCATATGGTCTTCTTTTCGCCAGAAGATTTGTCAATTATTAAAAATGGACCAGGGGAAAGACGTCGATTTATTGATATGGAATTGTGTCAATTAGATAAGCTCTATCTATATAACTTAACAAATTATAATAAAATACTAAATCAGAGAAACCATTTACTAAAACAAGTAGGTTTGAACAATAATTTATTGGATACACTTTGTATATGGGATATTCAATTAGCAGAATATGGGAAAATGATCGTAGAACGTAGAAATTCCTTTATCGATCAATTAAATACAATAATATTTGACATACATAAAAGGTTGTCAGGTAATAAAGAGGAACTTTTTATTAAGTATGTACCAAATGTTGTTGCTGAGGATTTTGAAAAAAGATTAGAGGAATCTCGTACAAAGGATATTATGATAAAAAATACAAGTGTAGGTCCACATCGAGATGATATACAGTTTTTAAATAAAGGTGTAGATTTAAGAAAGTACGGCTCACAAGGACAGCAGAGAACATCTGCCTTATCGTTAAAACTTGCTGAAATAGAAATGGTAAAAAAAGTGGTGGGTGAAAAACCCGTTCTTCTATTGGATGATGTTCTTTCAGAATTAGATAGAAATAGACAGAACTACTTACTAGATAGTATTAAAGATATTCAAACCATTGTTACTTGTACAGGTCTTGAAGAGTTTGTAAATAACAGAATGGTTATGGATCAGATATATGAAGTTATAAACGGAACAGTCTTAAGCAAAAAATAGGAGGATGTATATGAATTCAGAATACGGTGCTGACCAGATTCAAATTTTAGAGGGTCTTGAAGCAGTAAGAAAAAGACCAGGTATGTATATCGGTAGCACTTCCGCAAAGGGATTGCATCACCTTGTGTATGAAATCGTAGATAATGCAGTAGATGAAGCATTAGCAGGTTTTTGTAATCACATAGAGGTAACGATCAATGAAGATAACTCTATTACTGTTATTGATAACGGAAGAGGTATACCTGTAGGAATTAACCATAAAGCAGGAAAACCTGCGGTAGAAGTTGTATTTACTGTTCTTCACGCAGGTGGTAAGTTTGGTGGTGGAGGATACAAGGTATCTGGTGGTCTACACGGGGTAGGTGCATCTGTAGTAAATGCATTATCCGAATGGCTGGAAGTAACGATTCATAAAGACGGAAAAATGTACAAGCAACGTTATGAACGTGGACACGTAATGTACCCTCTAGAAGTAGTAGGTGAAACTACTCATAACGGAACATGTGTAACATTTTTACCAGACAAAGAAATATTTGAAGAAACAATTTTCGATTATGAAGTATTAAGACAAAGACTTAGAGAAATGGCATTCTTAACAAAAGGGATCAAGATTGTCTTAACAGATAAAAGAATGGATGATCCAAAAGTAAGAGAATTTTATGCCGAAGGCGGTATCAAAGAATACGTAGAGTATTTAAATCGTCACAAAGATCCTTTGTATGAGAATATAATGTACTTTGAAGGTGAAAAGAACGATGTTTATGTAGAAGTTGCAATGCAACACAACAACTCTTACACAGAAAGCTGTTATAGCTTTGTGAATAACATCACAACACCAGAAGGTGGAACACACTTAGTCGGTTTTAAAAATGCTTTAACAAAAACATTTAACGACTATGCAAGAACTCAAAAAATACTAAAAGATAATGAAGCCAACCTATCTGGTGAAGATATCAGAGAAGGTTTAACTGCAATTATAAGTATTAAAATTGGAGAACCTCAATTTGAAGGTCAAACAAAACAGAAGCTAGGAAATAGCGAGGCGCGTGGTGCCGTTGAAAGTGTTGTAGCAGAACAACTCACATATTTCCTAGAACAAAATCCAGCAGTAGCAAAATTAATTTGCGAAAAAGCGATTGTTGCACAAAGAGCTAGAGATGCAGCACGTAAAGCAAGAGATTTAACAAGAAGAAAAACAGCTTTAGATGGAATGAGTTTACCAGGAAAATTAGCAGATTGTTCTGATAAAAATCCTGAAAACTGTGAGATCTATATAGTCGAAGGGGATTCCGCGGGTGGTAGTGCTAAAACAGCAAGATCAAGAGCCACACAAGCAATCCTTCCTTTACGTGGTAAGATCTTAAACGTAGAAAAATCAAGACTAGATAAAATTCTTGTAAACAACGAAATTCGTGCAATGATTACTGCATTTGGTACAGGTATTCACGAAGATTTCGATATCTCTAAATTAAGATACCACAAAATTATTATTATGACAGATGCCGATGTTGATGGTGCGCACATTAGTACATTACTATTAACATTTTTCTATAGATTTATGCCAGATTTAATTAAACAAGGCTATGTATATTTAGCACAGCCACCACTATATAAAATTGAAAAAGGTAAAAATGTTTACTATGCATATAGTGATGAACAGCTAAATAACATCTTAACTGAAATTGGACGTGATGGTAATAATAAAATTCAGCGTTACAAGGGATTAGGAGAAATGGACGCTGAGCAATTATGGGATACAACTATGGATCCAGAAAAACGTGTTTTACTAAAAGTAACATATGATGAAGAAGTATCTTCAGAACTAGATATTACTTTTAATACGTTAATGGGTGACAAAGTTGAACCTAGACGTGAATTTATTGAGGCAAATGCTAAATTTGTTAGAAACTTAGACATCTAATATATTTTAGTTTGAGCTATTGATTCATAAAGATGGAGGAAGTTACATGGACGAAAATATTTTTGACAAGGTTCATGAGGTCGACCTGAAGAAGACAATGGAGACTTCGTATATTGATTATGCAATGTCTGTTATTGCTTCCAGAGCCTTACCAGATGTAAGAGACGGTTTAAAGCCGGTACAAAGACGTATTTTATATGCAATGATAGAGTTAAATAACGGTCCGGATAAACCACACCGTAAATGTGCCCGTATCGTCGGTGATACAATGGGTAAATATCACCCTCATGGTGATAGCTCAATCTATGGTGCCTTAGTAAATTTAGCACAAGAATGGTCAACAAGATATCCTCTTGTTGACGGACATGGAAATTTTGGTTCTGTTGACGGTGATGGCGCAGCCGCTATGCGTTATACAGAAGCACGTTTAAGTAAAATTTCTATGGAAATGATTTCAGATATTAATAAAAACACAGTTGATTTTGCTCCAAACTTCGACGAAACAGAAAAAGAACCAGTTGTATTACCATCTAGGTATCCAAACTTATTAGTAAATGGTACTTCTGGTATCGCCGTAGGTATGGCAACCAACATTCCACCTCATAACTTACGTGAGGTTATTAATGCTGTAATCAAATTAATTGATAATCGAGTATTAGAAGATAGAGAAACTAAAATTGAAGAAATTCTTCAAATCATTAAAGGACCTGACTTCCCTACAGGTGCAACGATTCTTGGTACGAGAGGAATTGAAGAAGCTTATCGTACAGGACGTGGAAAGATCCGTGTTCGTGCGGTAACAGACATTGAGGCTATGCCAAATGGCAAGAGCCGTATCGTAGTAACTGAATTACCTTATCTTGTAAATAAAGCAAGATTAATAGAAAAAATTGCCGAGCTACATAGGGATAAAAAAGTAGACGGCATTACAGAATTACGTGATGAGTCTGACCGTCAAGGTATGCGTATTTGCATAGAACTAAGACGTGACGCAAATCCAAATGTAGTTTTAAATCAGCTATACAAGCATACACAATTACAAGACACATTTGGTGTCATTATGCTTGCCCTTGTAAATAACGAGCCAGTGGTAATGAATATTCTACAGATGCTAGAATACTATTTAAAACACCAGGAAGACGTTGTTACAAGAAGAACACAATACGATTTAAACAAAGCACAAGAAAGAGCTCACATATTACAGGGCTTATTAATTGCACTTGATCATATTGATGAAGTAATCAGTATCATTCGTTCTTCTAGAAATACAGCAATTGCAAAAGAACGCTTAATCGAACGTTTTGAATTAGATGATGTACAAGCTCAAGCCATTGTAGATATGAGACTTCGTGCATTAACAGGACTAGAAAGAGAAAAACTAGAAGGTGAGTATGCTGAATTAATGAATAAAATTGCAGAATACGAAGCCATTTTATCTGATAGAAAAACTTTATTAGGTGTTATTAAAGACGAGATCACAGTAATCCGTGATAAATATGGTGATGATCGTAGAACAGCAATTGGTTATGATGAGTTTGATATCTCTATGGAAGACCTTATTCCAAAAGAAAACACATTAATTGCAATGACAAGTCTTGGATATATTAAACGTATGACTATAGATAACTTCAAGAGCCAGAACCGTGGTGGAAAAGGTATCAAAGGAATGCAAACAATTGAAGAAGATTATATTGAAGACCTATTCATGACAACAACTCATCACATGATCCTATTTTTCACGAATAAGGGACGTGTTTATCGATTAAAAGCATATGAGATCCCAGAGGCGGGACGAACTGCAAGAGGAACAGCCATTGTAAACTTACTTCAACTTCTACCAGAAGAAAAGGTAACTGCGGTTATCACTGCAAGTGAATATAGAGAAGACAAGTATCTATTTATGGCAACTAAAAATGGTATTGTAAAGAAAACCTCTAATAGAGAATATGCAAATATCCGAAAAACAGGATTACAAGCGATTAACTTAAGAGATGATGATGAGCTAATCGAAGTAAAAGAAACGGATAACACAAAAGATATTTTATTAATTACAAAGTTAGGACAATGTATTCGTTTCCACGAAACAGATGTTAGACCTACAGGTAGAACATCTATGGGTGTAATTGGTATGAACCTAACTTATGGAGATGAAGTAGTTGGTATGCAGCTTGATTCCCAAGGAGAGTTCTTATTACTTGTATCCGAAAATGGTATGGGTAAACGAACAAAATTAAGCGAATTTGATCCTCAACGTCGTGGTGGTAAAGGTGTTAAATGCTATAAAATTACTGAAAAAACAGGTGACGTAGTAGGCGTTAAAGCCGTTAATACTGAAAATGAAATAATGCTAATCACAACAGAAGGCATTATTATTCGTATTAATGTTGACCAAATTTCAGAAATTGGACGTGTAACATCTGGTGTCAAATTGATGAACTTAGATAGTACAAAAGATATCAAGGTAGCAAGTATTGCAAAAGTACGAGAAGAAATGATATCAAATGAAGAAGTATCAGAGGAACAAATTAACTCTGACGAAATACAAGCAGCAGAAATAGAAGTTAATACAGATTCTAGCACAGAATCAAATTCTGAAACAGAATAAGGAAACAAACACAAATACACTTATAGAGCATAAGTGTATTTGTGCTGTTAATAAATAATTACTAGGAAGGTTAATTTTATGAGAGTAGTGAATGCAAAAGAAATTACAAAAAACATTAAAGAAATGTGTATTGAAGCAAATCTTATATTATCAAATGATGTGAAGAATGCTATACACCGTGCAGCAGAAACAGAAAATTCTCAACTCGGAAAACAAATCATTTCCACACTAGTTGAAAATATGGATATTGCAGAACAGGATCAAATACCAATTTGTCAAGATACCGGTATGACAGTCGTTTTCGTAAAGATTGGACAAGATGTACATATAGAAGGTGACTATCTTGAAGATGCAATTAATGAAGGAATTAGACAAGGATATCAAGAAGGATATTTAAGAAAATCAGTTGTAAAAGATCCAATTGAACGAATTAATACAAAAGACAATACACCAGGAGTAATTCACTACGAAATTATTAAAGGAGATTCAATTGAAATAACAGTAGCACCAAAAGGATTTGGTAGTGAAAATATGAGTCGTGTATGTATGCTCAAACCAGCAGATGGTATTGAAGGTGTAAAAAATGCAGTAATTGAAACTGTAAAGATGGCAGGGCCAAATGCATGTCCACCAATGGTAGTAGGCGTAGGTATAGGTGGAACGTTCGAAAAATGTGCAATTTTAGCTAAGAAAGCATTAACAAGGAACTTAGAAACTCCGTCTACAATACCATACGTTAGAGAATTAGAAAAAGAATTATTAGATAAAATAAATAGCTTAGATATAGGACCAGCAGGTTTAGGAGGCAGAACAACTGCGCTGGGGGTAAATATAGAAACATACCCAACACACATAGCAGGTCTTCCTGTTGCAATCAATATATGTTGCCATGTTAACAGACATATTACTAGGGTTATATAAAAGAAAGAGGAGAGTACAATGCAAAAAAATATAACAACACCATTAACAGATGAAGTAATAAATCAGTTAAATGCAGGGGATTTTGTATATATATCTGGAACAATTTATACTGCAAGAGATGCAGCCCACGAAAGATTATACAACGCAATTAACAATGGAGAAGCAATTCCTTTTGATTTAAAAAATAACATCGTATACTATCTAGGTCCAACCCCAGCAAAACCAGGTCAAGTTATTGGTTCAGCAGGACCAACAACAAGTAGTAGAATGGATAAATACACACCACTTTTACTAAACAATGGCTTAAAGGGCATGATTGGAAAAGGAAAACGAAGCAATGATGTAATTAAATCAATGAAGGAAAATAACTCAGTTTACTTTGCAGCTATAGGTGGAGCAGGAGCATTACTATCAAAATGTATTACAGAATCCCAAGTAATTGCTTATGATGATTTAGGAACAGAGGCAGTTAGAAAACTAACTGTAGAGAACTTACCTGTCATAGTAGTTATTGATAGCAAGGGAAATAATCTATATAAATAGTATATATTAATCTATATTTATATGCGTAAAACTGGAGATTAGAACTTTTGAAAAAAGTTTTAAAAAAGTGTTGACACACAAAATGTCATCTGCTATAATAGGTCTTGCGTTTGACGCATTAACTTAATAAACATGCAAGTTCAGTTTATTCGGAGAAGTACTCAAGTGGCTGAAGAGGTGCCCCTGCTAAGGGTATAGGTCGTTCACGCGGCGCGAGGGTTCAAATCCCTCCTTCTCCGTTATTATTTTGCTCAAAATTATAAAATAAAAAAGTTTTGAAAAAAATAATAAAAAAGATGTTGACAAACAAAAAAACATCTGTTAAAATAACTAAGCGCTTGAGATAAGCGAAGAAAATTGATAATTAAATAGTGAAACAACCTTGAAAATTCAGAGAATAAATTCGTATAAAACTTCGGTTT
>CAYPEJ010000008.1:0-145266 GCA_964409685.1 uncultured Anaeromicropila sp.
CGAACCCACGTATCTAGCTTGGAAGGCTAGTGTTCTACCATTGAACTACACCCGCTTGACATAAATATATTATACACGATATTATGTATATGTCAACAACTTTTTTAAAAAAAATTTCGATATTGTAGGTTGTTTATGAGACTATTTATGTTTATAATAAAAAATGGCAATTTGTGTTCGATCTCTTAGCTCAAGCTTTTCTAATATGGTACTGATATAATTGCGGATGGTTCCGTCGGAAAGAAATAATTGTTGTGCCATTTCTTTATTGGACTGACCTTCTGCGATTAACTTAATAATTTCTAATTCTTTTTCAGTAATTCCTTTTGAGGAGTAGACTTCTGAATCAAAAGTGTGAGATAATAAGGTTGGAAGTTTGGAGACGATTTCATTTCCATAAACATTATGACCTTTTGATACAGCTTGTAAAGCAGGAGCAATACTTTCAAAGTCTTGCTTTAACATATAGCCTTTAGCGCCAATGTTTAGTGCTTTAATGATATAATCGTCATCCAAGAAAGTTGTTAAATATAAGATTTTGGCATCTGGATATTCTGTTAAAATGGTTTCGCCAGCAGTAAGTCCAGACATCACATCCATTCGAATATCCATCAATAAAATTTCTGGTTTTAATGTACGATACAGATCAATTGCTTCTAATCCATTATACCCACAACCTAATACTTCGATATCTTGCTGTGCAGTTAGTAAGAGTTTAAGAGATGAGCATACAAGTTTGTCATCATCAACTAGTAGAACTTTAATTTTTTCACTCATTTTCATGTTCCTCCACTATTTTCTTTTGGAATGGTGACAAAAATTTGAAAACCATTTGTAACGGTAATTTGGAAATTACCTTGAAATCCCTTTACTCGCTCCATCATATTTTGTAGCCCCATTCCATCTACATAATCACATGAAATTTGAATTCGTCTTGCAATTGCTATCATTTTATCAGAGATAGTACCATTGTCTTCGATAATAAGTCGGTAGAGTGAAGGTTCTTCGGTTAAAATGATAGAAACTTTAGTAGCATCGGAATGTTTGATAATATTGGACAAAGCTTCTTTTACAATCGCGATGAAGCAATATTTTATTTTTAGTAAAGGTGGATTGGCGATATCGTATTCAAATTGAATGTTGCAGTACTTAAAATCCTTGACTAAAGATTGTATGCTACTATACAAATCAATGGATTCGTCATGCATATTATGTATACTTGCACGGATACTGTCCATACCTTCTGAAAGTGAATTTTTTAAAGAAGTTAGTTCTTCTTGGATAAGTGGCTCTTTGTTAATGGTGAGCAATGCACCGATTTGTATCAAAGAACGAGATAGGACGTGACCGATGTGATCATGTATTTCTTTGGAAATACGATTTCGCTCGCTTAGTGTAGCAATATTAATTTCGTAATCCTGGTTTTCTAATATACTGCGATTTTTTTCTTCTTGTAATAATGCAAACTCCTTGCTGTCATCTAGGGCTTTTCGGGAAATAAGTTCCAGATGCTCGTGTCTTGAAGTTTTATATTTCAAATAGAAACAAAGGATGCAAAAAAGCGCTATAAATGTAATAATATATGTATCTAGTATTTTTTCTGCATGACTTAATAAGTAAAAGATAAAGATGAGAGAATACTGTAATTTTGTAAATATTAAATCATACATGATTAAAGGAGTGAAGATTGTTAATGCTGGATAATTGTAACATACCAACATAAAACATAAATAAATGAATAGATGTGATACATTATGTTCAACATACACGCTTAGACAAGAAAAGAAAAGCACAATTAAAATTGGAAAGATTACATAGTTGTTATTGAATGTTTGTACATAAAGAACTAAACAACAAACAAACAAGATGCACTTATCTAAAATTTTATTCATATTGTTATCCTTTCTGTTCTTATTATGATGGAAAAAGGAAATCTTTTCAATAGCTTTTTAAATTTTATATAAATAGCTTTTGTTTTTGCGTGAAAATGTGTATAGTATAAGTATGTAGAAGGGGGAATTTGAGATGGTAATATCTGTTGAACGTTTAGTTAAGCAATATGAGAATTTGGCAGCAGTTGATCATGTTGATCTAAATGTGAAGGAAGGAGAAATCTTTGGGGTACTTGGTCCTGTAGGGTGTGGGAAAAGTACACTTATTCACTGTATTATGTCACTAGTGAGTTATGACAAAGGTAGTGTTAAGCTTTTTGATGAAATCATGTCACCAACGCAGAATGCTTTAAAAAGAAAGATTGGTGTTTGCTTCCAAGATGATGCGTTTTTCGAAACTTTAAGTGTGTATGACAATATATATTATTTTACAAACCTATATTTACAAGATAAGGAGAAGTCGGATGAAGCAGTGGTTCGAATACTGAAATTTTTGGATATGGAAGATAAGAAAAAAGTGTCTGCTTCAAAACTAGATGAAACTAGTAGAAAGATGTTAAATTTTGCATGTGGACTAGCCCATAAGCCAAAACTATTAATTATTGATGGTGGCTTAGTGAATATTGAACCTAAGGCAAAAAACATATTCTTTGAAAAGATACGTGAGTTGAAACGAAGAGGAACTACTATTTTGTACACGACTCATTCTATTGAAGAGGCAGAAGAGATCTGTGATCGCATTGCCATCATGGACAAGGGAAAAATACTTACATATGGGACAAAAGAAGAACTTAAGAAGAGTATTTCGCTAGGAGAGAGAAGTCGAATTCGAGTATATCAATTATCTTCGGCACAACTAGAACAGATTCGAGTGATTCCAGGAGTATTCTATGTTAATTATGATCAGGGATTTTTAACAGTAAAATCGAAGAAAGGTAAAAATAATTTAATCCATATATTGCAGTTTTTTCAAGAGTGTGAAATAGAAATTGGAGAAATTATTTCAGAACTTCCTACTTTAGAAGACGTTTTTTGGGAAATTACAGGAAAGGCTTTTAACCAATAAGGAGGTAATATGTTTTTAGGATTTGGAAAAAGAATTAAGAGTATGTTAACGGATTTTACCTGCATGTTTTGGACATTGATATTTCCTTTATGCTTATCGGTTTTATTTTCGGTTACGATACCAAAGGTTCCTTGTCAGCAGTATGATTCGATACCAATAGCAGTAGTAAATAGTCAAGGAAGTGATCAACAACTCATTCAGGCTGTTGCATCGGCAAAGACGACGAATGGAAAAGAATTATTTCATGTAACTTTATGTACAAAGATTATGGCAGAAGAAAAGTTGAATAATGGGGATATTGTTGCGTACATAGATAGTCAAGATAAATATGGTTTGTATACGAAAACAAATGGGATTCAAGTGTTTTTAGTAAAGTCCTTTTTGAAGTGGTATCAGCAGACAGAAGGAAGAACACTTATGAATTTCAATATGCAGTACATTATGGAAGAATGCACAAGTGAACAGTTTGATAAAAATGTCCTCTACTTTTTATCGCTTCTTTGTATGGGTGCGATTCTTTCCATGCATTGGGGGGTTCGTATTGTTACGGATATTGAAGGAAATTTATCTAGTGTTGGAATGCGTTTAATGGTAACACCTGTAAGTAAAGGTAAAATAATTGCTCAAAACTTTGTTGTTGCTCTTTTGATAGAGGTGGTAGAAAGTACTATTTTATTGTTTTATTTAACAATAGTAGGAAGGATGCATTGTACAAGCAACTGGTATAAGTTTTTGCTGATACAAGTATTGATTGGTATCATTGGAATTTTAATAGGGATGATCATTGGTTCAAATAAAAAAATAAGTGGCCCATTAAAACATAGGGTAGTGGAATATTTAGGAGTATTTTTGGGGTTTCTTGGGGGAGTGATGATTTATAAGATTCGATTTAGTTTAAATGAGCAGTTCCCTTATATTATGAAGGGAAATCCTGTAAATCTTGGAGTGGAAGCAATGTTTCAGCTTTGCTTTGTAAATAATACCAGTTTGTATGATGCAAACGTATTTATATTAGGCATATTAATTGTAATTTTGACAGTTATTACAATTTATATAACAAGGAGGAAAATATATGCACGTATTTAAATTATGTTGGAAATTAATGATACATGCATGGAAAGCTACCTTGCTTTATCTAATAATGTTTATTGGACTTGTAATTTTAGTAAAGAGTAATCTTTTTTCAAGTAAAGAAGAGCAGTTTACGAAAATTCCAATCTACCTAATAAATGAGGATAGCGGCTCACTTTTAGCAGATGAATTTCTTCAATATATTGATGATTTTGTATTGCCAGTTGAGAAGGATATGGAAAGTGATAACGAATATAAAATGAAAGAACAACTTATGTATGAAGGGTTTCAGTGTATTATTTATATTCCAGAGAATTTTACAGATACTTTTATGTTGGATGGGGAAATGCATATAGAGAGATATCAGTTGTTCGAAACAAAGGAAACGGTCTTTTTAGAGTTGCTTATAAATGAATTTGTAACGATTCTAGAAGAACATTATGATGAAAGTCTTCCATTAAGTATGATAATAGAAAATGTTAATCGACAATTTTCTTTAAAAATTAATGAGACAGTATATGAACAACAGCAAACCAATAATGAACAATTTGCTATGTATATTAATTATCTTTCTTATATGATCTTTTCCATTATTATGTCATTAACAGGAAATGTTATTATAAATCTAAGAAAAGATAAAATTAGTAAAAGGAATGAAATTGCACCAATAAGAAAGAATATGATATATAAAGAAGCAGCATTAGCGATCTATTTGATGTCCTCCCTACTAACAATAGGTATGGTTTTTTGTGGAATTTATTTTACCAAAGTAAATTTGGAAGAGGTAACGGTAGCGTTAATCTGTGTAAACATGTTATTGTATAGTGTATTTTGTACGTCGGCCGCTCTTGTACTTGCAGTATCGATACATACGCCAAAGAGATTAGAAGTAATAGAACAAATCATTGTAGTGGGAACTTCGTTTTTAGGTGGTGTGTTTGTTGCGCAAAAAGTAATGTCAGAGGAAATTTTAAATATTTCCAAATTAATTCCATCTTATTGGTTTGTAAAGGTGAATAATGATTTAGCAGAAATGGAAATGGTGACATTCCATGATTATCAGCAAATTGCAGTTCAAGATGGTATTATATTGCTTTATGCAATGGTATTGTTAGTCATAACACTTATTATTGCTGAAAAGAAAGTAAAATTAGATTAGTAGCCTTGAAAGAATATATGTTCTGTGTTAATATAGAACATATATTCGAATGAGGTGGGTTATGATTATTCAAAATGAATTAAATTTGATGGATAAATTAGAAATTTTGTCAGATGCAGCGAAATACGATGTAGCCTGTACGTCAAGCGGGGTGAATCGTAAGGGGAATGGACAGGGAATGGGGAACACCGTGAATAGAGGAATCTGTCATTGCTTTGCTCAGGATGGACGTTGTATTTCGCTTCTTAAGATATTGTTGACCAATGAATGTATATTTGATTGTAAGTATTGTGTGAATCGTTGTTCTAGGGATGTAGTTCGAACTAGTTTTACACCAGAAGAAGTGGCAGAACTTACGATGGAATTCTATCGACGTAACTATATTGAAGGATTATTTTTAAGTTCGGGAATTCAGAAAAGTCCTAATTATACAATGGAACAGATGATTCAGGCACTATCGCTTCTTCGAAATGCATATCATTTCAATGGATATATTCATGTAAAAGCAATTCCTGGTGCAAGTGGGCACTTAATTGAAGAAATTGGACACTTAGCAGACCGTATGAGTATTAACTTGGAACTTCCAACATCAGAAGGTTTGAAGACACTTGCGCCTCATAAAAACCGTAAGACTATTTTGACCCCTATGAAGCAGATTCAAATAGGGATTCATGAGAATAAGATGCTTCGAGAAGAACAGAAACAAGAACAGAAGCGTCTTTCTGCAAAATCGTCTTCGTCTATTATTTTAAATTCCAATGAGTCAGAAATGTTGATGTTAGAAGAACAGACAACGGCGCAATCTCAGATACAGTCTCCTAAGAATGTAGAACCTTATCAGAATACCAGCATTCGATCTATGAAAAAAAATGCAGGTAGTCTTTTTGTCCCTGCAGGGCAGAGTACTCAGATGATTATAGGAGCAACGAAGGAAACGGATTATGAGGTTTTGAACGTTGTAGAAAGTTTATATAAAAAATTTGAACTAAAACGTGTGTTTTATTCTGCGTTTGTGAATACTACGTTTGATTCGAATCTACCAGTTTTAGAAGATGGCCCTCCGTTACTGCGAGAACATCGTTTATATCAAGCCGATTGGCTTTTGCGTTTTTATGGTTTTGAAGCTAGTGAGCTACTAACCAAAGAGAAACCGAATTTTAATATGTTGTTAGATCCTAAGTGTAATTGGGCAATGAATCATTTGGAGGTTTTTCCGCTAGAAGTGAATAAAGCATCTTATGCTATGTTACTTCGAGTGCCTGGAATTGGAGTGAAATCGGCTCAGAGAATCATTCAAGCAAGGCGATATGCTGAATTGGATTTTTCAGACCTTAAGAAAATAGGAGTTGTCTTAAAGAGGGCATTATATTTCATTACATGTAAGGGAAAGATGATGTATCCTGTGAAGATTGAAGAAGATTACATTATTAATCATATGTTAGATTTGAAAGAAAAACTTCCACCAGGAGTAGGTGGAACAGGAGTGTATGAGCAGTTATCTTTATTTGATGATACAACGTTTTTGAATGCAAATAAGACGAGTAATGGAAGTGACGGAATGAATTATTTTATGTAGTGGATAGGCAATGGGTTAGTGAGAGAAGTTTTGAAAATCTAGTATAGGAGAGCAGATGAAAGAAAAACATGTGTATATCTGTGAAAATTCTACGGCAGGAATTTTTACAGGAATCTATGATGCTTGGGCGTCTAAGTATGGTCATGATAATAATCAGATTTTAGTAGAAGAACCAGATAATTTTGAACTTTTTTCAAAGTTTATTTATGTAGAAACGGATATGGAAAAAGCGGAAAAAGTAACACACACGATACAAAAGAAGATATCGAGAGATGCTTATGTTGCCGTATTTCATGCTACATTGTCAAAGGATAAGATGAAAGCAGATACCATATATCGATTTTTAATATTGGGATTTGCTATGGGAAAACGTGTGGTAGAACATTTAAGTAATCCATATGTGGATCATCTGTTTAAGATGGATTTAAATGTAAAGCGTGAAATGTTTCACTATGAAGGCTTTCTTCGATTCGTTAAGATGGGAAACGATGTGTTATTGGGAAGGTTTCGTCCAGAAAATGATTTGTTGATTTTTATGGCAGAACACTTTGCAGATCGGCTTCCACAGGAAAATTGGTTAATTTATGATGAGCGTAGAATTAAGGCAGCGATCCATCGTGCAGGCAGTGATTGGGTTGTGGTTGAAAATTATCCATTACATTTGGAACAAGATTTAAATCAACTAGAGGAACAAGATGAATTTTTGAATTTGTGGAAGAAATTTGTGGATACCATCGCTATCAAAGAACGAACTAATGAAAAATTGCAATTGAATATGTTGCCGAATCGATTCCGTGAGTTTATGCCTGAAGTGAAGTATAAGTCAGATAAGCATAAAAAATCATAAGAGAAGAATATAATTTTTTTTTTGAGACATACTAAATTCGTAAATTAATTATGCATTTATAGGAGGCGTATTCCAATGAAGAAAAAATTGTGTCTTTTAGCAGCAATCTGTTGCTTAAGTTTAGTATGTTTTACTGCTTGTAGTAATGGTGATTCTACAAACAATGGTACTACAACAGAAGACGGAACAGGTGCTACAGGCGATTCCACAACAGAAGGTAACACAGGCACAACTTCTGGTACTACAGATGATGCAGCAACTTCAGATACAGATGGTGACGGAGTTACAGATCCAGTAGATAATGCAGGCGATGCAATCGAAGAAGCAGCTGATGATGTAGGTAATGCAGTTGGTGGTGCAGTAGAAGATGTAGCGGATGATTTAACTGGTGAAAATAGTAACAGTAATGCACCTACAGAAGCAGCAAACAATGGAAATAATGCTGTAACTGGTAACGAAGCTGGCACAAATGGAACAACAGGTACAAACTAGATGAACTATAAAAAGCTGCATGTTCAGAGAATGAATGCAGCTTTTGTTTTTATCTCCATGTACGCGAGTATACACTTTGTACTGGTTTTTTCACAGCCTTTTGAAATGCAGACTTAGCAGCTCTTACACGTTTTTGTTCGCTATCATAGCAAACTAAGAAATCGTGGATATTGTCAATTACATAATAATTACAATCAAAGCCACAATGCATAACAGATTCTTTTCTTTTCATACCAAGATTCATTGCAATTCTAATAGACGGAAGATTGTTTTTGGCAATAATAGCAATTGCTTTATTTAACTCTAAAGACTCTGTAATGTAGCGATAAATTGCTAAGATTGATTCGGTTGCATAGCCTTGTCGCTGATAGTGAGGATGAATAAGATAAGATAATTCTAGTAGAGTTTCATCTTGATATTCTATATTTTCAATGCCAGCTTGACCTATGAGTATAGTGTTAGGATGGTCATTGTATGGTTCTTTCGTTGTCTCAAATGGTGTTTTATGAGGCAAATGCGTTGGTTCACTATCTGAAATAAAAATGCCCCATAATCCGTAGTCGAAAAATTCATATTGATATGGAATGTAGTGAAGATGCTTTTCTAATTCTACTTCTAATGAATCTAAAGCGGGTAATGTCTTGGAAAAACTATCATTCTTTCGAAGTTGGTAAAGCACAGGAATATCTTCCATTGTTAATTCTCTTAATTCAATTCGTCCTGTTTTGGCAATAGTAAGTGGAAGGTGATGGGAACGCTTCCATTGATTGAGAAAGTATTGATAATCTAATAATTGAATATCATCATAGTAACAGGTCGGTTTGGCAGCTTCCAATGAATTTGTATTTTGAGTAAAGCAAAGGCTATTCTCATTCCATTTTAGAATAAAAGGAATATTATGTTGAATTGCAAAATTGCATCCAATTTCATTATCTGTTACAACCAATGTTTGATTAGGGTCTAAGGTTTTTCTAAACTCATGATTGAGAGTTGGATTTGTATTTATATGAATTCCTCTGTTCTCTAATTCGTTAGAAAAAGAGAAATCAGATGTTTCTGCATGTTCGTTTGAAAAAATGAGTAATGTGTTAAATTGCATTTCCTTTTGCACTTAAGTTCACGCCTTTCTAAATCATTGTTAGTATTATAGCAAACTGGCTATCTAATTGCATTAGATTTCCGAGTAAGTTTTGATTTGGGGTATTCAGAAAAGATTTTATTTGCTAAACTATACAGGAAAATACAACTGAAAGGGGTAATTAAAGTGCCATTTATTAATTCAAAAGTTTCATTTGAACTTTCACAAAAAGAAGAAGAGGAAATCAAAGTTAGGCTTGGAAAAGCTATCGAACTAATCCCAGGGAAAAGTGAATCATGGTTAATGGTTGGCTTTGAGAGCAATTATAAATTATATTTTAAAGGAGAAGCATCACCAAAGATTGTGATGGTTGACGTCTCGATATTTGGGAATGTATCTGATGATGCTTATAATGCCTTAACAAAGGAAATCTGTAACATTTTCAACGAAGTAACAGGAACGCCAAAGGATAAAATCTATGTAAAGTATCAGGAAGTCGATACTTGGGGATGGAATGGTAGGAATTTCTAGTGGTGAAAATAATAGTCGACTCCCTTATTTGTAAAAAAATAAGGGAGTAGGATTAAGATGTGCGAGTGTTAGAAGTACACATTTTGTTTAATAATTTTTCATAAAGCAAGCCTACCAAAAACCAAACTGGAATGTAATCCAAGCGTATAACACCGTCAATGTTATACTTGGATTTACTGTAATCCCAAGGACAGGCCTTGTATTTCTTTAAGATTCGTCCAGTAATATATTCTGTGCTTAGAATAGAAATGGAATACACACCTCCTCGAACTAAGACACATTTGTTTTGGATTGCTTTACTTAAGGGGAGGATAATTGCTGCCATCCCATAAATAGGAAACATCCAGAGGGAGGTATGGCAGGTTAACTTTCGGTCTTTCTGCTTTGTAAAAATGCATCCAATACCAGTCCAGAAACATTCTAAAAGCCATCCGACTGCGCCACATAAGAAAAAGTTTTTCGTCATGTAATTAGTATCTGTACATGTTCTAAAATCATACCTGACAATCAATCCCTATTTCGGAAAAAGGAACCTAAAAAATGAATGAGAGCATGATGTGATTCACAATCTAGAAACATTTTTCTTGGAAATTATCCATCTGTTCTTTACATATGAAATACTTCAATTGTATAATACAAAAAATAACAAATAGAATAAGAATTCGTTGGAGGAAAAAGATGAAGTTAATTGCAGCAGTAGATAGTAAATGGGGAATCGGATTAAATAATCAATTGTTAGTAAATATCCCATCCGATAAGCGTTATTTCAAACAATTAACCGAGCACAATGTTGTCGTTATGGGAAGAAAGACATATGAAAGCCTTCCAGGAAAACGACCACTTGAAAATAGAGTCAATATTATTTTAACTAGAACACGAGGGTTTACTGCAAAAGGATTTTTCGTAGTACATTCCCTTGAAGAATTATTTGTATTCTTAAAAGATTTTGCAGATAAAGAAGTATTTGTAATTGGTGGACAAAATGTATATGAACAATTACAAGAATACTGTGAGGAAGCTTATATTACAAAAATTGATTATGCCTATCATGCGGATCGATTTTGCCCAGATCTTGATAAAATGCAAAATTGGGAGTTGGTGGGCATTTCGGAAGAAGAAACGTACTATGATTTGGAATATTATTTTTGCAAATATCAAAATAAAGAATATACGAAAATCTCATAAAAAATGGTAAAAACCCTTGAAAAATTCATGTGTGGAGTTTATCATATTAAAAAATGACTACTACATTTTAAGCGGAACTCGTATACGACCCAATGAAATTTAGAGTTAGATAACGTGAGCTTGGATGGATTAGCCGTGGGAAAAAGAGAAAGGATGATATAGTATGTTAAATATCAGAGTTGAAAAAACACAGAATCCAAAACCAATTCCAGGAAAAGATGATCCATTAGTATTTGGTACTATTTTTACAGACCACATGTTTATTATGAACTATGAGACAGGTAAAGGCTGGCATGATCCTAGAATTGTAGAATATCAGCCAATCGTATTACAACCTTCTGCAATGGTATTCCATTACGGACAAGAAATGTTTGAAGGTTTAAAGGCTTATCGAACAGACGAGGGAAAAGTGTTATTATTCCGTCCTGATAAAAATGCAGAACGTGCAATTAATACAAACCGTAGAATTTGTATTCCAGAGATTCCAGTAGAAGATTTTGTACAGGCAATTGAAGAATTAGTTGCAGTAGATAATGCATGGATTCCTACAAAGCCAGGTACTTCTTTATATATTAGACCATTTATTATTGCAACAGATCCATTTTTAGGAGTGCGTCCATCAGACACTTATCAATTTATCATAATTTGTAGCCCAGTTGGGGCATACTATCCAGAGGGATTGAATCCTGTTAAGATTTGGATTGAAGATGAATATGTAAGAGCTGTGAAAGGTGGTATTGGTGAAGCTAAGACAGGTGGTAACTATGTAGCTTCTCTAGCAGCACAAACAAAAGCACATGATGAAGGTTATTCACAAGTATTATGGCTTGATGGTGTAGAAAGAAAATACATCGAAGAAGTTGGCGCTATGAATATTTTCTTCAAAATCAATGGTAAAGTAGTTACTCCTAAGTTAAATGGAAGTATCTTACCAGGTGTTACAAGAAACTCTGTTATTGAATTATGTAAACACTGGGGCTTACCAGTAGAAGAAAGAAGAATTTCTGTAGATGAATTAGTAGAAGCTGCTAAGACTGGTGCGTTAGAAGAATGTTGGGGAAGTGGTACAGCAGCTGTAATTTCTCCAGTAGGTCATTTAAGATATGAAAATACCGTAATGCAGATCAAAGACGGAAGCATTGGTGAAGTAAGTCAAAAACTTTATGACACCATCACAGGTATCCAATTAGGAAAAGTGAAAGATGAATTCGGCTGGACTGTAGAGGTAAAATAGACAAAATTTATGTAAGTTATGAAGGTGTAGTATGAAAGAGAGACAGATTCCAAAACCAGGTGAGTTTTATTGCCATTTTAAGAAAAAATATTATCAGATTCTTGCCATCGCAAAGCACTCAGAGACGAGGGAAGATTTAGTAATATACCAAGCGTTATATGGCGATTTTGGTGTATATGCTCGTCCTCTTGATATGTTTCTATCAGAAGTGGATAGAGAAAAATATCCAGATGTGGTTCAGAAGTATCGTTTTGAGAAAGTGGAAAAACCAGGTGTTTCTGTTATAGCGAATGGAGCTAATAAAGAGCTTGTGCAGGAAAATGGTGAAGAAAAGCAGCTGGCTTCGGTAGAGGGAGTAAAGACGGGAAATGTAAAAGCGGATACATCTATAACAGAAGCATTTATGTTAGATGAAGAGGTGGAACGTTTTCTAGATGCAGACACATATAAGGAAAAGCTAGATATACTTATGTCTCTTCAAAATCATATTACCGATAAACAACTTCATGATATGGCAATCACATTGGATATTACCATTGACGAAGGAACCATAGATGATAAATTTCAAAATCTTGTGCAATGTTTAAGAACTATGGCAAGATTTGAGATTGGTAGATAAAGTAAATCAAAGTAAATCAAATAGTAATGAAACAATAAAAATACTGCATATAATTATTTTGATAGACGATGTTTAAGGTGAATGTATGTCTAAAAAAATAGTTGTTGCAGTATTTTTTGTGCTTGCATTAGTGTTTTGCTATCAGTTAGAGCGGAATATATACAAGACAAAAACCTATTCATTTTATAAGGAATGGAAGAGTAAGATTCCAAGTGAAAATCAGGAGGAGATTGAATCTAAGGAGATTTTACAACAGGAAGTTTTTAAGGAAAATCAGATTGTTCAAAATGATAAGAAAATTGCATATTTGACCTTTGATGATGGGCCTTCTAAGATTACGCCAGAGGTGCTTAAAGTGTTAAAGGAGAAGAAGGTTAATGCAACATTTTTCTTAATAGGAAATCAGATTACAGAGGAAACCATACCGATTTTAAAGCAATCGGTTGAAGATGGAAATTGTATTGGAATTCACACATATTGTCATAAGAAAGATACGATTTATTGTTCGGCAGAATGCTTTTTGGCAGATTTCGATCAGGCTTATAATGCGATTAAGACAAACTTGGGGGTTGAGCCGAAGATTTTCCGTTTTCCTTGGGGAAGTGCAAATGGGTATCTGTCTCCAATTGGAGAAGAAGTTATTTCGACGTTAGAAGCGAAAGGGTTTACTTATTTTGATTGGAATGTGTCGGCAGAGGATTCAGTTGGTTCTCCTTCTTCAAGCTCTATTATGTCTAATATTAAAAAAGATTATGGGAAATACAATCAGCCGGTCATTTTAATGCATGATTCGTGTATCAATTCTATTACAGCACAGACATTGCCACAAGTGATTGATGAGTTAAAAGCGGCAGGGTATGAATTTGATACGTTAGACCATATGCAGACACCGTGCCAGTATCCGAGAGACTAAATTTTTGTAGCAAGACAACAATCCTCTACATATGCTATAGTAAGAGACTTTTTGAAAGAGGAAGATATGGGTAGAAGAATTGTTGTTATGCCACAATCCAATGATAAGCCAAACGCTATGGTAAGAAGGCAACAGTCAAATTCTCCTGAATTGCAGAGAGGGAACGAGGGAGTGAATGAAAACGCCAATAGTAGTGCCACTAGAAACATAAACAACGCTTCCAATACATCATCTCGTCAACAATATAAAAAAAGTGGGGATTTGTATGTGGATGTAGAAAGTATAGACACCACGAGACCAATTGGAAACGCAAGTGTTAAGTTATACAAATATGGAACAGAAAATGAAGTAGTAGATGAAAAGACAACAGATCAAAGTGGGAATGCTATGTTCAACAATTTAACAGCATCCAGCGAAATGCAGGCTCCTTTTCATACATATGATATCATGATAGAAGCCCCAGGTTATGAGGAAATGGAAATTAAAGGGATTGAAATCGTTGCCGATGAAACAACCAATCGTAAAGCGAGATTAAGCAGAAGATTAGATAGATTTTCCGAACAAAATGCAAAGGGAGTGGAAGGACATAGTAATGCAACTGGAAATATGCGTGTAAAAGTTCGAGAAGTAGGAACACAAGCACCAATCATAGGTGCAAATGTAAAAGTGTATCATGGAGTTCAGAATGGTACATTAATCAGGGAAGTTAGAACTGACGAGAGAGGCGTAACACCAGTGATTAGCTTGCCAGCAGATGGTTCAGTAATGTATCGAATCGCAGTTAGCGCAGATGGTTACAAGACACAAGAACTTCGAAACATTGACCTTGAACCAGGCGAAACCATGGTTGAAAATATATATTTGAATCCTGATTCTAATCAAAGAGGTATTCTTCATTCCATGGAAACATTACCACCAACAACTCCAAGCACAACAAATTCCAATGTTGCGGATATCACGCAAGGGGAACAAGAAAGTCGTGCAAGTCAGCAACCAGTTGAAAGCCAAAACCTTAGCCCTCAAACAGGAAGACTTCGTGTGGATGTTACGAGTGTGCTTCGTTCTAGGCCAATTATAGGAGCAACAGTTACCATCAATTATGAGGGACAGACGGGAACGCCGATTCAAGAAATCACAACGGATGCAATTGGCAGAACAGACGAAATTGAACTTGCTACACCAAATGTAGGCTACAGCTTAGAACCATCTGCAGAACAGCCATATGCCACATATGACATCTTAGTAGAAGCACCTGGTTATGAAAGTGTGGAAATCAATAGTGCAGAAGTATTAGCGGGTATCTTAGCTATCCAAAATGTTACCTTGATGCCATTAGAAAATGCACAAGGCGAATCTGCTGTACTATATGTAATCCCACCTCATACCTTATTTGGTGATTATCCTCCAAAGATTGCAGAAGCTGAAACAAAACCAGCCCCACAATCGGGAGAAATTGTTTTATCAAAAATCGTAGTTCCGGAGTATGTTGTGGTACACGATGGACCACCAAATGACACATCAGCAACCAATTACTATGTAAAATATAAAGATTATATTAAAAATGTAGCATCCAGTGAGATCTATGCAACATGGCCAGAAGCTACGATTATGGCAAATGTCCTTTGTATCCAATCCTTTGTATTAAACCGTGTATATACAGAGTGGTATCGAAACAGGGGTTATGCATTTACCATTACAAACTCTACCGCTTATGACCAAAAATATATTGCGGGACGTAACATTTTCGACAGTATTTCAGAAGTAGTAGACCAAATGTTTTCCAATTATCTGGCACGTCCAAATGTAGAACAGCCAATTTTGACCCAATTCTGTGACGGACGAAAAGTATCATGTCCAAACTGGCTATCACAATGGGGTTCCAAAGAATTAGGAGATCAAGGATATAGTGCACTTGAGATTATCCGTTACTATTACGGAGATGATATGTATATTGGTACTGCAGAGGAAGTATCAGGGGTTCCTGCATCTTGGCCAGGAGTTGAATTACAAGTTGGCTCTAGAAGTGACGCAGTGCGCCAGATTCAAAGACAATTAAATGTCGTTTCAACTGGATATCCTTTGATTCCGAAGGTGTCCCAAGATGGTGTCTATGGGGAAAAAACAGCAGAAGCAGTTAGAGTGTTCCAAAGAGTATTTGATCTTCCAGAGACTGGTGTAGTCGATTATCCAACATGGTATAAAATATCTGAGATATATGTAGGAGTTAGCCGAATTGCAGAATTGAATTAGAAATATGTCGAATCAAAAAGGCTCGCTTGAACATTGAAAATTGCAAACTATTTAGTTTTATTAAGTAGGGGTGCCACACCAACAAGTGTGACACCCCTATCCCTTCATAGGAAAAATCGCCTATTTAGCAATTAGAATTTTTAAAAAGACTGAAGAAATGATTTCTCATTGCTTTATAGAACCTGCGTACTTTACAGATAAATTTGTTCTTATGCTTATTATTATTGCAATTAACTGGACCATCGGTTACACGGAAGATTCCCCACATACCTGCCTCTACATCCCATCTAAGACTGCCTGAACGGTATAGGTAATCGCCTGGAAGAGAAGCACCTTCCACAATCTCCATATCAAATACATTTCCAACGCTAATGTGTCCCTGAACAGGAATGATTCTGGAATTGGAATCATTTGCATGCTCTGCCCACATGTGTCCATGCAATGCGAAGGAGACATTTCTTGGTTTATCAGCAGGCATGAGTGTACGGAATACTACTTTTTGACCAGTTTGTGCGTAGAAGATAGGGGTAGAAGGATCACCGTGTATCACGCTGCTAAAAACAAGGGAAGGGGTAGAGCAATTCTCTAGCCTATTAGCAAAACGTTCTGAGCGGTAGTTATATCCTTTTTCACCAGTGTCTTCTGGGTCAAGTTCTTCATCTGGTGTGCTACCAGTCTTAATTAAATTGCCATATCGATCGAGTAACCGAATACCATTCTGGATAAAGACAACATTTTCTTGGAATGGTTCTTTTCCAGGAACGGTTACTAGTGCCTGTTCAGCAAAATCATCAGCAGTATCACATCTTGCAGACTGCCAGGTTGCGAAAGGTGCTTCTATAATAATTGCGCCAAATAGCCCATGATATCGATGGTTTCTAATATCACCAAAGGAGTTCAGTGTACAAGTTCCATATTCCTTATCCGCATACCAAGTATAGGTTTTAGATTGTCCTGGGCCTACTGTCTGGTCAAGTGGATTACAGCCAATGTTAATTCCAGAATCCGTTATCGCATTGTAATGCAGGAACTGTGGGTTGATGGAAACCCTCATAGAAGGTATGTGTGCATATTCTAGTGGAACAGTAGGATATTCATAATAAGGAACAGGGTCGTCTGGTGATAACATATTGTATAAGGTTACTTTTATTACTTCTCCTTTATGAGCACGAAGTACCAATGGTTTCGGTGGCTTCTTGCCCGATTGTACTGCTGCATAGTCCCTCATCGGAACAAATAACATTCCATCTGGGTCGTGATCACCATAGCGGTTATAGAGAATAGGTTTCTTCATGGCAGCGATATGATAATGTCGTACTTTCGCTCTTTTTGGAGGAAGAGCACAACTTTGATTCCTTCTGGAATTGCGTATTGGAAGCAGATTCTGATTAGGCTTATCATACGCACGGATGATTCCCCATACTCCTAGCCAGATATCGTCGATTCCTCCAAAATGATACATGTAGTCCCCTCCTGTGTAGGAATCGGTAATGTGCAGGTTAAATGCTTCAGATATGCCAAGTGTCTGGGAAGCAGTGATTGGCGAACATGGATTCGTAAGTTCTTTCTGCCACTGCATGCCGACAATGTTGAAGCAATGCTGTTCTTCCTGTGCTCCCTGGAAAAGACGGATTATAATCTCATCGCCAGCGTATGTCTCCAAGATAGGAGTCGATGGATCCCCATGGAAGTGGGAACTGAAAATATAAGCAGGGTCGCAGTTGGCATCTTTTAGTCGTTCCCGAAGTGGGGCACATCGGTAGTTGACTGCCATAACACCAGGATCATCGTGAGAACCGGCAACATCAGGAGGATTCAGCGGTTTGTTATTACAGTCAAATAGATACGTAAAGTCATGTACCGCTAAAGCAAATTCACGGTACTGTGTCTTATCCGCTCTTGTAATGATTGCCTTGGTACCGCTCTTAATAAGCTCACCAGTGTAGATATCGTGGAAGGTGCTTCCTTTTGGTTCAATGATTAATGCGCCAAATAAACCGTGCTGTTGCTGTGAGTTAGGGAATAAGTGGTCATGGAAAAATATCGTATGCAGTTCTTCATCAGCATAGAACCGTTCAATTAGTGTCTCAAATTGGTAAGCACCTGCTATATTACACCAACCATTTGCAGAACCATCGGACGTAATCGTGTCGAATTTTACAAGATGGATATGGTAACCACAGATATCGGTCAGAGTTTTCATTTCAAATGGACTACTCTCCAGATACTTAGGAAGCAAGTTCGTAAAGCGGACCTCAATGCAGTCTCCCGCGTTAGCTCGTATAATCAGAGGTTCCACCTGAATGACACCATCATTTACCATAGACAAATAATTATCTACACCACCGCAACGTAATACATCCTCTTTTAGTACAAAGAATCTTCCTTGTGGATCATGCCATCCATATTGATTGTAAATAACATTTGCTTGTAAAACGGCAATATCAAATACAACGTCAGGTTTACATGGAGGTGAGTCGTGGCATGTTCTGGAGTATAAGGCACCAGGAACTGCACCAGGGATGAAATTGGCTTCTTCTAGCGGTGTTGGAATACGCTTAATGCTTCCGTTTGGATTTAGAATTCCAAGTGCAGGCTGTTCAGGACGAACGCCAACATCACCAGGTAGGAAGTTTGGAAATCCTGGATGGAGGTCATCCTTTGCTAGTGGTAGTGGTCGATCTTTAAGTGGCATTAGTTGAGGGATGGAAACGCCGTTAGGAAGAACTCCTGTTCCGTCCTGCAATCTATCAAATATTCTCCATAGACCCCACATACCGTCCATAAAGTGAGGGTAGAGATGACAGTGCCAGATCACATCACCGATTGTTCTAGTCAAGCTTCCTGCTCCGTATAGAAGCTCGATATCATAGGTTTCCTGTGGGCTGATAGATTGGGAATCGATAATAGTAGAATTAGGATTGCTTGGTTCTAGTCGCCACTGATGATTGTGAATATGCATAACGTGAGTTTCTTTTACGCCTGCATGGAGAAGGCGGATGGTGCAAGGGTCTCCTACATAAGCATTGAGTAAAAATGTTGCTGGATCTCCAAAAGTCCAGGAACTCATGCTGACATCTTCGCCGAGAATAACGTGTTCTTCTCCTTCCATATGAGTACCATGCACGATTCGGTTTCTCATTGGTTCAGCTCTATAACTGATACCCATGGTGCTAGATTCCAATCCAGTGTGGGGATCAATAGGAGGATCACCATCTTTATTCACAACAGCAAGTTCATCTTGAAAGAACACGGTGTATTCACGAAAAGCTTTCCCATTTTCGGGATAAATGTCTGCGAATAATCCAGTTTTTAGTTCGTTTCCCGTTACTGGGTCATACCAGCAGCTACCAGGTTTTTCAACTATAATAGCACCAAAAAGACCATGGATATTCGTAAATTCTCCACTTCTTGGGTCTGCCAGATCACTAAATAGATAGGTACCTGCTTTATCTGCAAGCCAGGTGTAGGTAATCCGATCACATGTAGTAGTATCTGGATTAAGGCCAACACTAGAACCGTCGGAATCCAATACATTGTAATTAAGTCCTTGAACGTGAATGGATGCACGTTGATGATTGCTTAAGGAATTGCGAAAGTTGATACGTACAACTTCACCCTCGTGGCAACGAAGAACAAGTGGAACTACCAGTGGAGAAGGTTGTGGAACTGGTAAATGAAATAGTTCATTGGCAGACTGTATAATGGCAGGAACATCTTCACTTAAGGCGTACATCATTCCATTTGGATCGTTGTCACCATAGTAATTGTACACAATTGGTACGGATATTGCTTCTACATTATAGACGCGCATATTACATAATGAATAATCACATTGATTTGTCATAGTGCTCACTCCTTGGGTTTTGAAAACCAACCGTTATAGAAAGATTCGGTAGGTTTTCTTATCTTGTTTTAATATTATATTGCAGAAATGACATAATGTGACAATAAATAGGGAAAAATAAGGGAAAATGTCGAAAACAGAGAATGCTAATACTTGCATATGAATATTGTTAGAAATGTACTATTTTTTTGAAAAAACACTATTATTTCTTGGAAAAATAATGTAAACTAAAAGAAGTGATATTGATTTTTTTGGTCAAATATCACAATAAATATAAGGGAGAGTAAAAAATGAAAGGAAAATTTTTAAGACGCTTTGCAGCCATTGGAATGGCAGCAGCAATGGTGGTACCTGTTCCTCTTTCACTTCAATCCGTTCAAGTGGAAGCGCAAACAGCATACCAGATGGAAGCATTGGATCGCGGATTAGTAGCAGTCAAATCTAGTGATGGCATTTTCTTATCCTGGAGACTTCTAGGAACAGAAAGTTATGGAACTAGTTTTAACGTTTACCGCAATGGGGTGAAGATTGCGGGACCAATCACTGATTCTACTAACTATTTGGACAAGTCAGGTTCTACCTCATCTACTTACTATGTAACAAGCGTAGTGAATGGAGTAGAAAAAGACCAATGTACACAAGTTACACCATGGGGAAATAATTATTTAGATGTGTCCATTAACAAACCTGCAGATACTACATTAAGTGGTTCTACGGTAACGTATGCAGCGAATGATGGCACAGTTGCTGATGTGGACGGAGATGGACAATACGAAATTATTTTAAAATGGGATCCTTCCAATTCCAAAGATAATTCTCAAAGTGGTTATACATCCAATGTGTATATTGACTGCTATGAATTAGACGGAACACAAAGATGGAGAATTGATTTAGGAAAGAACATCCGAGCTGGTGCGCATTATACACAGATGATGGCATATGACTTTGATGGAGACGGAAAAGCAGAATTGGCACTAAAGACAGCAGACGGAACAGTTGCAGGTGATGGAACGGTAATCGGAGATTCCAGTAAAGATTATCGTAATTCAAAGGGATACATATTATCAGGTCCTGAATATTTAACCATGTTCGAAGGGGCTACAGGAAAGATTTTAACAACAATAGATTATGCGCCAGCAAGAGGAACAGTAAAAGACTGGGGTGACAGCTATGGAAACCGTGTAGACCGTTTCTTAGCAGGTGTCGCATATCTTGACGGTGTCACACCAAGTTTAATTGAATGTAGAGGATACTATGCAAAGAGTATGCTTGTGGCTTACAAGTATTCCAACGGAAAATTAACGAAACAATGGACATTTACAGCAGATGGTTCCAACAATTCATCTTATCGTGGACAAGGTGCTCACTCTCTATCTATCGCAGATGTAGACGGAGACAGTTATGATGAAATTGTATATGGTTCAGCTGTAATTGATCATAATGGAACAGGCTTATATACTTCTACGAATGGTCATGGCGATGCATTACATTGCGGAGATTTTGATCCGAATCATGCAGGATTAGAAATATTTATGGTACACGAAACAAAATCAACATCTGTAGAAGGGGTTCAATTTCGAGATGCGAAAACAGGTGAAACAATCTGGAGTAAAAATCCTGGAACAGATGTAGGAAGAGGCTTGATTTTAAATGCAGGTGCAGACTGTTCTCCATATATTGCACTTGCAGATAATGTCTATGATAGTTTAGGAAATAGTGCAAATAGTAAACTAAAATATCTTGGCATAAATTTTGCCACTTATTGGGATGGGGACTTGTATCGTGAAGGATTAGATGGCACATCCATTCGTAAATGGAATTCTTCAACATCATCTGTTGATTATATTTTATCAGATTCTAACGTTCATTCCTGTAACTCGACAAAAGCTACACCTACTTTATCTGGTGATATTTTAGGAGATTGGAGAGAAGAAGTAATCTGGGCATTATCAGATGACTCGGCATTGAGAATTTATACAACAACAGATGTAACAGATAGCAAATTGTATACATTAATGCATGATAGACAATATCGTGAAGCAATCGCATGGCAGAATGTTGCGTACAATCAACCACCACACACAAGTTACTACATAGGGGAAGATATGAGTACACCAACACAGCCATCTATTTATACAGTAGGAGCTTCTAGTGTATCACCAGTAGTTTCCCCATCTCCATCTACAAGTACCATGCCAACATCTACACAGATCGAAGATGGCATTTACATGATTAAAAATGTAAACAGTAATAAGTACTTAGATGTAGAAGGCGGAGTAGCTGCAAATGGAACAAACGTACAACAATGGGGTGCAAGTAGTTCAGCAAGCTATAATAGTTGGAAGATAGAAAAAGTAAGCGGAGATTACTATCGCATTATTTCACAATTAGGCGATGGTGATACTTATGCACTTGATATTGCGAAAAAGAGTACAGCCGACGGTGCAAACGTTGAAATCTACCAATACAACGGTGGAAATAACCAATTATTTAACTTTACAAAGAATTCCGATGGAAGTTATGTAATCCGTACAAAGATTACAAATAGCGCAAGTTGTATTGATGTTTCTGATTATAGCACAGATTCTGGTGCAAATATTCACCAATATACTTACAATGGAACAACCAATCAACATTTCTATTTAGAAAGAGTTGGTGATATTGTTGCTACTACAACACCAGTAACAACAAGTGAAGCGCCAGTTGTATCTAGTTCTGCACCAGTAACAACAAGCGAAGCACCTGCAACAAGTACTGCCCCTGTTGCAAGTACAACACCAGCAGGTAATTTATCTCTTGTAGTTTCTGGAACAGACCAAGATTCTACGAATACAATTACAACATCCTTTACTCTTACAGGTGGTGCAAATGCATCTTACGATTTATCTAAATTAAAACTTCGTTACTACTACACATCCGATAGTACAGTAGGCGAATCCGTTTGGTTAGATACTGCAGCAGTGCAATACCCAGTAGATCCTTATTATGTAAGTGTTATTGGTGATGCAACAGCAAGCATTGTAGCTATGGACTCTACAACATCCACAGCAGATCACTATTTAGAAGTAAGTTTTGCATCCAACCAAGTAATCAACGAAAATGCAGTGTTACAAGTAAATACAAGAATCTGTCACAATGATTGGTCTAACTTTACGCAGGCCAATGACTATTCTTACAACAATGCAGCAAAAGTTGTTGTTATGTATGACGGAGCAATCATTAACGGAGTGACACCATAGAGGAGGATATGAAATGAAGTTAAAGAAAGTCTTAGTTGGATTACTATCTGTAGCCATAATTGCTACTACGGTGCCTTCTGTTGGATTGAGCAGTATCGGAATGGGAGTAGCAAATCAATCCGAAGTAGAAGCAGCAAGTGCAGTTATTACACAGATTCCTGGTACAACAAGAAGTTTTAGCAGTTACAGCGACAGCTTTATGAACGTAACAGGATTTGCAAGTGATGGAATCTCGGATCGTTCTTCTTATGTAGGAACATCCTACCACGTAAAAGTTTCTACAGAATTAGATTTTCTAAAAGCATTAAAAAATGCACAAAGTGGTACGGTAAAAATCATTGAAATTACAAGTGACTTAGATATGGGATACAATGAACTTGGTTTAAGTTCCTCTGATGCAACAACATATGGAATTTCCAAGTACGCAAATCCAACTAACGGTTTTACCAACCCAACCATAGAAGCAAGCGGTGTATCCAAATTAAATATTAGCAATACAAAAGGATTAACCATTTTTTCGACCAATGGTGCAAGTATCCGTCACGTTGAACTAAAACTACAAAATTCGACAAGCGATCTTGTGATTCGAAATCTTAATTTTGAAGGTCTTTATCAATTTGACGATGCAGGAAATCATAAAGAAGTAGGTTGGACATTTATCAAAGTAAATGGCGCAAATGACGTATGGATCGACCACTGTTCCTTTGCTATTGCGGCCGATGGTATGTTAGACATTGAAAATGGTTCTTCTGGTGTTACATTGTCATGGTGTAAATTTGGTTTAGAATCCAATTCTTCACCAAGCAGCAGTAGCGATATTTACACATCCGTGAATTATATGGAATCAAAATACAATAGTGGTTCCTTAGCATCCACAAGTCGTTATTACAAAATGCGAAAAGCAGGTGCTTCTAAGTCTCAAATTATGGCATACGAAGCATACCACTCCAAAACACATTTAGTTGGTTCTGGTGATAAAGATTATTGTAACTATGTATACAGCAATGGAACAGAAGTCCTAGATGGAAACCAACGTTTAGAACTTTCCATGGCATATAACTACTATTTAAACCAAGGTCAACGTCAGCCAATGATTCGACAAGGAAAAGGACATTTATACAATTGCTACTTTGATAATTCAGGACATACTTCATTAATAAGCAGTAGTTCTGCATTAGCAAGTAATGGATGTTATAGTTTAAGTCGTGGTATCAATGCTCGAAATGGTGCATCCATCGGTGCTGATACTTGTGTATACAATCAAGTAGCACAGCCTCTAATCGGCGCAGAAGTACAAGGTGACGATACTGCCAATATGAATTCTCCATGGGATACCTTATTTGGTGCCGCAATCAATCATTCCCTAATTGTAAATTCAAAGTACATTGGTTCCGACGGTTCTACATACACAGGAAGTAGTTGGGATAACAATGGATCTAATAAATTTACAAGTGGATTTACATGGAATGATAAATCATCCATCGGCAATTGGGCTTGGTCTTCTACTATTAATGGTGTAGAAAATATGAGTAAATCCAATCCTCCAAGTACACCATTTACATTTACTTATAACTACAATGAGACACTACCATACTCCTATCAACTGTTAAAATTAGATGACGTTCAAACTGTGATACCACAAAAAGCAGGTTGTGGTAAAATCTCTATGGACGCATCTGGTTGGACAAAGACAAACTATGGAACAGCAACCGTGACTTCTCCTAGTCCTTCCGCAACATCTTCAACAAGTACAGTGATAGGCGCAGTAATTGAAGAAGGCACATACATGATTAAAAATGTAAACAGTGGTTTATATTTAGATGTAGAAGGCGGAGTAGCTGCAAATGGTGTAAATGTACAGCAATGGGGTGCAAGTGGTTCTGCAAACTACAATACATGGAAAATAGTAAAATATGCAGATACCTATTATAAAATTTACTCTATGTTAGGTGGCGGAAGTACTTATTTGCTAGACGTAAAAGGTAAGAGTACTGATAATGGTGCCAACGTGCAGATTTATACAGACAATAGTGGAGACAATCAATTATTCCAATTTGTAAAGAACTCGGATGGTAGTTATGGAATTGTAAGTAAGATTTCAGGTTCTACAAAAGGTTTAGATGTGGCAGGGTGTAGTACAAGTTCAGGTGCGAATATTCAACAATACAGCTATGGTGCAACTTCTAATCAAAAATTTGTATTAGAAAAAGTTTCAACTGCAACAACTTCACCATCTCCTTCCCCAAGTCCATCTACATCAAGTGTGATTGATTTATCAGGAACATCAACAAGTTGGTCTGGTGGATATAACATGGAGCTTACGATTAAAAATGTTGCATCTACTGCTATTACAGATTGGACACTATATTTAAATACATCTGAAGCAGCAGTGAATAACATCTGGTGTGCATCCTTTACAACATCTGGTTCTCAAGTGGTCATTACACCAGAGAGCTGGAATGCTTACATTAGCACTGGACAAACTGTAAACTTTGGGTTTACTGCAACAGGAAGTGTTCCAACAAGTTTAAATTATACATTTGTGTATACAATGAATGGAACACAGTATAGTTGTAGTGGAACAGATAGTTTGTAGGATAGTATTTTATAGAAGATAAGATACCGTACCGTAGTGTGACTATGGTGCGGTATTTTTGGTACATAGTATTTTTGGTACATATATGGAATGAATATATGGTGGAAAAGCAAAAAAAAATCTGATATAATAGTTAAAAATATTACAGATGTTAGGAGGCAGTTTATGAATAATTTAGCCTTAAAAAGATTTTTTACGAAATCAACTTTTCATGCACTGCTTTCTGATAAGGATAATGAATTTTTTGAAAGTATAGTAAGAAAATATGTACATCAACCGGAAGGTCGAAGCTATGAAGAACTAATAGGTGAGATCTATATGTATATTGGTAAAGAGTATAGAACAGAGTATTTTTATAAAAATGTAATGTTAAATAAGCTTTTATTGAAAAAGCATAATTATAGAAAAATTACCGCATTATCTGAATTGCCAATAGGAAATTCAAAAGCTGACTTTGTACTGATAAATGGAAAAGGTGTTGTATACGAAATTAAAACTGAGCTAGATAATTTAGAAAGAATAGAGAGTCAGATTGAAGATTATTATAAGGCATTTACGGAAGTGGTAATTGTGACATATAAAGATAATCTTGAAAAAGTTATTGGTTTAGTACCAGAAACAGTGGGAATAATGGAATTGACAAAGAGAAAAGCGTTAAATCAGATAAGGTCATCACAGCCCAATATTAGTAACTTAGATTACTATACAATTTTTAAACTACTAAGAAAAAAAGAGTTTGAACAAATCTTAATTCAAAATAATCTATCTTTACCAGAAGTAATACAGTTCAAGTATTATGCAGAGTGTCTAAAAGAAATTCAGAAGATAAATATAGAAAAATTGCAAAAAGATATGTTAAAGGAGCTAAAGAAGAGAATATGTGTTGAGAAGGTTGAATTTTGTTTAGAATCACCAGCGGAATTAAGAGCAATCACATATTTTGATGATACGATGTTGAGTAGAAAAGAAGAATGGATAGGAATGTTAGATAGAAATTATGGAGGGTGAATATGTATTTTCCTTATTTGAGAGGTAGGCAATTTGAATTAATTGCGGTTAGAGAACTCGTTGAGAGGAGATTGATTGGTAATAGAATTTTTCCTATTATAGAGCCATTAAAGCCAACCTCAACGTTAGTGAGAACATTGGAGACAATGAAGAATCATGGGCAAAAATATGCTTTAGTGATGAATCCAGAAGTAGGTGAATTTGTAATAAAATTAAGGGAACAAAAAAATGAACATAATCAGATTGCAGATGATATTGTGAAACAAGCAAATTCAGATTGTGTTACAAAAGCTTACTTAATGGATAAAGATACTCACAAATTATTACAAAGAAGAAGTGATTTAGAAGATTTGATGATTATTCATTCAAATGAAGATTTTGTTGAACAGCATTTACAGCTCTATTCAGGATTTGAGCCAAAGTTTACATTGATTCAAGGAAATAGGGATTTGATAAGAGAATCCGAGAAATCCAAAGTGATATTTGGAGATAAATTTTTAAAAGCACAACGGAATGCGGATTATTTAAAAGTACAAGATCAGTTTTTTTCAGGAGAACATCTATACTTTTCAAAGGAAGGATATCAAGGATTTTCAGATTATTCAATTGTAGGTGGAAGTTTTGTGGAAGCAGGATTTGCACCGTTAGCAGTAGTCATTCATATTGTCTATTTTGACAAGGAATTAAAACTGAGAGTAAGACATTTTGTTTCAGACTCAAACGACGATATAAATGATCCAGCAGGAAAGTTTGGAGAAGCATTAAAGAAATTAGTAGATTGGGTAGAGAAAGAAGAGCCAGTGATAACATATGGATTGAAAAAATTTATAGAATGTTATGATTTGGGTAAGTATCCAGGATTGGGTACTGTAAAGAAATTTTCAATTATGCATCATTTAGAATTGATGAATAAGTATTTAGAAGGAGAGATTACGTGCGAATAGGTATTGGTTGTTTTAGTGATATTGAAATATGTTCAATAATAGAAACAATGAAGACAGAAGGACATTGTGATATTATGAATACAGATGATACATTCATATACGATACAGAAGAAAAACAAGATACCAATTTGAGTGAATATATAACAGGAATTTTAGATGTATATACACCAATATCAGAGTTGCCAAGAAATTTTCCTGATAGTGAACTAGATTACATTGAGAATATACTTGAAAATGAATGGTCAATATTTAATATACCTGCTAAAGATATAAAAAATGTGATTATGGAGATTTGTAAAGAGGATTACTCCAAAGACTCTCTAATATTTAAAGAGAAAGTTGGAATCAAAAATTTGTGTGATTCGGGATATTTAAAGAGAGAATGTTTATTAGGAGAGTCAACTTGGGAAAAATTTATGAGTTCCATAAAAAATATAAATCGTTTCCATTCGAATCATTTTAACTTAAAGCTTTTAGAAGAAGTATTTCATAGTGAGAGGTTGATATTAACCATAAGAAAAGGAGAAGAAAAGTTTTATAGAGGGCGTATTAGTGGTGATAAGCCCTATGGAGTAAATGAAATGGGTGCACCAAATGCTTTACAGGCAACAGCAGGAAGAGCGAATTCGAAGGGAATTGCATGTTTGTATCTTGCGGGAGATATCACGACAACTTTACATGAAATAAGAGCCAAAGACTTAGATTATGTATCAGTTGGAATATTCAAAGCGAAAGAAAATTTAAAGATAGTTGATTTATCAAATCTAAATAAAATAAGCCCATTTTCTGACGAGACGCGTGGTTGTGAGTGGTTTGCAATTAATATGTCAATATTAAAGAAAATTAGTGTTGAGATTGCTAAACCGTTAGGTAGACAAGATACCGAACTGGACTATTTGCCAACTCAGTATATAACAGATTTTATAAAAAGTTTAGGTTATGATGGAATCTGCTATCGAAGTACATTGCATATGGATGGTGTGAATTATGCGATTTTCGATGAAAAGAAAATGAAATGTGTAAATGTAAAATTATATCATGTTGATTCATTAGAATATAATATTGTGGAAAAATAATTCGTTCTCTCTTTAAGAAAAAGTTATGGAATTTTCACTGGACATTGTCCATTCTAATTTGCAATTCTCATAGTAAACTTGACAAATCTCCCTATCACGCCCATAATAGAAAACAAATAAAATTTGAGGTGATCCCGATGGAAAATATGATTTCCCGAATTGAAACACTAAAGAAGGAAAAAGATGCCGTCATTTTAGCTCACTACTATGTAAATGACGATGTACAAAAAGTAGCTGATTATATAGGGGATTCGTATTATTTAGCTAAGCTTGCGAAGACCGTACCCCAAAGTGTGATATGTTTCTGTGGTGTTTCCTTTATGGGAGAAAGTGCGAAGATTTTGAATCCTGAAAAAACAGTTGTGATGCCAGACTACGAGGCAGATTGTCCAATGGCACATATGGCAGATATTGATAAAATAAAAGCTGTCCGTGAACAATATAAAGACGTAGCAGTCGTATGTTATATCAATTCATCCGCAGAGATAAAACAATACGCAGATGTATGCGTAACATCTTCTAATGCATATAAAATTGTAAATGCATTACCAAACCAGTACATATATTTTATCCCAGATGAAAATTTAGGACGTTATCTTGCAACCAAATTAACTAATAAGACATTTATTTTCAATGATGGCTATTGCCATGTCCATAAAAATATCTCGAAACAGAGTGTAATGGATACAAAACAAGCAAGACCAGAAGCGTTAGTGCTTGCCCATCCAGAATGTACGATGGAAGTATTAGAATTAGCAGATTACATAGGAAGTACTTCGGAAATCATTGATTATGCAACATCTAGTGATGTAAAAGAATTTATCATTTGTACTGAGATAGGCGTATTCTATGAACTTCAGAAACGAAACCCTGATAAAAAGTTTTATCCAGCAAGCCAAGAACAGGTTTGCCCTGGCATGAAGGCGATTACATTAGAAAAAGTAGCAGCTTCTTTAGAAGAGATATCCGTAGGAGTTCAGATGGACGTAGAATTAAGCAAAAAGGCTGAACTGCCATTGAATCGTATGCTAGAATTGGCAAAATAGGAGGCTGGTTGACGTGTTGAAAGAAGAATACGACGTAATCATCGTTGGGACAGGTGTTGCAGGATTATTTGCAGGGCTTTGTTTGCCAGAACATTTAAAGGTGTTGATGATTACCAAAGATGATGTGGAAAACAGTGATTCCTATCTTGCACAGGGTGGAATATCTACACTAAAAGATGCAGATGATTTTGAAGAGTACTTTGAAGATACTATGCGAGCAGGTCACTATGAAAATAGGGAAGAATCGGTTCGTATCATGATTGAAACCTCCAATGAAGTCATCGAAGATTTGATTCGTTATGGAGTTGATTTTGATAAAAATGATGATGGAAGTCTAAAGTATACAAGAGAGGCGGCACATTCTACATTTCGTATCTTACATCATGATGATTTTACAGGAAAAGAGATCATGATAAAGTTAATTCAGAGTATCAGAAAGCGAAAAAATATTGAAGTTCGAACATTTACAACGATGATGGATATCCTAGAAAAAGATAACGTTTGTTGTGGAATTGTGGCGAGAGCGCAAGATGGAAAGCTAAGTAGCATCTTTGCCAAGTCTGTTGTGTTAGCTACAGGAGGAATTGGCGGATTATTTCAGAACTCTACGAACTTTGGTCATATCTCAGGGGATAGCTTTGCCATAGCCTTATCTCATGGAATTGAGATGGAAAATTTAAATTACATACAAATTCACCCAACGACTTTGTATTCTACCAAAAAGGGAAGAAGATTTTTAATTTCAGAGTCAGTTCGTGGTGAAGGAGCAGTACTTTTAAATAGCAAGCACAGACGATTTGTCAACGAGCTTTTACCAAGGGATACTGTCAGCAATGAGGTTCGTATGGAAATGGAACGAGAAGGAACCGATTATGTGTATCTATCTATGCGACATTTGCCAAAAGAACAGATTGAGAAAAGATTTCCAAACATATACAAACGTTGTTTGGAAGAAGGGTATGATTTGGCGACGGATTATGTTCCAGTAACTCCAGCACAGCATTATATTATGGGTGGGATTAAAGCCACAGTAAATGGTGAAACATCTATGCAACATCTGTATGCAGTAGGAGAAACTGCTTGCAATGGTGTACATGGTGCCAATCGACTTGCAAGTAATTCATTGTTAGAAAGTGTTGTATTTTCGAAAAGGGCTGCAAAGAAGATTGTGGAACAACTGGATCAACTATCAGTAACCCATGTGGATGTAGAGGAATCCAAGTACATGGATATGGAACAATGGAACAAACAAAATCGAGACATCGTGATGAAAGAGATTAAACGAAAGGATGAAAAATTTTATGCTAAATGGTGTGACAATGAAACTCAATGCAGATAAATATATAATCTCTGCTTTAAAAGAAGATATCACAAGTGAGGATGTAACAACAAATTCCGTAATGCGAGAAGATAGAATGGGCATTGCGGAATTGATTGGAAAAGAGGATGGAATCTTATGTGGATTAGAAGTATTCCGTCGAGTATTTGAATTATTAGATGAAAACGCGGTGTTTGAGACAAAATTCAAAGATGGTGATAGAATCAAAAAGGGAGAATTAATTGGTGTAGTAAAGGGTGATATTAAGGCGTTACTTTCAGGAGAAAGAACAGCACTGAATTATCTTCAAAGAATGAGCGGAATTGCTACCTTTACCAATGAATTTGTAGTGGAGTTAGAAGGATATAAGACAAAGTTATTGGATACTAGAAAGACGACTCCAAATATGAGAATATTTGAGAAATATGCCGTAAAAGTTGGTGGCGGATGTAACCATAGATATAATTTGTCAGATGGTATTTTATTAAAGGATAATCATATCGGTGCAGCTGGAAGTGTCACAAAAGCAATTGAGATGGCAAAGGAATATGCACCATTTGTTCGTAAGATTGAGGTAGAAGTGGAAACACTTGAGATGGTGGACGAAGCCATTGCAGCAGGTGCGGATATTATTATGCTTGATAATATGGATAATGATACCATGAAAGAAGCGGTTCGTAGAATCGGGGATCAAGCAGAGACAGAGTGTTCTGGAAATGTGACAAAAGAAAGATTGAAAGAAATTGCAGAGATTGGAGTGGACTTTGTATCTGCGGGAGCGTTGACTCATTCTGCACCAATTATGGATATTTCACTTAAGAATTTGAGACCGATGTAAAAAGGATAATTCTTTAGAAGCAAGGATAAAAAATCCCTAAGTAAAAGAAATGCATGGAAGCTTTACTTTTACTTAGGGATTTTTTGCATTTATATTATTCTTATGGAGTTTTGCCTCGTACTTCTACATAAATATAGTTCATAAAAAGAAAATGAAATATATACTGATGTATGCTATAATGATAGCACAATTTTAGTTGGATGGTGAAAAAATGGGTTCAAAAAGGAAAAAGAATATTGATGAGATAGATAGAGCAATATATGGAAATGCAAGAGTGCAGCAATATAAAACTGATATTGCGTTTAAATCGTTGATGGAGGGTGTAGAGGATAATATGTATATTATTCCTGATTTTCAACGAGTTTATAAATGGAGGCAAGAACAAGTTGAAGATCTAGCAGTTTCATTGATAAGAGGTCTACCAATTCCACCAATATACACATATAGAAACGATCGGGGAGAGTTAGAAATATTAGACGGGCAACAAAGAGTTATTAGTATGTATTTGTACTATAAGGGAAAGTACAAAAAAGAGAGGCATAAAATAATGGCTCTGAAGGAGCTAAAGGATGAAAATAGGACATTTGAAAAGCAGTTAGATGAAGCATATGGATTAAAGGATGTTTCCTATGTAATGAAATACTACGACATGGATAGTGAGCAGGAAAAAGAAGTTGATATTACTTATGAAAATCTTCCTGAAAAAGTAAAAGCAAAATTAGATTATACAACAATAACGGTAGTAGAAATAAATATTGATGATAAGGAGTTGAAAAATAAATATTTGTATAAAATATTTGCAAATTTAAATGCAGGAGGAATACCATTGACGAAACAGGAAATTCGAAATGGAATTTATAGATCACCATTTTATGATATGCTGTTTGAAATGAATCAAAAGAATGAGAAATGGAGAACGATTATCCCTCATCCAGAAAATTATAGCAGAAGTATAGAATATCTACTAAGATTATGTGCTTTTAAATATTATGTAAAAATAGAAGAAGATAAATTTATAATTTCATCTTATAAGAATATAGATAAAATGCTTAATGATTTTTCTGAAAATGTAATTCGATTTAGTGATGAGGAAATAGCAGAATATAAGAATAGCTTAGAAGTTTTCTTTGATTTGTATGAAGGTAAAATTAATCAAATATCATTATTTGAGAATATTTTTACTGTAGTAAATAAGAAGAATTATACTTTTAAGATTACACCTGATATTGTGAATCGTATTCTATGTAGAGTTGAGTATCGAGAAACTATTAGACATGGAAATGCAACAAAGACAGTTATTGAGACTAAATTAAAGGTGGTATATGATGAATTACAAAAACATGCTTAATAGTGTGGCAAGAATTATAAAAAGTGGAAGAGAAGATAATTGGATTGTTATAGGGGATAATTCTAGTGGGAAATCAGAACTTTTGAAAAAATTGCTAGACGAAATGAATGGTAGTGTTTATTATATTGATTCGGTTAACAGATATATAAATATAAATGAAATAAATACGACACGTGATGGGATTCGATTTGCAGTTACAAGTAATGAAATCATTGAGACAAGAAAAGAATCAAAACATTTCAATTTGAAAGATAGTTTTGGAAAGAACGAGCATATTGAGAGGTTTTTTCCGTTGTATGAAGAACGATTACGTTTACTGTTAAAAGATTTTCTAGGAATAAACTTTGAAGTAAAGTTGGAAGAGTTAGATGATGGATTTGGAGATGGAGATATTAAGGTTTTCATTGATGGGCAAAATGTAGAATTATCGAGTGGATATCAAGCAATTATAAGGATTTTTTCGGAAATTTTATTCTATACGGAGATTATAGAAGAATTAGGGATAATTGTCATAGATGAGCTAGATGAATTTTTATCGCCTAGGCATGCTTCTAAAATTTTGGAGTTTTTGAAAACAACATTTTCGAACAATAATTTTATTGTAAGTACACATTCCAGTGATCTTATTTGTGGTACAAATCAGTGTAAAATTGTTGTACTAGAAGAATCCAATTATCAACTGTTGGATAGTGATGACTTTGTAACATTAACGGATGTAAATACTCTTTTTCAAAAAGTATTTGGTAAGACAAGAAAAGAGAGAAAGATGGAATTAGATGAGCAACTAGAAAGATTGTTGCAACAGAAGCTACTAAGATGCTGGGGAGAAGAGGAGAAAACGGAATTTGCAGCAATTGAAGCCAATGAACTATCACTAGTTCAAAAAGTGATATACAATCAAATAAGGAGCTGGGAATAGAAATGAAGAAATTGACGGTATTGAAGATACCATCATTTAAACCAAAATACGAAGATTCCAAACAGTATGGGTATAAAAATAAAAAGGGTGAAAATTTACTTAATTTGTTATATCAAACAACCAATGGATATTGTATGTATTGCTATTGTAATATAGAAGTTGATGCCAAGCACTTTGCACATTTAGAGCATTCGATTGAAAAACGACATTGTAAAAAATTAGAAGAGTGTGTTCCGAATATAGGATTAGCTTGCCCAAAATGTAATGAATCTTTTAAAAAAGTCGGTGACAAAGGTCCAATATTTTCAAAACAAACAGTGAATAAATTTATGGCAAATAATTGTATCAAATCTGATTGTAAAAAGGAATGTACATCCTATAAAAACTTAAAAAGGAGTTATCTGAAAAAGAGGGAAATTATATTACAGCCGTTTGGGGTTACTTCTCATAGGCGAGATTTGAGATTACAATACAATTTGTTGAGTTTACAATTTGAACCGAGCGAGTTATATGCATATTCACAACAAGAAATTGATTTTATAAACGCTCATATTGCAAGATTTAATTTAAATGATTCTTATTACAGAACGAGAGAACTATTAAAATTTTGTGAAGATATCATTAACGGCGACCAGAATCTTAGAACTGGGAAATATAATAACATGCTAGTAGATTTGTTTATTGAACATATGAAGGATGTTGAGTTTAATGATATGCGGAAGTTTTGTGAGACAATCTACACGATTGGGAAAATAAAGAAGTTAATATAGATTGGGTTTCTATGCACTTAATAATCTAAACTTAATACACGAAAAAGTGTGGAGAAATACATAAAAATTCATTCGATATGAAAGTTTAAACATTCATATCGAATTTTTTTGAAAAAATGCTTGCAAAATTAGAAACATTGTGATAGTATTGTAACAATTTAGGGTGAAATAATGAAATAGCGAAATAGTACCATTTGAACCTATGAAATATAAGTAAGAGTGGAAATTTATACATTAAAAAAAAGGATTTTTCTTTTCCTTTTTTTTGCCCAATTTATGAATAAATATTCAAACACATGAATAAATATTCGACATAACATAAATTATACACAACAACAGTTATAATATGCAATACAAAAGCGCAATGAAAATGCAATGGCAGTAGAAAGGATTGAGGTGTTACAGATGAAAGCTTTTCTTATACTCGAAGATGGGACAGTGTTTACAGGAAAAAGTATTGGAGCCACTCATGATGTAATTAGCGAAATCGTATTTAATACATCTATGACAGGATACTTAGAAGTACTAACAGACCCAAGTTATGCAGGTCAAGCAGTAGTTATGACATATCCATTGATTGGAAATTATGGAGTGTGCTACGAAGATATGGAGTCCTTACAAGGATGGCCAAATGGCTACATTGTTCGTGAAATTTCAAGAAGACCAAGCAACTTCCGTTCAGAAGATTCTATTGAAACATTTCTAAAAGCTCAAAACATTCCAGGAATTACAGGAGTGGACACAAGGGCATTAACCAAAATCCTTAGAGAAAAAGGTACCATGAATGGTATGATCACGATAAATGAAAACTATGATTTAGATGAAGTACTAGAAAAAATAAAAGCCTATAAGGTAACAGGTGTGGTTGAAAAAGTTTCCACAAAGGAAGTAAAAGTATATCAACCAGGAGATCTTGGAACAGAAGCATGTCCAGTGAAAAAGAAAGTTGCTATGATGGACTTTGGAAGCAAAAAGAATATCATCCGTTCCTTAATTTCTCGTGGATGCGAAGTAACAGTTTACCCAGCAGACGCAAAAGCAGAAACTATTTTAGCAACGGATATTGACGGAATCATGCTCACCAATGGACCAGGTGATCCATCCGAATGTGTAGAAATCATTGAAGAAATTAAAAAATTATATGAATCTGATAAACCAATCTTTGCAATCTGCCTTGGACATCAATTAATGGCACTTGCCAACGGTGCAAAGACAGAAAAATTGAAATATGGTCATCGTGGTGCAAATCATCCAGTGAAAGACCTTTCCACAGGAAACGTCTACATTTCCTCTCAAAATCACGGATATGTGGTAGTAGATGAAAGTATAGATAAAAGTAAAGCCGAGACTTTATTTATCAATGTAAATGATGGTACAGTAGAAGGAATTCAATATTTAAATAAAAACATATTTACTGTGCAGTTTCACCCAGAAGCTTGCGCAGGACCAGTAGATACAGCATTTCTATTCGACAGATTTATCAACATGATGGAGGTGGTTCAACATGCCTAAAATGAAAGACATTCAAAAAGTATTAGTAATTGGTTCTGGACCAATCGTAATTGGACAGGCAGCAGAATTTGACTATGCAGGAACGCAAGCGTGTCGTTCTTTAAAAGAAGAAGGTGTGGAAGTTGTATTAATCAACTCCAATCCAGCTACCATTATGACAGATAAAGATATCGCAGATATGGTTTACATAGAGCCATTGACAATCGAGTTTGTACAAGAAGTTATTAAGAAAGAAAAGCCAGATAGCATTTTACCAACACTAGGTGGTCAAGCAGCATTAAATCTAGCAATGGAATTAGAAGAAACAGGATTCCTAAAAGAACAAAATGTAAAATTAATTGGAACGACATCTCTAACAATCAAAAAAGCAGAAGACCGTTTAGAATTTAAAAACACAATGGAAAAGATTAACGAGCCGATTGCTGCAAGTACCGTTGTTACAACAGTAGAAGATGCAGTTGAATTCGCGAACAAAATTGGTTTTCCAGTAGTAATTCGTCCAGCCTATACATTAGGTGGAAGTGGCGGTGGTATCGCACACAATGAAGAGGAATTAAAAGAAATCTGTGAAAATGGTCTTCGTCTAAGCCGTGTAGGTCAATGTCTAATTGAGCGTTGCATCGCAGGTTGGAAAGAAATCGAATACGAAGTAATGCGCGACAGCAAAGGAAACTGCATTACGGTATGTAACATGGAAAACTTAGATCCAGTAGGCGTTCATACTGGTGACAGTATCGTAGTTGCACCGTCTCAGACATTAGCAGATAAAGAATATCAGATGCTCAGAAGTTCTGCATTAAATATCATTTCCGAATTAAATATCACAGGTGGCTGTAACGTACAGTTTGCATTGCATCCAGATACATTTGAATACTGCGTAATCGAAGTAAATCCTCGTGTAAGCCGTTCTTCAGCTTTAGCTTCCAAAGCAACAGGATATCCAATCGCCAAAGTTGCCGCTAAGATTGCATTAGGTTACACATTAGATGAAATTCAAAATGCCATTACAGGAAAAACTTACGCAAGTTTCGAACCAGCACTTGACTATGTAGTTGTAAAGATACCAAGATTACCATTTGATAAATTTATCTATGCATCCAGAACGCTTACAACTCAGATGAAGGCAACTGGAGAAGTTATGAGTATTTGCAACAACTTTGAAGGTGCGTTAATGAAAGCCCTTCGTTCTCTAGAACAACACATCGACAGTTTGGATACAGGTGAGTTTACGAAACTTTCCAAAGAGCAGATTTTAGAACGTTTAGAACAAGTAGATGATAAACGAATCTTTATTATTGCAGAAGGTATTCGTAAAGGTGTTTCTTATGAAGAAATGCATGCAGTCACAAAGATTGATATGTGGTTCATTGATAAGATTGCTATTCTTGTTGAAATGGAACAACGTCTAAAATCAGAAGAGTTGACCGTTGAATTACTAGAAGAAGCAAAACGCTTAGAATTTACAGACAAATTGATCGCAGGTTATACAGGAAAATCCGAAGAGGAAATCAAAGAAATGCGATACCAACACAATATTGTAAAAGCATTTAAAATGGTAGATACTTGTGCAGCAGAGTTCGCAGCATCTACACCATACTATTATGGATGCTTCGGAAGTTACAATGAAGTGGAAGAAACAAAGGAAAAGAAGAAAATTCTTGTTCTTGGTTCTGGTCCAATTCGTATCGGTCAAGGAATTGAGTTCGATTACTGTTCCGTACACAGTGTTTGGTCACTACGAAGAAGCGGTTATGAAACTATCATTGTAAATAATAATCCAGAAACAGTAAGTACAGACTTTGATATCGCAGATAAACTATATTTTGAACCACTAACGGCGGAAGACGTGGAAAATATTGTCCGTTTAGAAAAGCCAGATGGTGCGGTAGTTCAGTTCGGTGGTCAAACTGCCATTAAATTAACAGAAGCATTGTTAAAGATGGGTGTTAAGATTCTTGGAACAAGTGCAGAAAATGTTGACGCAGCAGAAGATAGAGAATTATTCGATGCCATCTTAGAAGAATGTAGGATTCCAAGACCAGCAGGAAGGACAGTATTTACAACAGAAGAAGCTTTACAAGCAGCAAATGAGCTAGGTTATCCAGTACTTGTAAGACCTTCTTATGTGCTTGGTGGACAAGGAATGCAGATTGCAATTAATGACACAGATGTAAAAGCATTTATGGCAATCATCAATCAACAAGTGCAAGAACATCCTATCTTAGTAGATAAATATTTAATGGGAAAAGAAGTAGAAGTGGATGCCGTTTGTGATGGGGAAGATATCTTAATTCCTGGAATTATGGAACACATAGAACGTGCAGGTATCCATTCTGGCGATAGTATCTCCGTGTACCCAACACAAAATATTAGTCAAAAAGCAATTGAAACTATAGTCGACTATACGAAGAAGTTAGCGAAATCTCTACATGTAATTGGATTGATTAATATTCAGTTTATCGTACACGAAGATGAAGTGTATGTAATTGAGGTAAATCCACGTTCTTCTCGTACAGTACCTTATATCAGTAAGGTAACAGGAATTCCGATTGTAGACCTTGCATCAAAAGTAATTCTAGGAGCCAAGATTCGTGAACTAGGTTATGAGCCAGGATTACAACCAAAGTCAAAATATATCGCCATCAAGATGCCAGTATTCTCTTTTGAAAAAATTCGTGGAGCAGACATTAGTTTGGGACCAGAAATGAAGTCAACTGGCGAATGTCTAGGTATCGCAGAAGACTTTGATTCCGCACTATTTAAAGCATTTGTTGGCGCTGGCATTCAGTTACCAAAACATAAGAAAATGATTCTTACGGTGAAGGATGCCGATCAACTAGATGCAGTAGAAGTTGGTAGAAGATTCAAGAAACTTGGTTATGATATTTACGCAACAAGAGGTACTGCAAGAGTGTTAAATCAACATGGAGTGCTTGCAATTCCAATTAATAAGATTGAGGAAGAGGCACCAACACTTATGGATTTATTGCTAGAACATCAGATTGATTTGGTAATTGATACGCCTAGTAATGGACTGGAGAAGTCCAAAGATGGTTTCTTGATTCGTCGAGTATCCATTGAAACTGGAGTAACTTGTTTAACTTCTCTGGATACGGCGAATGCGTTACTGACAAGTCTGGAATCCGAGAAGGAGAAGGCGTTGGAAGTGATTGATATTGCGAAGATTTGATGATTCAGGGGAAAATATGGATTGAAAAAAAGGCTGTCGCTTTTACGATTGGAAGTGCGACAGCCCTCTTTTTTTAAATAGTTGTTAATTTTAATTTATCAGCCTGTTCAGGGGTCAACGGCAAGCTCTGATTCTGGAAACATTTTCTTTATGGAGCTATGAATTAAAGATTCTATATCAAAGGAAGTGTCTTCAGAATTTTTAAGAATCTTATCCGAAGTTTTTGTGTGAAGTGAATAATTGAATTGAAATATTTTATGGTATAAAGAAAAGAAAGAGAAAATCTTACTTCACAGTATTTGGTGATTATGTTATTATTTAGTTGAATTCAGAAAGGAGAGTCTTATAAATGTTGAATCTTATTTTGTCAATTAGGGTTTTGGATATAGAAGAACGTATTGCAGAATATTGCTTAAAAAGTACAGAACTAAGGAACGGAAATTTAAGATGGATTGGTATTACAGAAGAATTTGTAGGTCCTGATTATGAGGTGAAAATCATAACAAATAGTGACAAAGAGGTGCTAGAGGTATATTTGGGTGAATTGGTAGTTGACAATAATTATGAAGTTAAAGAAAAATTTTTAAATGAGATTGAATGTATTAGAACAGAACAGGATTTGATAGAAAAAGATGGATTTGAAAGAGTAGATGAAAGAGAAGAAGAATATGACATTTCAGATCCATATGATCCTAAAAAGATAAGGGTAGATCCTAGAAATCATTCTATTAGGGAAATAAAAACAATGATAGAAAATAAAGAAATTGATCTTTCACCTGATTTTCAAAGAGGCTTTGTATGGACGGATATCACTAGAAAGTCAAGACTGATAGAATCAATATTGCTGAGAATTCCTTTGCCAGTATTTTATGTGGCTGAGACTTGTGAAGGTGTATATCAAGTGGTGGATGGGGTGCAAAGATTATCTGTTCTAAATTCATACATGAATAATGAGTTTAAGCTAAAAAATACAGAATATTTAAAAGATTGTGAAGGAAAATATTATAATGTAGATGTAAAAGGAAAGAAAGAAAATATTCCTTTGTCATATAAAAGAAGAATTGATAATACAAATTTATATTTTAATGTAATTGATGCACAAACACCTTCTCAAGTAAAATTTGATATTTTTAAACGAATAAATACTGGTGGAAAAGCTTTAAACAGACAGGAAATACGTAATTGTTTTGCAGCAAAAAAGACAAGGGATTTACTACGGGATTTGGCACATTCAGATAATTTTTTAGTAGCTACTAGATCAAGTATTAGTTCCACAAGGATGGCTGATCAAGACATAATATTACGTTTTATTGCATTTTATATGCAAGATAATCAAATAGGCGGGCAAAAAGAATATACAGGTGGTATGGATAATTATTTAGATAATACAGTAGAAGTACTTAATAGTTTATCAAGTATATATTTTGAAAGGATTCGCATAGCATTTTTGAACGCTATGGATAATGCATATTTATTATTTAGGGAGAAAGCATTTCGTAAGGCGAAGTTTATAAATAAAGCTTTATTTTTAGGAATGACAAGAGTGCTAAGTAAGTATGAACCAAGAGAAATTGAAAAATATGCTTATTTGAAAACAGAATTGGAAATGGCATTTAAAAGAGATAATGATTTCATTAATGCTTTAACCAATGGAACAAATGATGTAAAAAGAATAAAATATGTTTATAAGAAAATAGATGAAATGATGAAAGGCGTAAAATGAATAAGAAAATTAAAATTAAAAATTTTAAGTGCTATAGTGCTGAGAAAGAAATTACAATGTCTAAGATAACAGCATGTGTTGGAATGAATTCAGTAGGAAAATCATCGTTTATTCAATCAATTTTATTAATAAGACAAGTTTTTGATAATATCGTTAAATATAAAGGTACAAAAACAAAAAAATTTACGGTAAGTTTAAATGATGCGTATAGCTTACATTTAGGTACTACAAAACAAATATTTTCTGGATTAGATCAACAAGATATTACATTTTTATTAGATGATAGATATAATTTTGTTTTCACTCAGAAACAAAATGAATTATTGTCAATGAATATTGAGTGTCACTACTCTTATGAAGAATTAGCCGAATTACAAGGAATTTTTTATGATAAATTATACTATTTAAATGCAGAAAGAATGGGTCCAAGGAATTATCAGAAAATGGAACGTCAGGAGTATGTACATTGTGGATATCATGGTGAATGTACATATCAGGCAGTAAAAGCATCGCCAAGATTAATAATATCCAAGCAACGATTATGTAAGTTTGAAAGTATTCAAACTGTAAATACATTGGAAAAGCAGATTGAATACTGGATGAATTATATTGTTCCAGGAGTAGGATTGAAATTTGATGAACAATCAGATTTGCGTATTTCAAGTTTTCAAGTAATGCAACAGGCATTAGATACTGGTTTTTCTTCCCCTTATAATTACGGTTTTGGTATTTCGTATATATTACCTGTTATTGTCACAGGGCTAATTGCAGAAAAAGAAAGTATGTTTATTGTAGAAAATCCTGAAGCACATTTACATCCAAGTGGACAGTCACGTATAGGGAGATTTTTAGGTATGATTGCAGCTGATGGAGTACAAGTTGTTGTTGAAACACATAGTGAACATGTAATAAATGGAATACGTTTAGCAGCACTTCATGAAGGGTTATCACCAGATGATATTTGTATTAATTATTTTTCAATAGATGATAAATCAGGAAAAAACAAGGTGGAAAGGATAATGTTGAATCAAAGGATGGATCTGACATCATGGCCAGAGGGTTTCTTTGATCAGGAGGAAAAGGATTTACGTGAATTGAGAGAATTAAGGAGAAAATAATGGAATTACAGGCAATATGGTCAAATGAATTTGGAATGAATATTACGAAAGAAGATGATGAATATTTTATTTTAGAAGAATTGTTAGAAATGCTTAATTTTTACGAAAAATTTTATTATAAATATTTTTGTTCAGAGGATGAATTCTACAATGAAGAATTCTGTGATTGGCTGTATGATAAGAAGAATATTGAACTGGTAGATTTAAAAAGAGAATTGCAGAAAAAGCTGCAAAAGTGTGAAGGAATTGATACTGACGAATATTCTGAGAAAATGAAACATTGCGTAAATGGCAAATTAGAAAATAGGAATTTTTATATTGATTTGAATGAATCGCAACTTTTATGTGCATATACAAAAAAGAAATTTTTTAATATAAAAAGAATATATTTAAATCAATTTTCAAAAAGTGAATTTAAAGATAATTTAAGGGAATGTTTTGAAAACATATTTTTTGATGAAGGTATAAGTACAACCATTAACACTTTACAAAATGATTTTTCTTTAATCAAAAGTGAAATTATAATGCATTTGTCCAAGTTAGATGATTATTATAGCGAATTTGTAAAACAGCGTAACTGTGGTTGTTCAAACAGAGAAATTGCAGAGCATTTTCATGAATATTCTAAAATTGCTTGTTCTCCACAAGCAGGCAGAGATGGTGTTAAAAAACTAGAACGGATATTCTTTAATAGTGATACAAGGCGAAATGAAAAAATATGTTGTGAATTACATACAAAGTTTGATAATAGAGGCAAAGATCATGAAAAAAAAGATCGAATTTATTTTTCAGTTGGAAGAGATGGGATACAAGGTGGGAAAATTATTGTAATACATATAGGAAAACATCTATAGAGGGAGTAAACAGAGCCAATATACATCTAAATCTTTTATTGAATTGCTCTTAGTAAATCAAGTATAATAAACAAGGGCATATTTAGATAACAAAATGTATAGCAAATAAAAAGCAAGGATCATAATACATTTAAAAATTTGTCTGCAAAAATCGAAATGGAAAGAAAGAGAATACCCATTTTGCTATCAAGTATAAAGCGAGAAAAACAATGAAAAAATTAGTCATAGGAGTCATGGCACACGTAGATGCCGGAAAAACAACACTATCCGAAAGCATCCTCTACACCACCGGAAACATCCGCAAACTTGGACGTGTAGACACAAAGGACGCTTTCTTAGACACATACGAATTAGAACGAGCCAGAGGAATCACCATTTTTTCCAAGCAGGCAGTAGTAAAAATGAAAGACACAGAAATCACCCTATTGGATACTCCAGGGCATGTAGACTTTTCTGCAGAAATGGAACGAACCCTGCAGGTCCTCGATTACGCCATTTTAGTAGTCAGCGGTGCCGATGGAGTACAGGGGCATACACAGACATTATGGAACTTATTATCAAAATATAACATACCAACCTTTCTATTCATCAACAAAATGGATCAGCAAGGTACGGATAAAAGTGCGGTATTACAAGAATTGACCACTCGACTAGACAGTGGATGCCTTGATTTCGGAATGGTAGGAACCGAAGAATTTTTCGAGGAAGCCGCGGTTTGTGATGAAATGCTGTTACAAGAATACATGGAAGACGGAATTATTTCCAAAGAAAGTCTCGTGCATTATATCAAAGAACGAAAAATTTTTCCATGCTATTTTGGTTCCGCACTTAAACTAAATGGAGTAGAAGAATTCCTACAAGGTCTTGCAGAATATACTACAGAGCCCATTTATCCACAAGAATTTTCGGCAAGAGTATTTAAAATCGCAAGAGACGAACAAGGGAACCGATTAACATATATGAAAATAACAGGCGGAAGTCTAAAGCCAAAGACCATTTTATCCAATCAAGATGACGATTTATCAATAGCCCAAGAAGATACATGGTCCGAGAAAATAAACCAAATCCGTATATACTCAGGTGAAAAATTCGAGCCAATTCCAGAAGCAGAGGCAGGAACCATTTGCGCAGTTACAGGACTTACGAAGACAAAACCAGGAGAAGGACTTGGTACAGAGCGAGGAACGTGGATTGTACCGATTTTAGAGCCAGTATTAATGTATCGAATCATTTTACCAGAAGGTTGCGATCCTGCTATGATGCTTCCAAAACTACGTCAGATTGAAGAAGAAATCCCAGAACTACACATCGTATGGGATGAAGCGTTACAAGAAATCCGCGTGCAAATCATGGGAGAAGTACAAATAGAGATCCTACAAAGTATTATCAAGGAACGCTTTCACGTCGAAGTGGAATTCGGAACAGGAAAGATTTTATACAAGGAAACTATTGGAAATGTGGTAGAAGGGGTAGGGCATTTTGAACCGCTAAGACATTACGCAGAAGTGCACTTAGTATTAGAGCCTTTGCCACAGGGAAGTGGATTGCAATTTGCGGCAGATTGTAGCGAAGATATTTTAGAACGAAATTGGCAACGTTTGATTTTAACCCATTTAGAAGAACGTGAACATAAAGGAGTACTTACAGGTTCGCCTATTACCGATATAAAAATTACGTTGGTAACAGGACGTGCCCATCAAAAGCATACGGTTGGCGGCGATTTTAGACAAGCTACTTACCGTGCAGTACGACAAGGCTTGAAACAAGCAGAATCTATTTTACTAGAGCCATATTATGAGTTTCGCTTAGAGCTACCACAATCTATGGTAGGGCGTGCTATGACGGATGTTGAGAAAATGTTTGGTGTTTGCGAACTTACCCAAACAGAAGGTGAGATGTCCGTGCTCACAGGTGAAGCACCAGTTTCAACAATGTGGCATTATCAGACGGAAGTGACCGCCTACTCCAAGGGGCAAGGACGACTTACATGCGCCTTGAAAGGTTATGGGAAGTGTCATAACGCCGAGGAAGTGATCCAACAGTTTGGATATGATTCTGAAGCCGACCTAGCTAATCCAACAGGTTCCGTTTTCTGTGCCCACGGTTCTGGATTCTTGGTAGAATGGGACGAAGTGAAAAACTATATGCATTTAGAAAGTGTGCTTAGTGGAAATGGAGCACGCATAGAAACCGTAATGCAAGAATACATTCCAAATGTAAAGGAAGAGGAATGGATTGATACAGAAGAGATTGATTCCATTTTAGCAAGAACATTTTATTCCAATAAGAAGGAAGAGAATTATAGTCGATTCAAAAAGAGAAAAAAAGAAGAGTATCGTGGACCTGTTACAAGAACATGGAAACCAGTGGAGAGTAAGGAAGAGTACTTACTTGTAGATGGTTACAACATTATCTTTGCATGGGATGAACTAAATGAAATGGCGAAGGATAACGTAGATGGTGCAAGAGGAAAATTGATGGATCTACTTTGTAACTACCAAGGGATGAAGAAATGTAACGTGATTTTAGTATTTGATGCATATCGTGTACAGAATCATCAGACAGAGATTTTGGATTACAATAATATTCATGTGGTATATACAAAGGAAGCGGAGACCGCGGATCAGTATATTGAGAAGTTTGCACATGAACATGGTTCAAAATATAAGGTAACGGTGGCTACATCCGATGGTATGGAACAGATTATTATTCGAGGACAAGGGTGCTTCTTACTTTCGGCAAGGGAGTTGAAAGAAGAATTGGATAGGATGGATAAGAGGATTCGTGAGGAGTATCTAGAGCCTGTGGTGGAGAATAAGAATCGATTACTGGACTCGCTTAGTAGTGAATCTGTGGAGGAGATTGAGAAACTGCGTAGTTCGCTAGAGGTGGAGGAATCGGAATAGGGAAAGTTATATGAATAGAAAGACGTCTGTTTAGCGAGGCTAGAAAGGCGTTTTTCTAATTTAAGGAAAGTTAAATAAATATATTGCTTGATTTTTTGTTTTATATTAAAATTTGGAATATCGTGGATTGACAGAGTTTTCTCTTAATAAAGTAATAATAGAGGTTTCAAGTGAGTGCGGATTGGATTGTTGTTTCTGTAATGCAGATAATTATAAATAAAATCGAAGGTTGTCGTTCATGCAAATACAATACTGTATGTATGGATTGCAGAGCAATTGAGTATAGTGTTACTCATGACTTGTATGCAGAGTGTTTTTGCGATGAAGTTTCCAAAATAAGTAGTATTAAGAAGAATAACGAAGGGAAGTAACTGTATGATTAGAAAATATATAACGAAGAAATCAGTGGCTATATTATCAGTATTATTCGTCCTTTCATTCCTTGCATCCTATTTATCGAGCATACAACCTAGACTGTTTCAGAAGATAATTGACAAGGGAATTTTGGAAGGAAATATAAATTTAGTTTTGAAATTATTATTTTGTATTATAGGATTATCCTTGCTGAATAGTAGTATAAAAATATTAAATAATATGTCAATCAATAGAATGGGACTATACATATCAAAGCAGCTAAAAGAAAATGTTATAAGACAAGTATTTAGTTCACCATTGGATTTCTTTGACAAAGTAGGAAATGGAGAACTTATACAGCGGATAAAAGAAGTTGATGGAATTTCGGTTATATTTAATCCACAGTTATTGGGGATGATAGTATCAGTTTTTACAGCTATAATTGCTCTTATTCGAGTTATGCGTATGGATTATAAGTTTATTTTCATATATCTAGTTGCGCTTCCATTGCTAGCATTTGTTTCGTTGAAATTTTCTAGCACATATAAAAGAATGACATATGAGCTTGTAGCACTGAATACAAGTTATAGCAGAATTATACATGAAAGTGTTGCTGGAATAAATGAAGTGAAAAGTAATAATTTGGGCAGTTTTAAAGAGAACAGTTTAAATGCAATCAATGAACAGATTTACCAAAAGACAAAAAGGCAGAATACAGTGTTTGCATTTTCTAGTGAAGCGCTGGTAACAATAAATCTTCTTGTGACTTGTTCAATTACATTAGTATTTGCGATTTTCTTTGACAACAAAAATACTTCTGTTGGGCAATATATAGAATTGACTCAATATTCTTCTTTAATTCTTGCGCCTGCACAGATGTTATCCTCTTGCATTACTATTATACAACCAATACGCGTTCTAATTCAGCGACTCAAGTTCTTTGAAAATGTAAAGCATCAAGAAGAAAATAGCGGAAAAAGCATTGAGAGAATCGATAAGATTAATTACAATAATGTTTCATTTTCTTATGGCGACAACCTGGTTTTAAATAATATAAATTTTTCCATTAACAAAGACAATAGATTGTTAATACAAGGGAAAAATGGTTCAGGGAAAACCACAATAATTAAGTTACTGTTACGGTTATATGAAGATTATAGTGGGGAAATATTAATTAACCATGATGAAATTCGGACATTATGTTTAGCGGATATAAGAAACAGGATAGGGGTTGTATTTCAAGAGAGTTTTCTATTTGATGGAAACTTATATGAAAATGTGGTATGTGGAATTAAGAACGTAAATGACAAAGAAGTTGTAGAGGCACTTGAAGCATCTGGATTATTGGAAAATATGGGGGTAAGTAAAGAAAAGGCCGAGGAATTATTTATGTTACCAATTATTGAAGGAGGCAAGAATCTATCAGGGGGACAAAAAAGAATGGTTTCCATTGCAAGGGCTTTGCTGAAAAAGCCAGATGTTCTCATCTTAGACGAGCCTACTACTTTTTTAGATCAGAAGTCAAAAGATGGAATAATAAAATTTATTGAAAGTTCTAGAGATATGATTCTTATAGTTATATCCCATGATACAGATTTGATAAAGCACTTTAGTAATGTGATGTATTTGGATAAAGCTGATTTGTAAATATTGCTCATGGATGCATTGAAAAAAATGAAGAAATGAACATAATACCAAAGAGGTAAAAGAAACAACTATGACTTAATAGTTATTAAGACCTTGGAGAGGGTCTCTAAAAACTACTACTATATAATACGAGGAGTAAAATAACCATGAATCAACGAAGCTTAATTCTAAAAAAAGACCTTCTAACCGCCTTCCAACAAGCTGGTCTAACTAAAGGCGACAACATTATCGTACATACCTCCCTAAGCAGCCTAGGCTTTGTCTGCGGCGGTCCACAGATCGTCATCGAAGCCCTCTTAGAAACCGTAGGCCCAGAAGGAACCATCCTAATGCCAACCCAAAGCTGGAAAAACCTTGATCCAATGGCTGGCGTCCACTGGGAAGAACCACAAGAATGGTGGCAAGCTATCCGCGACAACTGGCCAGCTTACGACCCAGCCATTACCCCAACCAACACCATGGGTGCCGTAGCCGAAATGTTCCGTACCTATCCTGGTACCCTCCGTAGCAGTCACCCAGCCCGCTCCTTCGCTGCCAACGGTAAAAACGCCCAATACCTAATCCAAGACCACGACCTAGAAGACATTTTCGGTGAACAATCCCCTATCGGCAAGCTCTATCAACTAAACGGAAAAGTTCTCCTAATCGGGGTAGGTTACGACAAAAACACATCACTTCATTTAGCCGACGTCCGAGCCACCTACCCAAGCAAAACCTATGGGTACGAAAGCAGTGCTATGATAGTAGATGGCAAACGCCAATGGGTAACATACAACACCCTAACAGTAGATGGAGAGGACTTCGAACAAATCGGCAAAGCCTTCGAAAATGAATGCCAAGTAACCAAAGTCCCAATCTCCAACACCACAATTCGATCCATGAATCAACGCCAACTAGTCGACTTCGCCGTAAAATGGATCGAGCAAAACCGAAACTAAACATAATTTCACAGCAAACCACACAAACAAAAGACTGGTTGTACCAATAACCTTCCCACAACCAGTCCTTCACATTCCATATCAAAAAGTAATTCCCAAAACAGTCCAACATCCCACACATCGATCCACAGAAAAAAGACTTCCCGAATGGCTTACTGATGTTTCCACTGTCATACACTACGAATTTTCAAAGTACACCAACAGTGGAAACTTTGTAGAAGCCAATGAGGGGAGTCTTTTTTCGTCACTTATTCCAATTCAAATGCCCCAGTATACAACTGATAATAAACACCCTTCTTCTCAATCAACTCATTATGTCCACCACGTTCAATAATCTTACCATGATCCAACACCATAATCGCATCCGAATTCTGAACCGTCGATAACCTATGAGCGATGACAAATACCGTCCTACCTTCCATTAACGCATCCATACCACGTTGCACCAACAACTCTGTACGCGTATCAATAGAAGACGTAGCCTCATCCATAATCATGACAGGAGGATCTGCTACAGCAGCCCGTGCAATACTCAACAACTGTCTCTGTCCCTGTGACAAATTTGCCCCATTGGAAGTCAGCATCGTATGATACCCATCAGGCAATCTTGTAATAAAGTCATGTGCATTTGCAAGTTTCGCCGCATTGATACATTCCTCATCTGTTGCATCTAATTTTCCATAACGAATATTTTCCATAACGGTACCAGTAAATAAATTGACATCCTGTAACACAATACCCAAACTCTTACGCAGATCTGCTTTTTTTATTTTATTGATATTAATTCCATCATAGCGAATCTTACCATCTGCGATATCATAAAAACGATTAATCAAGTTGGTAATCGTGGTCTTACCAGCACCAGTCGCCCCAACAAAGGCAACTTTCTGACCAGGAGTAGCATGTAATGAGATATTATGAAGAATTGGTTTCCCTTCTTCATACTCAAAATCCACATCATGCAATACCACATCCCCACAAACTTTTGTGAAGGTAATCGTTCCATCTGAATGTGGATGTTTCCAAGCCCACATTCCCGTATGTTGCTCACATTCAATCAACACACCATTTTCTTCATAGCAATTTACCAACGTAACGTAACCATTATCTACTTCTGGTTCTTGTTCCAACAATTCAAAGATACGATCTGCCCCTGCCATGGCCATAGCAATGGAATTAAGCTGTTGAGATACCTGGTTTACCGTTCCAGTAAATTGCTTTGTCATACCTAGATAAGTTGCAACCACCGCAATAGACAATGGTGCGACGATAGAACCCGTACGAAATACATTTTCAAGAGAAATATTTGCAAGTCTGCCACCAGAACAAATGATAAGCCCACCAGCAAACGCCGTTAATACATATAAAATATTTCCGATGTTATTCATAATCGGTCCAAAGATATTTCCGAATTTATTGGCATTTTCAGCATCTAAAAATAATTGTTCATTTAACTTGTCAAAATCCGCTTCTACCTCACGCTCATGGCAGAACACTTTCACGACCTTTTGACCGTTCATAATTTCTTCAATATAGCCTTCCATCTTACCAACAGAATGTTGCTGTTGAATGAAATATTTGGCTGAATTTCCACCTACTTTTTTGGTAACCTTAAACATAATAAAGATACCTACAAAGACAACCAACATAAGTGGAATACTATAATAGAGCATAATCAACAACAAAGAACCTATTGTTAAAATAGCGGATAATAACTGCGGCAATCCTTGAGAGATAAGCTGACGCAATGTATCTGTATCATTTGTGTAATAACTCATAATATCTCCATGATTATGAGTATCAAAATATTTTACTGGAAGGTTCTGCATTTTCTCAAACATACGAGTACGTATATTATGTAGGAATCCCTGTGTAACCCTTGCCATAAGCTGATTGTAAATGGTGGTTGCTGCAAGTCCAACAAAGTACAATACAATCATTTTATAGACTAACGAGATAATATCAGGATAAATATCTTTCCAACTAGAAGTTAGTCCTACTTCAATATACGATGTTAACGTTTTTATGTATACAGCTGGCATAACACCGATGATAGCACTAATAATAATACACACCGTTGTAATGGCTAACATTCCAGGATAATCATGGAACAGCATCTTAAGTAGGCGCATAAGACTACCTTTTTTTGGAACTTTCTTATTCTTCATTTGATTCACCTGCCTTATTCTGAGATGTATATACTTCTTGATAAATAGCATTTTTCTTTAACAATTCTTCATGTGTACCAATTCCGTTTATTGTTCCGTTATCTAATACTAGAATCATATCTGCATCTTCCACGGAAGAGATACGTTGTGCAATAATAATCTTTGTAGTACCAGGAATCTCCGACTTAAATGCTCTTCGTATAAATGCATCTGTTTTGGTATCCACAGCAGAAGTAGAGTCATCCAAGATTAGAATCTTAGGTTTCTTTAATAACGCACGAGCAATACAAAGACGTTGCTTTTGTCCACCAGATACATTAGCGCCTCCTTGTTCAATATGGGTATCATATTGGTCAGGAAATCCTTTGATAAATTCATCTGCTTGTGCCAATTTGCAGATACGTTCTAACTCCTCATCGGTAGCATCTGCATCTCCCCAGCGAAGATTTTCCTTAATCGTCCCTGAAAATAAAATATTTTTCTGTAATACCACAGCCACTTGGTTACGTAACGCAGATAAGTCATAGTCACGGACATCAATTCCACCAACTTTCACAGAACCTTCCGTAACGTCGTATAAACGAGAGATTAACTGAATTAAACTAGTTTTACTCGAGCCAGTACCACCGATGATACCTACCGTCATACCAGATTCTATATGTAAGTTAATATTAGAAAGCGCCATCTTTTCCGCTGTTTCTGAGTACTTAAAGCTAACATTTTCAAAGTCAATGCTACCAGTAGGAACTTCAAAGATAGGTTCAGGAGGGTTTTGCAGGTCACTTTCTTCATCTAATACTTCCGTGATACGTTTTGCGGCAGCAGAAGCTAAAGTTACCATAACGAAGATAGCAGAGAGCATCATAAGGCTCATTAATATTTGCATAGAATATGTAATCATACTAGGAAGAGAACCAATATCTATGTACGTACCACCAGAGGAAACGATTAGTTTGGAAGCAAAGAATGAAATTAATATCATGGAACAATACACGCAAAACTGCATAATCGGATTGTTCAGTGCCAGAATTGTCTCAGCTTTGGTAAAATCATTTCTTACATCCTCCGAAGCAGAAGAAAATTTCGTTTTCTCATAATCTTCACGAACGAAACTTTTTACAACTCGCATCCCCTTTACATTTTCTTGAACGGAATTGTTTAAAGCATCATATTTTTTAAATACTGCATGGAACAAAGGCAATGTTTTGTAGATAATAAAACCCAAAGTACATCCCAAGATTGGTATAAATAGAGCAAATATCCATGCTAATTTCTTACCCACACGGAATGACATAATGACAGAAAAAATCAGCATCAAAGGATTACGAACTGCAACTCGGATAATCATCATAAATGCCATCTGCACATTGCTTACGTCTGTTGTTAAACGTGTGACTAACGATGAGGTTGTGAAATGATCAATGTTTCGAAAGGAAAAGCTTTGAATTTTGTAAAATAAATCATGACGTAGATTTTTGGCAAATCCCGCAGCAGCAGTGGCCGCAAAACATCCTGACATATAGCCAAAACTTAGTGATAATAATGCCATAAAAAATAGACCTACGCCATATTTTGTGATTACGCTCATGTTACATCCTTTTTGAATGCTGTTAATAAGCGACATAGTCAATAAGGGAATGACACATTCACAGCTTACTTCTCCAACCATCATAAGCGGAGTAAGGATCGTAGCACGTTTGTATTCGCGAACACATTGTAAAAGTCTTTTTATCATATGAGCCTCCTATTTTATTAATAGAGATAAGACTATGAATTTAAATTTTTAATCATTCGGTTTAAAAAGTTATGCAAAGTAAGGATTTCCTCTTCTGTAAAGCCATCAACGATCTGCATCTCTAGTTGTCTGATATTTTCTCGAATAAATAAATGATAACCAAGTGCTTTTTCGGTTACTTTTATCTGTTTACAACGAGAATCAAAATCAGAAAGTGTGCAAGTAACAAAACCTTTTGCCTCTAAGCGAGAGATAATACCAGATACCGTCGCATTCGATAATTCAAACTCATTTAATATATCTTTTTGATAAATGACAGAATCTTGATTCAGGCAAAGGTAACGGAGTACATGCATCTGTGCAGATGTTAAATTCATTTCTTGTCCTTCTTTACAAAGTGTTTGTTTAATTTGATTGTTAATGGATTTTATCTTTGGACCAATAAACTCATGATTATTCATATCTATCTCCTTATTTATGTTGTATGCTACATTTTGTCGCTATTTTATAATAAGATAAAGTACTTAAAAATGCAATGCAATTTTGGTAAGAATTTTAGAGTGAATATTACGTGGAAATTAGATAGAACTTTAGATAGAAATTTACATAGAAATTTACATAGAAACAAAATAATGAGGCAAACTAAAAGCGTATGTAGAAAGGTGGTATTGAAGGATGATAAAATTTTTCAAATGTAATAATGATGGACTAGTAATCCCTGTATCCCATGTCTTTACAGGTGAAGAAGCATTGAAAGATGCAAAAGAAATTACTCCAAATAGTATAGATGTAGCAGCAGAAAAGCATTTGCCAGTTGTAACGATAAATGGAAATACAGTTTCCGTAAATGTAGGAACAGTAGAACATCCAATGACCGAAGAACATTCCATCACAACAGTGATTTTAGAAACACAAAATGGTGGACAATACAAGTACCTTAAAGCAGGCAGTGAACCAATTGTGCACTTTACATTATATTCAAGTGATAAACCAATTGCTGCCTATGCATATTGTAATCTACATGGTTTGTGGAAGGTGGATATCCAATAGGTAGATTAGGATAATGATATCAGAATAAAAATATCAGAATAAAATAAGAAACAAAAGAAATTAGGAGTAATTCTATATTTCTTTTGTTTTTTTGCACAAAATTGTAGCAATGTTGGGAAAATACAGTTGAAAAATGCAATTTTATGTGATAATCTTTTTCTGTGAAACTGAGTGGAGGGGATAATGGGGATTTTAAATATATTAGTATTGTCGTTGACGTATAGTGTCGATTCTTTTTTACTTGCGTATATCATGAGACAACAGTTTGAGTTGGTGTTTGATAAGAAGTGGTACTATTTATTGCTTTATGCAGTAAGCTACTTAGTTTCTCTTTGGAAGCAATATTTATCTTTGGGGAAGAATAACGCAACATTGACTCTATTGATAACAATCTTGATACACGTTTATTATTTATTTATTATTACTAAATTCTATAAAGGTAAATTATATCAGAAACTTTTTACCTATGGTCTTTTCAATATGTGCTTACTTTTGTTAGAGGGAGCAGTGATTTGGGGTGTCAGTTGTGGGCTTAAGATTCCTCTTGATGTAATATCATCTTTTGGAACAGTTAATGTTTGTTGTTGTTCCCTGTCAAAAGTGCTACTGTTCTTGATGTGTTATCTTATTCTTGGTAAGAAAACAGGTAGTACTGAAAAGTTTAGCATAAAGAGAGAATTTATATTGATTATTTTTCTTGTAATTATGTTACATATTCCAATTATCGTAGTTTTTGCACAAACAACATGGATGAAGAGTAGAAAGGTTTTATTTTCTTACTTTTTGGTGGTTCAATTGCTTTTAATCTTACTTATCATTTGTACTTTTTATTTCATTCAGAAAAATTCTATGAAGTTAAGAAAAGTACAAAAAAAGCTAGAATCCGCACAGGAAATTATTCGACTGAATACAAGTTTAGAACAATTGAAGCATGATATGACATTTCATGTAAATGTGTTGCACGATTTGGTTTCGAAAGGGAAGCAAGAAGAAGTGCTTCAATACATGGAGAATGTATTTGAATGTGTAAAAATTGTAGAAGATACTTTTAGTGTATCGGACCCAGCTTTATCCGCTGCATTAAATTATATTGCACAAAGGGCAAGAGAAAAGAATGTGGAATTTAGACATATTATTACAGTTGACGATTTTATTTTAGATTCCCATGAGATTTGTTCCTTGTTATTAAATATTTTATCCAATGCAATGGATGCAACTGAAAAATTAAAACAAAAGAAGAGGGTTATCAGTTTAGAGATTTCACCGACCCAAGGTGGATATGCTATAAATTGTATGAATACTTATCGGAATAGACCTACTTTTAATCAGGGGAGGATTGTAAGTAGTAAAGAAGATACAGAAAATCATGGAAAGGGTATAAGTATTATAAAGAGTATTGTTGAAAATCACGGAGGAGCAATGAAGATTATGATTCATGATGATATGAAAATATTTGAACTGAATTGCTTTATTCCAAGATTAGTACAGGGGGGAAAGCTCAATGAGAGATAAAAGCTATCAGGTATTAGTCTGTGACGATGACGAGATAAGTTTAGGTGTTAATCAAAAGTACATAGAATTATATGCAAAAAAATTGAAACGTAGTTTTGAGTGTGTTTCATTTATGGAATATACAAAGGAATTAGAAAAGATGATACAGGATAATGTATTTGACTTGGCGCTTTTGGATATTCAATTTCCAAATTGTACAGGAATTGAACTGGCAAAAAAGTTGCAAAGTATAAATCCAACAATTCCAATTATCTTTATTACGAATTATGCAGAGTACAAAGGAATTGCAAGTGATATGATAGCAGTAGGATATCTGGAAAAGCCTGTATTTCCAGAAAAGCTTGAAATTTTATTAAAACGGGCGATCGGACAGATTGAACAAGAAGAAAGTAATGAAAATGAGTTTCTTGAAATCTGTGTAAATAGAAAAAGTACTTTGGTGAAGTTTAAAGACATTTCAAGTATTGAGATAATACAAAAAAAGTTAATTTTCAATACAGAAAAGGGAAAATTGTCTTGTAGAGATACTATGCAAGCCATTGAAAAGAAGCTTCCAGCCTATTTTCTTCGAATTAGTCAAAGCGTAATTGTAAATATTTATAATGTGTTACAAATGGACAAAAACTCAGTGTTTATGTCTAGTGGAGACAGTTTTTCGATAGGAAGAACATTTCAAGAAAGAGTACGCGAGAAATACAGGAGCTTTATCCGATAACTACAACTGAAAAATACTGAATTGGCATATGACATCAGGAGGTGATACAATGAAGGAAATTAACAGAGTAGCAGAACAAGCAATCGTATCGGTAACAGAAAAATTAGTAAGTAAAAATGTGAATTCAGCATGCCTGTGGTGTTTTTACCAGGATAAGTTACCAGAGAAGTGTAAAAGGTTAAAAAAGTAGAATGGAATATTACTACTTTAAAGCGTTGAACTTACAAAGTCGAAAGATGTTGTAGGACAGTTAAATAATGCAATTGCATTGCAAAAAAGCATGCTTAAAGTGTAAAATAGTCATGTTGGGAGTAAATGGTTGTAACATTTCAGATACATAATGAAATGGATGATAAAAATATTTTAAGAACAAATCAAAAAATTCAGTTTCACAGTAAAATAAGCCAATAGAAATGTAAGATGGGGCAAGTCTATTGCATTAATATTTTGAATCTTTATAATGAAAATATACATAACAAATTGATTATAACTGGCTCCCCCCAATTGCCAGTTGTAATAGATAACTTTCATGTACTTGAAAGCTTATACCTCATTGAAGTGTTTCACCGTCTCATATGACAGGAAAAGTATTTCTCTGAAGTACTTTATATGGGTGCTTAATAGCACCCAATTTCAATCAGTGTAGATGGTGAGAAACGGGAAACAAGTTATCAGTTTTAAGTGATTCGATGAACAATGAATTTGCCCCCTTTTTAAAAATTAAAATAAACGCAAGAATAGGAACTGCCAATTGGTAGTTCTTTTTTCGATACATAGGAAATTCTGCTTCGCTCTATTTCCTATGAATCAAAAAAGCCACTAAAAAGCAGGGGCAGGATGCACTATGACTTTTGTATTTAAGACTTCTTCTTTTCAGGAATCTGAGCCAATACAATCGCACCAAACATAAGAAATCCACCAATTCCTTCACGCAATGTAGGAATCTCGTGCAACACAATCATTCCTGACACTAACGAAAATACGGACTCCAAACTCATCAACAAAGATGCAACTGTTGGTCTCGTACGTTTCTGCGCTACAATCTGAAGTGTAAATGCAATACCACCAGATAACACCCCAAGATATAGAAGTGGAATACGAGCACCCCAGATGGCACCCCAAGTAGGTTTTTCAAAAATGACTGCAAAGATTCCACATAACACAAAAGAAACAAAAAATTGCACACAAGACAATTTAATTGGATCAACTTTCACTGCATAATAATCAATGAGCAAAATGTGTATCGAAAATGTCACTGCACATAATGCCACAAAGGTATCTCCTTTCGATAAATAAAAATGCTCCGTCATACAAAGAAGATACAACCCAATCACTTCGATTCCAACACACCCCCATATCTTTGCCGAAACTTTCTTTCGAAAAAACAATCCAAGAATCGGAACAATCAAGATATACATAGCAGTTAAAAATCCCGCTTTCCCAACTGTGGTCATAGATATTCCATGTTGTTGTAACACACCAGAAAGTCCAAGACAAGTTCCACACAAGACTCCACCAATCCATAAATCTTTTCTCGAATTCTTTTCGTCTTTCCGTTCTTGTTCCGTTTTCTTTCTATCCACAAATAATATAACTGGCAACAACACCAAACTAGCCAAAATGCTTCGCCCACACTGAAACGTAAATGCCTTTACATAATCCGTTCCCACACTTTGTGCCACAAATGCACTTCCCCATATAAATGCCGCCAAAACCAGCATCAGATTATACTTTAACGTTCCATTTTTCATCTTTCTTATGTACCTCCAATCGAGTTTACTACATAGTATAAAAAAAAATTTTCTTTCGTGCAACATTTTTAACATTATAATACACTTATATATTAGAAATGCATTTGATCCGAACCGAGATGCAAAGAAGATGGGAGGATAAGAATGAAAACAAATCAGCAACTCGTAATGCGCGCAAAAAATCAGGATCCAGAAGCATTTGCCGAGCTTTATAAAGACGTTTATAAAGACTTATATCGTTTCGCTTATTACACGCTGAAAAATCAGCATGACGCGGAAGATGTTGTAAGTGAGGCAGTTATGGATGCGTATCGAAATATAAATCAATTAAAGAATCCGGATTCCTTTAAAAGCTGGATATTTCAGATTGTCAGCTATAAATGTAAAAAGAAGATTAGAGAGTATCAAAAACAATGTGAGGAAATCACAGAACAAATACCTGATAAGGTCTATGACCCTTCGGAACATACCAGTGTAAGAAATGCCTTGGACAGTCTGTCGGAGGAAGAACGTTTGATTGTAACCATGAGTGTATTTGGAGGTTACAAGGGAAAGGAAATCAGTACGATTTTACATAAAAAGCATAGTACCATTCGTTCAAAATACCGACGGGCATTGGAAAAGCTAAAAGATTCACTGGGATATGAAATGGATAAGAACGGAGGGATGGTATGAGATATTCAGCACAGGATGTAGAGAAAGAACAAGAAGAATTCCAATGGCTGGAGGAAAAGATGAAGCAGGAAAGTGAAGAAATCGAAATTCCAGAATCTTTATCACCAGAGAAAATGCTAGAAAAACTGAAGCAGTTAGATCAACAAGAAGAGATAGAAGAAAGCTATCCAGATCATAGCATTCAAAATGAAAACCAAAATCAAAAACATCAATTCATGAAAAATGGCAAGCGTATTCTTATGGCAGTAGCAACATTCGCTTTCGTTGCAGGGGTATCTTGGCAAGTTGATAAAATTGCACACTTTAGTAGTACAGATGAAGATTGTAGTGCGGTAGAAAGTGTATGCGAAGATGCAACGATGGATTCCGTTGAGATTACAGAGAGTGAAGTTTTGGATGGAGTTGAAGCAGGGCAAGAACAATCAAAGGAAAGTGTACAAGAAGATGTTCAGAACAACAAAGAATTCGATTCCACATTGGCATCATCCTCTGAAGACACAACAATTGAATCTACAGAAGCAATAGAAGATAGCGAGAATCAAGAATATAGTGAAGATGCGCTTTTAGAAAAGGTAGAATACCGAGACGGAACCTATAATTACGAAGGAAAAGCTAATCAAGTCATAATCAAAAAGGGTGATCAAGAAGTTACTCAATTGACTTTAGAACAAGAAGTGAAATACATTTTACGATACGCAAGAATCCTAATTTGTATCACATCAGATGGAGAAACAACTAGTATTTGTACATTTTCAGTAGATGATTTTGAACATGTAGAACATCCGCAGATGACAGGAACCGTATCGATAGAAGCTTCATACGAAGGTTTTTATATGGAAGGTAGTACGCTATCAATCATAACAGGTGAAGGAAAGGAAGAAACATTTGACATTCGGGAGCTTCAAGGAGAGTAGAAAGGAAAGAGTAGAGATAAGTGAATAGGAGGAGTTTCAATGAGAAAGAAAACACTATGGCTATGTATGATAATCATGATGATTTCAACCACAGGATGTAAGAACAATCCCGTATCAGAACCATTAATGACAGGGGCAGAACAAGAAGTAACATCAAATGTTCAACCTGTTGGAAGCTACAAAAAACTTTACAAACGACTAAATACTATTACTGCAAAACAAAAATTAGAACAGCTTCGCAATTTTGGGAAATATTTCACCAGTGAAGATAAAGAATGTTCAGTAGAGTGTGTAGAAGATAGTGCAACAACGGAATCGGTATCTTCTTCTACAGCTGATTACGGAAGCACCAATGTAGTAACAGAGGGGATTGATGAAGGCGATATTATTAAAAATGATGGTGAATATTTATATCTGTATGAGTATAAATTTGACACAGATGCAAAAACTCAGATTCGTATCGTAAAAGTGGATGGCAAAGAGATGGAAACCGTTTCTATCATAGAACCCAATGATGATGCAAGCATTTATGGGGAAGAAAGTCTTTTTCTAAATGATTTTTATTTAGCAGACGATACCCTTATTTTATTTGAAGATGATCATGAAAGTATCAAAATTAGTTTCTATGATATTTCCGATAGGAGTAATCCAAAGTTGGCGCAGACACGTACGCAAGAAGGACTCTATGTGAGTAGTCGAATGGATAACAATTATATGTATCTGGTAACTGAAAAATTAAATGACTATCAGACGAAAATTGCCAAGGAAGAATATATTCCAGAAGTGGATGACTGTTTGGTGTCGGCAGATTGTATCTACATACCAGAGATTGGAGAAACGAAAAATTTCGTTACTTGTGCTAGTTTTTCCTTAGAGGATGACTATAAGGTGAAAGATAATATCTCCGTATTAACAACTGGTGAAAACTTTTATATGAGTGAGAGTAATATGTACTTGTATGGTACAGGAGTAGAAGATGATGTAACAAAGACTGAATTTATGCGTATTGCCTATGAGAATGGCGAGCTTGCCATGGAAGCAGAGGGAAAGGTTGACGGTTATATCTCAGATTCCTTTGCAATTAACGAGTACAATGGATATCTACGTTTGGTAATGATGCAGAATACATATAGAAATGTAGATTATGTTGTACTAGAAGATTCAGTGAGTGAAATAGAGACGGAAACACAAGAGGAAAATTGTTTGTATGTGTTAGACCAAGAACTAAAAGTTGTTGGTGAAATTGGGGATATTGCGCCAGGTGAAAATATTTATTCTGCAAGATTTATCGGTGACATAGGATATTTTGTGACATTTAGACAGATTGATCCGCTATTTTCGGTAGACTTATCCGATCCAAAGAATCCTAAAATCATTGGAGAGTTAAAAATACCAGGTTTTTCAGAGTACCTGCATCCATATTCCGAAGATTTGTTATTAGGAATCGGTGTGGAAGTGGAAAACAATGCACAGGAAGGACTAAAATTATCTATGTTTGATATCTCAGATCCAAGTGATGTAAAAGAACTTGATAAAACCGTATTAAAGCAATACGATTACAGCGATTGCCTGTATGAATACAAGGCACTTTGTATCAGTCCAAAGAAAAATGTATTTGGATTTGCTAGTGAAGGCTATGGTGGAGATACTTGGTATAAGGACTATAATCTTTATTCTTATGATAAAAATAAAGGATTTACAAGGCATAAAGTAGTTACATGCGATTTGGAGAAAGAGTATATTGGGGATGTCAGAGGAACGTATGTAGGAGATACATTCTATACAGTAGTATTTGGGAATAAAATAATTGCGACAGATTTAAATACCATGGAAGAAGTGGGAATATATGAGTTTGGTGAGTAGAGAGGTTTCGATATAGGGAGAGACCTCTTGCGAATTTTACATACTTGGACTATACTGACAGAGATATAAGTACACAAAGAACGGAGAGAAAAAAACATGAGTTATCCAGCAGTGAAAGTAAAAAAAGGCGAAGCAAGACAATTTAAATCAGGTGGTTTATGGATTTATGATAATGAAATTGATACCATGGAAGATGGAATAGAAAATGGTGATATGGTATGCGTGTACGACTTTGACGATTTTCCATTAGGCGTAGGTTTTATTAATACCAATTCAAAGTTAACAATTCGTATGATGTCAAAGCATATAGACGCTGTTATCGATCGTGCATTTTTACAGAAACGAGTAGAAGCAGCATGGGAATATCGTAAAAAAACAGTAGATACAAGTAGCTGCCGACTTATCTTTGGGGAAGCCGATTTTCTTCCAGGATTAGTTGTGGATAAATTTTCAGATGTATTAGTGGTGCAATCCTTAGCTCTAGGAATTGATAAAATGAAATTAGAGATTGTAGAATTAATCAAGGAAACATTAGCCAAAGACGGTATCGCAATCCGTGGTGTATACGAACGAAGCGATGTAAAAGTTCGTAAACAAGAGGGAATGGAGTGTTTCAAAGGATTCATTGGTGAACCATTCGATACAAAAGTACAGATTATTGAAAATGGAGTAAAATATTACGTTGACGTAGCAGAAGGTCAAAAGACAGGATTTTTCCTAGATCAAAAATACAATCGTAAGGCAATGCATTCTTACTGCAAAGATGCAAAGGTATTAGATTGCTTTACACATACAGGTTCTTTCGCCTTAAATGCAGGTATCGCAGGTGCCAAGAGTGTATTAGGAGTAGATGCTTCTGAGTTAGGTTGCCAGCAAGCAAGAGAAAATGCTCGTTTAAACGGTTTAGAAGACGTAGTAAAATTCCAATGTGCAGATGTCTTCGATTTATTACCGAAATTAGAAGAAGAGGGAGAGCAATTCGATGTTGTTATCTTAGATCCACCAGCATTTACAAAGTCTCGTTCTTCTATCAAAAATGCGACAAAAGGGTATCGTGAAATTAATATGCGTGGTTTACGATTAGTAAAAGATGGTGGCTACTTTGCAACATGTTCTTGTTCACATTTCATGAACCCAGAGTTATTCACAGAGACAATTAAACAAGCAGCTCGTAGTGCACACAAACGGTTAAGACAAATTGAATTCCGCACACAAGCAGCAGATCATCCAATTTTATGGGCAGCAGATGAATCCTTGTATTTGAAATTTTATATTTTCCAAGTGATTGATGAGCGTTATTAGAAGTTAGGTAGAAAGTTGAACTTACATGGTGGTCTAAGGTCAACTGAGTTAGGAGGAAAATATGAATTTTGAACAAGCATTAGAGTTTATTGAGAGTTGTAATCCAAAAGGGATGGTGTTTGGGCTTGATAAAATTCGCAATTTATTAGCCAGAGTAGGGAGTCCAGATAAAAAGTTAAAATTCATTCATATTGCAGGGACCAATGGAAAAGGTTCAGTAGGGGCTTATCTATCAAGTATTTTAGTACATTCAGGGTACAAGATAGGTCGATATGTCTCGCCAACTATTATAGAGTATTGTGAGCGCATACAGATACAAGATGAGAATGGATGCAGATATATTAGTAAAGATTCCATTTGTGAAAAAACAGAGCAGATAAAAAATGCTATTATGAAAATGAAAGAAGAAAATTTGGAGATGCCAACAGCCTTTGAGATAGAGACCGTAATCGGATTTTTAGAGTTTCTGGAACAAGGTTGTGACTATGTTGTGCTAGAAGCTGGACTAGGTGGAAGAGAGGATGCGACAAATATTGTGGAAAATGTAGAACTTGCAATCCTAACATCCATTAGTAAAGATCATATGGGTGTGCTTGGTGATACAGTAGCTCAGATTGCCGAGCAAAAATCAGGTATTATTAAGCATGGGATTGATGTAGTTTGCTATGATTTTGCTTACTGTGAAGATGGTACTGAAATTGAAGCGGTTATTCAAGCTGCTTGTAGAAATGCAGAAGCAACCTATCATAAAGCAGATTTTCAAAAATTATCGGATATAGAATACTCTCTTGATGGAACATCCTTTAGGTACAAGAATCATCTATATCAGATTACATTATTAGGTGAAAATCAACCAAAGAATGTGGCACTTGCAATAGAAGCAGCAGAATGTTTAAAACGAAAGGGATATTCTATTACAACCGAAGCGATGGAAAAAGGTCTTGCAACTACAGAATGGAAAGGCAGATTTTCCATTGTAAATAGAAAGCCATTGGTCATCGTAGACGGTGCACATAACGAAGATGCTGCCCATTCCCTTGCGAAGAGCTTACAATTGTATTTTCCAAATAAAAAGCTAACGTTCATTATGGGAGTGTTTGCAGATAAAGAGTATGAGAAAATCCTTGAACTGACAACACCATTTGCCAAACGAGTTATTACCATTCAGTCAGATAATCCGAGGGCGTTACCATCTGATGAACTTGCAGTTGTTGTAAGTAAATATGTAGATGATGTAATTGATGAGAAAACAGCAAAACAAGCATTGGATTTGTTAGTTAAGCAATGTAATACGAATCAAGCTCAAGATGAGGAAGAAGTAATATTAGCATTTGGGTCATTATCTTTCTTAGGTGAGATATATCAGTATTTTCAGGGGGAAAATTAAACTGAAGTTTGGTTAGCTTAAACTACATTTGAAAAACGCATTAAGGTAAAAAAATAATCCTCTTTTTTATAAGCAAACTAAAAAACTTGCTTTAGAAAAGAGGATTTTTTATTCATATTTTTCGGATTACTTATTTTTTAAATTGCTTATTTAAATTACTTTTTCACAGGTGGTGAAAAAATATTTAACTTTGGCTGTTCTGTCACTTCCACAACATACATAAGATTGTTATCAAATCCACGGAAGAAGACATATTTACTTGTTACATTAATATCGCAGTAATTACCCTTTATAAGGATATTTTCTTGCATGGTTGAAAGATTCATCTGGCACATGCGACTTTCATCGCCATTATCAATCTGATAATAAAGGTAAGTTCCATCTGTGCTAAAGTTATATGTTAACACACGATTATTTACAATCACTTCAGGATTCTGTCCATCCAGATCCACACGAGTTAATGCATAATTATTGTTTAAATCAAGATAATAAACATAATTTTCAAATGGAAGGACTTGTGAAAAATTTCCTTCTAAAAACATTTCATAAGAATCGTCCATTAATGACATTTTATAAATGTTATGATTATCTTTTGTGTTGGCATAATATAAGCTTCCATTGTAAATGCCACTTGGATTGATATTGGTATTAAATAAACAATTTCCTTCCTTGCCATCAATTCGAACTTTATATAAAGTTAAACCATTTACTTTATCATAATGTTGATAGTATAAGTTATTGCCTGCTAGTGAGACATTTCCTACTGCATTATCATATAAAGTAGTAGAGTGAGCACCATTCTTTTCACATCGAAATAAACCGATGCCACCAGAGGAAAGTGTACTTCCAGTGGAGTCTGTTTTATCAATGTCTTTATATTTGTTATTTATACTAGCATAATATATGTATTTACCAGCACAATTGATTTTAGAAACTGCATTTCCAGCAATTTTCTTGAAATTTTTACAATCTAAATCCATAGAATATAATCTATCATAATCATTTGCATTGCTAAAATAAATTTTGTTGCCCTCTTCACAAAAGAGACCATTATTCATTAGATTACCAGGGGTATTGCCAATTGTGAAATCATCGTTATACTCCATTTTATTGGTTACATTAACGTATATTACAATTCCAAGGATGCATAAAGTCATCAGTGTGAGTAAAATCTTCTTTATCACTGCGTTACCTCCTATTTTCTTTATTAAGACTATTATAAATTACCAATTGTTTCAATGCAACCTAAAGTTGGAGGGGCTTAGTCTTGTTATTTTTCAAGCACTAGTATATAATTAATTTCGGAATAAATTAAAAAAATAATGTTGTATACATATAGGAAACAATGGAAGGAACGGTAGTATGGATTTACAAGAAAGCAGACAAAAAATAGACCAAATCGATAGACAAATAGTTGAATTGTTTCAGAAGAGAATGGGTGTTTCGGTTGAAGTTGCTAAGTATAAGAAACAAACAGGAAAGAAAATATATGATAAGGAGAGAGAAGTACAGATTCTCGAAAAGTTATCTAGTTTAGTGGAAGATGAATTCAATAAACAAAGTGTTCAGGAATTATATACACAGATCATGTCTATTAGTAGAAAATTGCAATATAGTCATTTGCGTAGTGAGGAGTATGAGCAAAATTTTGTTGAAGTGGATAAATTAGATTTTCACGATAAAAAAGTGGTTTACTATGGTGAAAAAGGTGCGTATACAGAGCAAGCTATGCTAGAATTTTTTGAAGGAAAAGCAGATGCTTTTTCAGTTCCTACGTTTAAAGATGTAATGGAATGTCTAAAAGAAGGAACCGCCGAGTATGGAGTGCTCCCAATTGAAAATTCTTCTACTGGTGGAATCACAGACTGCTTTGATTTGCTAATTGATTATGATAATTATATTGTTGGTGAACATGAGATCAAGGTGGAGCAGTGCTTATTAGGATTGCCAGGGACTAAGATAGAAGAGATTCAGAAAGTGTATTCTCATCAACAGGGAATCATGCAGTGTGCATCCTTTTTAGAACAATATTCACAGATTCAACGGCTTCCTTATCTAAGCACAGCATCAAGTGCGAAAAAGGTAATGGAAGAAAAGGATATGACACAGGCAGCCATTGCAAGTCGCCGTGCAGCTGAATGTTATGGGCTTGAAATATTAAAAGAGAATATCAATTTTGAAGAGACTAATACAACACGATTTATCATTATCTCAAGAAAGAGAGAGTATTTGAAAGATTCGAATAAAGTGAGTATTTGTTTCCAATTGCCTCACGAATGTGGATCTTTGTATAATATGTTATCAAATTTTATTTATAATAATTTAAATATGACCAAGATTGAATCAAGACCAATTCAAGGAAAAAAATGGGAGTATAGGTTTTTCGTTGAAGTAGAAGGTAATTTAAAAGATCCAGGAGTTCAAAACGCCATCTTTGGAATTCAAGAAGAAGCCAGTGTTTGTAGGATTCTTGGTAATTTTAGAACACATTAAAAGGTAATGGGATAGAATTCGAGTGAAAACGCAAAAATAAATCAACATTCGAATTTCAGTTCACAAAGTAAACATATTTTGTTGGTAAAATGAGAACAAGGTTTATGATTCAAATAGGTGGAAGGAGTTTTTTGGATGAATAATGATGGTATGGATAATCAAAATAATTTAGATAATAATCAGAATAACAATCCTTACAATGGTGGTTATAATGGACAAAATCCAAAAGGACCAAAGAAAAGCTGGAAAAAGACAGTTACAGGTGTTGTGGTTGCAGCAAGTGTAGTAGCTGTTTTGGGAAGTGGTGTCTACGGTGTCAGCACAGTTATGGATCAGTTCAAAGAATCCAACAAAATGAATATAAGTAGCCAAGCACCGGATGCAACAATGGATGTTCCATCCGAAGGTATCCTTGGGACAACAGAGGGAGCGGAAGCAACAACTGACTCTGTTGCATTAGTAGTGGAAAATGTTATGCCTTCTATTGTATCTATCACAACAACAACAACAGAAACAGTGAGCGACTTTTTTGGTAGAACATATTCCGAAGATGTACAAGGAAGCGGTTCTGGTATTATCATCGGTCAGAATACAAACGAAGTATTAATTGTAACAAATAATCACGTAGTATCAGGTGCAAATGCAACCGTTGAATTAACATTCTTTGATGAAGCTACAGTAACAGGAACAATTAAAGGTTCTGATTCCAGTGCTGATTTAGCAGTAGTTGCGGTTAAGTTCGCTGATATTACAGACGAAACAAAGAGCAAAATCAAAGTCATCAGTTTAGGTGATTCCGATAAAACAAAAGTTGGAGAGATGGCTATTGCAATTGGAAATGCATTAGGATATGGTCAAGCAGTTACAGTTGGACATGTTAGTGCATTGGAGCGTGAAATTGCAGTAGAAGATTCTTCTATGACATTAATGCAAACAGATGCTGCGATTAATCCAGGTAACAGTGGTGGTGCTTTACTAAATGCACAAGGTCAATTAATTGGTATTAACTCAGCAAAAACTGCAACAACAGAAGTAGAAGGTATGGGTTACGCTATCCCAATTACAGACGCTCTTCCAATTATTCAAGACCTTATGGAAGGAAATATCGCATCCGATAATAACACAGCTTATTTAGGAATCGTTGGTCAAAATATTACCTCCAGTAATTCTAAGAGATTTAATATTCCAGAAGGTGTGTACGTAACAGAAGTTGCAGCTGGTTCACCAGCAGAACAAGCAGGATTAAAAGCAGGTATGGTTATCGTAGGATTAGATGGTAAGGAAATTGCCACATCGGATGATTTAATGTCTGTATTAGATACTTTAAGCGTTGGTGATAAAGTAACTATTAATGTTGCAGTAAACCAAGGTGGTAAGTATGTAACAACTGAATTAAATGTTACAATTGGTGCAAAATCCGATTATGAGTCAGATTCTAATGCTAATAGTGGAAACGATGGTAGCGCAGAACAAACAAATCCATACGGAAATGATTCCTATGGTTCCGATCCATACTCTGGTTCTGGTGGAAATGATCCATTTAGTTTCTTTGGAAATTAGTTATGGAAATTAGGTTATAATTGAATAATGTTAAAAATAGAGAAAGCCTAATCATTATGTAAAAAGTAATGATTGGGCTTTTTTGTATAAAAAGTTACAGATTATTGTCCATTTTGCATAAATTCAACAAAAAGGACATTTTACTCTTGAATTCTGCGTATAAGGATGCTATTATATCATTGATTGTATAAACGCAAAGAAATTGGAGGAATTGTTTGTTAGGAATATATATTGGAATTATAGTGATTTTATATTGGATAGAGCCAGTTTTATGGTGGTATTCCATACGATCATCCCACCTTGTACATATTAGGCGAATTCATGTATTTGCAATCTTATTCGGTTATTATAGTTTAACACTTGTGAAACAATATGTTTCACTTACTTGGTATGGCAATGGAATAGTAAATCATGCAGGAAAACAGTTTACATTATGGAGTACGACTTTTCTACTTGTATATCTATTTACAGCTACTTTTTGGATTGTGAAAAGTTCTTTCAAATATTGTAGTATTTTGCTATGCGTATTCTTAGTTTGTAATTTATGTAGTGAGATTATATTTGTTATGTTTTATATGCTCATTACAAATAAGAGGCTTTTTGAGATATCGCAATTAGGATTAGATAATGTGATTTGTACGCTAGGTTCTAGAATGATTTTAGTGCTTTTGTGTCGGTTGCTCTTTCGAAAAAAAGAAGAATCATTTTTTCAAGAGATATACGACAATCCAAAGAGTTTGCCGTTATTGATAGGAGTTGTGGCATTTGAGATTCCATTTTCGATGGTGTTTCGATATTCAGAGGAAGTATTAGAGAATACGTTAGTGATAGCATTATTTTTGATGGTTCAAGTCTGCTTAGTAGGAGTCATGATTTATGTGTTACATACTTTTTATCATTATCAGAAAGACTTTGATGAATTGACTTATGAATTACAGCGCAATCGAAGTGTAAATGAGTTGAGTACACAGTTGTCGCAACTGCGTCACGATATGGCATTTTATGTTTCTATGATACAGCATTTTGTGTATAAAGAACAGTATAACGAACTGCGCAATTATGTGTGTGGAATTGCAGATGAGTTAAGGCAAGTGGAAGATATCTTTATTCTTTCGGATCAGATTGTAGCCAATACGTTGAATATTATGGCTGGCAAGGCACATGAAAAGAATATTGTATTTGAACATATCATCATTGGTTCAGAATTTAATCTTACATCAAAGGAACTTAGTAAGGTACTGTATAACATTTTAGAGAATGCGATAGAAGCAGTGGAACCTTTAGAAGGGAAACAGAGAAAAATTTTTCTAGAAATGAGCCGTAGAATGGATGGTTATCGAATTCATTGCATGAATTATTATCAGCCAGAGTCGGTATCCATGAAGACACTATTTAGTACTTCAAAGAGTAATACGAAAATGCATGGAAAGGGACTTTCTATTGTGAAGAGAGTAGTGGAGCATAATAATGGGGTGATGCGAATTCAATTACATCGTACATTATTTGAGGTTGATTGTTTTATACCAGATAAGAGGGAAGGATGTACATGACAAATTTAAATGGATATTTGTATCATGTTTTGATATGTGAAGATGATGTGGATAGTTTACAAGCTAATAAGGAATTAGTAGAAAAATTAAGCCATGAACTAGAAAGTCAGATAGAGATACATACATATAGAACATTAAGTGAAGAGTTGTTTCGTTATGTGGATATGATTGATATAGCTATTTTAGATATTGACATAGCAGGAGAGAGTGGTTTGCAATTTGCAAGGCGTATGTTACAGCAGAAACCAAATCTTCCAATTATTTTTATTACACGATATGTGCAGTATCGGAATGAGGCAAGTTTGCTTATGGCATTTGGATTACTAGGAAAACCAGTAGATGATGAGAAATTTGGGATACTATTTCGACGTGCATTTGCACAAGTTACGATGGACTCTAAGTTAGAATCAAAGAATTTGCTTGAATTTATTATTAGTAAAAAAGTGATAAAGGTAAAAATGAATTCCATTATTAGTATGGAAAAAATTCAGAAGAAGGTTCGAATTAAGACAGACCACGGAATCTATGAAGTAAGAGATACAATTGCAGCGATGGAACAAAGGTTAACACCTTGTTTTCTACGAATTAGTCAAAGTGTAATTCTTAACATGAATGAGATTATTTGTATTGAAGGAAATGATGTATTTGTTTCCACTAGAGATGTATATCGAATAGGAAAAACATATCAGCAACATGTAGAAAAGACCTATCGGAAGTATTGGAAATAGGTAGAATACAATTTATTAGTTTACTGAAAAAAGTATCTAAAAGGTTGCTCTCTAACACAGCATGTAAATGAAATACATAGGAACGACCTTAGATATTTTTATAGAACATTAGAAAAGGAGGGACACATATGAAGAAGGATGCACAAGATATTTTAGTAAAGACAGCAGAAACTGTGGCACGAAAAAATGTAAATTCAGCTTGTTGGTTTTGGCTTTATCAAGATAAGCTACCAGCTCAATTAGCTGAAAAATTGAAAAGAAAGTAATTAGAAAAGGGAGTGTTTGAGGACACTCCTTTTGTAGAAATGTTGAATTTGCCATGCTTTATTGAAAGAGTAGAATAAACTGTTTTAATGATGAAATAAATAGGTTATTGCCAAATAAGCACAAAAACATGAATAATGGGACTGACATATTGAAACAAAATTTGCTTGTAATATAATAAAAATATACAAAACATGTGAGCTTCAATCATCATATTTTCTTTCAAGATTTGTTCTGGTGAGGTAGAAGTGGAATTAATATTTGCAGGGTCATTGGTTGAAGTTCGCTTGTTTTGATGTACCCCTTTCTATTCCCCAAATTAAGTGTCTTACCAGAACAGCGACGCAGATTATAACCAGTCCCCATTGATACTGGTTGTAATAGATTCTTTCACGATTATGCTACATGAATCCTATCGAGCATAATTAGTAAATGAAAGAACTCATAGTATACGGGTATCTCCGTTACCTACAGAAGAAGTTATATTTCGGACTTCTTGGGTGCTGAAAGGCACCCCTCCCTATGTAAATGATATTAGAATGAAAAGGAGCCAATGATGGGGAAAGAATGTATGAATGAAAAGAAAAGGTATAAGTTTAACTATAACCGTTTACGTGGAAAAATTAAGGAATGCTATGATACACAAGAAAAGTTTGCAGATGAATTAGGGATTGGCCGAGTTTCTTTGAGTCAGCGTCTTAGTAATAAACTAGAATTTACCCAAGATGAAATATTGAGGGCATGTCAATTATTGAATATTGATTGGGAAGAGTTAGAAGATTACTTCTTTTCAGAAGTATATGTGAAAACGACGAAGTACAAAAAATCGCCCCCTTTTAACAATTGATATACATGAAGATAAGAACTGCTTGTGGGTGGTTCTTATTTTCTTTTAGAAGTTTGACAGAAGCATAAAGGAAAAAGGAGCAATTGGAATGAATGAGAAAAACGTATACAATTACAGAGCTCTAATGGGGTTAATAAAGGAACGGTATGGAACACAGGAACGTTTTGCTGAAGAGATGGGACTTGGTCGAGTTTCGTTAAGCCAACGCTTGAATAGTAAGTTGGAATTTCGACAAAGTGAGATTAAGCGAGCGGTAGAATTATTAGAGATTCCAAAAGAAAGTATTGGGGCTTATTTCTTTGTGAAGAAAGAATGATTAAGATATTCTTAAATCGCACGGGTGGTGACAAAATTAGAGTGACTAATTTGTTCCCGTGCGAATGTTTAAAAATAAAAAAAGGAAACTAAAAGACATCATGTAAAAAAAGACATCATCATGTACAGCTACTATCGAGCAGTAAGAATATCTTCGACTATGGTAGCATACTGTTCCCAGATCGGATAATTAATATGGGAAGCATAACGGTTCATATAGTGGTTTAACAAGTCTAAACAATTCTCAAGATATTCTGTTCGCGCAGTTTCTAGGATGATATCATCCCCGTTAATAGTAGGCCACTTTGAAAAATCAACATCTTCTATGTGAAATACCTGATTTGAAAAAATACGCATATACCTCAACCCTTTCTGATATGAATTCAGTAAAAGTATTGACTGGAATTAGCATATTAATCATTTTATTTTTTGTGCCTGTATACAAAAATATTTTTTTGGGATATACTTTGATGTACAACAAAATCAAATATATCGGAGATGAGAGTGTGAAGATTGGTTTAGTACTAGAGGGAGGAGCTTGCAAGGGAATCTTTACGGCAGGTGTATTGGATTATTGGATGGAACAAAAGTTAATATTTCCTTATGTTGTGAGTGTATCAGCAGGTACATGTAATGCGTTGGACTATTTGTCAAATCAGGCAGAACGAACAAAGAAGTGCATGCTTTCGGAAAAACAGGATGCATGTTTTGGAATTCGAAGATTTTTGAAGACTGGACGCTTGTTTGATTTAGAAAGGGTATTTAGTGAATTTCCTTATAAACAGTTTCCATTTGATTGGGATACGTATTTTAGTTCACCTATGAAGAATGAGATTGTAGTAACGAACTGTAGAACAGGAAAAGCAGAGTATTTAGAGGAAAGAGAAGATGGTAAAAGGTTGATGTTGAAAGGACGAGCATCTAGTAGTTTGCCGATTCTATCTGATATGGTTGAGATAGACAACGAAAAGTATCTTGATGGGGGATTGGCAGATTCTATTCCGGTGGAACGAGCCATGGAAGTAGAAGGTTGTGATAAAGTAGTAGTTGTCATGACGCACAATGAAGGATATATTCCTAATTTACCAAAGCAGTTAAGTCGGTTATACTATCGAATGTATCATAAATATCCAGACTTATTGGAGACAATAAGAAATCGACCACAGATGTACAAAAAGCAATTAGAAGCAATGGAACGATATGAGAAGCAAGGAAAGGCCTTTGTGATACGACCACGTGAGTTAGCAGTGCGACGTATGGAGCCTGATATGGGAAAAATGGAAAGTTTCTATTCACACGGGTACAAAATGGGACAAGAAACTTATGAAAAAATGTTACGATTTATGAAGGAAACATAAATAAGAGAAAATTAGATAAGAAAAAAAGATAAGAAAAAGGAATAGGATAAATGAAAAATACAATTTACTTTGCACCATTAGAAGGAATTACAGGACATGTGTATCGAGATGCACATAGAAAGTATTTTGGCAATATAGATAAATATTTCATACCGTTTTTGGTAACTAATCAAACGGGAAAGTTAAAATCAAAAGAACGAAAAGATATTTTACCTGAAAATAATCAAGGTATTTATGCAGTACCACAGATATTAAGCAATAATGCCAAACAATTTATTATGATGGCAAAATTTTTAGAAGGATATGGTTACAAGGAGATTAATATCAATCTTGGTTGTCCAGCACGTACGGTTGTAACAAAGAAGAGAGGATCAGGATTTCTTGCATTTCCAGAAGAATTGGATCGCTTTCTTGAGGAAGTGTATGATGGAATTTCAGTGAAGTTATCTGTTAAGACACGTATTGGATTGGATAGCCCAGAAGAGTTTGAGGAACTTTTAAAGATTTATAATCAATATCCAATTGAAGAATTGATTATTCACCCTAGAGTGCAGAAAGATTTTTATAAGAATACACCGAATTGGGATGTGTTTGAACAGGCAGTGAAGGAAAGTAAAAATCCTGTCTGCTATAATGGGGATATCAATACAACAGGAGATTTAGCAAAGTTGCAACAACGCTTTCCAGATATCAATTGCATTATGTTAGGTAGGGGATTACTACGTAACCCAGGATTCGCAGATGAGATACAAGAAGGGAAAGCGTTGGATAAAAACGTATTAAAAGCATTTCATGATGAACTTTGTGCAGGATATGAACAAGCGGTGTCTGGGGATAAAAATGTATTGTTTAAGATGAAGGAAGTTTGGTTCTATATGGGACAGATGTTTGAAGATTCAGAGAAGTACGTGAAGGCGATTCGTAAGTCAAATAGGCTTGGGGAATATTATGAGGCGGTTGAGAAGTTGTTTGGTGAGCGAAATATTCGTAAAGTCTAATGTTGTAAAAGAATTAATATGAGATATAATAGAGGAAATAGATAATTCATAGAGAGGAAGAAATAAGTATGCAGATAATTCTTTCTGTTAAAAATTTTGGGAAAATAGAAGAAGCCAGTGTTAATATAGGTGACTATACTATTTTTGTTGGAAATAATAATAGTGGAAAAACTTATATGATGCAGTTGATTTATGGGGTGATAAGACACATTAAGTTTAGTGAAGAAGAAGCAGACAGAATATCGGAAATAGTAGAAGTATTAAAAAGGGATAGCAAAGTTATAATTAACTCAGAAAATATGAAACTTATTGAAGATGCTGTAAATGGTTACTTACAAAAAAATAAAGATAATATTGTATATGAAATTTTTCAATATAGTGTTCAAATTGAAGAGCTTAAAATTGAATTTATTTTAGATGAAAATGAAGATTATGAGTTGAATTATGGGGTAATATCGAATATAAATCTACGCGAAGATATAGCAAAACAATTATTTGGAGATTTCGACAAAGGTAAATTTTCTGAGAATGATAAAGAAATAGAGGATATATATAATACTATTGTTGACAGGGAGAGCAGTGTAGGATTTTATTTAGTTAAGGATACAAGAGAAAAAAAAGGTAGTGCTGATGTAATAATTATTAAGAAAGGATATAATATTAATGATTATTTATTAGATTATGTCGAGCGTTTTAATGATTTTATTCGAGATAACATAGTAAAATTGTTTGGTAAACTAATTTATTTGCCAGCTTCAAGAACAGGAATGCTTCTTTTGCGTAATAATTATTTTGCTAGCAAAGTAGATAAATTAGCTTATAGTTCAGAGGAGAATGATAATGATGAATTAGGTGTTACAACACCTGTTTATGAATTTTTGAGATTTGGGCAAACGAAGGTTGTAGATGAATTAAGTATCAAGGAAAATCAAGAATTAATAAATTTTATTGATGAGAATATTATTGAAGGTCACATTGATTTTAAAGATAAAGAGCATAGTAGTTATATCCCATTAGGAAAAGATGTGAAAATTCCATTATTCCTTGCATCATCTATGGTAAATGAAATTTCTCCAATAGAGCAAATATTAATAGCGAAAGATAGAAGAAAATTTATCATTCTAGATGAGATAGAAACGAGCCTTCATCCAAGTAAGCAAGTAGAGATGGCAAGGTTATTAAATCGAATGATAAATCATGGCTACCGTTTAATCGTAAGTACGCATAGTGATACAATGGCAAGCAAAATCAATAACTTGTTACTACTATCTTATGAACATATTCGTGACGAGCTTAAAAAGAAAAAACTAGATAAGTTAAATCTTTCTGAAGAAGATTTACTTCATACAGATAATGTACATGTATATCAGTTTGTTAATCTACCAAATGGTAAGAGTAAAGTAGAAGAACTGAAATTTCAGAAGGTTCCTTATATAGGGTATGATTTCAGTCAGTTCAGTGACAATTTGAACAATTTATACGAAGAATCGAAAATAATAATGGGGTTAGATGAATGAAAAAGTTAAACGGAACAAAGATAAGGGATAAAGAAAATTTGCAGAAAAGTACATTGTATAGTGTACCGACAGCAATGAAGTTAAAATTGGAAGAAGTACATGTTGATGATCCAGCAAAGGATATTGTAAATGTAGATTTTCAGTTGAAAGAAAATGAGTATGGAGTATATGGAAATGAATATCGTCCTCTTTATTTGACAAAAGGTAGTTGTAAGGTATTAGATTTACTTTGTGTTCTTGTCAATGATGAAGAAAAAAGAATGGCATCCTATTTATTTGATGTAAAGTCAAAGACAGGAGGCAAGGATGAAATACCAGATTTTATTGAACAATTAGAGGACGGATTCTTACATAAGCAGGCTATGCTACAGTATTTTAGTGACTATCAGGAAGAAGAACATATTGGTGTAATTACTCGACATTTTGATGAGGATAGTATTAAATGTGAAATTGAACGTGTAGCTAAAAAAGCAAATGAGGAAATAGAAAATATACCGATTCTCCTTCGTCAAAAGAAAGAAATTGAACGTGTAAAGTTAAAATTGAGAAAAAAGATTTTTGAGGATTTTCTTGAGTGTAAGGTGACCATTCATGGTAGAGAATATGAATTGGAAGTACATATGTTACAGCCATTGGAAAATGATTTTGTAATTGATTTTCCAGTCAAACTATAAGCACAATTCCCCCACCATTTTCATATAGTATTATAGCAAATTCTATTGTTATATATAGGAAATGGGGAATGTTTGTGAAAAGAATCAAGCAAATAGTAAGTCTTATATTAGTTCTTATTCTATGTTCTATCTCTACCATAAGTTGTGGAAAACAAAGTGCCTATACAGAAATCACACTAACTGAGGTAGCACATTCTATCTTCTACGCACCGATGTATGTAGCAATTGAAAATGGATATTTCAAAGAAGAAGGTCTATTAATCACATTAGTCAACGGTTTAGGAGCCGATAAAACCATGACAGCAGTATTATCGGGTGATAGTGAAATTGGTTTTATGGGTTCAGAATCTTCTATTTATGTATACCAAGAGGGTGCAAAAGACTATGTAGTAAATTTTGCACAATTAACACAAAGAGCTGGTAATTTCTTAGTTTCAAGAGATTTAGATGAGGAATTTCAATGGGAAAATTTAAAAGGAAAAACGGTTTTAGGTGGAAGAGAAGGCGGTATGCCAGAAATGATTTTTGAATACATCTTGAAACAAAAAGGGTTGCAACCACAGACGGATTTAACCATTATTAAAAATATAGATTTTGGATACACTGCAGAAGCATTTTCATCAGGAGAAGGAGATTATACCGTTGAGTTTGAGCCGGCAGCAGAAGCATTAGAATTAGAAGGAAAAGGTAAAATTGTGGCATCTCTTGGTGTGGAGAGCGGAATGGTTCCATATACTGCATTTTCGGCAAAGAAGAGTTATATCAATGAGAATCCAGAGGTAATTCAATCCTTTACAAATGCAATACAAAAAGGAATTGACTATGTAGTAACGCATACACCAGAAGAAATTGCCCAAGTGATTAAACCTCAATTTGACGAGACAGATATTAAGATAATTGAAGCGATCGTGGAACGATATTATAGTCAAGATACTTGGAAGGATAACACAATCTTTGAAAAAGAGAGTTTTGATTTGCTACAAGACATCTTAAATGACTCCAATGTATTGAATGAATATGTGCCTTATGAAGATTTGGTAACGACGGATTTTGCAAAGGAAGCGGCGGAATAAAATTGAATAAAAATTGAGTAAAATACGAGCTTGTTTCATTGATAAACTAATATGTAGATGGAATCATGTTGACACATAAAGTTTTCTAACAAAAAGGACTGTGGGCACTTTGGCTCACAGTCCTCAATAGTTCACACTATAACATTACATGTTTTATATGATTACTCTTCAGTAGAATTTTCTTCAGACTCAGTTTCTTCAGTCTCTTTGGATTCGTCAGAAGTGTCTTCTTTGGAGCTTGTTGAAAATGTAATAATTTCATCATCATCATAGAAGTCATCATCAAAATCATCATCGAAATCATCATCAAAGTCTTCAAGATAATCAGGTGTAAAGTATTTGTATACACCATATGCGATGGCTGCAACGGCAGCGATTGCACCAATGATAGCAAGAACACATACTACAGGACAAGTTCTTTTTTCTTCTTGTTCTTTTTTTCGAAGTAACTGACTTAATTTAGATGAAATTTCTTCAAGTTTAGTATTCATGAAAAACACGTCCTTTCCTCTTTTCCTTATTAATTTTAACAATATGCTTATTATACCACAATGCCATTCGTTTTACTATAAAAAAATATGAAAAATATGGTATCTAGCATCGGAAGAGAAGTGAAGTTTTACATCTTTTTCAGTCTTGCAACGGAAGCACGAAGTTTTCTTTGACCGCTACCTTCAAAGTTTACTGTAACTTCATAATCCGTACCACTTTGTTGCATATCCGTAATCGTACCTATACCAAATTTAATATGCTTTACAGTGTCACCAACACCATAAGAAGGTTGGAAGCTCTTTAAGCCTTTTTGAAGATTTGGAATGCTGTTTAGTAAACTGCTTCCTGTCTTTGGTTTGTCAAACATATTGTTCTTGGATATGGTGCTACTAGGTGATTTGTACATACTAGAGATATTTTGCTTCGCAGGAGTAGTACTTCCAAATTTACTCTTATAAGATCCAGCAGCAGTAAAGGATGAATTCTCTTTTGGGAATCTTGGAGTAGGCGCAGTACCAACTTGCTTTAATAAAAAGCGTGGGATTTCCTTAATAAAACGAGACGTCTTATTAAATTTCATTTCTCCATTTTGCATTCTCATTTTCGCAGCACTAAGAGATAATTTTTTCTTAGCACGAGTGATGCCAACATAACACAGACGACGTTCTTCTTCAATTTCAGAAGCATCATCAGAAGTAATTGTCATATAACTTGGGAAAATGCCATCTTCCATACCGCACATATAAACATATGGAAATTCTAATCCTTTTGCACTGTGGATTGTCATTAAGATAACCACGTTGGTATCATCCGTCACATTATCGATATCTGCAACCAATGAAACTTCTTCTAAGAAATTGCTTAAAGAAGGTTCATCCGTAGTATCTAGATACGATGCAATTTTATTACGAAGTTCTTCGATATTCTCAATACGTGTCTGAGACTCAATTGTTCCGTCTTCCCTTAATTCATCTACATATCCAGTTGCTTCTAAGATTTCATCAAATAAGTCTAATAAAGAGTAAGATGGTTCTTCTAGCTTAGATTTCAAAATCTCAATCATACTTACAAATGGACTTATTTTACTAGCACCACGACCTAAAGTTGGAATATATTCCGCTTCTCTTAAAGCTTGGTAAAAACTAATTCCCTTACTAATCGCATGAACTTGTACCTTATCAATACTTGTAAGACCAATACCACGTTTTGGAACATTAATAATACGCTTCACCGCAATATCATCATTTCCGTTATCAATGGTTTTTAAATAGCAAAGTAAATCTTTGATTTCTTTTCTTTGATAGAAGTTTACACCACCAACGATTTTATAAGGAACACCTAGATTCACAAGACGTTCTTCTAGAATACGGGATTGTGCATTGGTACGGTATAAAACAGCAAAATCACTATATTGAACGGCATCATTTTTAATTGCATTACAAATATCTAACACAATGGCTTCTGCTTCTTCACGGTCAGAATCAAATACTTGGAAATGAATTGGTTCGCCTTCTTCTTGGTCAGTCCAAAGTGCTTTGGATTTACGCTCTAAGTTATTGGCAATTACTTCATTAGCTGCAGCCAAAATATTTTTAGTAGAACGATAGTTTTGCTCTAATTTTATGACTTTTGCATCAGGATATTCCTTTTCAAAATTCAAAATGTTGTAAATATTCGCACCACGGAATTTATAAATTGACTGGTCATCATCACCAACTACACATAAGTTGTGTTCCACTTCCCCATTTTCATTGATAGTAGAAGCAAGAGTACGGATAAATTCAAATTGTGCAGTGTTCGTATCTTGATACTCGTCCACCATGATGTATTTAAAGCGATTTTGATAGTAAGCTAATACATCTTCATTGGTACGGAATAATTCAACGGTTTTATTGATTAAGTCGTCAAAATCAAGAGCATTGTTCTTTTTCAAACGTGCTTGATATTCTTTGTAAATCTTAGCGATAGTGCGCTGTCCATAGTCTACAGTATTTTCACGTTCAAACTGCTCTGGACCGATTAACTCATCTTTTGCATGAGATATCACAGACATAATCGCACGTTCTTTGAATTTCTTTGTATCAATATCTAAATATTTGCAAACTTCACGAATCAAAGTCTTCTGGTCATCTGAATCGTAAATAGTGAAGTTTGTATCATATCCCAATCGATCAATATATCTTCTCAAAATTCTTACACAAGTGGAATGGAAGGTGCTGACCCAGATGTTTTCTGAACCATAACCAACGATATTGTCTACACGTTCTCTCATTTCACGGGCAGCTTTGTTTGTAAAGGTAATCGCAAGGATATTCCAAGGATTCACACCTACTTCATCAATTAAGTATGCAATTCTGTGAGTTAGTACTCTTGTTTTACCAGAACCAGCACCTGCAAGAATTAGCAAAGGCCCACGATCGTGTATTACCGCTTTCTTCTGTTCAGGATTCAATGTATCATAAATGCTCATAGTTGCCTCCAATTATCTACTTTATTGTGCAATTCTTTGCTTTTTCGTTAACAAACATACATTCTAATTATAGCATTGCTTTATATCATTTACAATAAAAAAATGGCTTGCGATATAGTTTTAAATACTATATAATGAGGTGTGAGGTGATTCATTTTGGCAGAAAAGAATGAGGACTATCTGAGATTGCTTTTAAAGAAAATGGAACGTGTCAATTATATTAAACCATCAGAGGTTCCAGATATTGACTTATATATGGATCAAGTAACAACCTTTATGGATGAACATTTAAAGTCTTGTAAGCGTTTTGAAGATGATAAGATGTTAACCAAGACGATGATTAATAATTATACGAAGAATAATTTACTTCCTTCCCCGAATAAAAAGAAGTATTCCAAAGAACATATGTTGCTTTTGATCTTTATTTATTATTTTAAGAGCTTTTTATCCATAAGTGATATCCAGAGTATCTTTGAACCTTTAACGGAAAGATTTTATGGTAAACTTGGAGGCATAAGTTTAGAGGAGATTTACAAGGAAGTCTACCAGTTTGAGAAGCATCAGCTTGATGACATGGTGAAAAGTGTAATTAAGCAATACAAAAACGCAGAGCAGACGTTCCAGAATGCAGAGAGTGAAGAAGATCGTGAATTCTTAACGACATTTTCCTTTATATGTATGCTGAGTTTCGATGTGTACTGCAAGAAAATGATGATCGAAAAGATTATTGATGAACAACTTGCACCAATGGCAGCGAAACAGAGTGAAAAGAAAGAAAAGAAGGAAAAAGATAAAAAAGAAAAGAAATAGGGCTTATCAACTTAGACAGGTCCTATTTCTTTTTTTGATTCATAGGAAATTCCGCTTCGCTATATTTCCTATGAATTAAAAAATTCCCTAAAAAGCAGGGGCGAGATGCACTCTCGCGCCTTATTCTTCATCTTTTCTAGGTAATTCTGGAGCAATTCTTTCAAATACCATATCGTATCCATCATTTCCATAATTTAAGGAACGATTCACACGACTAATGGTAGCAGTAGAAGCGCCAGTTTTTTCTGCGATTTCTAAATATGTTTTGTGTTCCCTTAACATTTTCGCAACTTCGAATCGTTGTGATAAGGATAACAGTTCATTTATAGTACATATGTCCTCAAAAAAAACATAGCATTCTTCTGGGCTGTTTAAACTAAGAATTGCATCAAATAAAAAATCAACGGCAGGTGTTTTTAATTTTTTATTCATGTAATCTCCTTATTATAAGCACTTTGCTTATCAAAATTATTACTATTGTCTGCATTTGAATGTAGTAAAACATTCATCATTTCCATAATTTTAACACAGTAAAGTTTTAAAGTAAAGTACTAAAGTACTAAGGAAGAAAGTTTTATAAAACTTTCTTCCTTAAAATATATTCATCAATTAAATCTTGGTTATAGTTTACGATTAATTCTTTTGGAAAATTCACTGCATCGCACATTTCCTGAGCAAGAGTAAAATCTGCAATGTCATAACAGATATGAGAGTCACTTCCAAAAATAATAGGAACTTCTAGATCCTTACAAAGGGAAAGATAAGTCATAACGTTTTCTTTTGCATTTTGACGAAAACTATTTGGCTTTAAAGAACTATTATTTACTTCCACCACAACATGATTTTTCTTGGCTTCTTTTATTAGAGTCTCATAATCCAAAGGAAGACGACTATCATCGGGATGTCCAATAATAGATACACTTGGATGGCGCATTGCCCCTACATAGGCACTTGTATTTTCCTTAATACCGCATTCATCATTGCAAACATTATGAAGACTTGCAATAACAATATCTAATTTATTTAGTAAACCATCATATAAGTCTAATTTACCGTTCTCGTCTATAATATTGGCTTCTGCACCAAGTAAAAGTCTCAAATCACCGTATTGTCTAGGAACCACCTTTAGATTTTCAAAATAAAAGATATGACATGTTCCTGGCATAGTTGGCGCATGTTCGGTAATGCCAAGATATTTTAGACCTTTATCCTTTGCATATTGGATCATTTCCTGCATAGTACTATAAGCATGCCCACTAGCAATCGTATGGGTATGTGTATCGATTAAGATATCCATAACTTCACATCCATTTCTATACTATTTATTAAAATTAAGCTATATTTATAAGATTGTTCTATTATTATAGTATATTTTCAAAAAATGACAAGTATGGATTGGAAATTTTCTTGACGGGATATTTCATTAATAGTAAAATAAACGAGATAAAATAGAGCGAATAGTACATAAAGATTTATGCTTTTACGAGAAGATAGAAGGTTCGGAGGGATCTTCTATTTTTTCGCAAAGGTATATCTTTAAAAAATGCATTAACATTAAGGAGAAATCAATGAAAAAGGGACAGATTTGTGAAGGTATTGTTGAAAAAGTAGATTTTCCAAATAAGGGAATCGTAAAAATAGAAGATAGAAAAGTAACAGTTAAAAATGCACTACCAGGACAGAAGATTCAGTTTGCTGTCAATAAAATTCGTAGTGGAAAAGCAGAAGGTCGTTTATTAGAAGTGTTAGAACCATCAGAATTAGAAACACGTTGTGCAGAATGTCCATCATTTGGGCCATGTGGAGGTTGTAGCTATCAAACAATTTCTTATGATGACCAATTAAAAATGAAGTTGAAGCAAGTTACGGATTTATTAGATCCTGTTTGTTCTGATTATGAGTTAATTGGAATTAAAGGTAGTCCAAATGAATGGGAATACCGTAATAAGATGGAGTTTTCATTTGGAGACGAATATAAGGATGGACCTCTTGCACTTGGTCTTCATAAACGCGGAAGTTTCCATGATATTGTAAATGCTGGGGAATGTAAGATTGTGCATTCGGATTATAATGTGATTTTAAAGTGCATACTTGCGTATTTTCAAGAAAGAAATGTGGATTTCTACCATAGATTACAGCACAAAGGGTATTTACGTCATTTGTTAGTTCGTCGTGCGGTGAAGACAGGCGAGATTTTAATTAGTTTAATTACATCTTCTCAGGAAAATGTAGATTTAGAGCCATTGAAAGAGATGTTATTAGGATTATGTCCTGCAGTAACTGGTGGGGAAGCAGTGGAAGGTGAAACTTTAGAAGGTAAGATTGTTGGAATTCTTCATATTGAAAATGATAGTCTTGCGGACGTTGTGCAAAGTGATAAGACACATGTGTTATATGGTAGAGAGTATATCACAGAGGAATTACTTGGGTTAGAGTTTAAGATTTCTACATTTAGTTTCTTCCAGACAAATTCACTTGGGGCAGAGGTGCTTTATAGTACAGCTCGCGATTTTATTGGGGAGACTAAGGATAAGTTGATTTTTGACTTGTATAGTGGAACAGGTACGATTGCACAGATTCTTGCACCAGTTGCGAAGAAGGTTATCGGGGTTGAGATTGTGGAAGAGGCTGTTGCGGCGGCACGTGAGAATGCGAAGTTGAATGGGCTTGATAACTGTGAGTTTATCGCAGGGGATGTGCTTAAGATGTTGGATACGATTGAGGAGAAGCCAGACTTAATCGTGCTTGACCCTCCTCGTGATGGTATCAATCCTAAGGCATTGTCGAAGATTGGTGCGTCAATTAGGTGTAAAAAAATGATTTATATATCCTGCAAACCAACGAGCCTTGCCAGAGACCTCGTTAGTTTGCAGGCGTATGGTTACAAGGTGAAAAAAGTTTGCTGTGTAGACATGTTCCCTCAGACTGTTCATGTCGAAACAGTATGTTTGTTGGAAATGGACGAAAACGCCCAATAGATTGTTACATCATTATTAAGAACAACAATCTTATCAATTAAGCTGTGAATAATTCTGTGGATATCTTCCACAGAATTGGATTCAACAGCAGAAGAAAAGGAAGTAATATGCTTCCAAGCTTGTTCAACTTGCATTGAAGGCTCGTTATTTTTGATAACTTTGATATTGGAAATAAGTTTTTCCTTTTCTTCTTTTAGCTTGCCAATTCTAGTACTAACATCAGAGAGTTCAATTATTCCAGTTTGGAATAAATTAAGAAGTCTCTCTATTTGCGTGTCAATTTCAGAGATACGTTCTTCATACATAGATATTTCATTATTTGGAAACTCACACAATTCATCAACAATTTCTTCGAAATAATCTTCGTTTAAAGACAGGCTTAATATTTCATCAATAATTATTGAGTCTAACTGTTCTACAGTATATGGATGTAATCGATTAGTGCAGCAGTCAGATTTGATCATTGCTTTTGATGTTCTAGCGACAGAATGGCAAACATACCGTTTAGTTTTACTAGAAACCTTTCTAGCATACATACGAGCTCCACAATCACCACAGAAGAGCAATCCAGTAAGTAAGTTATCAGCATTTCCGAAAGAGTAACTGCGTTTATCTATAGCCTTGTTATGTTCCAATATCATCGAAGCAGCGTACCAGTCTTGCTCAGAGATAATGCTTTCATGTATGCCGTCATACAAGTCATCATTATCTCGAACTTTACCCATGTATACAGGATTACTTAGTATACGTCGTACTGCAGTGTTATTTCCCCATGAATACAGATTATCACTATAGGTATTGAGCATATATTCAGATATGCTGTTAATGCTTTCTCCAGACAGAAAACGAGCATACACTTCCTTAATCATAGATGATGTATACTCATTAATTTTTAAATCATTACACCCTTGAATGAAGTCGTATCCGATAGGGCAATGAGAACCTGAAAAATGCCCTTCTTTTATTCGCGCCTTTTTTCCCATCATGGTTCTTGCTTTAATATTTTCACGTTCCATCTGGGCGAACGCAGCCAATACACCAATTATGCATCGCCCAAGCGGAGAGGATGTATCAAAGCTTTCCATCAGAGAAATAAAATCACAATCATTTGCCAAAAAGACATCTTCTAAAAGTATCATAGTATCTTTCTGGCTTCGGCTCAGTCTATCAAGTTTCCAAACAAGTACCTTTTTAATTTTGTGAGACTTAATATCAGATATAACATTCTTGATACCAGGTCTATTAAGAGTAGCACCAGAGAAGCCAGGATCGATATGAACTTTATGAATAGAAAAACCCATAGCGATACAATATGACCTTAATCGTGATTCTTGTTCATCAATGCTATATCCTTCATCGGCTTGTTCGCTAGTCGAAACCCTTATATACAAATCAACAACATTTTCTAAATTAATACATACCACCTCATTTCATTTAGTATGAGAAAAGCATAAATCAAAAGTTGTCCCAGTGCAACATTAATTATTAGACAAAATGCTACACATAATTCAATAATTGTGTTATAGTAAAGTTAAATAAGACATAGGGGGGATGAATGAAGATGCTGAAAAACATATTAATAATAGTAGCATATCTGTTTGAATCGTGTATTTGGGTGTATTCGATGGGATTGAGATTTGAAAGAAAATATGATTTGAAGAGAATGTACATATCGTACATAACAATGAGCCTGGCAATATCATTGATAGGCCAATTCTCTAGCTTATCAATAGATACACTTTTTACAATACTTGAATTTGCAACAACATCTTTGTTTATCTGCATATGTTTTATGGGAAAAACGGTAAAGAAGATTCTTCACGTTGGAATTTTGTTCATTATATCGTTAATATGCGACCTGATAGTGTTCATTTGTATGACCGCGAGCGGAATAAGTTCAGAATTATTAGCATCAGATGGTGTCGAGAATGCCATTGCCACATTACTATCAAAATGTGTTGCGTGTTTTATAATAAGAATATTGTATAAGCGTGTTAGATTAGAAACAGTATATGCGCCATTGATTTTTTTAACAATAGTACTGGAATTGCCTTCGATTGTGATGTTTAGAACCATGAAAGAGAAGCCTAGTTATTTAGTGCTGTATATAATTAGTCAATTGGCAGCAGTAGGGCTAGTATCATACATAATTAAATTCGTGAAGAATAAAACATCAGAAACGGAAAAAGTATTTGTAAAGGTGGCCAATTTAGAACAACAAGCGGAAGAATATCGTCGGAAAGCAGAAGAATACAAATTGAAAGCTGAAGAATTGGAAAGAGATGCACTCGAATTAGAGTGCAGTGTAACAATAGACACACCAGAAACTATTGAGGTAACAGAGAATAGAAAGAAAAGGAATATTCATACTAGTGAGATTATATCTTGTGAGAGAGTTGGAAGAAAAATCAATATCACAACCATAGATGATACAATAGAGATAAATAGTACAATCACAAGATTAGAAGAAGAGCTAGGGGTATGCTTTTGGAAAATTAATCAAGGAACTCTTGTGAATAGAAATTATATTGATAAAGTTGAGGGGGGATTGCTTACTCTTACTAGTGGAGCAGTACTTCATATATCAAGGGAACGTAGTAAAGCATTAGAAAGGATGTGATCAAATGAAAAAGACACTAGCAAAAATTGCATATGCAGTTGCAAAAAAAGAGGCTAACCAAGGATGCCAGTGGTTATTCTTTCAACATAACCAACCTGCTAAAGTAAAAGGACTAAGAAAATTCTAGCACAAAAGAGCTAACAGCAATTCACTGTTAGCTCTTTTTGCATATCTGGATGTGCAAGTTCACAACCAGATATGCAAGTTAAGAGTGTAAATAGCGTATTTAGTCAATATGGAATAGGATATAATCAAACTGAACGTGCAAGAACGGAAACGGAATAGACAAAGTCTATTGAAAGAAATTTTATCAAAATATATAATTTACTAAACAAATTTAGTTAGGAGGTTGTATATGAGTGACGAACAGAAGAAAGTAGAAATAATTGAATTTATTAACAATGCAAATTCAGAAAAGCTAGATATTGTACATAGGATGTTATATGAAATGATAAAAGCGAGTAGAAATTAATCTGCTCGCTTTTCTTCATTTTCATATCTTTTATTAAAGGCATTCATTGTTTGAATAAACCATTCATCTGGAAGTTTTGAAAGAGATTCGATATATTGCCTCTTTTCAGGACAAACATTTTCTCCAAACAAGGAGCCAATAAAGTTTGCAAGTTCTTGGTCTTTAGTTAATTGTACTAATGGCTCCCCAATTCCCTTTGTGATCCATTCTTCATTTGCATTATGTATTCTGCAAATATCTTTTATTACTCTATCTGTAGGAGCTGGGTCTCCAGTTTCAATACCAGCAAGATTAGAACGAGATATATTCAAGTTCTGTACAAATTTTTGCTGCGTTAAATTTAGAATTTCTTTACGAAAATATTTTATACGTTCAGAAATAGTTAGTTGAGTGAAATCAATATCTATCATATAATCATCCTCCTAAAGAAAGAGTAACACAAAACAAAATGTCCGTCAAGAACAAATAAAGTATTGACAATGTTCTTCATAGACTATATAATGTTCTTAAAGAACAAACGAAGAAAGGGGGAAAAAACATGGAACTTCCTATGGAAACGAAAAAGGACTTTATTAAGCGTGTTTATGACATCTGGGATACATTAACAGAACGTGAGCGTGGAAGACTTGAAGGACAGATGGATGTATATGAAAAGCTAGCAGCAGAAAGAAAGCCAGCATAACAATAAGAACAGAGGAGATATACATTAGTGCACTAAAAGATAGAAAGATGTATCAAGAGCAACTTGCTTAGGTGGCAGAACATAGTTGGTCAACAAGTTTCATCTACTTTTAATGAGAAAGTAGAAATATTAGAGATTGGAGGAAACGCAGATGGAAATAGAAATAAAGGATAGAAAAGCTGCTGAAAAATTACAGCAGCTTATGAATATGAACTTTAAAAAAGCTTTGCTATAAAAATTAGTTATGCAGGAATGAAAGCTGAAAGATAAGGAGAAAGTTTGTTGACCGAGAAAGAATGTTCAAAACACTTACTTCTAGTTTCAGCATCAACATCTAATTCACCTTGCAGTACTAGTTGAATGCTTAAAATTGCGAGACAAATCATTTTTACTTCGTTGCCTGCAAAATGATGTTGATTGTTAGATAACTTTTCAACAACAGATAAACTAGCTTGTGCATCAATCTCAGCTTGTAAATCACTTTCATATAAATCTAGCTTTCGAATAAGAGTTAGACCATATCCAATGGCTGAGATATCAGATTCATTAAGTTCAGGGATAGTTGTTTTAGTATTTTTTTCATAAGAACTCCTTAAAAATATGTACTAGGTGCTGCAACACCAGTACGTACATTATAAGAGAATTAAAACAAGAAATATGTCGAAAAGGCAGAGATAGAAGCGAACAAGTTATATCCGTTTTGAGGTGAAACGGATATATATAAAGAAGGGAGAGAAACATGATAAAACATGTAATGGCAGATGGAACAGTTCTTGATTCTGTCAAAGGGGTAGTAGTACCTGTGACACCAGTAACAGAAGCAGCATATAGAACTGTGCGTGAAATAATGAAAAGAAAGACGGAGAAAGAAACTGTACATACACATTAATAAGAAAGGATGAAAGCATATGCAAAAGCAAGTGTTATTTAAAGACTCTAAACATAAAGAGTTCTACGGTAAAAAAATTATGGAATATACGAAGTTGAGAATGCCAGACAGCTATGTAAAGTCACTAGTTTACTTGTTGTCACTTACGGATGATACGAGAAGAAACTTCAATGGATTATACGATATGCAGCAAGGAAGCATTAAGCCTGAGGGGTTAAGAGGTGGATGGCTTACTGGAACAACAAAGAAACTCTGTCTTCTTGCGTTCAACTTGTTTAACGGACGCACACAGGATGGAAGAAAGAAGATAGCAGAAGAGTTGGTACCAGATGAATTGTTTGCAAATGAGTACGCAGAATACTTCATGCAAGCGATTAAGCTTAGATATCCGCAATATTTTAAGAAATGTGAGAGCGATTAAAAAAGAAGTGATTGTATGACTTTAGAAAATCTTATTGAACTATATGAGAGATATGGAGTTACTGCATCAGTGGATAATGGGGAGGTAGTAGCTCTTAACTCAAAAGAATTTGAGGAGGCAGAATATGCGTTTGACGATTAAAAATCCAACAGGAACGTACAGAATTCCGTTGGTAGAAAATAGCACTATGTATATGTTGGAAGTGGAAAAAGCAGATGTACATAAGCAAGAAAGTAGATTTATCCCAGCGTATTTTGGCCGTGCAGTGGACAAGCTGGGGCAATATGAAGAGCTTGGGGCTGTAGAAGAAATTAGAGACAAGCTTGCCAGGCTGGACAAGCTGGAAGGGAGAGAAGCAGGGTGAAGAAATATCTAATCACAGTGATTGAGCCATTTAGCCCGAATGAGAATAAGGAAATTAGATTAGTGCCAGCAAGATCGAAGAGAGAAGCAGAGGAAAAAGCAGAGCCTTATCAGGTAGTTACAAGCTGTGTACCGTACCAGGGGAAGGCGGCGAACTTATACATAAAGCAATGCAGAGAGAAAAGAGCATAAAAAAGAGCCAGTGACGAAACTGCAATTTCATCACTGGCAATGCAATAAATGTATACTAAATAAACCTATAAAAAGTATACCATTTATTGCGCCTTTAGTCAATGAAGAAACGGCGAATTTAAGCCGTTTGGAGCTGGTTTAACCCATTAACTTTAGAACCAGTAAGAGCAGATAAAGCGAGGTGGTATATCTAAGAATGGGATACTTTAAGAGAAGTATTAGAGCGGGAATGACAATAGAAATCTATAACACATACATGAAGAATGTGGGAAGGAAAGAAGCAGCAGCTAAAGCAAAAGCAACACCAGAAGAAATTGAGAAGGTAAATGAACTTAATGCGATAGCGAAGCTAACAAGATTATTGAATGCTAATTTTGAAAAGGGAGACATACACTTGGTACTAACTTACTTTAGGCAGGTAAGACCAGGACCTGAAGAAGCAAAGGCAAACTTGAAAAAGTTTCTCAGAGATATGAGAAAGAAGTACAAGAATCTGGGGGAACAGTTCAAGTATGTACATGTGACAGAGTATAAGAACAACTCAATACATCATCATCTTGTAATTAATAATCTAAGCAGTGCAAATACATTAAAGATAATACGAGATTGCTGGAAGTATGGAAATCCTAAGATAGTTACACTTGATGGAACTGGGCAGTATGAAAAGTTAGCGGAATACTTGATAAAAGAGACAAAGAAAACATTTCGAGATAAGGTTGGGCAAAGACAACGTTTTACACCGAGTCGGAATCTAATTAGACCGAAGCCAGAATGGAAAACAATGAAACGAAATAAATGGCCAGTGGAACCAAAGCCACCAAGAGGCTGGTATGTAGATAGAAACACTCTCTACAATGGGATAAATCCATTCACTGGAAGAGAGTATCAGAAGTACACGCTGATATCATTAGATGCTGATCCACCAGAAACGATGAACCAAGAGCAGTGGAAAGAGTGGATAAGAGAGAAAGAAAAGTGGATAAGCTGGAAGGAGGCGAAGTTGAACCGGTGCAACAAGTAAATATCTACATAGAACAACAGTTTACAGGAAATTTCAAGGCAGGTAATGGGAAGTACTCTATTGTCCTCGAACTAGAGACAACCAAAGGAACAATTACAAGAGAACATTACAAAGGCTATAGAGGAACGACTAAAAATAGACTAGCAATTCTAGCATGTATAGAAGCGCTAAGTCATTTGACAAAACCATGTGAAGTAACTATCCGTTTATATAGCCCATACATGGAGCAGTCGGCCAAGTGGTTAGAATCTTGGGTAAGGCAAGGGCTAGATGATAAAAAGAATAGTGACTTGTGGAAGAAATACTACAAATTGTCTTTACAACATCTAGTGACAGTGAAGAATGAGAAAACCAATACATATACACCTGCCATGAAGATGCAGCTAGAAACAAAGGAAATGTTGATACTGGAAGATTACCAACCAGAGAATGAAGTATAGGAGGAAAACAATGGAGCCATGCCAAGTATTGGGATGTAATTGTATGGGACAGAAACATCATGTTGTATTCAGAAGTCAAGGAGGGTTAAACATAAGTTCGAATTATCGCTATTTATGTATCAAACATCATTCTGACGGAAAAGAAGCGGTACATAATAACAGAGAGTTTGACTTGAGACTCAAGAGAGAAGTACAAGCAGAATACGAACAGATGTTTTGTGAGAGTGAATACACAGTAGAACAGATTGCAAAAGAAATTAATTACAACAAAGCAAGATTGGTGAAGCGAATGAAAGCAGTACCACAAAGAGCTGGGCAGTATAAGCGAGAAGACATAATACGTTTTTTGATGGGAGGAAAGTTATATTGAACAGCATAATAAGAGCAATGCAGCAGGAAGAAATAAACGCATTGCCAGAAATCAGAAAACTATTAGAAGAGATTAAAAGCATGTCTTCCTCGGAATTTGCTGAGGCTTGCGCTGATAGACTGACACATAAAAAACATTCATATAGTGTTTGTGGATATATGAGTCAATTAAGAAAAATTATAAAGCTATTAGAGGCTGGAGCAGAGCAAGTGGAAGCATTAGAAATAGTAGATAGCTGTATAGACATAGACAGCTATCTAAAAGAAGCATACGGAAAGGAGAATGCAAATGTTCGATAAGTTTGGAGAGTTCAATTCAGCAGAAGAGTTGAATTTGGCAGCAGAAGGTCAGAAAGAACAAAGGGACGAAATAGCATTTTATGCATTGGCAAAAGAAAATGGAATAGAAAAAGAGGACGCAGCGGATTTTTGGAATGGTGACACAGATAAATTAGCTACAGTAAGAATGGCAGCTTTTGGACGTATTACAGTGCTAGAAGAGGAAGAAATCAACAAAAATAAAAATCCAATAGAGAAGAGGATGTTGCAAGTTATTCTTGCAATGATTAAAGGAATGTGTGCGGATAAGGATATCGCTGAGGCAGTAATGAAAAAAGGAAAAAGACTCGGAAATATTCTTAATGCAATGAGAAATGAGGCGAGAAAGCATAAATTTGGTGATGTGGCTATGTCTTGCGGAACAGATAGACAATTGCAAGAAATTATTAAAGTATATTTTACTGGAACTGATAATGAGCTTAGGGAAACTATTGAGAAGCTTTATTTGTAAGGAGTGGTAATGTGTTACCTCAAAAAAAAGAACTGAGAAAGATTTTCAAGCAGGATATAAGGCGACTTAATTCATGGGACAAGAATACAGAGTATATTGTGACTGCTTTTATAGAGAAAGACATTCTAATAATTGATTTCTATGGAAGGAATGGGAATATTTATGCAAGGGTATTCCAGACAAAAGATGATTTTACAACTTTACTTTTCGAGAAAAATAAATTTATAAAATCACGTTTTACACATATAGAAAATGTAAAATGTTTTAGAAATTATAGTTTTGAACATGAAGTAAACACAAAGTTTGAGAATGATGAATATGAAAAGATAGTATTGAATTTTCTAGGAGCATCATCTCGACCATTTGAAAATCTTTTAAAATTGCAAAATGAAGTGCTCTACAAGAAGAGACTGGCAAAGGAAGATGAAATTTTTAAGTATACAGAAGAACATATGAAGCAAATAGAGCAAGTAGGAGAAGAGTTTACAAACTGGGCAATTGATTTTACAAAAAGAGAACATACATGGATGTTTAAGAAAAAGGGAGTTTTAGTATGTAGCAATTGTGGAGAGGTACAAACAGATGCAAAAGCAAATACAACTACGATATGTCCAGTATGTAAACACAAAGCGAGAGTAACTACAGCGCTTTATAAAGGCGAAATATTTTATCTTGAAAAATTAGAAAAATCAGATTGTCCTGAAGCAGATTTTCTATTGAGAACATTTGAAATAAGATCATATTCATCTATAAGCAAATCGACAGAAATTTTCATGAAGGAAATAAGGAGAGAGTATATTAGTGCTGAAGGAATAGTATATCAGTACAATATGTCGTTTTATAAAGTAAAAGAACGATGGATAGAGAAAAGTGATTTAAAAGACGAGGAGGGCGGGACATTATTTGAGTTTGGAAAACCAAGATATTCTACTTTATATCCGATAATTGACAAGGATATAAAAGAAAAATTGAATAGAACTGGATATGAAATATTAATCAAAAATGAAACTAAAACAGTTTGGTCAATACTCTTGCAGCGTTCATACTGGAAAGAAGAAATAAACGAGTACATAATAAAAGCAGGAATGACAGAGTTGTTAAACGATTTGTTGGAAGTGCCAGAATATGGACTAATAAAATCAGTTGAAAGAAAACTTCATAAAGCATTAGGGATAGAGAAGAGCCATATGCAATTTATGAAACAATACAATTTGGGAATTGAAGGCTTAGAATTTGTACAGATGTCAGAAAAGATAAAGATGGAACCAAAGAAAGAGTATTTGGACATAGCTTTAAAGGTAGGAAATCACAAGTGGTTTGAGATGCTGGAATACTCAAAGCCACAGAAAGCTATTAATTATGTCAAAAAACAATTGAAGATTATGAAAATAAGTAAGCCGTGGGGATACGATTATAAAAAATATCAACAATACAAATGGAAAACGGTAATAGATACATGGATAGACTATCTCAAAATGGCAAAAAAGCTAAATTGGAATGTAGAAGACAGCTATTTCAAATATCCTAAAAATTTAGTAGAGGCACATAATGAGGTGTTGAGAATAGTACATCAAAATGAAGAAAAGCTGAGGGAGAAAAAGAGAAAGGAAGATTCAAAAAAAATAGCAGAAATGAAGGAGAAGCTTGAGAAAGAATATTCGTTTGAAGCGTTTGGATATACAATCGTTGCTCCAAGGAATGCACAAGAGATAGTTAAAGAGGGAAATAAACTAAAACACTGTGTAGGAAGAAGTGATTACATTGAGAGGATGGCAGAAGGAAAAACCGTAATATTGTTCTTAAGAAAATTGCAAGAATTAGATAAGCCGTTTGTAACGATAGAAATCATTAATGGGAAAATAGGGCAGTATCACGGATATAATAATGAGATGACAAAATCCAGACAGTTACCAAAGGAAGTACACAAGTTTATGAAGATGTTTGAAGAGCAAGTGTTAAGTAAAAGAAAGATAAGAATCGCAGTATAGGAGGAAGACATGGAAGAGATAGGGAAAATAAAGACAGAATTTAAGACTTATGAGGAATTTGAGCAGCAGGTATCTACTGAATTAAGCAAGCAGGCGGAGAGCTTTGTAAGACTTGGGTACCTTATGAAGATTGCAAGAGATACGGATATTTTGCAATCTTCTGGATATGCAAACGTAACAGAGTTTGCAGCTGACAAGTATAACTTAACAAAGGACCAGGTATCACGTTTTATCCACATCAACGACAAGTTCTCGAAAGAAGGTTATTCAGAAGAATTGGAGGACCAATACAAAGGATATGGATATTCAAAGTTGTCGGTTATGCTGACACTTCCAGAATCGGTAGTAAATGTATTGGATCCACAGATGACAAGAAGTCAAATTGTGGAGGTTCAGAAAGAATACAAGGAAGAAAAAGCAATATCTCCTCTGGAAGCGATGATGGAAAAGAAGGATCCAATGCAGCAGGAGTTGACAAGCAATTTAGAGAAGTTCTTACATCAGTATGGGTATAACAATAGAGAGATGTTTAAGAGACTGGCAGATGCAAGAGTAAAGGGCGGAGATTTTGCAGAAAACATTATGGATGTAATAGCACCAACAGGGGTAGCACAGTTGACAGAACGTATTATGGGGGTTGGAAAATTACTTTTAAGCATTAAAGGAAAAGACGAAATGATACAGGTTGTAAACATGCGAGAAGACAGTACAGAGAAATTCCAGTGGTCTGATTTGTGTAATGCATTAAGATTATATGGCGATGGCTCAAAGGAAACATGGGAAGAACTTTACGGAGAACCATATGAGGTAGCAGAAGAGCTACTAGAAAAGGAGAAGGGAAATGACGAAGAGAGAGATGATTCTAGAGACAATAAAGCAGGAGAAGGGAAAGATGCCATCCACACGAAGGATGATACGAAGACAGAAAAGAAGAGTGAGCAGACTGAGCAAGATGCTGGCCAGATTTCCGGAAAAGGAGTAGAAGAACTGCCAGTTGTAAAGGTTAAGGCTATAACAGAGGAATTAAAGGACAAGCTATTCGATATCTGGTTTAGCAATGTATCAGAAGATAAGATTGAGGCAGCTTGTAAGATGATGGTTAGCATGAGATTTACAGAGCTTATCAACACTACTCCTAGAAAGTTATTCTTGTTAGTACAAACAAGTGAAGTATCTACAGAAGAAATCAAGCAAGATGGAGAATTACTAACAAAAGTTGAAGATAGTAGTCGTACAGGATTCTTCACAGCGCAAGACTTCCTGAAACGGTTCACAAAGAAGTTCTTAGATCCATATAAAGAAAAACAAAGTGAATCTAATAGCGTTCCAGAATCTGCGGAAGTTGCCCAAGTGCAGCAGGAAAGAACAGATGAAGAAATAGCGATATTAGCAGAATGTGTCTATGCAATAATAAAGAAATACGGAGAGGAGCTAGTATTTTTATCTGAGTACACAACACAAACAGTAAAAAACCTGTTGGATAAAACTACAACAGGTGCAACATGGGTTGAGTTTGAGGTAGATGGATTATGTCATGAGGCACAAGTAGATTCATCGGGAGCAAGCGGAATAGAAGAAATGGTAATATACGAAAAGACTTCTACCAAAGACTATATTTGGCCAATAGATGAAGTGTATGAGGAAATTGCTAGAGTGATTAATTTTGAAGGACCGGGAATTTTCATAGAGGAGCAGATACCAGGGCAAATGAAAGTAGATGATTATTCTGAATTAAAACCGGATGATGTAATCCAAGAGATTCAGGAAGAAAACGCATATACATCTATTGCATTTAGATGTATTCCAAAAGATATTGTATTTTTTATTGCGGGGAATAAGGTAGAAGAAGCAAAAGTGGAAGAGGTAACAGTAAAGGAAGACTTAATCCCTATGATAACGGTAAAAGCAACAGATCCGAATGCATTGATTGTAATAGAATTCAATCAAAAGGAAGACTGGGGAAAGAAACTATTTAGAACAAGGGCAGCAGCAGAGCAAGCATTGGAGGCATAGAATGTTCATGTTTTATTGGTTCGATGATGGAATAGCCATAAGAGGAGCAGGAGAAGCAGAGGAGATTGGAGTAACATTCACCAATATTGCAACAGTCAGAAAAGGACGGGTTAAGGACTATGAAATAAAATCTACATACGCAGACACAGCAATTATAGTAAGCGTCATGGAAGATTACGCTTCAATGATTCAGAAAGAACTAGATAAAGGCAGCTTTGAAACCCCATACACAGGAGAGTATTACAAGCAACGTGTATTAAACATTGCACGCTCATTCAAGGAACAGATTGAATACACAGAAAAGAAAGCGTCGTTAAAGAATGAGGAGGATATAGGAGAAGATGCTTTCATACTGGGTAATCGATACAGACAGAAAGTAACCGATCATTTTAAGGAAAGGGAGAAGAAGTGTAAGGAAGAAGCAAGAAAAATGAAATATCTAAGAGAGGTACCGAGCGAGCCTTGGTACTTCTTAGGAAAGGGTGATGATATGATACAGCTCAAGAAAGGTGATATTGTTGATATCCGAGTAAAAGATGATGTTGAAAAAAGTAAGACAAAAATTAATACGTACAAAGTGATTTTTATTCCAAAACATAAGAGATTTATTACATGTAATCTTTTGATTGATGACAAGGAAACAACAATAAATACAACATTCAAGGAATCAGATTTAAAGGGAAATATAGTATGGGGAGGCAAGAAAGTGAATGATGCAACCAGTCACTAACGTAAAAAGAAAGTCAATACCTAAAAAGATTAGATTGCAAGTATGGGAAAAGTACAATCATCACTGTGCGTACTGTGGTTGCGAATTGAAATACAAAGAAATGCAAGTAGACCACATCACATCAAAGTACTGGAACAATGGAGTAGATGACATATCAAATTATAATCCAGCATGTAGGATGTGCAATTTTTATAAAAGCACATTATCGCTTGAGGGGTTTAGAGAACAATTACAGACAATACACAAGAGACTAGAGAAAATATTTATATATAGACTGGCAAAGAAATATGGAATTATCACAGAGAACAAAGAGCAGATTGAGTTTTATTTTGAAAGATTCCAGTGCCTTGAAGGACAAATGCTAAGGGATAAGGAGAGGAAAGAAAAGAAGGAATCTACCGAAAGGTCAAATATAAATGTTTCACGAGGTTAGCTGGCAGTAGACCTCAACAAGATTGTTCAAGGCGGCCTTAGTAGACCGCCAAAATATGTATATTAAAGATTAGAAGCTATAACAAATGCAATAACAGCAGCTGAAGCAATAACATACATGTTAAACACCACCTTTCAGATAAACTAATAGCAGTATAATAGTATATTATGGAAAAGTCAAGAAAGGAGAACAATATGGGAATAGGCGATGGTGTAAATACATATTCAGACAGCACGCTAGAAAATATGAAGAAGTCAGAATTGATAAGTACAATCAGATGCTTAGAAAGAAACTGCAAAGCGTACTCAGAAAGGCTTGAAAATCAGGAAAAACTATTAGAAGAAAAGGAATGTGACGTTGAAATAACAGGAATAAATTCTGCAATAGGTTGCAGTATAGGTACATGCGATTGTGGGCAGCAGGTAAGAAGTTATCAAAAATACTGCGATGAATGTGGAAGGAGATTATTTTGGAACGAACTATGAATAGTAATACAGATTATTACAATAACATGCCGCAAGATTTTAAGGATGCAGTAAATGTTATAAAAAAGTATTGCCAAAATGAAGATTGCCAGGACTATGAATGTTCAGATTGTCCATATTCACTTAAAGTTATTAGATGCGGAGATGCGAACGTTAATCTGGATGAAGTTTTTCCTGACAATCTTATAGAAAAAATTGTAGATTTCATAACAGAGTATGATACAACAATTGAACAAGCAATAATTTTAAAAGATAGAGAACTATTAGAGCAATGCGTAAAAGAATATGTGGAAAGAAGGTAAGAAGATGAATAAAGCTATTCTTATTTCTATCAGAAAGGAATGGTGGGACAAGATAAAGACAGGGCAGAAGAAGATAGAGCTGAGAAAGACAGCACCTAAACAGTTAAAAGGCACATGTACATGTTATGTGTATGTGCCGGAAGAAAAAGCGGTATGTGGGCAGTTTGTATTACAAGGAGTTGCACCAGTGCAACCGTCCGAAGAGTTGGTACAGACAAGCTGTGTTTCAATAGAGCAGCAGGAAGAGTATAAAGGAGAAGGAACTTTGTACGGATGGCTTATTGCAATGCCAGCTCACTATGAATGTAAGTTTGATATTAAGAAGTTATTTAACGTAAAGCGACCGCCGCAATCATATCAATATGTAGAAGAGCCAACAAGAGAAAAAAGAATGGAGGCAAGAATTGTATGAAACAAATTGTATTAACATTATTTTAGGAGGAATTGGAAGTGTGTTAAGAGTAAGGCTGACGAAAAAAGTATATGCTTGAGAGATGGAGGATGGAAAGTGAATTATAAAGAAGCAAGAGACGAACTAAAGAGATATGCAAAATTAAAGACTAGATTGCAAAGGTTATCGGAGAGAGAAAATGAGCTTGCTGAAAAGATTAATTCAGCAAGAGGACAAAAAGTAACAGGACTTCCGACGTCGCAAGGAAAGAAAAAAGATTTATCAGATTACATAGTTGCTCAAGACGAAATCAAAGCAAGGAAAGAGGAAACTGAAAGAATGATAGCTAAAATTGAGTCTAGGGCAGCAGTAATGAGAGATGATGAACTAGCTGAAATAATTAGATTAAGGTATTTAAAAGAACGATGCTGGTCAGAAGTTGGAAACCAGTTTGATCGTTCAGAGAGTTGGGCTAAGCATAAGAATAAAGAGGCAATAAGAGCTTATGCAGCTTGTCAAAGTTGACGTTGCACAAAGTTGCACGAAATTGCACTAATTTGCACACAAAAGCACTATTATATATGTTATTATACAAGAGTAAAGAAGAAACAAGGAGCTCATGTACTAAAAAATAGTATAGAGCTCCTTTTGTGTTCTAAAAAGAAGGTGTAATAATGTCTAGGGCTAGAAGTCCAAATCCTTTAAAGGAAAAAGCACTAAAGATGTACAAATCAGGAAAGACCCTGGCTGACATAGCTAGGGAACTTGATAAGCCTGAGGGAACTGTGAGGCGTTGGAAATATGAAGGAAAGTGGGATGCCGATCCGAACATTGTAATATCGAACGTTCGTAATAAGCAAAGCGAACGTTCGAAAAAGAACATTAGAAAGCAGTCTGAAAAAAAGTTTGAGGATGCTGTACAAGAGACTTTAGAAAACACAGAATTAACTGAAAAACAAAGATGGTTCTGCGTTTATTATGTGCAGTCAAGAAATGCAACACAAAGCTATATCAATGCATATAAGACAGATTATTCAACAAGTGCCGTTAATGGTTCTAAATTACTCAGAAACCCTAAGGTAAAAGAAGAAATTAACAAATTAAGAGCAATTAAGAAGCAGAATTTGCTTGATGGATATGCAGATATAGAGACAGACATAGTTGAGTTGCAGATGCGTATAGCCATGGCGAGTATGGGGGATTATATCACGTTTGGCAAAATGAAAGTGCCACAATGGCGTGAAAAGGATGGAAGTTTCCAGCCTGTAGTTGATCCGAATACAGGTGAGCAAAAAGTGATTGAATATAACACAGTAGACTTAAATGACTCTAAAATGGTTGATATGCAGCTTGTAAAGTCTGTAAAAGAAGGAAAGGACGGTATTACATTCCAGCTAAAAGATGGACAAAAGGCAATCGACTGGTTGACGAATTACTTTGAGTTTAACCCAGGGGATAAGAGAAAAGCAGATTTTGAAGCTAAACGACTTGAGATGGAAATGCTCAGGCTGGAACTATCGAACAGGGATAATACACAAGAGGGAGAGATGGAAGACGATGGGTTCCTTGATAGCTTGAATGAGACTGCGAAAGTAACATGGGAAAATGAAAATGAATAATTTTTCTGTGCAACCAGTATAAAAATACAAGATTAATGCATAAAAAAACGAAAAAATAATTCTAGCAAAACCGAACATTCAAATTATCAAACATTTAACGAACTCTATTCGATTAATAACCAATTTATCGTAGAGAGCAGGTGGTAATAATGTGAGTGATTTTTTCAAAGAATTCGACAACAGGATAGCAAAGCTAAGAGCAAAGAAAAAGCAATCTGCAAAGAAAGTAAAGCAGGTTGTTTTTAAGTTTCAACCATTTTCTCAAAAACAGAAGAAGGTATTAACGTGGTGGTGTCCAGCAAGTCCAGTAAGAGAAAGAGAAGGAATCATTGCAGATGGGGCAATCAGAAGTGGTAAAACACTCTGCATGTCTCTATCATTCGTAATTTGGGCAATGACAAGCTTTGCAGGGCAGAATTTCGCAATGTGTGGAAAGACAATTGGATCATTCAGACGAAATGTACTATTTTGGCTTAAACTCATGCTAAGAGCAAGAGGGTACAAGTTTAAAGACCATAGAGCTGATAATATGCTAGAGGTAATGAAAGGCAACAGAACGAATTACTTCTACATATTTGGCGGAAAAGATGAGCGTTCACAAGATTTGATTCAAGGTATTACTCTTGCTGGACTATTTTGCGACGAGGTTGCTCTCATGCCAGAGTCTTTCGTAAACCAAGCTACAGGTCGTTGCTCTGTGGAGGGTAGCAAATTCTGGTTTAACTGCAATCCTGATGGGCCATTTCACTGGTTCAAGGTTAATTGGATTGACAAGTTAGAAGAAAAGAAATTATTGTACATACACTTTACAATGGATGATAATTTGTCATTATCTGAAAGGATAAAAGAGCGTTATCGTTCAATGTACACGGGAGTATTCTTCCAACGATATATTCGTGGACTTTGGGTTGCAGCAGAAGGTGTTATCTATGACATGTTCGAAAGAACAAAACATGTTCGAAGTACATTCGAGAATTTGCTACATGAGTATTATGTAAGTTGTGACTATGGTACTCAGAATGCAACAGTATTTCTTCTTTGGGACAAGCGTTCAGATGGTGTTTGGTGCTGTGTTAAGGAATACTATTACAGTGGTAGAGATGAAGAAAGACAGAAGACAGATAACGAATATGCAGATGACTTGAAAGAATGGCTAGGCGGTATTAAACCAAAGAAAATCATTATTGATCCATCTGCATCATCATTCATTGCACTATTGAAAAAGAGAGGCTATAGCATAAAGAAAGCTAAGAATGATGTTTTAGATGGTATTCGTTATGTTGGAACGCTACTCAATCAAGGAAAGTTACTATTTTCGGATAATTGTATAAATACCTTGAAAGAGTTTTCGGCATATGTGTGGGATCTAAAAGCTTCCGAAGGAGGCGAAGATAAGCCAATAAAAACGAATGACCATGCAATGGATGCAATAAGATACTTCTGCTATACAGTAATTCGTGTAACTGGTGCCAAATTTGTTTCATATGACGATTAAGGATTAAGACAGGAGGGAGGGGAATGCTAATGGGATACAGAGCTCTTACAGATGATGTAAACGAACTGATAAATAGAAATGCGGCAATAAAGATATCAGATATTCGGTTTGTAGAGGACGAATTGAGAGATAATGAAGCATCACCAGTTCGTTGTCGAATGCTCGATGGAAAGAGATATTACTTTGGAAGGCATGACATATTAGAGAAAAAACGAAAGGTTATCAATGATAGAGGAGAACTTGAAGTAGTAGAAAATCTCGAAAATAACATCACGATTGATAATCAATATCGTAAAATGGTTATTCAAAAAACTAATTATCTGTGTGGGAATCCTATCACTTTCAGATGTGACAATGAAAATTATTCTGAATTAATCAAGTTGAATTTGCTAAGCAAGAATTTCCACAAGAAGTTAAAAAAGATTACAACAGAAGCACTAAACTGTTATGTTGCATTTCTGTACGTGTTTATAAACGAATCCAGTCAGCTTGATTTTAAAGTATTTGATTCTACACAATGTATTCCTGGATGGACTGATGAAGAAAGAGAGGAATTAGACTATTTAATTAGAAAATATCCTGTAGAAGTATACGAAGGTCAAGCAAAGCGTGAAAAATACATCATTGAAGTATATACAAGCGATGGAATAGACTACTATACTGCTGATAGAGATGGAGGACATCTAAGTCAAGGAGAACCACATAAGAATTACATAACAACAGTGAATGGGCTTGAAGAGAAAGAGTACAACTGGGAACGGCTTCCTGTTATTCCATTCAAGTACAACGATGAGTGCAAAACGCTTCTATCATGTTGTAAATCTCTGCAAGATGCAATAAATAAAATTGACAGCATTTTTTTAGATACGTTCTGCGAGGATAAGAGAAATACAGTTGTAGTTGTTACAAATTATGGGGGAGAAGATCCAAAAAGAATAAGAAACCAGATGATGAAATATGGTATTATTCCGATTGAAAATACGGATGATGCTCCTGGAGGTGGAATTGATACAATTTCTATTGATGTTAATTCTCAGAATTATCAAGTTGTAAGAGAAATATTGAAAAAGTCAATTATTGAAAACTGCATGGGATATGATGCAAAAGACGACAAGCTATCTGGCACACCAAATCAAATGAATATACAAAGTATGTATAATGATATCGATTTAGATGCAAATGGAATGGAAACAGAGTTTCAAAGTAGCTTAGAGATGCTTATGTGGTTTGTAAACGTATTTCTTAGAATAACAGGTAAAGGCGACTATTCACAAGTACCGTATGACTTCATTTTTGACAGAGATATGATGATGAATGAAAATGATATAATCAATAACTGCAAAAATAGTGTGGGCATAATATCAAATAAAACAATCATATCGAACCACCCATATGTAACTGACGTACAACAAGAATTGGACCAAATCAAGAGAGAGAAGGAAGAGGAAACGCAGATGTATCCGGATAGATTAGTTAATTTAGTTGATGGTGATTTAGATGAAGAATAGTGAATACTGGCGAAAACGATTTGAAGCAATCGAAAAAGAGAAGTTTCTTTTAACTGATAAATATTATAAGAATGTTGTAGAGGCATTTGAGGAAGCAAATAAGGAACTGACAATGAAGTTGTTGGAATGGTATGCAAGATTTGCAGACAATAATGATGTAACACTTGCACAAGCAAGAAAGCTCCTATCTAGTAAGAAACTAGAAGAGTTTAAGTGGACAGTAGAGGAATACATAAAATATGGAAAAGAAAATGCAATAAATCAAGAGTGGATGCAACAATTAGAGAATGTATCTGCCAGAGTACACATATCTCATTTTGAGACAGCCAAGATTGAATTGCAGCAGATAGTGACCAAATTCTATGGCTTGCAAGAAAAGCAAATAACGCAGGCTGTAATTGAGGTGTATAATGCTACATCACTTCGAACAACATACGAGATTCAAAAAGGAATGAAACAGTATTTCGATTTCAGAAAAATAAACCAAAGACAACTTGAAAAGGTAATTAATGCTCCATGGGTATCTGATGCAAAAAATTTTTCAGAGCGTATATGGGGAGATTGTAACAAAATGGTTTTGGACCTACAAAACCAATTGCAACAAAATATTATACTTGGAAGAGCGCCAGATGAAAGCATTAAGATAATGGCTAATAAGTTCCAAGTGTCAAAGAGTAAAGCTGCTAACCTGATTCAAACGGAAAGTAGCTATTTCTATTCACGAGCACAGAAAGATACTTTTTCAGAATTGAGTGTTGAGCAATTTCAATTTATAGCAACGCTTGATTCTAAGACTTCAGCTATATGCAGAAGTATGGATGAAAAAGTATTTACACTGAATGAATATAAAATAGGCGTAAATGCCCCACCATTACATTGTCGTTGCAGAAGTTGTACAGTCCCTTATTTTGAAACTGATTTCAATATAGAAGATTCAAGGGCATATAGAAAGAGCGATGGAAAGACAGATTGGTGTGAGGATTTATCATATGAGAAATGGAAAGAAAAATATGTAAAATGTAAAGGAGAATAAAGATGAAACTAATTAAAGAAGAGTTAATCAAAGCTGGTATTGATGAAAAAGTTGCAGATGAAATTATTACAGAGCTAGGCAACTCTTATGTTACGAAAGAATCTGTTCAGAGCGATTATATCAGCAAAGAAGATGTAGGCAAATCTTACATTGATAAGAAATCACATGATTCTATAGTGACAGCAAATAACGAAAAGGTAAATGAATATGAGAATTTTGTTAAGAAGGCCATGGAATTAGTTGGTGCAGATGAAAAAGAAAAGGTATCTGATTGCTTAGATACTTTGAAAGCTAACATTAAGCAAAAAGAAAAAGACCACAAAGCAGAGATTCAACAGATTAAGCTCGATAATGCTGTACAGCTTGCGTGTACTTCCAACAAAGCACGTAATATTAAAGCTGTTATGGCCTTATTAGATACGAGCAAAGTCACTCTAGGAGATGATGGCAAAGTTTACGGTTTAGATGAACAGTTTACAACTATCAAAGCATCAGATCCTTATCTATTTGAGACTGAAAAAGGAACAAACGGAATTAAAGGCGCCGATGCCGGTGGAGGAAATGGTGGCACTGGTGGAGAAGATAAGCCTGATTTCTCCAAAATGAGTTACGATGAACTTGTGAAATACACAAAGGAAAATCCTGGTGTAACATTAGAGTAAGAAAGGAAGATGAATAATGGCGAAATTTAATGCAAAGAGTTTTGATGAAAACGTGTTTGGGTTCTATTCAAAACGCGTGCCAAGGCAAAGACTTAATCAACTGATTAAGTCAAAGGTAATTAAGCCAAGTAAGGAATTGGCTGACTTATTTCATAACGCAACAGGAAGTTGCTATGCAACACGTCCGTTTTATGGCTCATTGGAAGGAGCTGCACAAAACTATGATGGTCAAACAAATATCATACCAACATCAAGCACAAGTTATGAACAAGGTGTTGTATGCGTTGGTAGAATGAAAGCATGGGTTGAGAAAGACTTTGCTGAAGATGTTACAAACGGTGCAGGATTCATGGATAATGTTGCTGCACAAGTAGTTGATTACTTCGATGAATTGGATCAAGATACAATCTTATCAATTGTAAAAGGTATCTTTGCTATGACAAGTACAAAAGGACAGATTTTTGCAGCTAAACATACATATGATTTGTCGACTAGTGTTGATGGAATAACTGAAACAACACTAAACACAGCAATGCAAAAGGCTTGTGGTGATAAGAAAAGAAAATTTTCAGTTGTAGCAATGCATTCAACTATTTCTACAAAACTTGAAAATCTTAACTTGATTGCACACTTGAAATACACAGATAAGGACGGTATGACAAGAGAAATTGAAATGGGCACATGGAATGGTAGACTAGTTGTTATTGACGATGCAATGCCTGTTGAGGAGGCTGTGACTACACAAGGGACAAAAGGTGTATACACTCTCACAATTTCAACAAAAGGTGCTGTAGGTGATAAAATCACGATTGACAATGTAGAATATAAATTTTCTGATTCTACAAGTTCCGATAATCATACAATTGCAGTTGGTAGTACATATTCAACACAGGCTGCCGAATTAAAAACATTATTAGAAAATCAATTTGAGGATATGTTTGATGTTGCAGTTTCGAGCAATGCAATTACATTGACACAAAGAGAAGAGGGAATCGGTGCTATTCCATCAGTAGAAGTTATTAATGCCTCTAGTGGAACATTAGTAGCAAGTATTACAACAACTATAGCTGGTGTTGCAGATGTTAAAGAAGATGTTTACACAACATACGTTTTTGGCGAGGGATTCTTTGAATTTGCTGATTGTGCTGTAGAACATCCACACGAAATGGTAAGAGATGCTATTACAAATGGCGGTCAAGATACTTTGATTGGTAGACAAAGAAAAGCATTTGCACCTTATGGCATTTCCTATACAAAGAAAGTTCAAACATCCTTATCACCAACAGATGAAGAACTTGAAAATGGTGCTAATTGGGATTTGGTGAACGATGGAAATGGTAAGACAATTGACATGAAGTCAATCCCGATTGCTCGTATTATTTCTAAAGGATGATAGGTTATGGATTATCTGGTAAATGAAACAGAAGAAACAAAGCAGACTGTATACGAAATAGTTGCAGTTTGCAAAAATATTAATCGAATAGATGAAACGTTGTTGCAGCGTATTGTCTTGAAGTTAATTAAATTGAAATGTGATGTAAAAGTTGAAGATAGTTTTATGTTGTGCGAGTTGGTAGACAGTGTAGAGAATGAAATTAAGATGTTTTGTAACATTGATACCATTCCAGATAGTTGTATTCCAATAGAGATTAATATGATTTGTGGATACTTCATGAAAGATAAAGTATCCACAGGACAGCAAGAGACAGAAACTACAATAAAAAGTATTTCTGTTGGAGACACTTCTACATCTTTTAGAACTAGCTCTAATACAACAGACACGCTCATAGCATCATTGGTAGACGGAGGGAGGAAAAGGCTGTGTCAATTTCGCAAAGTGCGCTGGTAGCGAACAGGAAAGCTATAGAAAGTTTTTATGATTCGATTTGTACAGTTATAGAGTTTCAGAAATCAAAGAATCAAGATACAAAAGCAACAGAATACTCTGAAAAAGCTGTCATAATTGGTCAGCCATGTAAGCTCTCATTCAGCATAGCAAAAGCAGTAAATCAAACTGAATCTGCTGGAATTGCACAGCAGACAGTTAAACTGTTTATAGCACCTGAACTTTCCATCAAAGCTGGTAGCAAGATATCAGTTACAAGCCTTGGCAGAACTATAGACTATACATACAGTAGTCAACCTGCCGTTTATCCAACGCACCAGGAGCTTGTTCTGGAGTTGTTTAAGGAGTATGTATAATGGGGAGAATGGGGAGATTTAATTTTAACGACTTACGAGAATTACAGCAGAAACTTAATAGCTTGCAAAATCCAGAGAAATTTGTTGAGGCGTGCACAAAGGAACTTGCAGCAAGGCTGCTGACTAAGGTTGTGAAAAGGACGCCAGTTGGACAGTACACTGATGGAAAGGTGGGAGGAACACTTAGACGTGGTTGGACAGGAAATCAAAGAGCTGCAGTAACAACGTTCGTGAACACTCTCAGCATAAGAAAAGAGGGGAGTAATTACATAATAGATATTACAAATAATACAGAATACGCTATATATGTTGAGTATGGTCATAGAACGGCAAATCATAGAGAATGGGTGCCTGGGCAATTTATGATGACTATTTCTGAACAGGAGCTTCAACAGATGGCCCCTGCAATTTTAGAAAGAAAAATTCAAAAATACTTAGGGGGTGTGATGCATTGATAAATGAAATAATCCAGGCAATAAGTATTGCTTTGGATGATGAATTAAACAAGCATTCCGATGTGTACGAGATTTACACAGAGGAAATCAAACAAGGTTTACAAGAGCCTTGTTTTTTTATCCAATGTATCGCTCCATCAAGTAATTTGTTTAGAGACAATCGTTATAAGAACATCAATCAGTTTTGTGTGCAGTATTTCCCAAAAGATAAACTTCATAAACAAGCTGAGTGCAACAACATGATAGAAGAATTAAACAGCATACTGGAGTACATAACTGTAAATGATAAATTAATGCGTGGCAGTAATACTCATTCTGAGGTAGTAGGAGACGTTTTAAGCTACTTTGTGGAGTATAACTGCTTTACTATCAAGCAAGTGCAACATAATCCATACATGGAGACGTTACAAGCTAATACAAGCATCGTGAGGTGATAATTTGGATAGTAAAAAGAGTAAAGAAAATAAGTTCACGAAAGAACAGATTTTAAACAGTAAAAGATATGAAAGTAAGAAGGACCTTGTCAACGCAGTGCTGGATGACAATGGTTCTTTTTCTTTGTCCGAAGTTGACAAAATGATTGATTATTACTTAAAGAAAGAGGTGAGATAAATGGCATTAGGTGGAGGTACATTTACAAGTCAAAACAAAGTTCTTCCTGGTGCATACATCAACTTTATTTCTGTTAGTAGAGCAACCGCTAATGTTGGTGATCGTGGTATAGCTACAATGCCTTTGGAATTAGACTGGGGGCAGGAAAATGAAGTGTTTATAGTGACACTGGAGGACTTCCAGAAAAACTGTAAGAAAATCTTTGGTTATGATTATCTCAATGATAAATTAAAAGGTCTTAGAGACTTATTCCTACACTGTAAAGTACTGTATGCGTACAGACTTAATGGTGGAGGTACTAAGGCAACAAATACATTTGCAACTGCCAAATATGGCGGTGTTAGAGGAAATGACATTAAGATTGCAATAGCCGCCAATGCGGATGATGAGGATGCATTTGATGTGTCGACATACTTAGATACTGTACTAGTGGATATGCAAACAGTAACATCTGCAAGTGAATTAAAGAGTAATGACTGGGTTGATTTTAAAGCAAATGCATCACTATCAGCAACTAGTGCAACCGCATTGACAGGTGGTGCTAATAAAACAGTCACCGGTGCAGAACATCAGGCTTACTTGGATGCGATTGAATCGTATACCTACAATGCAATGGGTGTTGTTACGACAGATGATACAACAAAATCTCTTTTCGTTGCATTTTGCAAGAGAATGAGAGATGAAGTAGGAGCTAAATTCCAATTAGTAATTTACAACAAAGCCGCTGACTATGAAGGTGTAATTAACCTTAAAAACAAGTGTTTAGACGGTGCCACTACATCAGATGGAACCACTACATACCCTAATGAAGCAAATGCAGTTTACTGGCTGACTGGAGCTGAGTCAGAATGTCCAGTGAATAAGACAATTCAAAACATGAAATACGATGGAGAGTATGAGATTGATACCAAGTATATGCAAACACAGTTGAGTGCAGCGTTGACAGCAGGTGAGTTCGTATTCCATAAATCAGGTAATGAAGTCAGGGTATTGGATGACATTAACTCATTGGTAACTGTTACGGATGAAAAAGGAGAGGATTTCAAGTCAAATCAGACTATCAGAGTGTTGGATCAGATTGCTATGGATGTAGCATCCATATTCAACACTAAATACCTTGGAAACATTCCAAATGATGCAGACGGAAGAACAAGTTTCTGGCTGGATCTAGTTAAGTATTATCAGGAGTTAGAAAAGTTACGTGCAATCGAGAATTTCAATCCTGATACGTTGTCGGTGGAACAGGGAAATACACATAAATCAGTAATTGTGAGCAACCCTGTAACAGTTGTAAATGCAATGGCACAATTGTATATGACTGTCATTGTAGCGTAATGGAAGGGGTGAGAACGAATGTCAGTAGTAATGAATGCAGGTGATTCAATTAGCGCCAAACTGGCAAAATGCTATGTAACAGTCTCAGGCCGACGTTACAATGCATTTAACTTTATAAAGTTTGAAGCAAAGTTTACTAAGAAGAAAGTAAAAGTGCCAATTCTAGGACAGACTGGTGCAGGTAATAAAGCCACTGGCTGGGAGGGTACGTGGTCAGCTACAATGCACTACAACACCAGTACTTATAGACAGATGATGTTGGACTATAAAAATACAGGACAGGATGTTTATTTTGAAATCCAAGTATCAAATGAAGACCCAACATCAGCAGCTGGTAAACAGACAGTTACTTTCTTAGGATGCAACATTGACGGTGGAATTTTATCAAAGTTTGATGCATCTAGTGATGATCCATTAGATGAAGATGTAGATGGAACTTTTGAGAATTTTGAAATGCCTGACAAGTTCGAACTATTACCAGGTATGTAATTTTATTTAAGACACTCACTGCTGAGTGTCTTTTTTATGTGTTTTGGAGGGAAATTAATGAGTAAATTTAGTAGATTTATGAAACAGAATAAGGTAACAAAAAAGAATGAGATGCATGCGGTCACGAAATCGTTGCCTGATGAACAAGGAAATGCGTTACAGTGGGAGTTCAGGCACATCACATCGCAGGAACATGATGCGATTAGAGACAAGTGTATGATTGATGTACCAATCACAGGTAAACCTAATGCATTCAGACCAAAACTAAACACATCTAAGTACATCAATGAGATGATTGTAGCATCAGTAGTTGAGCCTGACTTATATAACGCAGAACTTCAGAATAGCTATGGGGTCAAAGAGCCAGGTGAATTATTATATGCTATGGTTGATGATCCAGGTGAATATCAGACTTTAAGTTCATGGGTGCAACAATTCCAAGGATTTAAGAGTATGGAAGAGAAGGTTGATGAAGCAAAAAACTAATTTTAGAGGGGGATGGTGAAGCAAATTATGCTTACTATGCTCTTCACAAATTAAAAATTCTACCAAGTGTATTTGTTGCGATGGATGAAGAAGAAAAAGCTTTCATCATTGCATCAATACAGATACGTGTTGAAAATGAAAAGAAAGAACAGAAAAGATTAGAAAGAGGAATCTAAGAGGGACAGGTGATAAGCTGTGATACAGACAGGTATCGAAATGCATGATGGTTTTTCATCTGTCATGTATAATATTGTAACAGCCACAGAATCGGTGATTTCTAGTGTTTATGACTTACAGCAAGCAGTTGGAGTTGATATACCAACTGGTGCATATGACAGTGTGGCGCAGGATGCATTTAGAATAGGGCAGGAGATACAGAATAACACACAGGAACAGGAAAAGTTTAATCAGACTGCCATAGATGGTGCAGGGTGTTATGACGATCTTATTGCGAATGCAATGAAATTAGTTAAGACATACGTTGGAGTGCAAACAGCGAAAAATGCATTGAAAGAGTCTGATGAACTAACACAGACAACAGCAAGACTGAACATGATGAATGATGGATTGCAGTCCACGAAAGACCTTGTAAACATGGTGTATATATCTGCACAAGATGCTAGAGGTAGTTTTTCAGATATGGCGGATGTAGTCGCTAGGTTTGGCAACAATGCCAAGGATGCATTCTCCAGCAATGCAGAAGTAATACAATTCGCTAACTTAATACAGAAGCAGATGACAATAGCAGGTGCTAGTACACAAGAAGCTGCAAATGCAGAATTGCAGTTATCACAAGCATTAGGTAGTGGTGTATTACGTGGTGATGAGTTAAATAGTATTTTTGAGCAGGCTCCTAACCTAATTCAAAATATTGCAGACTATTTGGATGTTCCAATAGGCAAGATTCGAGAAATGGCGCAGGATGGTGAATTATCTGCTAGTGTTGTCAAGGCGGCAATCTTTGCGGCCAGTGACGATATAAACAGACAGTTTGAAGAAATGCCTATGACATGGGGGCAAGTATGGCAGAGTATGCAGAATACCGCAATAATGGCTTTTCAACCAGTGTTACAAAGATTGAATGACATGGCAAATAGCAGTAATTTTCAAACATTCGTCACATCCGCCATAGACATTATGGCAGTACTGGCAAATGTAACACTGAATATTTTTGATGCGGCTGGTTCCGTAGCTGGATTTATTCAGAACAACTGGTCTATCATAGAGCCTTTAGTATTGGGTGTAGCTGCTGCGATGGCCATTTATCTTGGTTACTTAGCTGTGACAAATGCAATGGAGCTGATAAATAATGGTATAAAAATTGCATCGTGTGTTGCATCTTATGCGCATGCTGCGGCTACTGGCGCAGAAGTATCAGCAACTGCCGCCGCAACAGCTGCGCAGTATGGATTTAATACTGCTTTACTTGCATGTCCTATCACTTGGATACTCATCCTCATAATAGCTGTAATAGCAGTAATATATATGGTTGTTGCAGCTATTAACAAGGCAACGAATAGCACCATATCAGCTACAGGTGTGATATGCGGTGCTATTACAACTGCAGTAGCGTTCATATGGAATACGGCAATAGGCTTGATAAATGCTATCATCCAAAGCATTTACAATACGTTTGTACAGCCATTTATAAGTATAATAGAATGGGTTTTGAACGTATGTAACGGCGGTTTTGATAGTTTTGGTGGAGCTGTGGCTAATCTTATAGGACAGATAATTTCATGGTTCCTTAGCCTTGGTAAAGTAGTTACCAAGATTATAGATGCCATATTTGGCACAGACTGGACATCAGAACTTAGTTCACTGCAGGATACAGTTCTCGCATGGGGTAAAAATGACAATGCTATAACATTAGATAGAAATGCCCCTGAAATAGATGCTCGTGTAAGCTATGATGATGCATGGAATGCTGGATACAGTTTCGGTGAAAAAGTTGACGAGACAGTACAGAATTTTAATGTTGGTAATCTGTTTGGAAAAACGGACATCCCACAGGCATCAGATTACGCAGATGCTTTAAACAGTATGCCAAACTTGGCAGATACTGCTGACAGCACATCAAAAACTGCGAAATCATTAGAAGCTACATCTGAGGACTTAAAATATTTGAGAGACATTGCGGAACGTGACATAATAAACAGATTCACTACTGCTGAGATTAAAGTGGAAATGACGAATAACAATAATATCAGCAGTGAAGTGGATGCGGATGGATTAGTGGAACATCTCAAAAACAGGCTTGAAGAGGAAATGAGTAATATGGCAGAGGGGGAACATTAATGTATAAGATGTATATAAATGGTATCTTATTTCCTGTAACTCCATCTAAAATTGTCATTAAAACCAAAAATCAAAACAAGACAATTAACCTCATCGATGAAGGCGAGGTTAATTTATTGAAAGATACTGGTTTAATGGAAGTGCAGATTGACAAGCTGCTAATACCTAACCATCATTATCCTTTTGCCGTATACACCGGTGTATTCCATCGAGCAAAGTATTATTTGGATAAACTCACAGCATGGAAAGCATCTGGCAAATCTGTGACATTTTTATTTGTACGCAAGTCACCAAATAAAATTGACTTTGGCAGTACAAGAATTAAAGCATCTATAGAGGAACTGCAGTTTACTGAGGACACAGGGAATGGCATGGATGTAGAAGTCAAACTAACACTTAAGCAGTATAAAGATGTAGGCATAAAGAAACTTGTACGCAAAAAGAAAAAGTCATCCAGTAATGGCAGTAAAAAAACAACCGTAACAGTTAAGAAGCACAGAGCATCAAAATCTATAGCAAAGTCTTACACAGTAGTTAAGGGTGACTGTCTCATAAAGATAGCGAAATCACAATTAAATGACTCTGGCAGATGGAGAGAAATCTATACGTTAAATAAAAACATAATAGAATCAAATGCTAAGAAACACGGAAGAAAGTCATCCAGTGATGGATGGTGGATTTATCCTGGCACTAAATTAAAATTGCCTAAATAGTTGGAGGTGGATGTATTGGCAAAAGATATAATTGACGTGGCGACAAGTCAAATTGGATATCATGAGGAAGGTAAAAACAGGACAAAATACGGCGCATGGTACGGCATGAATGGTGCTCCATGGTGCCATATGTTTGCCAGTTGGTGTGCAAATCAGGCAGGTGTCAGTACATCCATATTTCCACGTACTGCATCAACTGATGTTGGAATGCAATGGTTTAAAGATCATGGACTGTTCAAGTATAAAGGCTCTTATACTCCAAAACGTGGCGATGCTGTTTATTTCAAGACAGGTAGGAGTCATGTAGGATTAGTAGAATCTGTGTCTGGTAACACATTACATACAATTGAGGGTAACACTTCATCAAAAGTAGCTAGACGTACTTATTCTTTATCAGAATCAACGATTACTGGTTATGGTACACCTAAGTACGAAAACTTAAATTCATCTACTACAGGCTCTACACAAGGAAATTCAAGTAATAAGAAAAAAACGTCAGCTAAAGAGCTGGCATATTTAAACTCCATACTAAAAAACCACAAGACAGCTCTAATTACTGATGTTACTGACAGAGAGATAAAAGAAACAAATAAACTTCCTTATGACAGAGTGCTTGTATTAATTAATAATGGTAAGGATAAGTTCTTTGTACCTGTTAAAGATGGCATGACTATCACAGAAGAGCGTAAGTGCTCTCCAGGTACCGCAAAGTTTGAATTTAAGTATGAGAGAAAATACAAAGTTGAGGAAGGTAATGCGGTACTCATCGTAGTGGATGGTGTGAAGCGCTTTTATGGATTTGTTTTTACACGATCTGTATCTAAAGATGGAATGATGTCAATTACAGCCTATAATCAGTTGAGGTACTTTAAGAATAAAGAGACACTTGTATATAAGAATAAAACAGCATCAGAGGTACTTAAAATCATCATAGACAGATTTAACCTTAATGCAGGTACTATTACGGATACCAAGTATAAGGTGTCTGCAATAGAGGACAATATGACTCTGTTTGATATCATGCAGAATGTATTAGATGACACCATGATGACAAAAGGAATCATATATACACTGTGGGATGACTGTGGAAAACTTATGTTACAGGACACTTCCAAAATGATTGTGAATGGTTGTCTCATTGATGCAGAAACTGGTGAGGATTATACATATAAGACATCCATAGACAGCAATACATACAATCAGGTGAAACTTATATACGAAAACAAAGATAAAGGTACATTTGACTTATATGTGACTAAAGACAGTAACAATATAAATAAATGGGGAGTTTTGCAGTACTTAGAGAAAATAGATGATCCTGATGTTGGAAAACTGAAATCACAGGCATATTTAAAACTGTATAATCAGAAAACCAAGAATCTGACAATCAAAGGTGTTATTGGTAATACTGCAGTGCATGCTGGATGCCTGGTACCAGTTCTTTTAACTCTTCAAGATATGAAAATATCTAATTATATGCTAGTCGAAAAAGTGGTACACAATTTTAAAAATAAACAGTACACAATGGATTTAACTGTATCTGGAGGTGGTTTCAGTGGCTAACAATCTGACACAGCTTATTAAAAAATGCGCTATGGAGGCATTTAGAGCATCCAAGCCTAGTGATTACATAGTAGGTAAGGTTGTGTCACTGTTACCATTGAAAGTACAAGTATCACAACAAATTACACTGGATGAAGATTTCCTGCTTGTTACTAATACAGCCAATAATATCATATGTACAGGTGATAAAGTACTTATGATTAGAAAAGCAGGTGGAAAACAATATGTAATTGTAGATAAGGTGGTGAGTGGATGATTCCTGATTTAGATAATGCATACGATGATGATATAGATACAAGTGACTTTGAAATAGAAGAGGAAACATCGAGAACTTACAGATTATGTGATGAAACAATAACTGGTAAAATAGATGAAACAGATGCAGTAATACAGGCAGCCGATAAGATATTAAACACCGAACGTTATGATAGTCCAATCTATAGCTGGGACTATGGAATCGAACTAAAGGACCTTATAGGAAAAGATATGGATTATGTAATGGCGGAATTAGAGTATCGCATATCAGATGCATTGACAACTGATGACCGCATAGAATCCATAACTGATTATACTGCAGAAAAAAATGGTAAGCGTGTAGTGCATTGTACATTTACAATTAACACAACTAATGGGAATGAAATACCATTTGAATTGGAGGTGGCCGCATAATGTTTGAATCATATACAGATAAATTTTTATTAGATAGAATGCTGGAAAAAGTAGATGACAAGATGGATAAGCGTGAGGGATCAATTATTTACGATGCATTGGCACCAGCTGCATTAGAGTTAGCAAACTTCTATGTTGCACTTGAAATGGTGATGAAAGAAGTATTTGGTGACAGTGCAAGCTATTATTATTTAATTAAACGTGCGGCAGAGCGTGGGGTTTATCCAGAACAGGCAACAAATGCCGTATGTAAAATATCCGTAACACCGTCAAATGTTACGCTAAATACAGGTGACAGGTTTAATTTGGATGACTTAAATTACACTGTAATTGCTCCTGTATCAGGTGAGACAGGTAAATGGAAAATAGAATGCGAAACTGCAGGTGAAGAAGGTAACAAAGAATCAGGTGATTTAATACCAATCGAAACTATAGAAGGTTTAGAGACTGCAACTATAACTGGTGTATTAATACCTGGTGAAAAAGAGGAAGAAGAGGAAGATTTTAGAGAGCGATATTTTAACAGTTTTTCTTCCAAGTCATACGGTGGCAATAAACTGGATTACATAGAAAAAGTAAACTCCATACAGGGTGTTGGAGGGTGTAAACCTGTGAGAGCCTGGAATGGATACAGTCCATCCAGTATGATTCCAAGTTCTGCAGTTACAACTTGGTTTAATCAGCAGTCAAGTACTACACTTGGTAATGGTGTTTATGCTTGGATCAGCAATGCTTACAATGCAGCTGTAAATCATTTGCTTACTACAGGCGGTACAGTGAAAATTGTAATCATTAACTCTCAGTTTCGTAAACCATCTAATACGCTCATACAATATGTTCAGGAAGAACTAGATCCTGGATACACAGGAGAAGGTGATGGTGTTGCTCCAATTGGTCACGTAGTAAATATAGTTGGTGTAAAAGAAACAACTGTTAATTTTACATTTACACTCACATTAGATAGCGGTAAGACATTCGATGACGTGCAGGATGCAATTGAGACAGCAATAGAGAGTAAACTTGCTGAGTTGAGACAGCAATGGAGTAATACAAATGGTATTGTGGTTAGAAAATCAGCAATAGAATCACTGTTACTTAATATTGACGGTATTGTGGACGTGACTGATACATTGATAAATGGATCTGCATCCAATCTTGCATTGGATGTTGAACATATACCTGTGCTGGGAGTGGTGAGCAGTGGAACGTAACAATCTGATTGAGTATTTACCACCATATATGGTAAAGTTTAAGGAAATGCAACAGATAATGTCGACTGAGGATAAAGAACTGGATAAAATAGATACAGCTGTACAGTCGGTACTTAACAATGCATTTATAAAGGATTGTGATGAGAATGGCATAAAAGTGTATGAAAAACTGCTTAAAATTACACCAAACAGATCAGAATCACTGGAATCAAGAAAAGCGAGGGTTTCACTCAGATGGAATGACAGAATCCCATACACTTTAAAAACCCTACTCAACCGTATAAACGGTTTGTGTGGAGTAAATAATTATGACTTGGATGCAGACTGGGAAAATTATTATTTTCAACTTACCGTACATTTGGAGCTGTTCTCAGAAGTCAAAACGTTGGAAACTATCCTAGATGAAATGTTACCGCTCAACATTTCATATGATGTATCTAATGTGATAGAGTGTAAACCATATGGAAATGTATATACAGCAGGTACTGTAACCAGTACAGAGATAATACAAGTGGGAGGTGTTTCATAATGGCACAGTTTGGTAACATAGTACTGACTGATAAAGGTGTGGCATTGAATGCCAAAGTTGGGAATGGAGTAACACTAAATCTTACAAAGATTTCTACAAGTTCTACAGAGTATCAAGCATCGGCATTACATGCATTGGAATCTATAGATATACAGCAAAGCAGTAACATTTCCAGCAAAACTGTAATTAATAATACTGATGTAAAATTATCGGTTGTATTCAGTAACAGTGATTTGAATACTGGCTACTACATCAAAACATTAGGATTATATGCAAATGATCCTGATGTAGGTGAGATATTATATGCAGTATGCCAAGAAACAAGTGGTAACTGCCATTTACCAACTGCAAGTGATACATCAAGTGCATTAAACATTGACATGGTGCTGACAACATCCAATAGTGCGAATGTAACAGTTGAAGTAAATCCAGCTGGGGTTGTTACACAGTCGCAGTTTAATGACACTGTTAATAAAAAAATGGAATGGTGCGGAACGTACAACAGTTCCAACAATTACAAGAATAATGATGTCATAATTTACAATGATGCATATTACAAAGTAAACGAGCAGTTTACAGGTAATATGGATTACAGTAAGGTGACTTTTTTAGGTATAAAATCAAAATATGATCATTTCACAATGGAAATAGACGGAAATAACAATGCTAATCCAAGTGTTGAAAATAGTTGTATAAAGTATAGAGGTGGATGTGAAAATTTTTCAAAGCAAGATTGGGTTGACTGGTTTGGATACAAGCCTTGTATCATGTATTCCCAAGGAGAAATAGAATGCTATTTAGATCCAAACAACTATTCTGAGGATGTAAATGGAAATGATGTTGATATTACTACAGTATCAAGCGAACCAAGAAATGTGATGATACAGCATAAAAGAATAGGAATAATGTCGATTAATATTTCACAAGGAAAATGGATTATAAGATGCACTAACGATCCATGCGATGGTAGATATTCATACAGTGCTTTTGAGAATGGAGCAAGAGATTGTAAGAATATATATCTTGGTGCTTATAATGGAATGATTTCTGACAGTAAGTTACATAGTCTTAGCAATGCAACAATTTCTGTAGATGGTCAATCAGTTAGTTCTTATAGGACATTGGCACAAGCTAATGGAATGAATTATCAAATAATGAATATAAAGATGTTTTCATTTTTGAGACATTTATTCATTATTCAAAATGGAACACTTGATGGAAGATTGTCAAGTGGATTTGATACTGCAAATAAAACATCTGGTGCAACAAACGAGATGGGGTTGAATATTTCGGATTTAACATCAAAATGGGGAAAGTGGATTGGAATGGAGACCAATTGCTTCTCCGAATATGTAGATGGTTCATATGTGGATTCAAGCTTTCGGTTATTAATTGCTGAAAATGATAACTTCAATGATACTGGTTCTGGATACAAAGATTGCGGAAGAATATATTCACTAGGAGATGGTTACATGGGGGCTAATGTTACTTTTTCACCAGAACTTGGTTTTATTCCAAATAATACGAATGGTACTTCAAACACTTTGTTCCATTCAAAAACGTTAGCAATAAAACCATCAACCAGCATGGTTAATTATGGTTATAATATTTTCTATAATCATTATACAATGACACCAGCAGCAAAAGGTGCAGGCATAACAGCAAGACTTTGTTATATGTCATATTAGAAAGATGGTGGGAAAGATGAAAAATGTAGGAACAGACACATTTACAAGTAATACAGAAGGTAAATGGCTTGATGATGGAACGAAGTTTTATTTTAGTCCGCTTGTATATTCATATACAAGAGTTGAATGGGATGCAGAACTAGAAGGAAGGTGATAATTTGTATATTGATGTTAGTGTTATTAAAGAAATAGCTGCAATTATAACAGCATTAGCTGCAATATTTGGTTTAATATTTTCTGCTTATAAATGGTACTTAAAGCAGAATAAACAAGATAAAGAAATACAATCAATAAAAGAGGAACAATGTCTACTGTGTTATGCACAGGTAGCGTGCCTGGATGGACTAGAGCAGCTAGGGGCAAATGGGAATGTTAGCAGAGCGAAAGACAAATTAGAAAAGCATATGAATCAGAAAGCACATGAATAGGAGTAAACGTATGAAGAGACAGAGACAACCAACGAAGAAAAAAATGGCAAAGAGAGATAAAATGTTAATAGTAGCAGTTACATGTATAGTAAGTTATACGGTAGCTGCTATTATTTTGCAGTTCTTTACGAGTGTAGAAGTATCAAGCACATTAACGCTGTGTTGGTACGGATTTTGGACAGCAGAAATATGGACCTTATCAGGGATAACAAAGGCAAAGCTAAAGAATAAGTATTACAATCAGGCAGGTATGCAAGAAAGTGAGGAAGAAAATGGGTGAAATAACATATAGCATTTTAAGATTATTTATGGTAGTGATTTTTACAATTATCATTAAGTATCTAATACCATTCTTAAAGCAGAAAATTGATACACAGACAATAGAAAATGTTGCGATGTGGGTAAAAACATCTACATTGGCAGCTGAACAGACTGTGACGGAATCGGGAAAAGGTGCAGAGAAAAAGGCAATTGTAACACAATTCATAAAAGAGATTCTTATAAAAAAGAAAATTGCATTATCAGATGAGCAGATCAGTGAACTTATTGAGGCAACTGTAAAAACGATGAACATTGAAGAAAGAGAGGATAAGTCATGAAAATTTGTATATCAGTAGGACACAGTATGTTAAAAAACGGTAATATTACAAGTGCAGATGGCACTGCATTTGGCGGAGGGAATGAATACAAGTTCTGCAAAGAATTTGCAAATGTACTAGTTAGCACTTTGAAAGCAGCAGGTCATGAAGTTGATCTGTTGAGAGTTCCAGAAAGGAGGGTAAGTACACAGAAAGAAGAGAAGTCTTATAAGATTGCAAGATACAATGATAATTATGATTTAAATTTGGAGCTTCACTTAAATGCTGCAAATAGTTGTACAGCCAGGGGAACAGAAGCACTGTATGTATCATCAACTGGAAAAAAATATGCAAGTGCTATATGCAACAAGTTATCCGAACTTTGGACCAATAGAGGTCCCAAAGTTCGGACAAATCTATACTTTTTAAACACAACAAAAGCACCAGCAGTACTTATTGAGCTTTTCTTCTGCACAAACAAAACAGAGTGGAAGAAAGCTCAGAAGAACAAGCGCAAGATGGCGCGACTTATTACAGAAGCAATTGCTTCTGTAAAATAAAAAGTTGCACCAGTGCAACAAATGCTAAAGCGAAAAATAAAAAATACTATTCATCTATAACTATCTTCCACATAAATAATCATATACTTTTCTTTCGTGCTCCAAATGTAGCTTGTCAAAATATTTGCCAACAAAATAAAAAGGCTGAAGTTGCAGCTTCAGCCCCATAATGACCAGCAGATGATCATCTAATATCTTATATATTTTATCATATGAGTTTTTACTTTTCAATCACAAAACAAATAGTCAATTCTTCCATTTCTAATACATTTGTCTATAGCCCAGCTTATTTTTATACTTCTTCGCTGTATGAAACATACAGCGAAGTTCACAATAATATTTACTTGATAATTCAAGCTCTAAGTATTCACCAATTTCCTTTGAGTCCTTTGAGCTCTGATAGAAATTTTTCGTCATCAATATGATTTAAAGCGTATAGAATTATCGGTTGTTGCCATTCTGGGGGAATGCGCTCCCCTTTTTCCCACTGCAATTGTGTATTGCGTGGAATTTTAAAAACATCTAAAACTTGCTTTTTAGTTACTCCAGTTTTATATATATTTCTAATCTTATCAGAAAAACTGATTCTGATACCTACTTCTGGATTGTAGATGATGGCATCGTCGTTTACAGAAATTTCACAAGATTCAACATCATAGTAACCACTACACGAAAGGCCGTTAAAATCTACGATGCATTCCATGCTTGAATTTGGCGTGCTACATGTAGTTGCGTCAATTGCGACGGCACATGATAATAATTCTTCCTTTTCGTGACAACTTAAACTTCCCCATTTCATTCCTTCATAATTCATTTGATTACCTCCTGTTAATTGCTTTCATGATTAATGTTTCGCTAATGTATGATACGTATTGTTCTAAAGTTCTGCCTTCTCTGTATGGTCTAAAGAAAGACAGATTTTTTAGTTCGATTGTTTTATTCACGGAATTATATAAACCTTTCTCGTATTTTGCATGTTGTTCAATGCAATTTTTGAAGTCAGAATATTTAACTGTTACTGATTTTATAGAAAACACTAAATGTTTTCTTGAGCCTTTGTTTTCGAGTTTAATATCAAATGTAGGAAAAACATTTTTGATTTGTGCAAGCATATCAGAGCCAGCAGCCTTGAACTCAACCCATGCCATTTTTAAACATAAGCCGAAAATATTTCTGCTATCTTCCTTTTTTATTTCCCACGCCCTTTTCATTATTCTACTTAAATTAATCATTTTAATTACCTCCCTCAACCTTATATCTATATTATGCACTCATTGAGTGCATTTGTCAATACCTTTGTGGAGATTTTTTGTGAAGGACAAAAATTTTATATAGTTGAACTGGTGCAACTGTAATGTAGACGTAAGTTTACATAAATACAGTAAGAAAATGAAGAAAAGTGGATGTCAACTTACGCTTACATCCGTAAAAGTGCAAAAATACGAGATTGGTGTAGACGTAAGTTTACATTCAAAGGTACTGCATACTCACTATCTACAAAGATTTAGAAGAAAAGTACATACTGAACACAGGCAGCAAATTTTTATCGTTATACAATCGAGAAAATGACGAAACTATCACTCATGCAATGTATTGAGATAATTACATGAGTGAAAAATTATTTTTGATGAAAATAGTCTATTCTATATCAATTAAATCATAGATTGAGCAATCAAGTGCTTTGGATAATCTATACACAATATCAACACGAGCATGGTTGATATCTCTTCTAAGTTGTTCATAGTTTCCAATACATTTTAATGGAACACCAGACATTTCAGAAAGTTCAGATTGCTTAATACCTTTCTGAATACGTACTAGTTTTAATTTACTTATTGAAACTTTTGATTTTACATGATATCCTTTCAATGATAACCCTCCTAGAGATACACCTAATAGAAACATTAATCAAGATCATAGATTATGATGTGGATAGGATGATTTATGTGTCTTGTAAGCCTACGAGCTTGGCGAGGGATCTTGTGACGTTGCAGGCTAGAGGGTATAAGGTTGAGAAGGTTTGTTGTGTGGATATGTTCCCTCAGACTGTGCATGTGGAGACGGTGGTTCTTTTGTCCCAACGGAAAGCAGATGATTATGTTTAGGTGAAATTGGAACTGGATGAGCTGGATTAGACTTCCGCTGAAAGCAAAGCGACTTATGCAGAGATTAAGGATTATGTGCTGAAGGAGCATGGATTGAAGGTGTCTAATCTCTATATTTCACAGGTAAAAAGGAAGTGTGGAATAGAGGTTGGGGAGAATTATAATCTTCCTAAATCGAAGGATAGTAGACATCCTCAGTGCCCAAAAGAAAAAGAAAAGGAAAAGGCTGGGTACGATGACATAGCAGAGCAGATTGAAAGCAAGAAGGCAAAGCGAGAATTGTTCAAAGGGTTTATTCGCACTTTGGAGAAGCAGGATGGCTTAATTGAAGAGTTCGATGCCGTGATTTGGAGTAGCCTTGTGCAGGAAGTGATTGTGAAAGCAAAAGACGATATAAGGTTTATTTTCAAGAACGGATTTGAAGTGAGGGTATAGAGATAGGAGTTGATGGCACTCAGGCAGAAATGCTTGGGTGCTTTTTTGATGGTATTAATACAGATGTAATAAGTTTATTCGTCTCGATTTTCTTTACGAATGAACTTTTTTTCTGTATATATGTTATACTTGGTTCAAATACTTAAACTAAGGAGATAATACAAATGGAAATTTTAGAAGTTATGAAATCTCGTCATAGTGTCAGACAATATACAGACAAAAAAATTGAGAGTGATAAGAGAAGTGTTCTTAATGAATTGGTTGAAGAATGTAATTCAGAAAGTGGAATGAACATTCAGATTATTTATGATGAACCGAAGTGTTTTGATTCCTTTATGGCTCATTATGGAAAGTTTTCAGGCTGTAAGAATTATATTGCTGTTGTGGGTAAGAAGAGTAAAGATTTAGATGAAAAAGCGGGTTATTATGGGGAAAAACTTGTATTGAAGGCACAGGAACTTGGATTGAATACCTGCTGGGTTGCAATGACACATGGTAAGAGTGCGGCGAAGATTAAAAAAGGTGAAAAATTAGCCATTATTATTTCTCTTGGATATGGAGAGAATCAGGGTGTGGAGCATAAGAGTAAACCGCTGTCAGATGTATGCAATCAGACCGATGGAATACCGACATGGTTTGCAGAGGGAATGGAAGCTGTCATGCTTGCACCGACAGCAATGAATCAGCAGAAATTCAAATTTATATTGAATGGTGATCAAGTAAAGGCTATTGCTACAGGAGGCTTTTATTCTGCAATTGATCTTGGAATTGTAAAATATCATTTTGAAGCAGTTTCAGGACACAAGGTGAATTAGAGGAGAAAGTAACTATGACTACAACAATGGAAATAGAAAAACTGGCATCCGATTTTGAAAGTTGTCAGAAAATCCTTTGTGCCATTGGAGATGAAAATCGGCAACACATTATTCTGGAAATGATGAAAATGGGGAAATGCTCTGGTGTGAGAGTAGGAGATATTACAGAAAAGACACATCTTTCAAGACCTGCCGTATCTCATCATCTTCAAATTCTAAAAGGAGCTGGGATTTTGAAGGTAAGAAAAGAAGGCACTATGAACTTTTACTATTTCGACCCTGATATGGATTCCTTCGAAAAACTGATAGGAGTGTTACAAAAGGCTATAGAAATTGCATTAACACTTCCAGACAGAAGTATTGAGTTCAAATAGTATTAGGATGCGGTAGCCAAATGCCTTAAGGAAGCCTCCAAGTAAACAGTAAATGTATCCAAATCAAGAAAGTGTGAGAATAAGATGACAGAACAGTCAAAAACAGCGTTATTTGAAGAAAAGCCTGTGCCAGAGTAGCTACATTTCTTTCTAATTGTGTTGCCTGCATCTACTTCTTTGTTTTATTGTTTGTAAAGCGAAAAAACACCAACATTTGCATACACCCATCCATGTTTAGTTTCCAAAAAAATATTGTGGTTGGTGTATGTGGTGTGGGAATTCCAGCAGCTATTCAAAACATTCTGAATGTTACGGGAATGACAATCTTGAACAATTTTACATCATCTTATGGTTCGGGAGCAGTTGCGGCAATGGGGATTGCACAAAAGAATAATATGGTGCCGCTTTATATTGCACAAGGTTTCTCTCAAGGAGTCATGCCACTAATTAGCTATAACTTCCTATACTTTTTAGACAGTTTTAGGAGGTTAAGCTTATGAATTCAACAACTGCTCTAGTTGCTAAACAATGCAGGCTAGAAACATGGGCACAGCAAATTCAGGACTGTAACCAAAGACCACAGGGGATGAGTGTGAAGGAATGGTGCAGCCAGCAGGGGGTTAATGTTGCAAGTTATTATGGATTGTCAACCCTTTTTAGGACATATTTTATTCGGTCTATTCTGGTCGACACTCCACTGGTGTTTTATAATTTAGCGATCCATGTATTCTATGGTTGTTATACTAATTCACATAGTCAAACAATTCCATTTGTAATTCTTCAAGACTTCCAAATACCTTATTAAAATTCATAATTTCACCAATTTTACGACGTGATAATATAATGTTCTGTTTCTCCAACGCCTTTTTTATCTTTCGGGTTCCGTAATTGTTGCGGCTGTCTCTAAAAATCTGTATGACTGCATTATCTATGGCTATCTCGCTCTCTTTGTTTCGCTTATGCTTATAATATATCAAGCTTCGGGTCACACCTTAAATTTTGATTAAAATCATGTAGCCCAACTGAAGAAATTCAGTTGGGCAATTTGGAAGCATCATAATGAGCCTATTGATATTGTTTTTCTATGATCGTATAAATGATGTCACCGAACTCTTTTGGAGGTTGGATACAACCATTCTTTAACCATTCCTGAACGGTGCCTATAAATCCATAATAATTATACTGATACAGAATAGGAAAGATTTTTGCGTCATAGATGCCTTGTGATTTTAAAAATGTTTCCATTTGTAAGTACATAGCTTCTATTGTACGCTTAATATAGGGACTTTCAAGCCTGGAACTGAAGAATTCTCTATAGAAGTCTTTATTAGCGTAGATAAGTTCGAGCAAAGTATATCTGTCATCCTGTATATTTCCACTTGAAAAGGCATTCTGAACCAGTTCTGCTTCAATTTTTTCAAATAAATCATAAATATCTAAATAGTTACGATAAAATGTTGCACGATTAATATCTGCCAATTCACACAGTTCTTTTACTGTGATTTCCGGCAGATGTTTTGTTTTTAACAATTCATAAAGGGAATCACGAATAACCATTCGTGTATACGCGGTCCGCCTGTCTAATTTTTTTTCCATATATCCTCCAGTTCTGCAACGAAAAGATATGAAGTGTTGCAGATTTATCATAATAGAATTCATTGATGCTTGTTTTAATAAATTACACTTATTATAATAGCAATATCAAAGAAATGCAACACGAGTTTAATAATAGACACGAGAAAAGAAATGAAGGAGAATTAGAAAATGAAGAATGTATTAGTAACAGGTGGAACTGGTTTTTTAGCAGGATGGATAATTAGAAAATTATTAGAAAAGGGTTATGCAGTAAAAACAACTGTCAGATCAGAAAGGAAGAATGAGTCTGTCATCAAAATGCTAAAGAGCGAAGGGGTGGATACAACGAACCTTTCCTTTGCAGTAGCAGATTTAACAAAAGCAGATGGTTGGGATGAGGCTATGGGGAATATAGATTATGTTCTACATGTGGCATCTCCTTTAGGGGGCGATAATCATGAAGATCCGGGGCTTATACCGATTGCAAAAAGTGGAGTGGAAAATGTTCTTAATGCGGCAGTTAAGGCAGGCATTAAGAAAGTAGTTATGACATCTTCTGCAGCAGCGTGTTTTCCAGAAAAATCCAATGTGAATCCCGCATTAGATGAAACGTTTTGGACGGACATAAACAATAAGTACAACACCAATTACATGCGTTCCAAGTTGGTTGCAGAACAGACTGCATGGGATATTATCGGAAAACAGACAACAACAAAACTTACCACTATTCTTCCCAGTGCAATTCTTGGTCCATATATGGATGGTAAAAGAAGCAGTACCGACCAGATATTTGAGATGATTCTTAAGGGGACTCCTAGTCCTAATGTTGTATATGGTGTGGTGGACGTTAGAGATTTAGCCGAACTTCATATTCTTGCTATGGAAAGTGATAAGGCAGATGGGGAGAGATTCCTTGGTGTATCAGAAGAAATGACGATGCCTGAAATGGCAAAATATTTAAAGAATGAATTGGGAAACAATGGCAATAAAATTAGCACGATAGTAATTCCAGACTTTTTGATTGGAATTATGGCAAAGTTTAGTGTTCCAATGAAGGTATTAAATTCGATGGTAGGATTTAAGTACCATCATAGTAATAAGAAGGCTCTGACAGTTTTAAATTGGAAGCCACGCCCAGCAGAAAAAACAGTGCTAGATTCAGCCAAATTTCTGATTGAGAATCAAATTATTGTGATTGATTGACGTGTATTTTTACACTGCGCATCAAAGTTATCATTTTTAGTAAGTTGGGCATATTATAATAGCAAATAAATTCCTTTGATAAGTTGATGAAAGATGTATGGAACCTATTGATTTTTGGAGGAAGATTTGCTAAGCTTTTTATAGAGAAAGTTTACCACTGACCGATAGATGGTATATAAATGGTTGGGTTGAAAGTTTACCGCTGACCAATATGCGGTATATAAATGGTTGGGTCGAAAGTATTGTCCTCCACCAACACTGGTGGAGGATTTTTTTGCCAAAGGGTGGAAGTACATGAAGAAAACAGCAAAGACAGATGAAGAAAGGGAATACATTAACTCAATAGAATTAGAAATAAATAATAGAATTTGATATTGGTAGATATTGAAGAATTTGGTGAATTGTTACCGTTTCATAATCGTTTTGTAGAAATTCCATGGAAGTGCGGGAAATGATGTTAATGATATCCGTATAATTAGATTGAGGAAAAAAGCTGGAGTAACATATGCCAAAGTAACTAATGGTGCAGATGCATTAGAAGAAAGAAAAGAATATAATATGGAGCTGAGGATTTGAATAATTTAATTTTATGCGAGGGGGTTGATGAGGTTGGTGCTCTTGAAACAGTACTTATGAATGCCATAGAAGAAACTGGTAAAGAGGAAAAGTTTATTGTGGGAGAAGCAAAGAGATATGTAGAAGAGCTATGTGGAAGCAGTCAGTTAAAAAAATATCTTCAGCATAATAGACAAATACTTAAGCTAAGTTTTCTTCATGTATCTCTATTACTAATCCTGATAGGTCAACAGCTTTGTTTAATACGTTACTGATGTCATGCCCATGGGAAGAAAAAGAATCAATAAAAAGGCATTTTGGAATATTAAATAAGTTCTTGTAAATAAGAGTATTTTGGAGTACATATTAATATACGAATAATCAGGAGACAAGGATAAGTATGATAATCTGATTTTTTACGGATTTTCAACTTTGACATCAAATCCGGCAATTTCGGACAGAAAGAGGTGAAAGGAATGATTAGGACATTAGACAGAACAGAATTAGATAATGCACTCCCTCTTGTGTGGGATGTGTTTTGTGAGTATGAGGCAGTCGATTATCCTGAATCTGGAAAACAAGCATTTTGGAATGCAGTTCATTCGGAAGAATACTTAAACATGCTTTCTGCCTACGGTGCTTTTGAAGGCGATAAACTCGTAGGTATCATAGCTACAAGAAATGAAGGAAAACATGTGGCCCTATTTTTTGTACACGGTAATTATCAGCACCGAGGTATCGGGAAAAGTCTATGGAGTGCGGTTATTGAAAGCAGTAATGCAAATGAGATAACTGTACATTCGTCTTTATATGCCCAGGACATATATAAGAAGCTTGGCTTTATGACGAGTGGTGACTTGCATAATGAAGGCGGTATTCAATATATTCCTATGGTTTATAAAAATTTAGTTAATAAACTGCGAGATAAAGATGATAAGAAAGCATATGCACTTGGGAAAGGGATTGTTGCAAAGTCTGCTACAAGCAACGAGTACTATTCTTATTTTGAAGACTTTGTCGGTTTATTAGATGCTTCGAGTTCCTATGTGAGGACAAGGGGATTTTCGATATGCTGTGCTCAAGCAAGGTGGGATACACAGGGCAAATTGCAAAGGGCATTTCCTTCAATGTTAAAACTGCTTCATGATGACAAGGCTACGGTAGTTAGACAATGCCTTGGTGTACTTCATGAGGTTGCTCTTTATCGTCCAGAGCTTTGTGAAGCAATATTAAAGGAGATTCAAAGCATTGATTTATCAAGATATAAGGACAGTATGGCTCCGTTGATTCAGAAAGATATTAATGAATGGATGAAGTAGGTGCATATCAACAAGCAATAAGGGTTTTAAACGTAGTTGCATTTACTCTGAAAATGAGTTATAAAATAGATTATAAAATAATAAATAAGAAAAGTAATTAGGAGATCATACTATGGATTTTATGGGAAGTAAATTAGAGGACATTATCGTGACACTTCCACTTCAAGATGGAACAAGTGTGGAATGTGGAGTATATTCCTATTTTGAGGTTAACAATAAACAATATTTTGCAATGCTTCCTCTCAAAGGGAAAAAGCAATTGGATTTTTCTCATAGCTATATGCTGTATGAGGTAAAAGAAGATGAGGAGCATAATCCTATAGTTCTTTATATTGAGGATGATGAGGAATACGCTATTGCAGCGCAATATTTTTCAAATCAGTTGTCATAGACGGTTAAAGAGAACGGGGAAAATTAACCTGTTCTCTTTTTTGGGTACAGGCAATTGCCATCTCCCTTTCAGAAATGAGGTTAAAAAGAAATGGATATTACATACAAAAAAATAGATAAATCCCAATTAGATGAACTTGTAACATTAAGAATTAAAGTATTACGCGTGGCAAATAAGCTTTCCGAAGATGTTGATATGTCAGAGATCGAAAAGCAATCCTATAAATATTATGAACAAGGATTTGATAGTGGTAATTTTACAATTTTCTTTGCTATGGAAGGTAAAAAAGTTGTTGGATGCGGTGGTGTAAGTTATTTTGACGTTATGCCAACTTTTGACTTTCCGAATGGCAAATGTGCGTATATCATGAATATGTATACAGAGCCAGAATTTCGTAAGAATGGAATTGCTACAAAAATTCTTGATTTATTGGTTTCGGAATGTAAAAGCAAAGAGATTCATAAGATAACCCTTGAGGCAACTGATATGGGGCGAAGTGTATATGAGAAATATGGTTTTGTACAAATGAAACATGAGATGGAGCTGTTATATGTGTGATGTAACCACATGTGTTCCGTTCCGACTAAAGTCAGAGAATCGGTATTGTTCCGAATTATCAAAAAAGCAGATTGAGATTGTGAATGATGAGGATAATTGGAATGTTATTCTTACGAAAGAGTTAATCTATACTCCAAATTACTTGGATATAATATAATTGAGGTTGAAATGAATGAGTGGTACAATAGTAACAGATATACTACGGAAATTGTAGAAAGGACTAGTGCGAATGAAGAAATTTAGAAACATTATGTCTATTTGCTTAGTGCTTGTAATGATATTATCACTTGTGCCGTTGCAAGTGCAGGCAAAAAGTACAGTAAAACTCAATAAGACTTCAACAACTGTTTATGTTGGAAAAACCACGACATTAAAAATAACAGGAACGAGCAAAAAAATTACATGGAGCAGTTCTAACAAAAAGATTGCAACAGTATCTTCAAAAGGGAAAGTTACCGCAAAGAAAAAGGGAACAGCAACCATAACAGCAAAAGTGGATGGAAAATCTTATAAGTGCAAAGTAACAGTTAAAAATCCATATCTTAATGCTACAAAGAAAATCCTAGAAGTAAATAAAACATATTTGCTGAAATTAACAGGAGCGACAGCAAAGAAATATACATCAAGTAAGAAATCTGTTGCAACTGTAAATAGTAAAGGTAAGATAACTGCTGTGAAAGCAGGAACAGCAACCATAACTGTAACAGACAGCAATAAAAAAACATACAAGTGTGTTATTACAGTAACAAGTAAAGCAACTACACATACACACTCTTATACCGCAAAAGTTACCACTCCTGCCACTTGTGCCACGGATGGAATAAAAACCTATACTTGCAGTTGTGGGGACTCTTATACGGAGACAATTAAATCTACTGGTCATAATTATACATGGGAAACAAATGGAAATGCAAGGACTGCAAAATGTAGTGGATGTGGTGCTACTGGAATTACCGAAGAATACGTTGCAGGTGTGTGGGGATATTTTGATAGGGCTGCAGCAGAAAGTCTTTATAATTTTGTAAATGGACAAAGAGCGGCAACACAATATGGCATAGTTGATGATGATGGAAATCCTATTGGAATAGGAACAGTACCAGCACTTACAAATTTTGATGGTCTCTACGCAACAGCAAAGCAAAGAGCAGCAGAAGTAGTAACTAATTGGAGCCATGATGGAATGAAAACAGATAACGAAAACTTAGCCAATGGTTGTGAAAATGCACAGACATGTTATGAAGCATGGTGTTATTCAAGAGGTCATTTAAGCACTATGACGAATAATATTTATACTCAGGGTTCATGTGCGGTTTTCTACTACGATGCAGATGGAAGCGGTCAGAACTTATACCCCATTTATGTACTTGTTGTAAATAAACAATGTAATCATACTTGGACTTGGGATATAGATGGAAATACAAGGACGCAAGTATGCACATTTTGTGGAGATAAGGGTATAACAGAAGAATGTTATAATGGTATGTGGGGATATTTTGACAGAGACCAAGCTGAAGAATTATATGGTATGATAAACGACGAAAGAAAAAACACAATTCGTACAATGTGGGGAGATAATGGTGAAGATTTAGGAGAATTGACACCAGAACCTCTTACATATTTTGATGAACTTTATGATGTAGCAAGACAAAGGGTAGTTGAAATTGCTATTGATTTAAAAAAACATACACTGAATAATGGTGGGGAGTTGGATAATACTAATATGCCACCAGTAGGAGTGCCAGGATGGACACCAAATCATGATGGCATGATAACAGATAATGAATTGATTTCAACAAGAACTCATTGGTCATTGTATGTTTTTAGAGATTGGGTAGATAATAGCTCGAGTAATTATATTTTGACTGATGTAAAATATACCCATGGTTCCTGTGCAAGTTTTTATTGTGATTTTGATGGTTCTGGTGAAAACTTAAAGCCATTTCATATACTTGTTTTAAACAAGTAACCTAAATATATCAAATAACTCTTCTATAGTGCATAAAGGATTGAAAAAGCGTGAATGACGGTCACACGAAAGTGTGACCAGAATGTCGTTCTTGAAAAGGGGTGCGGAATGTATCATTTAAACAATCCAAAGTCAACGAATAAATGAAAATAATTAACAGGCTAAAATTGTGTAGTTTTCACAAACTTTTATTTCTGCAACGATAAGTACCTAAAGGAAAGCTTGACGAAAAAGAATTTGTCAGATACAATTTATTTAACAAATATAGATGAGGTTGCAAAAATGTTGAGGAGCATTTTTGTAAATGTAACGATAAATTTGAGGACAAAGTTTAGGCATAGAGGTGTGTCTAAGCTCTGTCCTTTTCTATTTTCAAGAAAGGAGGAAAATGTTATGAAAAATGTAGATTATGTGTTTAATCCAAAAGCAGTAAAAATGTTGGATAATCAATCACTTATAGTTTTAATGTTAAGTTTAGAATCTTTGGAAAAAGATTTTCTTGCGAAAGCAGAAAATGAAACAGATGAACTGTTAATGTATAGTTGTTTATGACCAAATACTCTGTATCATTTCCTCCGTATTTTTCGCAGAAATGGTACGACTTCTCTATGTTTTTTGGTATAAAAAAAATGGAGCCCACGCATGGAACTCCACCGGCCACGCGCCTCGCAAGCAACGCAGCACAACCACGAAAGATAATATACCATTGAAAGTCGAAGCTGTCAAATGGATTTTTAGTGGTGGTAGTAGTTTATGCGTCAAAAATCAATATGATTCTAATTGTTTTGAGATCGATTGTTTCACCCCAAGATATTTATCTCTATACTCAATCGCCTTTTCTGGCTTTCCTTCCATCATATCAATAATTCCCCTGCTAATATAACGCCCCATGTATACTATGATGATTATATGTAAGAAAGGATCATAATTAGTAAAATAATACAAAATACACTTAACACTATTAGGAGAAATATACAAAAGTTATGAAAAAAGTTAGAAATAATAAATATTATTTCTAACTTAATAAAATTAAGTAAAATTAGTTAATTTTCATGTTAATATTTTATAGTTAAAATAAGTAAGAATTAACAAAAATAATAAATTAATGTTAGGTTTGTTGTTAAGTAAAATTTATCGTGGTAATATATAAATGCAACTAAAACATGCAACCAAGTAAGAAGGAGGAAGGTAAATGAATAAGGGTGTATGTCAAAGAAAGAAGGGTGTAGTAAGTATTTACATGGCAGTTGTAATGGTGTTTAGTATTTTATTAGCACCGTTTGTTTCGCCAAATACAAAGGTTCATTCTGCTACTGGAACAATGAGAGGGCTTACAGCGAAAGAAATTGTTGCAGATATGGGGGCAGGATGGAACATGGGTAATTCCCTGGAATCTGAGAATGATGAAACAGGCTGGGGAAATCCACGTATCACAAAACAAATGGTACAGGCAATTGCAAACCGAGGATTTCGTACAATACGAATTCCAGTGAGATGGGATGATAATTATACGGATTCTAATTACACAATCAGTTCATCCTATTTGGATAGAGTAGAAGAAGTTGTAAATTATGGACTAGATTGTGGAATGTATGTCATTATTAATGTACATCACAATGATTTACAGACAAAAGCAAACTATAATAGTTCCGACCAATGGCAGGTAAAACAGGAATTACAGGCAATCTGGACACAGGTCGGAAACCGATTTAAAAATTATGGGGACAAATTAGTATTTGAAGTAAACAATGAACCTAGAAATGACAATGACTGGGGTGGAGATGCAACGCTATATGATGTAGTGAATCAGTTTAATGAAGTGGGAAGAGCTGCTATTCGAGCAACTGGTGGCAATAACACAAAACGTCTTGTTATGCTTCCAACCTACTGTGCTTCTGCAGATGAGCCTAAAGTAGCAGGTTGGAAAAACTTATCCAATGACGATATGATTGCAGTTTCGATTCATGCATATCATCCATTTGATTTTGCATTTCAAGGAGATGGACATAATTACTGGACAGATGATGATTACAATCAATTAAAACAAACGTTTGACAGATTAAATAGTTATTTTACAAGCAAGGGAATTCCAGTTGTAATTGGAGAATTTGGATGTACCAACAAAAATAATTATGATGATCGTGTAAAATGTACTGGCATTTATGCTGGTATGGCAAAAGAACAAGGAATGGCATGTATTATCTGGGACAACCATTATGATGGTACAGGTGGTGAATGTTTCAAGATTTTCGACCGTAATTCCTGTACATTTACATATGATAGAATTGCAGGCACATTAATTGATGCATATGGAACTATTTACACAAGTCCAGTACCAACCACGGCACCAAGTGCTTCAACGGATGAAGGTTTCTATGTCAGCGGCACAAAAATATATGATGCCAACAACAAAGAATTTGTAATCAGAGGTGTCAATGTTCCTTATGCATGGTACAAAGATGATTTTGCTACAGCGATAGATGGAATTGCAGCAAAAGGAGCGAATGCAGTAAGAGTTGTACTTGGTGATGGACAGACTTATGACAAAACATCAAAGCAGGAGCTTTCTTATATTATTGAACTTTGTAAAAGCAAAAAACTGATTTGCATTGTAGAAGTACATGATGCAACAGGAAAAGATGATAGAGGATACCTTGACACAGCGGTAAATTACTGGAAGGAAATGAAAGATCTATTAGCAGAAAATCAAAAGTATGTCATTTTAAATATTGCAAATGAATGGTATGGTACATGGAATGGTGCCACATGGGCAGAAGGATATAAATCAGCTATTCAAAGTTTGCGAAATGCAGGCATAAAAAATACACTTATGGTAGACTGTGCAGGATGGGGACAATATCCAGATTCCATTAAAGATTATGGAAAGGAAGTATTTGAAGCAGACAATTTAAAGAACACTGTATTTTCTATTCATATGTATGAATATGCAGGTGCAAATGAATCAACTGTGTATAACAACATTCAAAATGTATTAAATTTAGGAATTCCAGTAGTAATCGGAGAATTTGGACAGAGACATACAAACGGCGACGTAGACGAAGATTCGATTTTACGCATTTGTCAGGAAAAAGGTGTTGGCTATCTAGGATGGTCATGGAAAGGAAATGGCAGCGGTTATGAATATCTAGATCTTTCAAATGACTGGAGTGGAAACAACCTAACAGATTGGGGAAAGAGATTATTTGAAGGAAACAATGGAATTGGAAGTACATCGGTTATTTGTTCTGTATTTGACGGCAGCATACCAGTTGTATCTGTAGAACCAACAGCATCTTCCACGCCTTCTGTTTCACCATCACCAACAGTTAGTAGTTCACCATCAGGAAATTATGTATCTTTATTTTATGGTACAGCTTACGCAGAAAACTGGCAGCAGGCTATTGAAGTGTCAACAAGTAAAAATGGAGGCTCCTTTGATGCATCCAATATTAAGAGTGGTGGACATTTTTATGTGGAGTACAGCGGAACAAAAGATCAGCTTGAACTAATTTTCCAGAGCTGGTCGGGCGGTTCTTCATGGGGAAAAGTTGCAATCAGTGAATCTGGTATGATAAATGGTCATTACTATGCTGAATTCTCATATGAAAATTGTGTAAATGCATTTGGAAGTAGTGATTTTTCTGGAAAGCTGGATAAGATTTTTGTAGGAGCTACTGATAAATCTCTTACAATATATTCAGTATGTTATGATTTTGGAACTTCTTCTGGACAGACGGAATCCGATCCTTACATATCTCTCTTCTGGGGAAACAATACTGCTTCCGGATGGCAACAGCCAGTTAGTGTTTTAACAGCAAAAAATGGTGGAGAATTTGAAGCATCTAAAATTACAAGTAACGGATATTTCTATGTGGAATATTCTGGACAGGAAAAAGAACTTGATTTAGTACTTCAAAGCTGGTCTGGAGCTGCAGGATGGGCAAAGGTTTCTCCAAGTGAGACAGGAACTGCTAACGGGCATTATTTTGCAAAATATTCATACAACAACTGTGTATCTGCCTTTGGAACAAATGATTTTCAGGGGAAATTAGATAAAATTTATGTTAGTGCAAGAGATAGTTCCTTGACAGTATATTCCGTGTGTTATTGTTATTCAAACTAGATAATATCTTTTTATATGACTCCTTATAGCACCTAAAGGCATTATGCTTTTAGGTGCTTCGCTTTGTCTATAAAAAGCTATAGTGGATCGTCTATAATTCATTAGACAAAAAACAGTTGGTCTGCTATGATAGAATATAATGCAAATCGAAATTATAGGAAGAATGACATCATGGCATTTCTAACCAGTGAAAACAAAAGTGGAGGAATGGACTAAAGGAGTGAGATAAAGTGATTCAACAAAATGTGAATACCTCAAATGGAACGGTTTCTTACTGGATTTCACAAACAAATTCCCAATCCAGTAAGACTTTATTTTTTTTACATGGTTTAACTGCGGATCACACAATGTTCGATAAACAAGTAGAATATTTTAATTCGAAATACAATCTTATTTTATGGGATGCACCAGCGCACGGAAAATCACGACCATATCGAGATTTTTCCCTACCAAATGCAGTAGAAGATATGAAAAGAATCCTCAATGCAAATAATATTAAAAAAGTCGTTCTAATTGGTCAATCTTTAGGAGGTTATTTCTCACAATCATTTCTCAAAAGATATCCTGAATACGTAGAAGCTTTTATCGCAATTGATACAACACCTTATGGTGAACGTTATTACTCAAAATCAGATAAATGGTGGCTACGGCAATTAGAATGGATGGTAAAACCATTTTCAAAGAAAGTATTGGAGAAAACAATTGCACACCAGAATACATATACAAAATTCGGATTCGATAACATGATGTCTATGCTGAAACAATACTCTAAGAAAGAACTGTGTCATTTAATGGGAATTGGATATGCATCATTTTTGGAGGATAATTCGGATATGGATATTCAGTGTCCTGTACTTTTATTGTTAGGTGAGAAAGATAAGACGGGGAAAGTACCACAATACAATAAAGAGTGGGCAAAAACAACAGGTTATGAATTAAAGTTTATTTCAAATGCGGCACATAACTCGAATGTTGATAATTATCAGGAGGTAAATGAACTTATAGAGTGTTTTTTAAAGAAAAATATTTAGAAAGAAGATGTTGAAATGGTTATGGAACAGGCGTCAAAGATGGATTTGGAGAGTATTTTTCAGATGTACCGTGAGGCAACAGAATCGGAGTTCTGTGTATGGAATGAATTTTATCCAGGTGAGGAAGAGTTGCAGGGAGATTTCACAACAGGAAATTTGTATGTGCTAAGAGATGGAGCAGAAATTTTTGGTGCGATTTCGATTGTTCCTGAGAATGAATTAGATGAATCTGAGGGATGGAAGGTTACGGATGCGAGTGTTCGTGAGATTGCAAGGGTAGTAATTGCGAGAAAACATCAAGGAAAAGGTTTGGCTTATCAGATGGTGGAGTTTGTTACCCAATTGTTGAAAGATGATGGGTGTAAGGCAGTACATTTGTCAGTTGTGGATAAAAATGTGCCTGCATTTAAGACGTACAAGAAGTTAGGGTTTGAAGTGGTTGGAGAAGAAGAGATGTACGGGGGACATTATTTTCTTTGCGAGAAGGTGTTCTAAATTGAACAAAGAGGAAAGTCATTCATAATGGCTGGCTTTCCTTGTAATCTAGTGCTTATAATTATGCGTTTACACGTTCAATTCCTCAAGATGTTCCATCAACCACTCCGTCATCTTCTTATTCACCTCAAATAAATCTTGATATTTCTCTTGTTCTGAAAACCACGCAACGGCAATGAACTGATTTGACAGAATAACATAAGGAATTGCTAATTTTTCAACCTCAGACAATGTTACCACATCATCATAACCAGCTATAATATTATGATAAATTCCCAGATGATAAATTCCCAGCCATTTCGACAATTCATCTTTATTACTATCCGCAAAACTTTCCGACAAGATCGCAGTAGCTGCATAACAAGGGTCAAATATTCTTACATTTTGTTCACTTAACTCAAAGTCAATAAATCCCCATTGATCCTGTGTCATAATAATGTTGCCAGGATTTGGGTCTCGGTGAATAATCTGCTTTGGCAGTGTTTCAATTTTGCTAACTATTCTGGAAAATAGAAATTAGGTGTAAGATCTCTATATTATAACGCAATTATGGAATAAAAAAATCCTAAAAAGTAATATTTACTTATTTGCAGAGAAGGAATATAATAGAAATGTTTACGATTTAAACACAAAGAATAAAAAATACAGGGGAGGAAATACGATTTTTTTATAGTATTTTAAGATAGAGATATGATAAAAACAGAAATGTTAAAACGATACATGGTAAAGTTTATTTTTCGATTAGCAGTCTTTATTGTTGTACTTGTTGCATACATTACACGCAAAGAAGTTTTGTATGAGTTTATGACACATAAATTTACCTTTGGTATATCTACTTATGGGATTAGCGCATTACATGTTTTGTGGTTCGGATTTATGGTGATGATGATATCTCATTTACTTCCAAATGAAAGATTGTCTATGGCACTTCGGAAGCGTGAGAAAGAGCACTTTGAAGAAGTAGAAGGGTATTCTGATTATGAACTTTTACAATTTGTTCAGAGACAAAATGTAAGTGCGTGGACCGTTTTGTTGGTGTGGATGGTTTTTAATGCCGTATGGGGAATTTTATATTTATTTCAGGTAATTGATAGTGCAGATTTATTGATGCTTACGGTGTTTTATTTTTTATGCGACTATATCTGCATTTTGTTCTTTTGTCCATTTCAGACATATATTATGAAAAATAAGTGTTGTGTGAACTGTAGAATATACGACTGGGGGCATTTTATGATGTTTACACCGATGTTGTTTATTAAAAACTTTTTTAGCTGGAGTTTATTCTTTACATCAGTAATTGTTCTTATTCATTGGGAAATTGTGTATTCCAAGTATCCACAGCGTTTTTGGAGTGGTTCTAATAAAACTTTACAATGTAAGAATTGTAAGGACAAAACATGTCAGATGAAAACGATGTTAAAAAAGAAGTAATAGGACTATAAAGTGATGTCATTGTATCCGATAAGTGATTTTTTTGGGGTTCATTTATCGGATTTTTTATGTTTTCAAGAAATGAAAAATAGTTTATTATTTATAACAAGTGGAAACAGGAGCATGATACAAGTAGAAGGGGGATTTAATATGAGTAAAATAGCCGTTTTTTGTATTCGAGCCCAAGGGCATACCAATCCAACCATAGAAGTGGTGAGGGAATTGGTTCAAAGGGGAAATGAAGTTTGGTACTATTCTTATTTACAATATAAAGAGAAGATCGAAGAAGCGGGGGCAAAATTTATCGCCTGTGATGATTATGATGTAGATGAAAAGGAAGATGCAGGTGGTGAAATGAAAATCACCAGAGACTTTGCACAGGCGGTTAAGAAAATGGTAGATATTACAATTGCATTAGATGAAACTCTTACAAAGGATATGCAGGAGTTTCAGCCAGACTGCATTATGACCGATTCCATGGCGACGTGGGGAAAAGCCACTGCGAAGAAGATGAACATTCCATTTATTTGTTCCACTGCTACATTTGCATACAATAAATATTCATCTCGAATTATGAAACGAAGTATGTGGGATGTGTTAAAAAGTGTTATGGCAATGCCAAGTGTAATTCGAGATATTAAGCGCTTACAAGATAAAGGATATCCGTTTGAAAATTTACTTTCGATTATAGCAAATGATAATATGACTAACACGATCGTGTACACATCTAGTGAGTTTCAGCCATGTGCAGAGACATTTTCTACTAGATACTTTTTTGTTGGTCCTATGATACCACAGACCAATGTAGAAAAAAGAGAGTCTAATCGCAAACAAATTTATATTTCACTTGGCATGGTAAATAAATCAATGATACGATTTTTTAAGAATTGTATTTTAGCTTTAAAAGACAAAGAGTATGATGTGATTATGTCTGTTGGATCACTGATTGATGTGAAGGATTTAGGGGAAATTCCACCAAACTTTACAGTAGAAAAGCAAGTGGATCAAATCGGAGTGTTACAAAATACGGATGTATTTATCTCTCATTGTGGAATGAATAGTGTAAATGAAAGTTTATATTATGAAGTTCCAATGGTATTATATCCTCAAACTTTGGAACAAGGTGGAGTAGCTAGCCGAGTTGCAGAAGTAGGAGCAGGAATTTATCTCGAAAAAAACACTCCTAAGGCAATTGAAAAGGCAGTGGAAATGGTGCTAGCAGATGTAAAGTACAAAGGTAATGCAAAAATAATTTCTCACGGATTTAAAGTGAGTGGTGGTTCAAAGGAAGCAGCAGATGCAGTGGAATGGGTTGCGAATAAGGCAAAAAAGAAATAGAAAAGGAGATGAAAGTTGTGGAAAAAACAAGAGATTTGACCAATGGAAGTGAGATAAAGTCAATTCTGTGGTTTGCATTTCCCATTTTAATCGGTAATATATTTCAACAGCTTTACAACGTGGTAGACACAGCTGTTATCGGAAATGTACTTGGTAACAATGCACTAGCAGCAGTCGGAGCATCAGGACCAATCTATTCATTGGTAATATGGTTAGCCGTTGGGTTCACTAGTGGTTTTTCTGTTATTTTAGCGCGCTTCTTTGGTGCAAATGATGAATACAATATGAAGCGAAGTGTGTCCTTAATTTATACACTTACTGTATTAATAGCCATCCTATTATCTGTTGGAAGTGTCCTCATTTTACCAACTATACTAAAGTTATTACATACGCCAAAGGCAATTTTTCAACAGACTTATACATATTTAATCATTATATTAGCCAGTGCCATCATTACCATTTTCTATAACATGCTTTCTGCTCTATTAAGGGCAATAGGAAATAGTAAAATGCCACTATACTTTTTAATTGTTTCATCTTTCGTAAATGTAGTGTTAGATATTTTATTTGTAAAATACTTGCATATGGGAATCGGTGGGGCAGCATATGCAACCGTGATAGCACAGTTTATATCCGCTATTTTATGTTTAATCTATATTTATAAACGTTGTCCATTATTAAAATTCGAAAGAAAATATTTAACATGGGATGGAACGCTCATCAAAGAACTATTTTTTATGGGATTATCTATGGGACTGATGTATGTAGCCGTTTCTATCGGTTCGGTAGCATTACAGGGTGCGGTAAACTCTCTTGGGGAGGATACCATTGCAGCACATACTGCAGCCAGAAAGATTGATGATATCTTTATGTTGCCATTAGGAACACTAAGTTCAGCAGCATCCACCTTTGCAAGTCAAAATCTTGGTGCTGGAAAATTGAATCGAATCAAGAAGGGAATTAATAAAACTATTGGAATTGCAATGGGGTGGAGTCTTGTATCTACAGTAGTGTGTTATTGTTTTGGAAGTAAAATGTTAGAAGCATTGACTGGTTCTGATAGTGCATTTGTAATTAATACGGCATTTCAGTATGTAAAGATTAATATCCCATTCTTTGTTATATTAAGTGTTCTTTTGGTTTTAAGAAGTAGTTTGCAAGGACTTGGTCGTAAAGTTGTTTCTGTATGTGGAAGTGTAATTGAATTAATATTCAAGTTTGGAGCAGTGGGAATGATTACAAAACAACTTGGATATTTTGGTGTATGCATTCTAGAGCCAATCATATGGATAATCTGTGCAACGTTAGTTTTCAGTGATTATATGTTATTTTTACGTCAACAGAAAAGGAAAGTAAAAAGTGAGTAGAGAAGAAAAGTTAAAATCCCCTAGTAATTCACAATGAAACTCGCTATAATACCATTTGTGTAAAAATGGAATAGAACATAGGAGAAATAACATGATTGAAAGAAAAAGGGTACCCTTTGAATATAGTAATCAACAAGATTTTAAAGCAAAATTAGGAGATTGGGTTGGGGATGTGCTTTACGACATCCTTCCAGAGAAGGGGTACGAGGTTCGTGATGAACAAATTTATACGGCATTTCAGATTGCGGATGCGATTTGCGATCAACAAGTACATCTAGCCGAAGCAGGATTAGGAACTGGTAAGACATTTGCATATTTATTATCTGCAATACCATATGCAAGATTTACAGGGAAACCAGTAGTCATTGCATGTGCAACATCAGCATTACAGGAACAGCTTGCTAGTCCAACAGGTGATATCCAAACCTTATCGGAACTACTTGGTTTAAAGATAGATGCTCGAATGGCAAAAGACTCTCGTCAATATATCTGTGATGTACGTGCGACGGAAAATATTGACCAACTTGGAGATATGTCATTGGAAGTTAACCAATGGTTGCGAACGACTACATTAGGTGAACGTTCCGAGATACCAATGGTGCCAGACTATTTATGGAAAAAGATAAGTTGGAATCCTTATGTATCCTGTGATGTTTGTGACAATCGTGGTTTTTGTAAATTAATTAAAGCAAGAGAACATTATCGTGGGGCAGCAGATTTAATTATCGTAGACCACGAGACATTTTTCTATGATTTGTGGACTCGTGATGAGCGAATCGATGATGGAAAGTTACCGATTTTACCGAATTATTCTGCCGTAATCTTTGATGAAGGACATAAGATCTTGCTTCCAGCAGCGATGCAGGCAGGACAACAAATCAGCAAAGAGGAAATGGACAACATTACATTTGAGTTACAGGAAATTCAAGATGCTAGACCATCTCTTATGAAACATGCATTGATTATGGAGAAGGCTTCCAATGTATTTTTCAATTACCTATACCGTTCTGTTGTACGTGCAGAAAGTTCAGAACGTCTTTCTATCCGAATGAGTGATACTTTAATGAAGGCAGCAGTGCAATTTCGTCAAGCGTTAGATGGCGTTCTTATGGAACTTCAGATTGAACAAGAGTTGTATATGGATACATTGACACCGACACAGATTCAAGCATTCGAAGGACAGATGGAGCGTGCCATGCTTGCACTACTAAGATTTACTAGAAATACAGATGAAATGATTTTCTGGGTTAATAGAAGGGATAAAAGTTTCTGGGTAGTACCAAGAAATATTGGAGCAATGCTAGATCGTTATCTTTACAAAAAGAAAATTCCAGTTATCTTTACTTCCGCAACATTAAGTAATAAAGGTGACTTTGAATACTTTGCAAGAACCATTGGAATTAAAAATCCATCGAAATCTAGTGTTGGAAGTTCTTTTGATATGGAAAATCAAGTAGTCGTTCGTATTGCTAAAGACACAGATAACAAGATTGAAACATTAGTGTCCTTATTAAATAAAAATGGAGGACGTGCGCTAGTTCTTGCTAAGTCGTTAGCAGAGGTAAAGAGAATTCGACAAAGCTTAGAAAGATATGAGTTTCCGTTTGAGATGCTTTATGAAGATAAGGGAGATAGAGGTTTCCTTGTACAACAATTTAGAGAGGATGAGACTTCCGCGTTGGTTGGTTGCGACCTATGGGAAGGAATTGACGTACCAGGGGATCCACTCACATTAGTTGTGATTTGGCAGATGCCATTTCCAGTTATGGACCCATTGATTGAAGATCAACGTAAGGTTGCAAAGGAACAAGGGCTTGACCCAGTTACAACAGTTGATTTCCCAGAGATGGGATTAAAATTGAAACAAGGTTGTGGGCGACTAATCAGAAGAGAAGATGACAGGGGTGAGATCGTTATCTTGGATTCTGTGATGGGTACACCTTGGGAAAAAGTTGTGATGGGGGCACTTCCAGAAGGTGCGAAAGTGAAAATGTTATAGATGAATTACAAATGAGGCTTGCAAGTTATGATGTATCATGAGCTTGCAAGTCTCATTTTTCTGCAATTATGGGATTGGTATAATGTTTATATCCTCCTATGATTAGTATTAATTATTATGATAGGTTTTTGTCTTAACATTGACAAATTCAATTTATTTACAAAAAATTATAAAATGTACTTGTATTTATAAAGCGAAATGGTTTATAATATCATGCTACATTTCTCTTGATATTAAAATGTATGAAACAAAAGGAGGTTTATTATGAAAGCATTGGAAAGCGATTGGTATAAAAAAGGTTGGACATTAAATATTAAGACACATTCCTGGGTGGAAAACACGAGTAAAGAGGTAGATTTCATTATACATACATTAGGACTAAAAGGTGGAGAGCGAATCTTAGATCTTGCGTGTGGATATGGACGACATTCATTAGAATTAGCAAGAAGAGGTTACTCTGTCGTAGGAGTGGACATAACAGAAGTATATGTGGAAGATGGAAATCAAAATGCACAAGCCGAAGGATTAGATGCAAAATTTATCTTATCCGATATTCGAGAAGTGGCAAATATCAGTGAGTTTGAGCATGCCTTTGATGTTGTGCTAAATATGGCAGATGGAGCAATCGGTTATCTTGAAAATGATGAAGAAAACTTGAAGTCCTTTGATGTGATTGCAAAGGTACTAAAACCAGGTGGAAAGCACTACATGGACATTATGAGTGGAGACTATGCGGATTTACATTTTCCATGTCAAATGTGGGATGCAGGAGAACAGGGATTGACGTTATCTAGATTTGAGTGGGATGTAGATACAAGAATTATGATATATGGACAGTTGGATTATCTGTATGGTAAGGAATTAACTAAGCCAGAGATGAAACATGGAAATCCTACACGTTTGTATACTAGAAAAGAAGTTGAAAAGATTATGAGTGACCGTGGAATGCGAGTAATAGATGCTTATGCAGATGTAGAAGGAAAGAAGGCATCGGAGTTGGATGTGCAGATGATTGTGGTGTCGGAGAAAATGCTGTAAGTTTTTAGATACAACGGTTGATTTATTAAAAAAGGTATTTTATTACATTGTAAAATACCTCAGGCTGTAGACAACTAATCCCACCATTCTGGTGGGATTAGTTGTCTTTTT
>CAYPEJ010000009.1:0-144415 GCA_964409685.1 uncultured Anaeromicropila sp.
CAAAGTGGTCTTAGGATTTTCAAATCCTAAGACCACTTTGTCAACAGTCTGAGGTATTTTATTACATTGTAAAATACCTTTTTTTTATAGGAAATTCCGCTTTGCTTTATTTCCTATGAATCAAAAATCCCCTAAAAAGCAGGGGTAGAAATTACAAGCTAACTAAATATTGACAATTATCATCAATAATGCTATATTAAAAACAAGCGTTCTGAAACAAGTGTTTTAAAACAAGCGTGTTTGAACGAATATGGAGGAGAATACTATGCCACCAAAAGCAAAATTTACACAAGAAGAAATCATTTCCGCAGCACTAGATATTGCGAGAAAAGATGGTTTAGAAGCTGTAACGGCAAGGGAGTTAGGGAATCGCTTACATAGTTCAGCAAGTCCTATTTTTACTGTGTTTCATAATATGGCAGCCATTCAGCAAGCCGTTATTAACGAAGCACGAAAGTGCTATAACGCATATGTGAAAAGGGGATTAGCACAAAATAAATCATTTAAAGGAATGGGAATGCAGTACATAAAATTTGCCTTTGATGAACCTAGGTTATTTCAGATTTTGTTTATGAGACCTTTGCCTGGGGATGTAAGGTGTGATAATATTTTGGAGTTAATAGAAGATAATTATGAGCCAGCAGTGCAAGCTATTTTGAATGAGTATGATGTAAGTGAAGAGCAAGCTAAGGAGCTGTATTACCATTTGTGGGTATATTCACATGGGATTTCAGTATTACGTATTACAGGAATGTGCCAATTTACAAGAGAAGAGATAAGCCTGCAATTAGGAAAAGTGTTTAAGGGATTATTTGTTGGGATGAAAACAAATCAATTAGACGAGGAGTGTGGAAAAATGCCTGAAGACTAGTTCCATAAGTATATGTTTACTTACAGAAGAAAAATAGCAATTTAAAGTTGTAGGAGGAACGAGAATGCAAGAATTGGGTTGGTTAGTCTTGTGGTTTTCTATTGCTTACATCTTAGTAGGTTTTATGGGAGTTGCACATACAATCTTTAATATTTATGCATTGTATATGAAACCAATGGATCAAGAGGGTTTTGGAGAGGGATATCGAAAAGCAAAGCCGTGGAATGTGTTGTATGCATTAGGTGTTTTCACATTGTTTGGTTATGTGTATTTGGATAACATGTTGAATCCAACACTAGTAGGTGCTGTTTGCACAGGCGTTTTTTGGGTGATACTTTGTGTTGCAGTAGACATATTTGGATGGTTTATTATGAAACATCCGTGTGGAATGACTGTGAAGAAATACTATACAGAATATCATCCGTGGGTACTTTTGACATATATAGCGGTTTTTTTAGGACCGATAGTAAGTTATGAATTTATTACATAAAATGTTTATTTTCTAGGTGGGAGTAGAAATGAATATTTTGATATAAAATTTGAGTATGTATATTAGTAGAGTGACATGCAAAAACTTAATGTAAAAATATAGACATAAAAACGAGACCGATAAGGAGTTTAGCATGACGAAAGTAGCGATTATTTCAGATACACATGATGTCCTCAGACCACAAGTAGTAGAAAAACTCAAGGAAGCAGATATGATACTTCATGGAGGAGACATTAGTAGTCAAGAGATATTGGAACAATTAGAATCTATTGCACCAGTTTATGCAGTACGTGGTAATAATGACAAGGACTGGGCAGAGGATTTACCAAAAAGTCGGGTGATACAGATTGAAGCACTAAACTTCTATCTTGTACATGACAGAAAAGACATTCCAGAGGATATGAAAGGAGTGGATGTCATTATCTATGGACATTCTCATCAATATGAAGAAGAGACTACAAAAGATGGAATTCTAATGCTAAACCCAGGAAGTTGCGGAAAAAAGAGATTTCACCATGAACTTACTATGTGCTTTCTAATCGCAGGTGATGATAACTATACGTTTGAGAAGATAGTGATTAAACCAGAGTAGTGAAACTAGTGCGAAAACAAGTATTGGGAAATAGCGAGGTTGCTATTTCTCATATTAATTTTGTGGAATAAGAAAGAGGAGGTATAAATGGATTTTGGAATGCCAACATTAATTGAAAACCGAAACTTAGAGGGAAATCTTTTGCTATGTCAAGAAATTGGATTTCAGTTTGTGGAATTAAATATGAATTTTCCACAATATCAGATAGAAGGATTAGAGCAAGTAGAAAAGTTACTGAAGCTGAAGGAACAGTATGGAATCTATTTTACCATTCATTTGGACGAAAATATGAATGTATGTGATTTTAACCGCTCGGTTACAAAGGCTTATTTGGAGACAGTTGAACGAACCATCGCGGTTGCCAAGAAACTTTCAGCACCCATCATTAATATGCATATGAATCATGGAATACATATTACTTTACCAGATAGAAAAGTACAGCTTTATGAACAATATAATGAACATTACATGGAAGATATGAAACGTTTTCGTGACTTATGTGAAAAACATATTGGTATAGAAGATATCAAGATTTCTATTGAAAATACAGATGGATTTCGAGCGTATGAGAAAGATGCGATTGAGTACTTGTTAAATAGTGATGTCTTTACATTGACTTGGGATATTGGTCATTCTTATGTGGAAAATGAAAAGGATGTTAGTTTTATCAAAGCGCATCAGGAGCGATTAAGGCATTTTCACATACATGATGCCACGACTTCTAGCAATCATTTGATGCTGGGAACAGGTGAGATTGACTTAGAAAATCGTCTACAATATGCAAGACAATGTGGTGCACGAGCTGTCATCGAGACGAAGACAATAGCGGCACTGAAGGGTTCTGTGCAGTGGTTACGTCAGTGTAATAGTACAAAACATTACTTAATGTATAAATGACTTTGTTATTAAGGAGTAATTCAAAATGGACATGCAAAATAGTAAAACAATTAAGAGTTACAATAAGGCATCAATTGAAAAGCAAGAAGAGTATATTGTAAACACATTATTAGAACACTACAAATTGATTCCAAAAGATTGTTCTGAATTTGAACATTTTAAAGTATTCAATATGGACTACTCAGTAAAGCAATATGAACTAGAAGGAGTAGGAAATCTTAGTATTATGGATTGTAAAGATTCAGATAGTCTTCAAATGATTTCTGCTGTTATTACACCATTTTATAAGAACTTACCACTTATGTCGTGCGATTTTATGTATACAGGTGAAAAGCGTACATTTTTAGTGGAAATTTATGAATTGTTAGAAGAGAAAGATGAGATGTTTGATTCTTATATGAAAGAGTTTCAAGCAATTAAAAATGATTACGATGCACTGAATAATATGAAAGTAAGAGAATGTTGGTACGACGATATCAGACCTGTCTGTACAGCAAAGCAAATCTTGTCAGATCAAGACAAGGAAATGATTGAAATTTTTGAACGACATGTTCAGCAATACATAAAAATGGAACAAGAGATGCCAAAGTTACCAGAAGATAAGTTAATGGGAAAATGGAAAGCAACTCAGAATTATACAGATAGTTTAATTGATCAAGGTGGTCCAGCTACGAATGCAGTAAAAGCGGTTATGGGAGCTGAGAAATGTAGAACATTCTTCAATAGCGTTTTCTTTGGAGCGAGTTTGTACAAGCCAGAATAATTAGAATATGAACAAGTAAACAATAAGTGATAGGAAGAAAACTTGGTACCATATAGTTTTCTTCCTATTTTTGTTTTGTTGTAATATAGGATTGTGATTTTTTATGTTATAATAAATCCAATAAACAGAACGATTGGAGGTTTCGACCATGAAACATTTAAAAGAACAATTACAAGCAATTGACCGAAAATCCTATCCAGCATACAAAGGACTTAAGGGTAGTTATCAATTCGGAGGTTACCGATTAATCATAGAACATGTACAAGGAGATCCGTTTGCATCGCCATCTCGATTAAGTGTTGTGCTATCAAGGGAACAAGCAGGATTTCCACAAGAATATTTTGAACAGAAACATCGAAGAATTGCCTTAGAAGATCATTTACTGCGATTATTTCATAAGCAAATCGATAAGTTTAATTTCAAAGCAAATGGTTCAGGAAAAAGCGGTTTAATTGCAGTTTGTTCCTGTGGACAAGAAGTGTTAGAAAGAAGTGCTTGCCATGTAAATGAGAAGAATGGATCAGTGACGATTCACTTCTCAGTAGGATTTCCTGCAAATGGTCGATGTATTAATGCAAGAGAATTGGAGAAAATTTTATATCAATTCTTGCCAAAATGCGTAGAACAAACTTTAGTGTATGGAAATATTGATGCCAAGTGTTTAGAAGAGGCAATTTATTTAGCAGATGATCAACGATTTATCCGTGAAAAAATGAAAGAGCAAGATATCATAGCATTTGTAGCAAATGGTTCCATACTTCCAAGAGAAAGCGGTGTATCTCAACGCCCGATGAAAGATGCGATTCCATTTCAGTCACCGAGGACAATGGAAGTAACATGGGAATTGCCACACAAAGGAACTTGTACGGGTATGGCAATTAGAAAAGGGGTTACCCTAATTGTTGGTGGAGGATATCATGGAAAATCCACTTTGTTACAGGCATTGCAATGGGCTGTTTATCCGCATATATTAGGGGATGGACGTGAGTATGTAGTAACCAATCCAACAGCATTTAAAATTCGAGCAGAAGATGGACGAAGTATCTGTAATACAGACATTAGCTTATTTATTCGCAATCTACCGAATGGAAAAGATACTACAAAATTCTCAACCCTAGATGCAAGTGGTTCAACTTCTCAGGCGGCTAATGTAGTAGAAGCAATAGAAGCAGGGACAGAACTTTTATTACTAGATGAAGATACCAGTGCTACCAACTTTATGATTCGTGATGAACTAATGGAACGTGTAGTTGCAGAAGGAAAAGAGCCGATAGTGCCATTTATTCGAAGAGTTCGTGCGTTGTATCAACAAAAAGATATTTCCACTATATTAGTAGCAGGAAGTTGCGGATCCTTTTTCCATGTGGCGGATACGATTATTCAAATGGATGGATATAAACCACATGATATCACGTCACAGGCGAAGAAAGCGGCAGAAGCATTTCCATTAAGCTTTAATTGTGAGGATGTATTAGACTGGGAGGCAAAAGAACGTTTAGTAGCATTTCGCCGTAAGAATGACCGTGATTTGCGTGGTAGTAAAATTAAGACAATGGGAAAGGACGGATTTACAATTAATAAGCAAAACGTAGATTTGCGTTATCTAGAACAGATTGTAGACGGAGTTCAGATGACAGGAATTGCTAAGCTGTTAGACTATGTACAAGAAAAGTATCAAGGGAAGCAAGTATCTGTTAGGGAAATAGCAGAAGAAACGATGAAATTGTTAGAAGAGCAAGGTTTTTCTGGTGTTATCAAAGGTAGTGAAATGGTAGATATGGCGATACCACGTAGATGCGAGCTTTGTGGTTGTATCAATCGTTATATTAAGAAATAAATATTATTTGAAAAAAGGTATATATTAAGAAAAGTATATATCTTTTTTTATTTCAATTGAGTGCGACAACGCTTTAAAGCATTAAATTATACATCTAAGGTAAATATAATTGACAGTTTAAATAAATGTGACTAAAATGGAGTTAATAGTACAAATATTTTATTGTTTAGGAGGAACTAGAATGAAGTTTTTCATTGACACAGCAAATGTAGAAGATATCAAAAAGGCAAATGATATGGGGGTTATCTGTGGAGTAACAACGAATCCATCTCTAATTGCAAAAGAGGGAAGAGACTTTAATGAGGTCATTAAAGAGATTACAGAAATCGTGGACGGTCCAATCAGTGGGGAAGTTAAGGCTACAACAGTAGATGCTGAAACTATGATTCAAGAAGGTCGTGAAATTGCAGCAATCCATCCAAACATGGTAGTAAAGATTCCTATGACAGTAGAAGGTTTAAAAGCAGTAAAGGTGCTTTCATCAGAGGGAATTAAAACAAACGTTACTTTGATTTTTAGTGCAAATCAAGCCTTATTAGCAGCAAGAGCAGGTGCTACTTATGTATCACCATTCTTAGGAAGATTAGACGATATTAGCATGCCAGGTATTGATTTAATTAATGAAATTGTACAAATATTCCAAAACTATGGTTTAGATACAGAGATTATTGCAGCTTCTGTTCGTAATCCAATTCATGTTACAGATTGTGCATTAGCAGGTGCGGATATCGCAACTGTTCCATATAGTGTCATTGAACAGATGACAAAACATCCATTAACAGATCAAGGTATTGAAAAATTTAAGGCAGATTATACAGCAGTATTTGGAGAATAGGATTATATTATCTATTTTATTACTATGCTATATAAAATGAAACATATTAGTAAAAGTCCCGTAGTTGTTGAAATTATGGGGCTTATTTTTTATAATGTGATTATGATAGCATGTTTAGGGGTGATATTTTTCCTTGAAACGTGTATGATGTAAATAGAGTATTAAGATAAGGGATACGGATGAGATTACAAGAAGTGAGGTAATAGGATGAGAAAAAGAAGTATAGCGTTATTAGTGGCGGTATTGATAAGTATTACTGGATGTAATTCAACACAAAAGAATCAAGAGGTAAACAGTGAACCAACAGAAGTGGTAACCACGCTACCAGCCGAGACATCCAATTCAGCAATGCCAGAACCCGATACAACGCCAGAAGCTGATGTCACACCGAATGGGAAAGAAGAGGCAGTACAGCTTGGATATCCTAAGATAGAGATTTCGGAAATACATAAGGAATATACATCAGAAGATGGTAAGCGGACGACGTTGTATTTTGGTCGACAATCCGCCACACTTGTTGATGGTGCAAGAGAGGAATTTCCTGACTTAGCAAGGGAATTGGACACTTATTTTGAAGATAATGGTTCTGCTATGGAACGATTAGCAGAGGAATGGTCAAAAGAAGTCCAAGAATGGGTAGAAGAAAATGAAATAGCGGAGGAATCTGAATTATCCTATAGTTTAAATCAGGTAGTAAAGCAATTACGTAACGATAGAAAAATTTTAAGTCTCATGTTAAGAGAAGATTCCTATAGAGGAGGTCCACATGGCAATAGTACATTATCAGGTGCAACATTTGATGTAGAGACAGGAAAAGAATTATTATTTTCAGATGTTATCTGGGATATGGAAGGATTCAAAATGGTAGCAGAAGATTTTATCGTGCACACAGTGGAACATTATATTCCAGATATGCAGGATGTGGAAGAGTATGGATTTTATCCAGAATACAAAGAAACCATAGCAGACAAGATGGATCATTTAGACTTTGTGCTGACCGATTACGGTATGAGAGTATTCTTCCAAGAATATGAAATTGCACCATATGCAGCTGGTGTGATAGTTGTAGATATTCCTTATAGCTATATTAGAGATTTTATGAAAGAAGCGTATGTTATAGACGAAACTAGTCCAAAGTTATTTGAGATTGGAATGTATCAAGAGTACTGTTTGGATTTTGGCGATAAAGGTGCAAATTATAGAGTGTATGTTACGAGAAATGATGAAAATAATATGATTTCGAATGTAACATTAAAATCAGAGGAGCAAGAACTAGTTGTATATCAATCGGATCATCAAGAGGGATATGTAGATGGTAAATACTTTTTCATGAGAAATATCAACGGAAAAGCATATCTTCTAGCAACTTTTGAGTTATCAGACGGTTCGAAAGAAACATTTGTATACAAAGTGGAAAATGGAAAATTTGTTCAGACAGACGAAGTTCAAGTTGGATTACTAGATGATACAAAGAGTATATATGACTTATGGAGGGTTGGAAATAATGAGGAAAAAGTTTGGTAAGGTGTTAGTTTTAGGAATTGGTCTAGGTTTGGGATTAGTGGGATGTTCTAATGAAAAGGAAAAGGATTCTGTTGCAGTGATATCAGAGACACCAGTAACTATGGATGCCGTTGGAGATGAGGAACCAAAAGTAACAATATGCGGAACTGAGACAGCAGCGCCTGTAACGGTAGAACCAGAGAATACAGAAGGTGTAGAAGATACTGTATTAGTTCGTCCGTCTTTAGTATTTGAAAAAGACGGTACAATGATACAATCCATGGATATGGAGCATGATTTGGTATTTTATAATATACAGTCTGTATCGGTAAAGAAGGGAGAATATCCTGAATTAGCTATCAGTATGGATCGGTTTTTTGAAGAAAAACGAATGGGATTTGAAAAAAAGCTGCAAGAGTACATAAAAGAAGCAGAGGAATACGTCTCATATGGAGAAGGAACAGAAGTGGATTTATATACTATCGAACAGACGGTGCAGCTAGGACGTATAGATAATAGCGTAGTGAGCTTAGAATTGGATTATTATGATTATCATGGGGAAACAGACCAAAGTTTGATTACCAGTGGAGTTACATTTGATGTAAAGACAGGAAAAGTATTGGAACTTACAGATGTGGTAAAGGATTGGGAAAACTTTGAGGCGGTAGCTGCGGATTATGCAACGACATCCTTAACGCAACGATATGAAGGGAAGTTATTAGATGGCTATAGAGAGTATGTAAAGGAACATTGGGAAACGGTAGATTGGTTATTTACTGACTACGGGATACGTGTGTTGTATACAAATGGCGAAATTGCACCAGAAAATAAAGGGACACTTGAGGTAAATATACCTTATTGTGTAGTGAAAGACTGCATAAAAGATGACTATTTACCAGATTCCAAAGCGGCATGCATGTTCCGCATTCCAGACGATGAAACATTCGTACTTAACTTTGGAGAACAAGACCAGATATGTGGAATCCAATTCAGTCAATCAGAAGAATACGGTTATCTAAGCGAGGCTAATTTGTTTGTAGATGGTAAGGCATATTCCTTCTTGGAGGAACCTGCAACTCAGATGAATTATTACGGAGAATATTATTTCGCTAGAAATGAAGTAGGTAAGCCATATCTTCTGGCGACATTTGTAGGTGATAATGATTGGAAAACTACATATGTGTATCAATTGGAAGGCGATAAATTGGTTGAAGTGGATTGTATAGATGGTGGAATTATAGAGTCCAAAATGAAATCATCTGAGTTTGAGATACAACATAAGGTAGACATATTAGGAACCTATTGTGGAATACGAACTTATCATCTCTCAGATAGTGGAAAAATTGAAGTAGAGGATGAGAAGTATAATATTGAGAATTATCCTGGAAGTTACTTTGAGTATTATATGACAGTGAAAAGTGAAGTGCCAGCTGTTATAGATGGTACAGAGACTAAGCTAAGAGCTGGCAAGAGAATCTATCCGATGGCAGTGGATGATAAAAAGTTTTATTTCCAAGTTGAGGGAAAAGAAGGGTATCTAGAGTATGAACGCTCAGCCGAATATGTCTATGAGATAGCAGGGAAAAATGAGATGGATGTATTTGAGAGAGTGTTGTATGCAGGGTGATTAGAATATCATTTTGCATAAATTATTTCGTACATTTTTATCGTTTTACTTTATTGATGAAATAGAATATCCGTGATAAAGTGGAGATACTTGGAAGTTTTTTAAACATTCCAAGTATCTATTTTATTTTGGGAGGATGGTATAAAATGAGAAAACGTAAGTTATGTGTGCTTTTAGCAGCTGCCTTGTTAGCAACCGCTTCTCCACAAGTTAATCTTGGGACGAGCAGTAACAACACAGTAGCAAAAGCAGAAACAAAAGTTGCAGCATTTCCAGGGGCAGAAGGTGGCGGAAAATATGCAACAGGAGGTCGTGGAGGTGAGGTTTACTATGTTACTAATTTAAATGATAGTGGTACTGGTTCTTTCCGTGATGCGGTAAGTAAATCCAATCGTATCGTTGTATTCAAAGTAGGAGGTACTATTGAATTAAAAAGTGATGTAGTAGTAAAATCCAACGTTACCGTAGCAGGACAAACAGCACCAGGTGGAGGCGGTATTACACTTAAGAATTACAAAATCGGTCTTGGTGGTAGCAATATTATCCTAAGATATGTAAGCTCTCGTCCAGGTGAACGTGGAACAAGTGCGGACTACGATGCTTTTGGTGGCTCCGATGGCTCTAACTGCATTGTTGACCATTGTTCTATCGGCTGGGCAAATGACGAACAATGGGGATTGTATTCGAATAATGATTACAATACGGTACAATGGTCTATCATTGGTCCATCTAATTCCTTCTCTTATCATTCCAAAGGAATTCATGGATTTGGTATTATGTTCGGTAAATCCAATTGCACCATGCACCACAATATGGTAGTACATAATGTTTCCCGTAACTTCCGAGGTAAAGTCCAAGGAACTGGAACAGCAGATTTTGTAAACAATGTAATCTATGACTGGGGTTACCAAACAGCATATGGAACCATTGGTCATATGAACTATGTAGGAAACTATTTGAAGATTGGTAATTCTACAGGTGGAGGTTACAACTATATCAACATTGATAGTACAACAAAACCAGAAAACTTTGGATTGTACTTAACAGGCAACAAAATGGTTAACACAAATGGAACAGATTATAAGACATTAAGTTCAAATAACTGGACAGGAATTACCTACGGAAGTTCCAATGGAAGAAACGAAGATAATGTAAAATCTACAACTCCTTATAGCATTATGATCGATGGTGAAAATGTATCTATGGCAGCAAAAGCAGAAAGTGCAGACGCTGCTTATGAACATGTATTGTCCTATGCAGGTGCTGGAATTAATGCAACATCTCGTCCAGCCATTGACCAACAAGTAATGTATGAAGCAAAAACAGGAACTGGTACCTTAACAGGTGCAAGACCTTATAGTGAAGCTTCTTCTTCTCAAAAGACAACTTTAGATAAATATAAGATTGCCTGTGGAGTAACTTATACTTATCCATCAGCTGTTACTTCAGGTGCACCAAAAGATTCCGACGGTGATGGAATGCCAGATGCATGGGAAGTCGCTCGTGGATTAAATCCAAGTAGTAAATATGCAAGTAATGGTTCGCTAGAATCCAGTGGGGATTACTGTGGACAAGGATATACGAACATTGAGTACTATATCAATGATTTAACGGTAGATTCCTTCCCAAGCGGAACAGTAACCGTTTCCCCAACAACAGGCACTACAACAACGACTACTCCATCTACAAGTCCTTCCCCATCCTCACAGCCAAGTGTTGCACCAACTGCCTCTACATCAACAATCGTAGAAGGTGCGAAGATCGAAGAAGGTGTTTATCAAATTAAAAATGTAAACAGTGGTCTTTGCCTAAATGTAACGGGTGGAGTTGCCGCAAATGGTACCAATATTCAACAATGGGGTTCTAATACACCAGCATCTTATGATAGCTTCCGAATTGAGTCTTGTGGAGATCAATACTACAAAATTTATTCTATGCTTTCAAATGGGACAAAGTATGTATTAGATGTAGAAGGGTTAAGTGCAGAAAATGGCTCCAATGTACACATTTACGAAGATACCAATGGTGAAAATCAGAAGTTTAAATTTATGTCAGTTGGAAATGGACAGTATGCAATCGTAACGAAGATTTCCAATGATGTAAGTTGCTTAGATGTTGAAAATTATAGTACAAGTTCAGGCGCCAATGTATATGAATGGGAATACAATGGAACCACAAATCAATTATGGACTTTGGAAAAAGTAGCAACTGCTTCCCCATCCCCATCACCAAGTCCAAGCAAGGAAGCAACTGTTTCGCCATCCCCAAGTCCAAGTCAAGTAGTAACAACTACAACAACACCTGTAAATGCTGGAATCTCCGTTCAAGTTAGTGGAAGTGAAACCGATTCTACCAACACATTATCCAAAACAATTAATTTTACAGGAACAAAAAGCGATGCACTAGACTTGTCAAAAATAAAGATACGTTATTACTACACAGCAGATGGAACACAAAGTCAAAATGCATGGATTGATACGGCAGCATTAAGTCTTCAAGTTTCCCCTTACTATGTAAATGTAGCGGATATTGTTACAGGAAGTATTGTAAAGATGGGAACAACTACCGATAAAGCAGATCATTATATGGAAATCAGCTTTGCAGGAGACTATACTTTAGATAATACCGTTTCTGGTCAGGTAAGTTTCCGTATTGCAAAGGAAGATTGGAGTTCCTTTACACAGAGTAACGATTATTCCTTTGGCGATAATAACAAAGTAGTTGTGTATTATGATGGAGCAGTGGTAAGTGGAATAGAGCCATAAAAAAATTGAAATTATGAGAAGGAGTTGCATTAATAGCATTAGATATGGTGCAACTCTTTTTTAATTGCGAGAAAATTCCGCTACACTACATTTCCTCATGGAAAAATGTAAGTATAATTAGACAAAACACCAAAAAAATGGTATGATTAAAAGGAAAAATAGGCCTTTTTAGACAAAAATTCTACGGAATAAAAAGTGTCTATTGATGAGAGGGTGTAATCGAAAGATAAAGTAACTCAAGCAACAAAGGGGTTTTATTGCTGTAATAATCATTTGAAAAACTAGTATTTCAAAACAAGAGAGGAGCAAGGTTATGGAGTTAAAAATTACAACACTAATTGAAAATGATGAACCAGATGTGGAGGGATTAATCAATGAGTTTGGTTTGTCGTTCTTGATTGAGACAAAGGGCAGAAATATTCTGTTTGACGTGGGACAGACAGGAGATTTTGTAAAAAATGCCGAGAAATTAGAGAAAGATTTGAATCTAGTAGATTATGTTGTTTTAAGTCATGGGCATTTTGATCATGTAAATGGTGTTCCTACATTTATGAACAAATTTAGTTGTCGACCTACTATGTTTATAGGCGATGGATTCTTTTATAAGAAATATAAGCAATTACAAGACGGTACATATATAGATGGTAGTGTAAGTTTTACAAAAGAGCAGATAGAAGAGAAAGGGTTTGAACTGATTACATTAAAAGATAATCTACATTATATTGAAGACGACATCGTGATTTTCTATAACTTTGAAAGAACAAATTCAATAGAGGAACTTAGAGATGAGTTCCAGATAAAAAAAGGCGACAGCTATGTATTAGATGAATTTAAAGATGAAATTGCATTAGGAATTATTACTTCAAAAGGATTAGTTGTCGTAGTAGGTTGTTCTCATGTAGGAATTGTAAATATTCTTACAACCATTGAAAAAAGAATGCATATGCCAATATATGCGGTTATCGGCGGAACACATTTAGTGGATGCAGATAAGGAAAGAATACAGTATTCCATAGATGAATTTGAAAAAATGAACATTCATCTTTTTGCACTTTCTCATTGTACAGGACAGTTGGGAGAAAAAATGTTACAGGAGACAATGAAGGAAAGATTTACCCCAAATAATACGGGTACTGTATTTACGGTATAGAAAATATGTTCAGTTATGTAAATATACTGTAATGGATGTAAAATGTGCGGAGTAATATTGTAACAATTAGATAAAAATAGAGTAAATTCAGAAAAATAAATTGACTTCGCACGTTACTTTGGTATACAATACCTATGGGAACGTATGAATAGGACAGAAACAATTTATAAGGGGAGGCTTTTAGCATTCCCTTTTTTTTGCCTATATGGTTAGAAAACTAAACAAAGTATATTATTAGTAAGCATAAAATTAAATAGAAAGATATAGATTAGGAAGTGTAATTTATCAGATACATATTGATAGTTGCAGGCAGAATACCAAAAAACAACCGCTATGAACATAGTGGATCACATAGATAAAGAAACAATAAACAAACAAATTTTTCTTAAAAAAGAAGAGGGTAAACAAAATGAAAAAGAATTTACATGAAAAAAGGCGAGTATTGGCAATTCTTTTAGTATTTGCATTTGTGATTCAGGCTTTCACACCAATGCAGATTTTCGGTGCCGAAACAAGTGAACAGGGAAGTTACTCACTTGTAAATATGGCATTTTCAGAAGTAAAAACATTACCTTACAGTGATAGTTCAACAGGTATTACAGCAACTTTAGAGAGAGAAAGTTCCACAGCAAATGGAACTGTAGGATATGGTACTAGTTCATTGAATTCAAAGGAATGGGCAGGGGAAGAAGCGTATTGGCAGATTTCATTTTCTACAAAGAATTTTAAAGAATTAACATTTGATGCGTCTCTTCGTTCTTCTGGAACAGCACCAAAGAATTTTAAGGTGGCATACAGTGTAGATGGTACAAATTTTGTTGATCTAACAGAAACAATCGAAGTAACAAACACATTAACACCAATCGCAACAGTATCACTTCCAGAGCTTGCAAATGATCAAGACAAAGTGGTGATTCGTGTATACCGTGCAGATACAACCAATGTAAATGGTACAGAGGTAGTAGCAACAGGTGTTTCTAACATTAATAATATTGTTGTAAAAGGTACTTCTATTGATGGTACTTTACCAGAAGTATCAGAAGATTCTTCACCAGAGGTTACCGTTCAACCAACTACAGAACCAACAGAATCTACAACACCAGAAACTACACCTAGTCCAAGTGCTTCAACAACACCTGAACCAGTTGTATACAATGATCCAATTGCAGATTCTGACATACCAGAAGGTGCAATCACAATTCCACAAGCATATGAAACTGCTGACGCAACTGAAGTTACAGTAGTTGGTCAGATTCAATATAGATACGGAAAAACTGGTGGCGAAAATACAACTATCATCGAAGATGTAATTGATGGTAAAGTATATGGCTTCCAAGTTTACAATGCATTAAGCAATAACAAGGTAGGAGATGTTGTTGCCGTAACAGGTACACTTTCCACATATGGAGGAGTAAAACAATTAGGTAGTATTACTTCTGTAACTAAAATCAAAGATGCCGAACTTATCGGACCACAAGAAGTAACAATTGAACAACTACTTACAGATGGCGATACTTACCTATCTGAATATGTAGTACTTCGTGATGTAACATTAGGAACTTACAGTACAAGTAATACACCAATTACAGATGCAGTTGGTAAATCCATTAACATTTACCAAGCAAGTGCTTATCCAGAAGATTTAGAAGCAGGAAGTCAAGCACATGTGTATGCAGTATATTCTAAATACAACACAACTGGTCAATTAAGAACAGGAAAAACAGAAAATACTTATAAGAAAATAGGTTACGATGTAGAATCTTCTATTGTAACAGAACTTGCAAAATGGGCTGGAACAGGTCAATTTGAAGGAAACATTGCATACGGTGATTTATATGCAGAAAATGATTTCCTTGACACATCTGCAAGTATCACATTAAGTACAGGTGAAAAACCTCAATATGTAAGTGTAAATGGAACAGAATATTATATCGGTTCCACAGGTTTACCGTTAGGTGAATATTATCAATTAGAATTTTCCAGTGATAAATATGCTGATATGGATTTATCCTTTAAACTTCGTTCTTCTAATTCAGGACCGAAATATTATGAAGTATTATACAGTACAGATGGCGTAAACTTTACAAAATCTGAAAATATTTCTTACACAATAAATACTACGGTTTATGTGGATGGAGTAGGAACACCTACTTCAAAATCATACTCTAACATGAGTAAGTTAGAAGCAACGACTGCATACCAAACTTATAATGTTGCGTTACCAGATACGATTGCAGATGCAGAAAAGGTATATATCCGCCTTCAAGTTGCAACAGAAAATAGTCGTATCGATGGAAAACTTCCTGCAATTGGTTCTGCTTATACATGTAGACTTACGAATATCTCAGTAACAGGTTCTCCAATCGTATCTAGTAATATTTGTAGAATCGTAACAGCAGAACCAGATGCAGATTCCGTTGCATTAGGAACAGAAGTAACATTATCATGTGCAACAAATGGCGCCACAATCTACTATAGTATAAATGGTGCTGATTATGCACAATATGATGAAAAAAATAAACCAGTATTAACAGAAGTTCCAGCAATCGTAACAGTTTACGCATCTATGGAAGGTAAAGAAGACAGTGTAAAAACAACTTACGCTTACACGCAAGCACAAGTTGCAACGGTAAAAGGTTCCCCAAATGGTGGAGCTGTAAAATTAAATAAAGAAGTAAAATTATCATGTGATACAGAAGGTGCTACTATTTACTATTCTGTAAATGAAGGTGAAACTTATCAGGAATACAAAGAACCGATTAAACTAACAAAACTTCCTTGTAGCATTAAGACATATGCAACAAAAGAAGGTTTTGTAACGAGTGAAACAAGAACATTAAGCTTTACAGAACGTGCAAATGAAAACTACAATGTTTACTTTGGACAACTTCACTCCCATACAAACTACTCCGATGGTGCGGGAACAGCAGAAGATGCATTTAAACATGCAAGTACAGAAGTAGACAACTTAGATTTCTTAGCCGTAACAGACCACTCTAACTATTTTGACAACGATACATTAGCGACTATCTCAGATGGTTCCGTTAGTACAGAATGGGTAGAAGGTAATGCATTAGCAGACAAATATACAAACGATAAATTCGTTGGTTTATTCGGATACGAAATGACATGGTCCGGTGGTGCACCAGGTCATATGAACACATTCAACACGGGTGGTTTCCTAAGTCGTAACATGACAGGATACGGAAATGGAAGTTCTTCTTCCTTAGTAAACTACTATGCATCATTAAAAACAGTGCCAGATTCTATTAGCCAGTTTAACCATCCAGGTACTACATTTGGTGACTTCTATGACTTTGGTTACTATGATGCAGAAATTGATCAATTAATTACAACCATCGAAGTTGGAAACGGGGAAGGTGCAGTCGGAAGTTCTGGATATTTCCCATCTTACGAATACTACACAAGAGCCTTAGATAAAGGATGGCATGTTGCCCCTACAAACAACCAAGATAACCACAAAGGTTACTGGGGAAGTGCCAATACAGCAAGAACGGTTGTATTAGCAGACTCCTTAACAAGAGATAACATTTACGATGCATTACGTAACATGAGAGCGTATGCAACAGAAGATAATAACTTATCCATTCAATATACATTAAATGACGAAGTAATGGGTACGATTTTAGAAGAAACTCCAGATAGCGTAAATATCGCAGTTTCTTTAAGCGATGCAGATAAAACAGATACAATTGGTAAAGTAGAAGTTATCGTAAATGGCGGACTTTCCGTTGCATCTAAAACAATTACAACAAACAGCGCAGATTTAACATTTACATTATCACCAGACTACTCTTACTACTACATTAAAGTAACTCAAGGTGACGGTGATATCGCAGTTACAGCACCAGTATGGATTAGCGACGTTGATGCGGCAGGAGTATCTTCTGTTTCCACATCTTCTTCTATCCAAATCAAAAATGAAGCAGTAGACATTACAGCAGAATTCTACAACAACAACGAACATGATGTAGAAATCACTTCTGTTGAATTCATTGCAGGAGATGAAACATTCTTCGTATTAGAAGGTGAAGCACTTGCAGCAGCAGGATTAACAACACTTGCTTCTAAAACATCTGGTAAATATACACTAGACTTTGTACACGATGGAATCGGAGCTACAACAGTAACAGTTAAAATGAATGCCGTTGCAAAAGGCGTTACAAAAGTGTATACAAACAAATTAGTACTAAACTATGTGCCTAGAGACATGGTAAATAAAATCATTGTAGATGGTACACATTTCAACGATTATGTAACAGGATATTATGCAGGTAATATCAAAGAAATCGGAAAACTTGGAGCAAGTTACTACGAAGAAGTAGTAGTGAAAAAGGATACGATTACAGCAGAAGATTTAGCAGAGTGTGCTTTATTAGTAGTAAGTGCACCAGCAAAGCGTACTGGTACGAATACAGATGGTGTAGCATATGGACCAACGAATTATAGTGATGAATTTATTACATTAGTTTCTAACTATGTAAAAAATGGTGGTCAAGTTATTCTTTGTGGTATTGCAGATTACAATGACAATGCAACTACTCAAACATCTACTGAATTAAATAAATTACTAGAAGCAATGGGTGCAACAACTCGTGTTAATAGTGATGAATTAGTAGATGATGATGAAAATGGCGGTCAAAATTACAGATTGTATTTTGATGATTACAATATGTCCTCTAAATACTTAGACGGATTTATTGAAGGAATGGAATACAGTGCGTATAGTTCTTGTGGTATTTTATTAGATGAAACAGCGGTTGCAGCTGGAACAGCAGAAGCTATCGTATACGGGCATGACACAACTTATAACATCAATACAAAAGAATATGGTGGAAACTTTGTTGAACAAGAAAAAGGAAGCATCGTAGCACTTGCTACAGAAAGCGTTGGCGAAAATGGCGGACGTATCTGGGTAGGTGGAACTATCTTCTTATCCGACTTTGAAATTGATGAAGAATTAAAACAAAATGCAGATGAATTATCTTATGCAAACACATTAATTGTTGGAAACATTTTAAAAGATATTCAAAAAGAAAAAGTAGTGACAGATATCGCAACGGTTCGTAAAGCAGATATGGGCGAAATCTTTACAATCGAAGGTTATGTAACAGTAGGTACAACAGATGTAGCAACTACATTCTTTGATAGTATTTACGTGCAAGATGATACAGCAGGTATTGATATCTTCCCATTCTCAAAACAAGGCGTTGAAATCGGTCAGAAGATTCAAATTACTGGTTATGTAGATGAATACCAAGGCGATAAAGAGCTTATGGTTATGAGCTACAAACTATTAGATGGTTCTAAAGTTTACGAACCATTAAAAATAACAACAAAACAAGCTACGGACTACGATACATTTGGTGGTAGTCTTGTAAAAGTAACTGGTAAGGTTACACAAGTAGATTATGCTGGAGATGTATTAAACTACATTCACATTCAAGATGCAAGTGGAGTGACATGTAAAGTCTTAACAGATGGTTATATCGGTTCTTCTACAGGCGTGGATAATACTTCTCAAATCGTGAAGGTTGGAAATACAATCTCTGCAGTTGGTGTGCTTTACATGAATCCAGAGGGTGTATGTATCCGTAACCGTGACCGTGCAGAAATCGTATTAGTACAATCTGCATCAGTAGATCCAGATACATCAGTAGATCCAGATACACCAGTAGATCCAGATACATCAGTAGTTCCAATAACAAGCAAAATCACTTACTACCTAAGAGGTGGTAAAAATGCTGCAAAGAATCCTTCCACATATGTTGAAGGAAAAGCTGTGAAACTTGCGAATCCAACAAAGACAGGTTACACATTTGCTGGATGGTATACAGATGCAAATTATAAGAAAAAATTAGCATCCAATACAATCAGCGAAAAACAAACAGGTAATGTAAAACTTTACGCAAAATGGACTGCAAATAAATATACAATTAAATTTGCTAAGAATAGTACAAAAGCAAAAGGTAGCATGAAGTCTATTACAGCAACTTATAACAAGAGTGTAAAACTTACAAAAGTAAGATTTACAAGAAAAGGCTATCTATTTAGTGGATGGGCTAAAACTAAGAACGGAAAAGTTGTTTATAAAAATGCTGCTTCCGTTAAGAACTTAACAGCTACAAATGGTAAGACAGTTACTCTATATGCAAAATGGACAAAAGTTTCTGTTGGCCAAACAAAATCACTTTCTCTAAAAGCAAGTGGAAATGGTAAGGTAAAAGCAAGTTGGAAATCTGCAAAGGAAGCAGGTGCATATCAAATTGTATACTCCACAAACAGCAATTTCAAAAATGCGAAGTCTACAACAGTAAGTAGCAAAAAACTTTCTACTACGTTATCTAACTTAAAAGCAGGCAAAACGTATTATGTAAAAGTTCGTGCTTATAAGAAAGATTCACAAGGTAATAAGGTGTACGGTAAATACTGTAAAGTGAAGAAAATTACAGTTCCAAAAAAGAAATAATGTCCTAGCTTAATAGGATCACTTTGCCAGGTTTCATCGCCTGGCAAAGTATTTATAAGGAGATATATATAATGCAGAAGATTATGATGCAGATAAAAAAACAAATTATGCGAAAAGAAACAGGGATAAGATTGCTTGTTGTGGTATTGGCGGTGCTATTATTCGCAGTGTCCTATTGGTTTGTGCATAGTCAGTTAAAAGAAAATCGTGTACAACAGGTGCAGAAATCCAGTTATGCGAAGGCAGAAGTACTAGAATTAATGAGTGAGAACACAACAGTAGATGAAGAATACGAAGGTGTTATTCGTGGTTCACAGGAGATTTCGATTCGAATTACTTCAGGAGAACATAAAGGGGAGATTCGTGAACTTACTAATTACATGAGTGCCCTTTATAACATTGATTGCCAGCCTGGAACAAAAGTAATTGTTCGTTTTGATGCAAGAGAAGATGGCTCTTATAATGTTGCAATCTATAATTATGACCGAGAAGTGGTATTAATTGGTGCGATTGTGATATTTATGCTTCTTTTATGTGTTATCGGTGGAAAAAAAGGATTTATGTCTTTAGTAAGTTTGGGATATACATTGCTTATGTTGTTCTTTGTGTTGATTCCAGCACTTTACTATGGGGCGCCGATGCTGCCAACTACCATAGGGATTATTATTATGACAAATTTAATTTGTTTTGGATTAATCGACGGAGTGAATCGAAAGACGATAAGTGGTTTCTTAGGAACAAGTGCAGGTGTTCTCTTTGCAGGATTGTTTGCGTATGTGATGGGGAAGGCAGCCCATATTACAGGGTTTCAAACGACAGAAGCAGAATCGTTGTTATTGGAATGTTATGATTTTGGGTTGAAGATTACAGATATCTTTACAGCAGGAATTTTGATTTCTGCATTAGGTGCGGTAATGGATGTGGCAATGAGTATTGCGTCAGCGATTCATGAACTTACGGCGATTAATCCTGAGTTAACAGTAAAAGAGTTATTCCGTTCGGGTATGAATATTGGACGAGATGCGATGGGGACAATGTCGAATACATTGATTTTGGCATTTGTAGGGTCTTCTCTTAGTACACTTATAATGATTTATTCCTATCAGTTACCGCTGACACAGCTTTGGTCTACAGATTTAGTTGCCAGGGAGGTGATTCAAGGGATTTCTGGTAGTGTTGGGATTATTATGACAGTGCCGTTGGTGGCGTTGTTTGCAGCGGTGATTATGAAGTGGAAGAGAGTAGAAAAGTAAATAGTATCATATAAAAATATAGAAGTATTGGAGTTGAAGGACTTTAATGCTTCTATATTTTTATATGATGAGATTGGAATAAATTATGAAATGATGATAAAAAGTACTTGTTCTGCAAAAGTTCACATGCTATAATAGATGAAAGCATATTTTCAAAATTCTTAGAATTATCTAATTCATTTCTTAATACTTATCAGATAGTCAAGTACATAATATTCTTAGGTGTTTATTTATATTTTACATTTAATCTTATAGTATGCGTATATTGCGTGTTTTGAATCTTGGTCAAACGGATAAGACTATACAGTTGATAAGTATCATTTCAGAAAATCTATGCTTTCCATTAGTCACAATAAAAGCAGGGATTTTCAAGAAAAGAAATGCCCTGCAAAGTTAGGGAGGAAACGAAGATGAAACATGAAATCAATATTCCAGTACAACGTAATTACAAAGATACACTATTTCGAATGATATTCCAAGATAGAACAAGGTTATTGAGCCTGTATAATGCCTTGAATGGAACCGATTATTCCAATCCAGATGAATTAGAAATAGTAACACTACAGAATGCTATTTACATGAACATGAAAAATGATTTAGCATTTGTGATAGATTGTTCACTCAATATATATGAACATCAGTCTACCTATTCACCAAATTTACCGATTCGAAATTTGTTCTACATATCAAGAGAATTAGAGAAGTTTGTATTACAACAAAGCTTGTATTCATCAAAGTTGGTAAAGATACCTACACCAAGATTTCTTGTGTTTTATAATGGGAATGAAACTGATTGGTCAAAAAAGATACTGAGGTTATCAGATGCTTACAAAAAGGAGACCGATGAACCTGACTTAGAATTAATTGTTACGATGATTAATATCAATCATGGCAAAAATGATGAACTGCTAGAAAAATGTAGTACGTTGTTTGAATATATGGAGTATGTGGAGAAAGTTCGTACATATGCAGAGGAGATGGAGATTTCGCAAGCAGTAAATCGAGCAGTAGAAGAGAGTATTCGCGAAGGAATTTTAAAAGAATTTCTGACAAAATATAAAGCGGAGGCGATTCAGATGAGTATATTTGAATATGATGAGGAAAAAGAGTTGAAGCTGATAAGAAGAGATGAACGTGAGATTGGTCGTGAAGAAGGAAGACAAGAAGGAAGACAAGAAGGAAAAGAAGAAGGGAGACAGGAAGGAAAAAGGCAAGGGCTTCATATTGGCATACAAGCCTTTATACTTGATAATCTTGAAGAAGGAATATCCAAGGATCGAATTATAGAAAAATTAGTGAAACGATTTGATATCCAAGAAGACGAAGCAAGGCAATGGTTTATACAGATAAAGCAGCAAGAGTGTATCGGTTGACATACCGTAGGCATTGCTATATACTTACAACATAGTTACAATGTGGTACTATTAAAAATAAGATAAAGGCGGTGCAATACGATGCAGACTCCTATATTAGAGGGGAAATTTTTACAAGCATATAAATCTGTAGAGTCTGAAAAACCTTCTGTCACAGTAGATATGTTAATATTTACCGTAACAGAGCGAATTAATCGCAATATTCGTAAGCTAAACGACATGGAATTAAAGATTCTATTGGTAAAACGAAAGGAACCTCCGTTCAAAGAGTGCTGGTCATTACCAGGTGGATTTGTGGGAATGGAAGAATCTTTAGAAGATGCTGTCAATCGAAAGTTGAGAGAGAAAGCATACATAGAAAATATATATTTGGAACAACTTTATACCTACGGCGATGTGAAACGCGATCCGAGAATGCGTGTAATATCAGCCGCATATATGGCATTAGTACCAAGTCGCGATTTGGTTACGGAAGAACATAACGAGGATGCTCAGTGGTTTCGCATTCAAAAAGAACATATCGATAACAATATGTGGACTGTTAAATTGACAGGAGAAGACGATGGAACTGTTATCACATATCATTTTGAAGAATCGTTTGTACAACGTGGAGTATTGAGAGAAGCAAAAGCAAAAGTATTTAAGCCAGATGGGGAAGAACTTGCATTTGACCATGCCAATATGCTGATAGATGCCCTACTTCGAATGAAGAATAAGGCTTCTTATGTACCAATAGCGTTTAACCTTGTAGGTGAATTGTTTACAAGGGCAGAGATTCAATCCATCTATGAGATTTTATTAGATAAGAAATTAACTCGTGTGGAACTATGGAGAAAAATTAAAGATATGGTAGTAGAGACCGAGATGATGCAAGACGAGAAAGGGCATAGACCTTCTAGGTATTATCGATTCCAGTTACCAGAACGTTAGAATATATATAAATATATTTTCCACTAGCTTTTTTTGAAAAATATAGTATAATAGAAAAGATTTTGTCAAATAAATCAAAAAATGAATCAGATATGATTCAAATAGGAAAATAGGAGTTTATGTATGTGGTTTTGGTTAGCATTAATCGCTCTATTATGCTGGAGTGGTTCAGACTTATTTAGTAAAATCGGTTCAAGACCAGACGACCGTTATAGTCATTTAAAAATGGTTATGGCAGTTGGTTTTGTAATGGGACTTCACGCAATGTATGAAATTTTTATTGGAGGAACAGAAATTACCTTTGGGAATTTCCTAACGTACTTACCAGTATCCTTATTATACATTTTATCTATGTTGATGGGATACATCGGACTTCGATATATCGAATTATCCATATCTTCTCCAATCTGTAATTCATCTGGTGCATTAGCCGCATTATTCTGTTATTGGTTCCTTGGTGAAAAAATGAACCTTTACATGAAAATTGCAGTAGGAATTATCTGTGTAGGTGTCGTTGGTCTTGGAGTAGTAGAAATGTTAGAAGACAGCGAGCTTAGAGAAGAACGTCAGAAACAGGGAAATGTAAAATATAGCAAAGGTTTATTGGCATTGTTACTTCCTATTTTATATTGTATTATCGATGCAGTAGGTACGGTAGCAGATAGCGTTGTATTAGAAAAATTAAATGAAAATACAGCAAACGTTGCATATGAGCTTACATTTTTCGCATTAGGTATTGTTGCATTTGTCTATGTGGTAATGATTAAGAAAGATAAATTGACAGTAAAAAGAGAAGGACCTAAGTTTATCGGAGCTATCTTTGAGACTGCAGGACAATTTGCCTACATCTTCGCAATTAGTGCAAATGCAATCGCTGCAGCACCAGTAATTTCAGCATATTGTGCAGCCTCTGTGTTATGGAGTCGAATCTTCTTAAAAGAGAAATTATCTTGGAAACATTATGCAATGATAGGCATCTGTGTAATAGGGATAGTTATGCTTGGTGTTCTTGATGCATAACAGTGAAAACCTCTTGCAATAGCAGGAGGTTTTTTTATAAATAAATTTGTATAAAATTTCACTTGACGAATCATATATAAATGAATATTATATATACTATATGTATATATATACATTTATATATTTATATAATGAAATGATAGTAAATAAAATGACAACAAGTGAGACATAATTAAAAATGACAACAACGATGGAAAAATATAACGTGTTATAGAGAGGTGTTGCATGATTAGCTATATGCAGCACTTTTTTTGTTCTTGATATTAGAACAAGAAGGTGTACAAAGGCATTTTTTCATTAGATAGGAGGACAGAATGGTGAATGGCAGTAATAAAACTAGTAAAAAAGAATCGCGTTTTAAATTCAGAGTACCACATACATTAGTTCTAATTAGCGTAATTATGGTATTGGTTGCAGTAGCAACTTACATTGTACCTGGTGGTGCTTATGAGAAGATTGTAAATGATCAAGATAGAACAGTTGTAGTAGAAGGATCTTTTCAATACATTGAAAGTAATCCACAGGGAATCGTGGAGGTGTTAAAGGCTCCAATTGAAGGGATTGTTGCAAGTGCCAGTACCATAGCGTTTTTATTTGTAATTGGTGGAGCGTTTAGTCTTATTACAAGAACAAAGGCAATTGATTTAGGAATTATCAAGGTCGTGAAAATATTTAAAGGAAAAGAAATCTTAATCTTACCTATTTTAATGTATACTTTTTCTTTAGGTGGTGCAATCTTTGGAATGTCTGAGGAAGCCATTGCATTTATGACGATTCTGCTTCCCCTTATGCTTGCATTAGGATATGATAGTTTACTTGCAGTTGCAGTTACCTATTTTGCATGTGTATTAGGTTTCTCTTCTGCTATGATGAACCCTTTTAATGTAGGTGTGGCACAGCAAATCGCAGGAATTCCAATGTTTTCAGGGTTTACTTACCGTACAATTCTATGGTTTGTTATGACAACGATAGGTACTGTATTTGTTATGTTCTATGCGAATCGAATAAAAAAGAATCCAAAGTTAAGTCCGATGTATGAAAGTGACTTATTGAAACGCGACAAATTAAACAATGTGGATTTAGAAAATGAAGAATTTAGACTATCCCATAAATTGATTTTATTAACATTAGCAGTTGGTGTTGGAGTTATTGTTTGGGGCGTATTAGCGAAAGGTTTCTGGATTACAGAGATTGCAGCTGTATTTTTAGCAGTAGGTTTACTAAGTGGTTTTATTGGAAGACTTAGCGGAGATGAGATGGCGGACGCATTTATTCAAGGTGCAAAAGATATGATGGGCGCAGCTCTTATGTTAGGTCTTGCAAAAGGGATTGTGATTATTGCAGAAAATGCAGCCATTATTGATACAATTTTAAATGCATTAAGTGGTATGCTTAGTGGACTACCATCCTTAGTTGCAGCATGGATTATGTATCCGGTTCAAATGTTTATCAATTTCTTTGTAAACTCAGGTTCTGGACAGGCAGCTTTAACAATTCCAATTCTTGCACCACTTGGTGATTTAATTGGTATTGAAAGACAGTTAACTGTATTAATATTCCAACTAGGAGATGGATTTTCCAATGCATTATTCCCAACTTCCGGTATCTTACTAGCATGTTTGGGACTAGGCGGTATCCCATACTCCAAATGGTTTAAATGGATTTTACCAATTCAATGTGTGCTATTTGCTGTAGCATTAATTGCAATTACCATTGCATTCTGCATTGGATGGTGTTAGTTAGAGCGAGGAAAGTATGAAAGATAAGTTATATGAAATGGGTCAAGAACTCAAGACCAGATTATGTGAAATCAGTGAATATATCTACAACAATCCAGAGCTAGGAAATGAAGAGTATAAAGCTGCAGAAGTGCTTACTTCATTTTTAGAAGAACATGACTTTGTAGTAGAAAGAGAAATGTTAGATATTAAAACAGCATTTCGCGCCACATTTGATAGTGGAAAACCTGGATTGACAATTGGCTATCTGTGCGAATACGATGCATTACCAGATATCGGACATGGTTGCGGACACAACATGATTGGAACCATGTCAGCTGGTGCAGGTGTTCTTTTAAGTAAGGTGCTCGAAGAAGTTGGTGGCAAAATCATTGTGTATGGTACTCCAGCAGAAGAAACAAATGGTGCAAAGGTATACTTTGCAGAAGCAGGTATTTTTGATGAATTAGATGCTGCGATGGTTTGCCATCCTGATGCAAGGACAAGTAGAAGTGGTACATCCATTGCACTATATCCATTACAATTTACTTACAAAGGCAAGACTGCCCATGCAGCGTCCTGTCCAGAGGAAGGAATCAATGCATTAAATAGTGTGATTCAGTTATTCAATGGCATTGATGCATTACGTCAGCATGTAACGGAAGACGTAAGAATGCATGGGATTATTACCAAAGGTGGTTTGGCTGCAAATATCGTACCAGATGAAGCAGTGGCACAATTTTACTTTCGAGCAGCCAAGAAGGATACACTAAATGATCTTCTTGTAAAGGTAAAGAGAATTGCAGAAGGTGCAGCTATGATGACAGGTGCAGAACTTTTTATGGAACGATATGAACTTCCATATGATGATCTAGTAACCCATGAGAATTTATCTGAGGCATTTTGCGAAAATCTTAGAAAGCTTGGAATCAGTGATATTGGAGAATCAATTAACTTTGGTTCAAGTGATATTGGAAATGTAAGTTATATTACACCAACGATTCATCCGATGCTAGGAATATCTGAGTGTATGGTTAGTGCACATAGTCGAGAGCTTGCAGAAGCTACGGTAAGTGAATTCGGTCAGGAGAGATTGCTTATTGGGACGTTAGCATTGGCTTATACAGGGTATGATGTGTTAGATGGAAAAGTGGATTTAAGTAGAGAATAGAAGAATGATAGTTGCTAAATTTTAATAAGAATCCTCTTGCGGTAGCAAGGGGATTTTTTGTAGATATCCCTACAAATTATTAAATCACCCTACAAATTGATAGAATCCATCAATTCGGTTGTCAATTTATCGGTGGATGTGCTATTTTATAGATGAAAAAAACAATCATTTGAAAATAGGGGGTAATAGAATGTCACAGACAATTTTTTATAGAAGTAAACAAATCGACAAGGGAGTAACTAGAATCTTTGGTGCAGGCAACGAATTGATGTACCTCGTGGAAGGAACGGAACGAGCAGTCTTAATTGATACAGGCTCAGGTGTCGGAAATATCCGTGAGTATGTAGAAAGTCTTACCGATCTACCAATTACAGTGATTTTAACACACGGACACATTGATCACGCATCAGGGGCATTTTATTTCGATAGCGTGTATTTACATAATGCAGATAATGGGTTATTAGAAGAAATTGCACAGTATAAAGAAAAATTCGACCAAGAAAGAATAGAATTTGTAGAAGAGGCAAATAAAGCGTTAAGTGAAAAGATTGCACCAGATGATTTACCACAGACGAAAGAGTTAGAGGTGTTACCACTTACAGACGGACAACTATTTGATTTAGGCGGAATTACGTTAGAAATATTAACATGCCCAGGACATACCCATGGTAGTGTTATGATTTTAATGAGAGAGTTGAGAACCATTTTGTTCGGGGATTCTTGTAATGCTAGTGTGTGGATGTATCTGAATGAATCAACAGGAATTCAAGAATATAAGAATTCGTTGTTGAAGATTAAGACGAGAGAAGCAGATTATGATAAAATTTTATTTTCCCACGATACGACCAAGAGAGATAAGGATATATTGGATGAATTGATTCATGTATGTGATATGATTTTACAGGATCAGTCAGAGGATATTCCAGTTTCATTTGGGACTATTGGAAGTGGGTTTATTGCAAAGAGAGAAGATGGTAGAGCAGGGAATATTGTGCATAAGAAGATGAAGTAGAATTTTGATGAAAAATGATGTGGCAAATTGCAAATATACAAGAAATATGCTATAATTTTGGTTATTAAAGACTAAAATAGGGAGTGATTCGGTGGGCGAAATTATTAGTCAAGTGATCATGATAATACCCAATATAATAGAACCGCTTGTACTGGATTTGTTTTGGAGGACGATTTCAAAACAGAAGCCGAATCGGACAGTATTTCGGATTGTAGGAATTGTTTTGTTTCTTATATATCTTGGTTTAAATCCATTTTTATTAGATTGGGTAGGTAATAACGGAATTGCATGTTACATAATAAATAACATTCCTATTCTGTTTAGTTTTCTTTATGCAGCGTTGTTTTATGTAATTCCTAAGAAGGTTATTTTTATTTATTTGTCTGCTCGTTATTTAATAGGTATTTTAATTGAATATATTGTAACATTTTTGATCGTATTAATATTTCAACTGAATGTAGAAGAACTATTAGAACCGACCTTGATAAAGGCGGGGGCATATATCTTATTGGAGCTTTTGGACTTCCTTATACTATACTTACTTACAAGGTTTCATTTAAAGCATGGTGGGGACATTAATAATATGAGAATTTTTTATTTATTGTTAATCGCTTATGTAATAGATGTTATTGTATTTGGAGTATTCTTTTGCTCTTCGATTAGTGAACAAAATATGAAATTTGATATAATTGTGACAATTATTTTGTTGTATGAAGTTGTTCTGCTAGGGATAGGTTCTTGGGGACTTGATATGAAAAAGAAAGAAAAAGAGTACTCAGATGTAATAGAGTTTACCAATAAGCAGATTGAAATGTTAAGTGATACACAAGACAAGATTTCAGATTCACAAAAAATATTACATGATATAACAAATCACTTGTGTACAATTCGTTCAATGGCAGAAAGCAATATGTGTAGTGAGATTACAATGTACATAGAAAAGTTATTACCAGAAGTGAAAAAATGTAGAATAACAGATGTGGGTAATTCATTGTTATCAGTTATTCTATATGAGCGACGAGCAAAAGCAAAGAGATTTGATGTGACATTGGAAGCAAATATTGGAGTAGAAGATATCAAGTTGTCAATATTTGAATTGAATGCCATTATATCGAATATGATTGACAATGCAATTGAGGCGTGTACAAAGATAAGTAGTAGAAAAGATCGCATCGTAGAGTTTCGAGTATATGTTAAGGGTGAAAATCTTATTATAGAGTGTAGAAATCCATATGTGGAAGAACCAATTATTGATGAAGATGGAACATTTATAACGAGTAAAGAGGATAAAAAGAATCATGGAAAAGGTATTCAGATTATATTTGAATATGTGGAACGATTTAATGGCGATGTAGACATTCATTATAATAATAGAGAGTTCATTATGAAAATTATTTTGAGCAATGAGGTAGTCGTACAATGATGAAGGAGGAAGGGTTATGATAATGGACATATTACTTGTTGAAGATAATGATTTCTTTATGAAGAGTAATTTAAAATATATTCAAGATATTGCGTCTAAATATGATGTTGGTCTCAATATTAAGAAGTTTACTTATGCAGGTGATAATCTTGCACGTTACATACAAGAAAATCATATTGATTTAGCACTATTAGATATTGAGATAGGAAAGCGAAACGGTATATCTGTTGCAAGAAAGATTATTTGTTATCATCCCTTAGTATCCATAATTTTTATTACGGCACATGGAGAATACATCGCACGAGCTAATAAGTTGTCTCCAGTTGGATTTATTGATAAACCAGTAGATTACAGCAAAATGGAAAAATTATTTTACAGGGTAGCAATGGAGAAATTAGGAAAGGAAAGTATTGAGAGAAGCAATGCTAGAATTATCACTTTTAAGAGAAATCGAGAAGATGTTGATGTAAAAGAAAGTGAAATATTATACATAAAAACTTCGGATAGAAAATTACTTGTTAAGACAAAAGATAATACAATAATGACTAATGGAACTATATGCAAAACAAAGGAAAGATTATCAGAATTATTTGTAGTAGTAAGGCGTGATATAATAGTGAATAAAAGAGAAGTAATCGGTATACAAAAAGGTACTATTACGATGTCTAATCAAGAAATACTTGAATTACCAGTTTTCAGACACAAAGAAATTGTTCAAAAAATTCGTTCATAGTAGAATATTTTGAAAAAACTACAGAAAGGAGAGTTAGCATTGAAAGAACATACAGTATTAAAACTATGTAAAGATATGGTAGATATAAGTATGAAAAAGCAATTAAGTAGAGCTTGTTTGTGTTTTCTTTACCAACCCAAACTACCAAAAGGCATGAAAGAGAAATTTAGTAAATAGTTCTTCTTAACGTCTACATATGTATCTAAAATAGCATGGTGTCCTATTTCACCATGCTATTTTTATGCCATTTCATAAAAATTGTATAAAATTGTAAAACTTAACTTTCCTCAAATATAACCTAAACTTAACCCATAACATTTTTTCATTTAAAACGAAAATTCTTGAACAAAATCACACTCTAAATATAATAGAACAAGTGAAACACAAGGGAAAATTAACTAGTATGAGAACAAGGAATCCTATACAGGCAAGTTCGGGGGGATATTTATGAATCATCAACCAACCTATCATATTTTACTCTGTGATAGTGAACAATCACATTTAACATATCGAACACAACAACTCACATCATTTCATGCAGAAATACACAAAAAGGTTAGATTTCACTGTTTTCAATGTGGGGGAGAGGAACTACAAAGTATACTTTCCTATGGAGATGTTATGGATTTGGCAATTTTGGATCTTCATTTTGAAGAAAATCAAGGTATTCAACTAGCAAAACAACTGCAAGCCAAAAAGCCAAATATTCCAATTATCTTTTTTACCAACGAAGAAACTCATTCAGCAGAGGCAAGTGAACTTCTTGCATTCGGCATTCTTCGGAAATCCGTAGAAGAAGAACTCTTCAAAAGGTTATATGTTCGAGCATGGAGACAAGTTGAGCAGCTAGAGAGACAAGCAAAGCGTTTATTCATTGAATTTGTTGTGAAAAAGAAACGGATTTATTTACAAACTAAATTAATTATAAGTATGGAGAAACTGCAGAAAAAGGTGATATTTAAGACAAAGTTAAGTACATATGAAGTTCGAATAACCTTAAATGAAATACAAGAACAGCTACCATCCCACTTTTTGCGAATCAGCCAGAGTGTGATTGTAAATGTAAATGAAATCATATGTATTGAAGGAAAGCAAGTATTTCTATCTACAAAGGATGATTTTTATATCGGTTCTACCTATAAAGACAAGGTGGATAAATTTTATCGAAAATATTGTAGTCAATGCTAAATCCTAGTTCGTCCATTTGAACTGGTTTAGATAGATGTACCCAGAGAATAGGATTTGATACTCCCTCATATCATGAAAAATTTCTCTGGGTACGATGAGGATGTAATGAAAATGAGAAAGGGGCAAGCGCATGAAAAAGAAAAGACAGCTAACAGAATTCGGAAAAGAAGTGAAACATCGACTAATCGAAATGAATATGACCCAAGTTGAATTGGCGGAGTTGGTTGGGACATCGAAGCAGTATCTGGGGAAGATTTTATTTGGTGAGAGAGCAGGGACAATGTATATGGAAAAGATTTATCAGGTGCTTGGGTTGTAGATTTATAATACTATTGTTTGAAACTCCTATTAATTATAAAAGAAGATCTCTTTATGATAGGAGTTAATTGTGTTTCGCAACCTTCGACAGGTTCTACATCATTATTGAATGTCAAACTCCCAGACAATAAAAGAGTTGCTTGCATTAGGAAGTTGTGGACAAAAGAATGGAAACTCAAAATTCCTACCTCTTGACACATAAAACTTCTTTGGTTATAATACTAAACAAACAAAGGCGTTTTGTGAACACAAAACGCCTTTTTTTTTACTATTCTGTAAATTCGTAATTACAAATAACTATTATTACCATTCTGTAAATTTGTAATTATAAATAACTATTATTGCCACTCTGTAAACTTGTAATTACAAGCAACAATTATTACCATTTAACCGTAAGGGAGGAGATACTCATGAAAAATATAGACCTATATAACAGAACCAATACAGTAAATGAATTGCTTGCTCGCTATGGTGTCAAATTTGGAATCTACAAAAATAATGAATTTCGTGAACAGCTATTTCCATTTGACTCTATCCCAAGAATAATCCCTCACGCAGAATTCGAATATCTTAGCCGAGGCTTGAAACAGCGTGTACTTGCTCTGAATGCATTTATCAAGGATATTTATTCAGAGAAAAAAATTATCAAAGACAAAATAATCCCAGAAGAATTTGTTTACTCTTCTAGCGGATATCTTCCCCAATGTGAAAATGTTATGCCTCCAAACGGTGTCTTTACCCATATTTCTGGTATTGACTTAGTACAGGGAAAAGATAAAAAATGGTACATTTTAGAGGATAATTTAAGAGTTCCTTCTGGTGCATCGTATCCGATGATTGCTAGGGATTTATGCCGAAAAAGCAGTCCGGCAACATTTGAACAGTATCATATTGAAGATAACAGGAATTATGCAAAAATGCTAAAAAAGACAATGGATTATGCCAGTACTGGCGGTCACACTGTCATCCTTACACCAGGGCGTTACAATGCGGCGTACTTTGAACATTCTTTCCTTGCTGAAAAAACAGGAGCACACCTTGTTACTAGCAATGATCTGATTGTGGAAGGCGATTACTTATATTTTATTGATTATTCAGGCAAGAAAGAACGAGTTGGTGCAGTATACCGCCGTATCTCTGACGAATATCTTGACCCAATGAATTTCAACAAGGAATCCGTTATCGGTATTCCACATTTATATGATATTTACAAAAAAGGAAATGTAGCTCTTTTAAATGCCCCTGGAAATGGTGTTGCAGATGACAAAGGAATCTACTACTTCGTTCCTAAGATGATCCGCTATTATCTTGGGGAAGAACCAATATTACAAAATGCACCTACTTATCTTCCATTCTATGAAGAGGATATGAACTATGTAATGGAACATTTTGACCAACTGGTATTTAAAGACGTTGCAGAAGCGGGTGGTTATGGTGTTGTATTTGCCAATACGATGACATCCGAGGAAAAACGAGAATTTAAAGCATTGCTTAAGAAAGAAGCAAGAAGATTTATTGCACAGGAAGTCATAGATTTCCTTGATATTGATATTATGGATGGCGAAGAAGCCGTTCCTAGAAAAGCAGATTTACGTGCTTTCGTATTACTTGGTGAGGAACCAATGGTTTGGAAAAGCGGCTTAACTCGTTTCTCCAGAAACCCGGATTCTTTTATTGTCAATTCATCACAAGGAGGAGGATTTAAAGACACATGGGTATTATCACATTAGAAAATATGGACCGCCTTTACTGGTTAGGTCGTTACAGTGAACGTGTTTACACAACTTCAAAATTATTTGCTGACAGTTTCGACAACATGATTGATCAGGATTTTACTTACTTTGCGGAATTCTGCCAGAAGCTTGATATTCCAAATATTTATTCTTCCAAAGAGGATTTTAACAACCGCTACTGCTTCGATTCCACGGATCCGAATTCCATTTATGCAAACCTAATCCGTGCTTATGACAATGCAATTGTACTTCGTGAGGAAATCGGAAGCGAACCACTTTCCTACATACAGCTTGCCATGTATAAAATGAATATGTCTGAACAGACAAACGCACCACTTATCACCCTTCAGAAAGTTACCGACAATATCCTTGCTTTCTGGGGAATTGCAGACGATTTGATTGAAGATGAAAATGTACGAAATACCGTTAAAGTCGGAAAACGGATTGAACGGATTGATTTATACGGAAGACTTCACGCACCACAGGCAGCGATGCTTCGTGAAATCCATCGTTTGAAAGGACGTATTTCTAAGACATTTTTAAAGTATGATAAAGAAAAACTGGAAAACATGATTGCCGAAGCCGAAAGCGATGAAATTGATTATTACAAAATAGTTCAGGATGTAGATAATCTACTGATTTGGTGACCATATGAAACAATTGCATTTCCAATATTCCATGAAAATTGATTTTAGCTGTCTCATTGAAAAGCACCGTTTTACCGTTAAGTGCTTTCCGCCTTCTAATGATAGGCAGCAGATTCAAAATCAAAAGCTTACTATATTTCCAAATCAATTTCTAAGCAGAGGCAAAGATTCTTTCGGAAACGAATACATCTATGGTTACACAGAAGAACAACATAATCATTTTTCAATTGAATTGTCAGGAAATGCCCTAACAGGACTTAAGGACACGGAATATGCCGGGGACATAACAGATGTTGGTCTGTACAAATATCAGACTGACTACACCCGTCCCGGGCCTGCCCTTACCTCCTATCGTAATGCCATTGGATGCACACAGGATAACTCTAATTTGGCAAAAGCGAAATATTTTATGGAGCATCTTCATAAGGACTTTCCATATGTGCAGGGTGTTACATCAATTACCACAACTGCGGAAGAAGCAATGATGCTTGGATCTGGTGTCTGCCAGGACTACTCCCATATCCTGCTCTCCTTATGCCGAATGGAACGCATACCAGCGCGGTATGTGGTCGGCATGATGGTCGGGGAAGGGTTAAGCCACGCTTGGGCAGAAGTCTTTGAAAATGGTTATTGGATTGCCCTCGATCCTACCAACTTACTGGTGGTGGACGATCAGCATATTAAATTATCCAACGGACGGGACTATAAAGACTGTACCATTAACCAAGGCGTATTTTATGGGAATGCACTGCAGACCCAGAATATTTCTGTTGTTGTGAAGGAAGATGGAGGAGAACATGATCGAGAATATAATGGAAGTGGAACTTCCTGTAGATGAAAGTCTGCAAATTCGTAAAAATCATTTTGAAGCAGACTCTGGATTTCAGAAAAAAAGAATCAGCATCGTGACTGGAATCCATGGGGATGAACTGGAAGGACAGTTTGTCTGCTTTGAAATTGCAAGAAGAATCAAGGAACATCCGGAATATTTAAAAGGCATCGTGGATATCTATCCCGCCTTAAATCCATTTGGAATTGATTCGGTTACCAGAGGCATTCCCGCCTTTGACTTAGATATGAACCGTATTTTTCCCGGTAATAAAGACGGTGATATGTATGAATATGTTGCCTATAAAATTGTAAAGGATCTTGTGGGTTCTGATCTCTGCCTCGATATCCACGCAAGCAACATTTACCTCACAGAGGTTCCACAAATTCGCATTAATGAACTTCATAAGGACGTATTAGTTCCTTATGCCATGAAATCTAATATTGATTTTGTATGGGTTCATGGTAGCAGCACGGTACTGGAATCCACCCTTGCATACAGCCTAAACAGCCGCAACACACCTACCCTTGTTGTAGAGATGGGCGTTGGTATGCGAATCACCCATGAGTACGGCATACAGATGACCGACGGCATCTTCCATCTTATGAAAGAAATGGGAATCTGGGACGGTCCTGTAAATGAAGTCCGTACTCCTATCGTATCCAGTGTTCCCGAAGATGTACTATTTATCAATGCACCTGTATCTGGGATTTTTATTAAGGACATCATGCACGGCGCCACCGTAACAAAAGGACAGCATATTGGTTCCATTGTAAACCCACTGTCAGGCGATGTCTTGGCAGATATTCAGGCACCCGATGACGGATGGCTCTTTACCATTCGAGAATATCCAGTATTGGATGAAGGTTCCCTAATCGCCCGAATTCTTCATACTAATGCTACAACTTAGGAGGTGCTGTGATGCAGAAAAAGATTGTATACGAAATAAAAGCATTATACCGAGACCATTTTCGAGTAACCGGATTTTCCTTTGGAAGCGGTGAACAATCCATGTGTATTGTAGGAAGCATGCGTGGAAATGAAAACCAGCAGCTCTACACCTGTTCACAGCTTATCAGGAAACTATCTGAATTAGAAGATCAGGGAAAACTAGTCCCTGGACATGAAATATTAGTTATCCCTTGTGTCAATCCCTACTCGATTAATATAAAGAAACGATTCTGGCCTACTGACAACACGGATATCAACCGAATGTTTCCAGGATACTCTGAAGGCGAAACTACTCAGCGAATTGCTGACGGTTTATTCAAAAATATCAAAGATTTCAAATATGGAATCCAGTTTGCCTCTTTCTACCGTCCAGGTACTTTCCTGCCCCATGTCAGGATTATGAAAACCGGATTTGAAGATTTAGAACTGGCAAAACAGTTCAGACTTCCATATGTCAGATTAGCTGATCCAAGACCATTCGATACCGCTACTTTAAACTATAACTGGCAGATCTGGGAGACAGATGCATTTTCTATTTATACCACACATACCAGAAGCATTGATAAAGAAAGTGCAAACCTGACCATTGAGGCAATTCTGCATTTTATGGATGCGCAGAATCTATTGGAATACAAAGGATACCAAGGGGTAGAATCACGATTGATTACAAATAGCGATGAACGTTCCGTTCGTACCATGGCATCTGGATTTTTTGAGCCATCGGTACAAATCGAGGACAAAGTAGTAAAAGGACAAGAAGTAGCTCGTATTCTGGACACCTATCTAGGGGACGTAAAACACCGTATCTATGCGCCTTGTAGTGGAACCGTCAGCTTTATCTATAACGATGCGATGGCATATCAAAATTCGGTAGTAATGAAATTAATAAAACAATGGAGCTAAAAAAAGGAGGACAGGTGCCGCACTTGCCCTCTTATTTTTTGCGCAAAATTGCCATTTCGATATATTTACACAACATCATAATACTAGTTTATCACGGTAAAGAATTTTTTACTAAATCTTAACTCTATCCATTCTCAAATTATGTTATCATCAACCTAACCAAAACATTTGACATATCATCTATAAAACCTTACAATTAAATTCTAAGTAAGAAAGGAAGATGACAGATGAAAAAAGTATTTATAGATGGTCAAGAAGGAACAACAGGACTTCGTATTCAAGAACGTTTCGCAGGTCGTGATGATTTTGAACTTTTAAAAATCGACCCAGCATTACGAAAGGACGTAAACGAAAGGAAACGATTAATCAACGAATCCGACATCACATTTTTATGCCTTCCAGATGCATCCGCGATCGAATCCGTTTCTTTGGTTGAAAACGAAAACGTTACAATTATCGATGCATCTACAGCACACAGAACAAAAGAAGGATGGACTTACGGATTTCCTGAATTAAATAAAGGTCAAAGGGAAAAGATTAAAGAGAGTAAACGAATTGCAGTTCCAGGGTGTCATGCTTCTGGATTTATCGCCATTACATATCCATTAATAGCAGAACATATTTTACCAGCAGATTATCCAGTTGCTACATATTCAATAACAGGTTATAGTGGCGGTGGTAAAAAAATGATTGCTGACTATGAAGCAGCAGATCGTTCCATTGATTTCGTAGCGCCTCGTGAATATGCATTAAGCCAAAAACATAAGCATTTACCAGAAATGAAATATATTACAGGATTAACAAGAGAACCTTTATTTACACCAATCTTGGGTGATTATTATAGCGGAATGGTTGTTTCACTTCCATTATATACAGAATTTCTAAATGGAGCAAAGACAGCAGAAGAAGTGCAGGCATTTTTCGCAGAATATTATAAAGGTGAAAAGTTTATCCAAGTTATGCCATTTGGAGCAGAAGCAGAACATGCCAATATGATGAATGGAAACCAATGTGCAGGCTGGGACGGTATGAACATTTATGTAACAGGAAATGAGGAAAGAATTCTTATTTCTTCTCAGTTTGACAATTTAGGAAAAGGTGCTTCTGGTGCAGCAGTTCAATGTTTCAACTTAAAACTTGGCTGTGAAGAGTCCAAAGGATTGAATCTTTAATTAATATGGACATTTGAAAAAAATTAAAAAATTTATTGGGAATTAGCATATATAGAATTCATCCGTACATCATGCGTATTTATTTCGCAAATAATATACAATATAGATATAAAACAGGTTGTATATTTATGAAAAGTGTGTTACTTTATAACCTTATATTATATTTTTCAATGAATAGGGTTGTAAAAATATAATGATACGAATGCATTTGGTATATATTTATGGAGGATTGTATGCAGATAATAATTGTAGGTTGTGGCAAAGTTGGCTGTACTCTTGCAGAACAGCTTAGTCAAGAAGGCCATGACATAACAGTAATCGATACGAATGAACAGATTGTAGAAGAGATTTCCTATAACTGCGACACTATGGGCGTAGTGGGAAATGGAGCAAGTTACACAACACAGATGGAAGCTGGAATTGAAAAGGCACAACTATTGATTGCCGTTACAGATTCCGATGAACTAAATCTTTTGTGTTGTTTGATTGCTAAAAAAGCAGGTAATTGTAAATCTATTGCCCGTGTGCGTAGTCCTATTTATAGTAAAGAAATTAATTTTATTAAAGAAGAGCTTGGATTAGCTATGATTATTAATCCAGAATATGAAGCGGCTTGCGAGATTACTCGTTTATTACGCTTCCCATCAGCGATTGATATTGATACTTTCTATAAAGGGCGGGTGGAATTATTAAATTTTACAGTGGAAAATAATTCTATTCTGGCGGGAATGACCGTGATGGAGATTACATCAAAGCTAAAATGTGATGTTCTTGTTTGTACGATTGAGCGTGATGAAGATGTATTAATTCCAAATGGTGATTTCATTATTCACGAACAAGATGTTGTTTCAATTATTGCACCGCATAAAAAAGCCATTGATTTCTTTGAGAAAATTGGTGTCATTATGGATCCAGTTCGAAATGCAATGCTTATCGGTGGTGGCAAATTGTCCTATTATTTATCAAAAGAGCTGATGAAATATGGTATTGATGTAAAGATTATTGAAAAGGATAGAGCACGTTGTGAGGAATTAACGGAGTTATTGCCAGAGGCTATGGTGATTCATGGCGATGGTACAGAACAAGATTTATTGCTAGAAGAAGGAATCGAAGAGACAGAATCTTTTGCTTCTCTAACGGGTATGGATGAAGAGAATATTTTACTTTCCCTTTATGCAAAGAGTAAGACAAAAGGAAAGTTGATTACTAAGATTAATCGTATTTCTTTCGACGATGTAGTACGTAACTTAAAACTTGGTAGTGTTATTTATCCAAAATACATTACCGCTGAGTATATTTTACGTTGTGTTCGTGCCATGAACAATTCAATTGGAAGTAACGTGGAGACACTTTACAAAATAAAGAAAAACAAGGCAGAAGCATTAGCGTTTTATGTAAATGAAGGTTCCAAGATTATTGGAGTTCCATTGGAAAAATTGAATTTAAAAGACAATCTATTAATTTGTTCCATCAATCGAAATGGACAGATTATTACTCCAAAGGGACAGGATTGTATCAAAAGTGGTGACCATGTAGTTGTGGTAACAACCAATCTTGGACTACACGATTTAGGAGATATATTGAGAGGGTAAGAAAATGAATATTCGATTTATTGTGTACATTTTAGGATGGATACTAAATTTTCAGGGCCTCTTTTTGTTAGTGCCATCTGTTTTGTCAGTATTTTTGAAAGAAAGAGTAGGATATGCGTATCTCATATCCTCTCTTATCTGTTTATTGATAGGATTTGTTCTTACAAGGTGGAAACCTAAGAGTAAATCTTTTTATGCAAAGGAAGGTTTTGTTACAGTAGCAACAGGATGGATTGTACTTAGTATTTCTGGTGCACTTCCATTTTTAATTAGTGGAGAGATTCCATCTATTTTTAATGCGTTGTTTGAAACGATTTCTGGTTATACCACGACAGGAGCAACTATTTTAACGGACGTAGAGGCGATGTCTAAATGTGGCTTGTTCTGGCGTGCATTTACACACTGGATTGGTGGTATGGGAGTGCTTGTATTTGTACTTTCGATTGTGCCACTTGCAGGTGGAAATAACATGCATATGATGCGAGCGGAAAGTACAGGTCCTAGTGTTGGGAAATTGGTGCCTCGTGTAAAGACAACAGCATTTATTTTATATGCGATTTATACTGCATTGACTTTACTGGAATGTATTTTATTACTTTTTGCAGGGATGAATCTGTTTGATGCGGTTACGACATCATTTTCTACTGCAGGTACAGGTGGTTTTGGTAACTTAAATACGAGTATGGCTGGATACAGTATGGCAATTCAAAATATTGTCGGTATCTTTATGGTGTTATTTGGTGTAAATTTTTCCGTTTACTTTTTAATATTAGTGAAAAAGCCAAAGCAAGCTTTTATGTGCGAAGAAGCAAGAGTATATTTTGCAATTATTTTTATTGCTACACTTATCATTGGTATTAATATTAGAGAAAGTTTCTCATCCATTTGGGTTGCATTCCAACAAGCTTTTTTCCAAGTTGGAGCAATTATTACGACAACTGGATTTGCAACTTGTGATTTTAACTTATGGCCAACATTGTCCAAGACTATATTGGTGATGCTTATGTTTGTAGGTGCTTGTGCAGGAAGTACAGGTGGTGGTATCAAAGTATCTCGATTTGTAATCGCATTTAAAAATGTAAAAAATGAAATAGGTACTTTTATCCATCCTAAGAGCATCCGTAACATTCGTTTTGAAGGTAAGAAAGTAAATGGTGATCTTGTACGTTCGATTAACACATATTTAGTAATTTACATGGTGATCTTTGTGGTATCATGGCTCATCATTTCACTTGAAAATTATAGCTTTGAGACCAGTTTTACTGCCATTGCAGCGATGCTGAATAACGTTGGACCTGGTTTGGATGCAGTTGGTCCTGTAGAAAACTTCTCACATTTTAACCCATTTTCAAAATGCGTTTTGATGTTTGATATGTTAGCGGGAAGACTTGAATTAATGCCTATGTTGATTTTGTTTACACCTTCCATTTGGAAAAAGTCACATAGATAAAAGTAGAAGGTAGATAATGAATGAAAAAGATAGGATATATCCGTACAGATTTTCCTGAGAAGTTTGGAATTCCGCGTCAGAGTGGGATTGTATCGGAACTGAAGGGCGAGATTTATTTTCAACCAGAGTATCGGAATGTGGAAGGTTTTCGTGGATTAGAGGGGTATTCGCATATTTGGTTGTTATGGTCATTTTCAGAGAATCACGAAAAAGGATACACTGTTACGGTAAAACCGCCAAGACTTGGTGGAAATAAAAAAATGGGAGTGTTTGCAACACGCTCTCCATTTCGCCCCAATAATATTGGGTTGTCTTGTGTAAAGCTTGATGGCATTACAATTGACGAAAAGAAAGGGCCTGTGCTTCATGTGTCGGGAATTGACTTGATGGATGGAACGCCAATTTATGATATTAAGCCATATTTGCCTTATGCAGATTGTCATCCAGAAGCGACTGGTGGATTTGCAGAGGATGTGAAGGAGTATCAGTTGGAGGTTGTGTTTCCAGATGAGTTGTTAAAGATAATACCGATAGAGAAGCGAAAGGCGGTTCTTGGAGTATTAAGAGAAGATCCACGACCAGCGTATCATCATGATCCAGAGAGGCGTTATGGGGTGGCATTTGCAGGATTTGATGTAAGATTTCATGTGCAGGGGAAAGTGTTGACTGTGTGTGAAGTTGTTGCGTTAGAGGAATAGAGATTATGAAAAGCCGATTGACTTTAGATGTTAAAGTTAATTGGCTTTTTTATGCTATATTCCAACAAAAACAACAAAAAGTACACCAAATACGACTTGATTTGACAATATTACATATTGATGCTATAATAACAACACTATAAAAGATTTGCAGAAGAAGTTTGACAGCTATGACTACACGACTAAGGCGCGCATTACAGGCCGTTTTTACATGTAGAAGTAGAAATGAATTTTCTACTGTAAACATTTGGAGCAAATTGTGCCTTTTATCATTCACTTGATAAAGGGCATTTTTTAAATAATAGGAAAATCCGATGTACACCATTTTCTATTATTTAAAAGGCCCCATACTGGGATTCCATATACTATTAATTTGGAAGGGATGTGATGCGCAAGGTATGTAAAGAAATTGACTACCAATATACTATCAATATACTATCATTAGGTTGAGACTTTGATTGTTGTTAATATATTCAAGAATCGGAGGGAAATACATATGAAAAATGTTATAATTGAAGGAACAGGTGTCTATATTCCACCTAACAAGGTATACAACGAGCAATTAACAGAGCATTTCGAAAAAAGAGGACTAAGTGCAGACCGACTTATGAATCATCTAGGTAGACGTAAAAGATACTTTATCTCAGAAGGTGAAAATACCATTTCTATGAGTATCAATGCAGTAAATCATTGTATCGAAAAGAACAAACTAAATATAGAAGACTATGAGATGGTGATTTTATGTACCGATACACCTGAGTACCTATTTCCAACTAACGCAATGAGAATTGTCGGTACATATGGGGACAAGATGAAAAATGTAAGAGTAGCATTTGACCTCAATAGTAACTGTACAGGAATGATCCAAGGACTTGACGTGATTTACAAATATATGCAGGCATCGGATATCAAACGAGCTTTAGTCATTGGGTGCTTTTGTATCTCACCAATTGCTTTATGGGATGATACTGTTGTGTATGCCACATTTGCAGATGCAGCAGCCTGTGTCGCATTGAAAATGGAAGAAAGTGATGAACCAAAGGGCTTTTTGGATTCTACTGTTTGGGTAGATGCAAGTTATCACGATTACATTAAGTATCCTAAATGCGGTATGGCAAAAATGCCATTGCTTACGGTTATGCCAAATGAAAAACGCTTGGATTGGAATCCGTTTCCGATGGACTTTATACCAGAACTTTGGGTGAAATCCATTAACCAAGTACTAGAGAAAAATTCATTGACACCACAAGATATTGATTATTACATTTTTTCACAACTTAGTGATGCATACAACATGGAAACACTAAAACAATTAGGAATATCAGAAGAAGATGGAAAATATTTCTTTGTAGGAAAAGAGTATGGTTATACAGGAAATACGTGTCCAATTTTGTGTTTAAACCGACTATGGGATATTTATTCACAGCCAGGTTCAAAAGTTATTTTCTGTACAGTGGGAGCAGGATATTCGGTGATTGTGCAAGTATATCAATTTTAGTGAATATCAAAAGAAAATAAATTGTGCAAATAGAAAGAAGGGGGAGCGAATGGAAAAGGAACAAAAGGGGAAATATCTATCAGCATTAGATGAATATATAAATAAAGTATATATACTCACATTACTTGTAGTACCAGGTGCATGTATGTGTGCAGGTGTATGCTATACATTTTCAAAAATAATAGGGTGGCTTCCAACAGTAAATTGGCTTGTACTACTCATTTTTGATATATCATGTTTGCTTTATGTTGGGATAGGTGTATATTTGATAAAGACAGGGTTTCGAGATGGTTATGTGTTACAAGATAAGCTGCGAGTGGGAAAGGTTTTTCTTGTAGTAACGATGCTGATACAATTTAATTTTATTGTGTATATGATACCAGCCACGGATTTTTGGGGATTTGCATTTTTCTTTGTAATCTTAACTGCATTTTTCCTAGATTGTAAAATGGTAATTACGGCATCCATTGAAATTGCAGGATCCATTGTGGCTTCTTGGATTTTTAATGGAAAAGTTCATTTGCCAGCCAAGGATGTAAATTTTAACGTTAATATGCTAGACCGAATCGTTAGTGTAGTTTTATCCTTAGGTACAATTATATTATTAACCTATCTAATTAAGCTTTTCTTGGTAAATGCAAAAAAGGATGAAATAGAAAGAAATGCAGAGCGAGTAAAAAGGGTACATATTGCCGTACAGTCTCTGTCAGAACAATTATTTTCAGCAGGAGATACTCTTCTAGAGATATCGGAGAAGGAAAGTGCTTCCGCTGAAGAATTAGCAGCGACTAGTGAAGAGTTAGTGGCAAGTAGTAATTTACTAAGTGCAAGAACTGAGGAAAGTATGAAAAATCTAAGAGAACTTAGTGAATGGGAAATCGTTGTTGCAGACAATGTGGAAAAGGTAGAAGCAACTTCGAAAAACTTATTAGATAAGTCAATTGTAAATGAAAAATTATTAAATGATTTACATACTATCAATGGTGAGGTATCCAAATCCATGAAAGCGACAACAGATATGGCACGTAAGCTTTCAGAAGCGGTACAAGAAATAGGGGTGACTTTGAGTTTGATTAGTGACATTTCTTCCTCTACTAATTTGTTAGCATTGAATGCATCCATTGAAGCGGCACGTGCAGGTGATGCAGGAAAAGGATTTGCGGTGGTTGCTACTGAAGTTGGCAATTTAGCAAACAATACCCAAGAATCATTGAAAGTAATTGAAGATGTAATAGAACGAGTTCAGCAAAATGTAAAAGAAATCTCTATGCAAGTGGGTGAAAATGCTAGTAAGTTAGATACCCAAAATGAGTATTTTGAAAATGTATTTAATAGTATGCAAGATATTACACAGTTACTAAATGTTTCATTTGGTGCGATTAATACAATGGGAGATGCACATAGTAAACAAGCGGATGTAATTCGAAATACAGTATCGATTAATCAAGATATAGCGGAGAGTATTCGAGTTGAAAATGAACAATTTACTACCATTCATAAGATGGCGGAAATGAATGCAAGTGATACAGCAGAAATTACGACGCAGGCAGATGCGATTAATGGAATGGTGGATGAGATTAGTAGATTATTGAAAGAGTAAATCAAGAATATAAAATGGAGCCATGGCAGTGCCTTTTTGGACATTGTCATGGCTCCAAAGTCTATCCCGAACCAGTTAATATTTTACAACCTCAAAATTGTGACGTCCAGAGTTAGTCCTGCGTATAGTATAAAGAATGATAAACTATAAAGGGAAAGCAGAACCGTGGAAAACTATATAAGAGTATCATTAGAAACCCATTTGTTTTTTGCAAGAATCATGAAAGAGCATTCTTTATTTCTGCAGGCAGGATTTTTACAAAAAGATGTAGAATGGATGCAGCAAGCGGATCATTTCAGAGAACAGTTTGAGGATTTTCTAAGGAGAGTGGTGTCAATCAGTAATAGAGTAATCAGCGGAAGTGTATTAAATTCTCAAGAATTGGTTACTCCTTTTACTATAATGGCAGAACAAAAAACAAGTGATTTAAGTGGAGTTCCGATAGATAGCCGTATTACACACATGGAAAAACAGTTACAATGTGGTCGGATCCATAGAGTGAGTCAGGAGAACATACAGCAGGTCAGCAGCTTAAACCAAGAAGCTATCTGGTTGTTAGATGGTTTAATTGAATTCAAGGAAGCTATTTTGGGGGAAGTAAGAGGATGCAGGCTTTTTACTGCAAATTATCCATTATTAGTTGAACACATTATACGAGAAGCAAAATTATATCGGAATACATTGAGAGAACTGATGAAAGGAAAAAGAGTATGCTACAAAAATCTTCAAAATCAGGAAGCGTTTTGGAATCAGATTATGATGGAGCATGCATTATTTATTCGTGGTCTTTTGGATCCATCTGAGGAAGAACTGATTTATACTGCCGATGAATTTTCAATGGATTATAAGGAACTGCTTGAAATGGCAAAAAGGCAGGACTGCCGTGCAACAGAGGGATTAACGGAAAAATCTCTGGAGGAGACATTAAAACTGCGTGAATTTAAAACGGCAGGAACAAAAGGAATTCTGGAATGTAAGATAGAATCTCTGATTCTTCCATTGCTTGCAGATCATGTACTTCGTGAGGCAAATCATTATATCCGGATATTAAAATGCGGATACGAATGGACGGAGGAACTACAGTAATTGCGGCAGCAATCGGTATGGCAGTTCGTCGTCAACACAAAATGTAAGTGGAACTATGTTAAGTGCAATCGTAACAGGAAAGTAGGTAGAATAGTAAAATAAAGATTATAATTATATACGCATGATTTATTATTTTCGTGGGATACTAATAGAACATTATGTCTCATGAAAGGATGCGTGCTCGTGGAAATTTTATTAGGATACTGTTGTGTATCTACTTTGCACCCTAAGTTAAAATGTAGTCGGTCTTCTACAAAGACGTATTTAGAAAGTCATGATGCAGCAATGTGTCATGACTTTCTTTGCGAAAAGGCTAAAAAGAATTTGTACGATATGGTGGTGTTGTTGAAGGAAAATTATAAGAACCATATTATGGCGTATCGTATGCCAGAACAGATTTTGCCACAGTTAGACCTTAGATATTATAAGATTGATGAGTTGCGAGACGAACTTCGTATGGTTGGGAAAGTTGCAAATCAGTTGGATTTACAGATTTCAACCCACCCATCACAGTATTATGTATTGAATTCTCACAGAAAAGATGTGGTGGACAAGGCAATTGAGTCATTGGATTACTTTGCAGAAACGATGGCAGCTATGGAATTAAAGAAGACACCAAATATGACATTGCATATTGGGGTGAAGAATGGGTATGAAAGTAGTGTGGAGGCTTGTAAGGCATTTGCACATAATTTTAAGCGTTTAGGTGAAACTGCAAGAAAGTACCTAGTGGTGGAAAATGATCATGTTTCATTTCACATTGAGGATTGTTTATATATTCATGAGCTGATAGGGATTCCAGTGGTATTTGATAATAAGCACTATGAATGGAATGTGGGAAATATGTCATTTGAAGATGGAGTGAAGGAAGCGGTTAGGACTTGGGGAAATCGTATCCCAAAACTACATTTGTCAAGTGATAAAGAAGAGAGTAATAAGCATGCACATAGTGAGTTTGTGAGTTTAGAGGATTATGAGAAGTTGGCACATGCAGTGGAGAAGAGCGGGATTGACAGGTGCTATTTTATGCTGGAGTGCAAAGAAAAGGATATGGCGGTGCTGGCATTGCAAAAGCAGATTGAGTTGAGTGAAGGGATATATCATTATTTTGACTAGTTGTAAAAATTAATTATGGTAACGATGAAAACGATTACTCTATGGAATTGACATAATATGTAAAACAGTAGTATACTCGAAGGTGATAAAAAAATATATATATTATATTTATTATCACTTTCATTTGTAGTACATTTTATATAGTAGCATGTATAGTAATCAGTAATGTAACGTCAGAAATGTAACGGTGACGAGCGCAATTGAAAAAGTTACTATACAAAAGTAACCCACTATGATACGATACTATCAGGGGGTAAGAATATATGGCGAACAAGGAAAATAAGAAAAAGAACATTTTAGTGCTTTTTTCATGTTTAAAAGCGAGCCACATTACAGGAACTGTTATCTCATGTTATCTTACAATTATTTTACTTAACTTCGGTTTCGATGAAGAAAACATTTCATGGATTGTGGCGTCTATCGGTCTCACCTATCCTTTCTTATCAATGCTTTGTGGCAGTATCTCGGATCGTATTGGCAGATTTAAAGTATTCGTATGGAGTAAAGTGATAAGTTGTCTTTTTATTTGTACAGCCTTTTTCTTTACACATAGTAGGATACTTGTTGTATGTTTGTATTTATCAGAAGCGATTGAAAATGGACTAGAACCACTGATTAATGCGACGGCAACGGACCAAAGCAAAGGCGATACACGTCGAAAAATATTTACATACTTATCGCTGGGAAACAATATTGGGATGATGATAATATCACTAGTAAGTGGATTTTTAATGGATTTGAATATGCAAATCTATCTATTAGTTTTGTTAGTGAGTGATTTGTCATCTATTTATTTTATGAGTAAGATATGCTTAGAACACGAACATATTGTAAGAAGGATTTTTAATGATAAAGATCCTCTTCATTTTCTAAGGAAAGATGTTCAGAATACGCATGACTTATCTGCAAAAAAGAGTAAACGCAAAATATCTGTAAAAGCGTTTTTTAGAGATATTTTAGGAAATACTTATTTATTTGTACTTTCCATTGTGTTAAGCATATTTTCTATTTTGCATTCCCAACTAAAATATGGTTTTCCAATTAAACTGAACGATATGTATGGGGTAGAGGTTCAGGACAAGTTTGGAATATTGTTGGCATTGTATTATTTTATCACGGTATGCTTCAATTTATTTTATTGTAAAAAAGAATCAAAGCGAGGTTGTGTACAGAACTTGGTGATTGGAGGAGGGCTCTACACCATTGGGATGGTAGTAATGGCGATAGCAGATAATGCGTTTTTAATTGGGGTAGCTCTAGTTATATGGGCTATTGCACAAATGATGATTGTAGTAAACAATAGTGCATTTGTGGCAGAGAATTGTCAGGCTCACAATGTAGGAGTACTTACTGTGTTTTACTCAAACTTTTCTCAATCAGGAGTTGTATTTGGACCAATCATCACAAGATTTATTATGCAGTATCTTGGTTTAGAGGCAAACTGGTGGATTATGGCGGCGATAGGATTGCTTGGAACAGGTGCATTGTTCTTTATGGACAAGTCAAAACAGAACAGATAAGATAAGAAAGTGAGTGATGGTATGCTTGCAAAGATGTATATTACGTTGATGCCTATTATATTGACAGCCGTTGTAAATGCAGTATTTTGCAAAAGTACATTATTGGATTTTTTGAAGGTTCCAATTGACAGAGGAAGGACAGCAAAGGATGGAAAGCGTTATTTTGGAGATAACAAAACGTGGAAAGGGTTTCTTGCAACAATAGTTTTTGACATGATTATTATGGTACTTTGGGGAGTACTTGCAGAACATAATACCTTTTTAGCAGAACATAATTTCTTTTATGTAAATTATGAAAATACGATGCTCTATAATATGTTTATGGGCGGTTTGATGGGATTGGTATATGCAGCACTAGAATTGCCAAATAGCTTTATTAAAAGGAGATTAGAAATTAGTTCAGGAAAACAAGGGCGTGGGCTCAGAGGACTTTTCTTTGCAATCTATGATCAAGTAGATTCTTTACTTGGCGTCATACTAATTGTAGCAATTGTGTATGATATGAGTTTTGCATTTTATTTTATGTATGTAGTAGTAGCAGGGGTATCTCATTTGCTACTTAATAGCATTTTATATGGACTACATTTGAGAAAAAATATTTTGTAGAAGAAATGGACAACCTAGTATTTTACATATGCATTATATATAATAGAGAAAGTGTTTATTCCAACAGGATAAATACTTTCTCTTTTTTTGAAATATTTTTTATTTTATTTGTAACTTTTTTGGGGATTAGAATACTAATAGATAGAACATTCGAAAGGAGGCCATATGTTAAATACAGAATTTGCATCAATTTATGATGCCTATTATCATGATGTTTACTTATACCTCGTAACATTGACGAATGGAAGACGTGATTTAGCAGAAGAGTTGACTCAAGAAACCTTTTTTCAAGTGTTTCTATCTTTACATCGTTTTAAAGGAGAATCTTCTATTAAAACTTACATAGTGAGTATTGCGAGAAATACTTGCAAAAATTATTATAAGAAAAATCCAATCATGTCGGGAAGTGAGGATATGGAATGGATGTTAAATGATGAAACGCAGTCTACCGTATCCATCGAAGAATATCTTTTAAAGGTGGAACAGAGAGAAGAACTCCGAAAAGTAATCTTAGGTTTAGATCCAAAGTATCGTGATATTGTGATTTATCGCATTTATCATGAATTATCCTTTCAGAAAATAAGTCAATTTATGAAGATAAGTGAAAACTCAGCGAAGGTACTATTTTTTAGAGCAAAATCAATGATTAAGAAGAAAATGGAGGAGTAGGGATGGAGAAGAAAGAGTGTGTACTTATAAAAGAGTTATTACCAATCTACTGCGATGATGCAGTGAGTGAGGAAAGTAGAAACATTATTGAAGACCATTTAGAAACCTGCAGTGAGTGTGATGATTTTAGAAATGAAATCATAGAAATGAAAAAGGAAGAAATGGAAGCGGATAAGAAGATCGAAGAAACCAAGACAGAGTATGCCAGTGAAGTTTCGAAAAAGTTGCGCAGACATAAAAAGAAGGTTGATACCATTAGTATGATAGCAATTGTGGCACTATGGGTAGTGTTTATGTATTGTTTTCAAGTGGTGGAAGTATCGGGGATTAGTATGCAACCAACCTTTCAAGATGGTGACAAACTTTTGATGAATCGTGTTATTTATCATATTACGGAACCAAAACGTGGGGACGTGGTTATGGTAAACTTAGAAGATATGTCTATCTTAAAACGTGTGGTTGCAGTGCCAGGAGAAACCATTGATATCAAAGACCATGCCATTTTTATTGATGGAAAACAGATTGAGATTGAGGAAGAAGAAGGAACTATTTTACCAGGTGAGTTAACATATCCGATTACTCTAGGAGAAGATGAATATTTTGTAATGGGTGACAATGTGGAAGTTTCTTTAGATAGTCGTTCTAGCGAAGTTGGAGTCGTAGAAAGAGATGAAATTCGCACGAAATATGCTTGTAGATTTTTCAAATTCAAGTAAAATAGAAGTAGAAGATAAGTTGAGAGGAGCATGTGTATGATTGTGATTTGTCTATTACTTATTATTTTACAGTATATTTTTATTCATAAAGCAGTAAGAAAGAAGGAGAGCAAAAATTGGTTTATTACACTAGGTGTGGAAGTGATTGTTCTTGCTACTAGTATTGGCATGACCTTTTATTTTGATAGTTTAAAAGGAAAAGGGAGTGCCCCTGGACTTACATATTTTTCAGAAGTAATGATGTGGATGGGAACAAGTATTTTGACAGGAATTATATTATTAATTTCGGTTGGAATTAGTTGCATCTGTATTGCAAAACAAAGAAAACACAGATGAGAGAATACCAATACGAGAATACTAATACGAGAATACTAATAAGAAACAATGATAAAAATGCTTGCGAAGTTATTTTTTTCTGGATACAATAACCATGTTACAAATATGCTATAGGAAACATATTGTAAAACATATTTTAATTTAGAAAAGGAACTTTGACATAAATGGAAATGACAGCAGTAAAATTAAAATATTTATTTGTGCTCTTACAGTGCGAAGAACAGGAATATACGGTCTCTAGCTTAGCGAAAGTATTTGGTGTAGCAAAATCAACTGTAAGCAGAACCTTAGATGCATTTCGCGAAGAAGGTTTAGTAAGGGCTGACGTATTAAGACTTACGGAGTATGGAAGAAAACTTGGAGAGCAGTATTTAAAGGAAAGAGAATTAATTGCTCATTGGCTTATGTCAGAACAGCATTCTTCTTATGAAGTGGCAAAAGAAGATGCTGTTCACTTTTTAATTGCCGTTTCTCAGAAGACAAAGGATATATTTCTTCAGAAAGCTGCGTACACTGTGATGTGCAAGAAGATGGAAGAGATGAAGCATTTAGATGGCAGTGCCGTTGCAAAGATATTAGGCGATGGAACTTATTCACTTCCATTTACATTTTATCGTGAGAAACAAGGAAAACACAATTTTATCTCTATGGCAAATCGAGGATTTTATCATCCAGCAACCCTAATTATTAAAAATGGAATTGGCATGATACATTTACGAGGAAAGACAATAGAAGGAACGTCATTATTAGGATTTATATTAAAAGGAAAACTTGCAACTTTGAAATATATGTCCAACCATCAATATCAAAAAGCAGGTCAGGATCAAGATCAATTCTTCTTTCCATTAGATGCGTTGGACTTTCACTATGAGAAAGAGGAAAAACGTTTACAAGGAAATATAAAGTTACGTATGGGATGTACTGTCGGTTGTATGCATATGCCGGAAAGTACTGCAACTTTAATAGTGCAAATGAGATAGACTATCATTTTCTTTTGCATATTGTTGCGTTGGTCGAACAGTGTGTAAGAAAGTACGAAAAAGCAAGAAAAAATGCAGTGATATGCAAGAATATTACAAAAATACAGGCAAGTTGTTGCGTACTATGCAACGAAAAAAGAAGTTGAGAAAGTATTGTTTGTTCAGTATTATGGTTAGCGTGAACTAACCCCGATGAAAAGCGGTTAAAATATAATACAATTTGGAGGACAATATGTTTAAGAAAATGAGCAAACAATTTCTATGCAGTTTATTAGCTCTTGCAATGTTACTTTCTTTAGGAACACCTGCATTCGTAGTATCTGCTAGTGAAGTGAAAACAAGTGAAACAAAACAAAAGATTGCAGATGGCACATATAGTGTAACAGCAAACTTTTTACATGCAACGAAGGATGAAGTATCTAAATCAGATGGTGCGTTAGTAAAACCTGCAAAATTAGTTGTTAAAAATGGTAAAGCAACACTTTACATGGAATTTGTATCTATGATACTTAATTCTTATGTTTACAGTGTAAACAAGTTAACCAATATTGAATTTGATGAAGTTGGTCAACCATCTACATATGATGTAGTAGAATCTGAAGTAATCAAAGAATATGACATCGTAGTAGATTATGGTACAACAACAAACCCAGGTGCAATTCATGCTGGTAAGAAATATCCTTCTATGTTAGCTATGGAAATTGATTTAGCAGATGAATATACATGGACAGTTATGCACGTTCCATTTATGACATCTATGGGTATGTCTGATTCTTTAGCAAGATTAACAATTGATTACGCTAACATGACAGCTTTAAATATCAACAAATTAGAATCTGCAATCAAATCTGCAGAAGCTTTAAAAGCAAGTGATTACACAGCAAAAAGTTATGCAGCAGTTACTTCCGCAGTAGCAGCAGCAAAAAAAGTATTAGCAAAACATTTACCAACACAAACAGAAATCAACGAAGCAACAACAGCAGTAAGTAAAGCAGTAAAAGGGTTAGTTGAAGTAAGCTACAAAATTACTTACAACTTAAATAAGGGTACAAACAGCAAAGCAAACCCAACGAAATTTACAAAATCCACATCCACAATTACATTAAAGAACCCAACAAGAAAAGGTTATGTATTCAAGGGATGGTATACAAGTAGTTCTTATAAAACAAAAGTTACTAAGATTGCAAAAGGTACAACTAAGAACATTACAGTTTACGCAAAATGGGAAAAAGTATCTGTAAGTAAAGCTACTGTAAGTAAAGTTAAGAGTACAGCGAAAAAGAAGGTAGCTGTAACAATTAAAAAAGTAAGTGGTGCAAAAGGTTACGAAGTAGTTTACTCTACAAACAGCAAGTTCAAAAGCAAGAAAACTGTTACAACAACAAGTACAAGCAAAACTTTAACAGGCTTAAAATCAGGTAAAACTTACTACGTAAAAGTAAGAGCATATAAAACAGATTCTACTGGAAATAAAGTATACGGTAGTTACAGCACTGTGAAAAAAGTGAAAGTAAAATAGTACGGACTTTAAGGGCTGCCAGTAATGGTGGCTCTTTCACTTTTTAATAGGGAAATAATCTCAATTTCTAAGAATTATATTTTCCTGAACTGAATTAGGAGTCAGATTTCTGAAAGGATAAGAACCTCTTGTCCTTTCAGAAATTTGACTATTAATTGTAAATATTTCGAAATAGAAACCTAAAAATAGGGTTTCAAAATGAATAAAGATAAGAAATAAAAAGAAAGGATTACGAAATGAGTAAACATAACTTACTTAAAGATATTGTATGCAAGAGTAACGTATGCAAAAGAGTGATTGTATGGATCTTCGTGTTAATACTAATCTGTCCTGTAATATCACTGGGAAGTGAAAGTGTAACAACATTAGCAGACGGACGTTATTCCGTTTCCATACGTCTATGGCATGCAACCAACAACGAAGCATCCATGGGCGATGCTGGGATTTCTAAGACAGGAATCCTAACAGTAAAAGATGGAAAGGCAAGAATCGAGTTCGAATTGATCCCAATGAATGTAAATGGAATTATAGGGTATTTATCTGAATTTAATTTAATGGAAGACATCAAATACAACAATTACCTCTATCCGGAATCCTACACAAAGATTCCAACAACAGTTCTTTCTACTTATGATGTTGTAGATGATTACAATAGCCCTACAAGTAAAGATGACAATTGTAGAGGAGTTGCTTATCCAAAGAAAATAACCATGCCATTAACAGTTGGCCAGAAATTTACTTGGGTGCAAATGTATATCCCATTTATGGGTTCTTTAGGATTCGGTGAACAGATTGCGAAATTAAGAGTATATTATGACTCTGTAAAAGAAATTGCTCCATTACAAAATTCTGATTTACAAGAGTTAGTTGATAACAACAAAAAGTTGAGCAACGAAAACTATACAGAAGTTTCCTATCAAGTATTTACAAGTGTAATGGAAGATTGCAAAACATTATTAAAACAAGGAAATGCGACTGAAAAAGAAATCCAACAAGCTTATGATTCCCTAGTAGATGCCATTGGCAATCTTGTTCGTGTGAAAATAGAATTGCCAGAAGATGATTCAGCAGGTGGTTCTTCTAGTTCGAGTGGTTTGGAAGGGGCAAGTGGAGCAGGTGGATCTTTTGGTTCAGGAGGTTCTTCAAACGGAACTCTAAACAAAGACAAGCTATCCAATGGAAAATATCAAGTAAGTATCGCATTGTGGCATGCAACAGCAGATAAAGAATCCATGGGAAGTGGTGCAATCGTATCAACTGCATTAATTGATGTGAAAAATGGAAAATACACTATGACGGTTGCAACACAGGAAATGACAATCGGTTCTATTACAGCCAGCCTTGTAACTTTGCAAGTAGAACAAGAAGATGGTGTGTATGTAGATGCGACAAAATCAGGAGACAATTTCAAATTCGTTCTACCAAGTACAGACGAATACATTAATGTAAAAATGGACCCACAAGTAGCAATCATGGGTGAAGGTTTACTCCATGCTAGGTTAAAAATTGATTGGGATACCTTAAAAGCAGTTTCTTCTAGTACAACAATAAGTGGCGCTACAAGTGGCTCAACAACTTCAAAAGCAACCACATTAAAAGATAGAAAGACAGGAATTCAAGTAGCAGCAGAGGCAAATGTCCTACCATCCAATACAAGTTTAAAAGTAACTACTTATACAAGTGGAAAAACGTATGAGAATGCACAAGCTGTTTTAGGTGAAGACATTTCCAATGTAAGCTTATATCGGATTCAATTATTAGATAAATCAGGTGAATCTGTTACACCAAACGGAATGGTTACGATAACGATGTCCATTCCAGACAGCATTAATGCAGACAAACTTGCGTTAAGTCGTTTAAATCTAAGGAGCAAAAGCGCAACAAAGATTAGTGGAACAGTGAAAGATGATACCGTTTCTTTCTTTACGAGAGAAGTTGGTTTCGTAGCAGTGTACGAAACAGAGGAAGCAAGTAGTATCATTAGTGGAATTACAAGTGGTTCAACTAATTCTGCTAGTAGTAGTTCTGTCTCAATAGCTTCTACAATAGCAGAGGATTCTACAATGGAAGAAGAATCAGAAGATACAACAGATAGCATTACTCATGAAAATCAAGATATAAATCAAAGCGAAACAATCGAGTCCGAACAAGTACAAGGAGTTTCACAAGTAACGAATATCTATCAATCATTTTCAACGTTAGATAAAATTGAACTAGTGGTAGCAGGCGTAGTCTCTATCGTAGTGATACTAATCGTGCTTGGTGTATACGGTGCAGTAACGGCTTATATTGTATATAAGAAATTGAAAGAAATTTAAGGAGAATGACATGAAAAGTAAATGTATTTTGATGTTATTGGTTCTTGTAATCGGATGTAGTCCAATCCATGTAAGTGCAAACAGTGCAGGTATTTACACGGTTCAGGCAACACCGACTTACAGACACCCCGTAACAGGTGATATAGAAGACCCAGGAAATAACGAAGGCATCGGTCAGTCTATGACGGAAAGTGTTATTTACAATACAGCATTAATGGAAATTGATACAAATGGTAAAATGTACGCAACAGCACGTTATTACCTAACAGACCAGATCAGTGATGTGAAAGTATGGACGCAAAAACGTGGAGCATCAGGATGGACAAGTGCTTCTACAACGATTACGCAAGAAAACATAGGTGGAAAGCCATGTAGTGATTATCGTTTTGCAGTACCATCCAAAGATGCAATTGTAAAGACATCTTGTTATGTAGGAGCAATGGGAAGAACGGTTATCTTTTACTATTCTTTCTCTAATTTAAAAAGTGGAAGTGCAGATTTCGTTACTACAATAAAAGTAGATACAAATAGTTCATCAACTACAACAAGTTCAAACTCAGACTCAAACTCAGAAACAACTACTTCAAGTGATAAAACAGCATCATCAGTATCATCTGATAATAAAACAGAAGATTCTGTTGAAAGTTCCAAAACAGAAGCTTCTAAAGATTCTGAAATAACCGAAAGCTCAATATCAAGTTCCTCCGAATCTGAGGTGATAAAATCAGCAAACCAAGACGATTCTTATCTATCCACAGAAGAAAAAATCGCACAAGCAGACGGTCTAATCATATCATTAGATTCAGAAGTAGATAGCGAATCCGCTGAAACCACAGGTGAAGCAACTGCTGTTACTGTAACAGAAGAAAAAAGTTCCTTTGCAGAAGTATTTCAAATCGTAGCAGCGGCAATTTTAGCAGGTGTATTAACTGGTGGTATATTAATCGCCCTAATTGGAGTAGGCGCTTACTATATCATTAAGACAATAAAGGAGCGAGAAAATTGAAAATCAGAAAATTATTAACATTTGGTCTTATTGCATCTTGTCTTCTAACAGGCTGTGTGGATCAATCACAAGGAGTGAATTCTACAAGTAGCTCAATAAATGATACTGGAATAAATACCAAAATTGTTGCAACGAGCGTTTCTGTTACAGAAATCTGCGATAAATTAGATTTAGATTTAATCGGTGTACCTCAGAGTAGTATTTCAACATTACCAGAACGTTACGAGGGGGTAACCACTATTGGAACCGCAATGTCACCAGATATGGAGCTCGTTGGTTCTATGAATCCCGATTGGGTAATTAGTCCTGTAAGTTTAATGTCAGACTTACAACCAAAGTACGAAGAAATTCAATCTGAATACGCATTTGTAAACCTAAACAGCGTATGGGGAATGTATAAATCCATCCAAGAACTAGGTGAACTTTTCGACCGACAAGAACAAGCCGAAGACTTAGTAGATGAATTTGTTTCCTATTATGATGCTTACCAATCCAAGAACCAAGAGAAAAAAAGTCCGAAAGTGCTAATTCTTATGGGGCTTCCAGGTTCTTATGTAGTAGCAACAGATAACTCCTATGTTGGAAGCTTAGTAAAAATGGCTGGTGGTGAAAATGTATTCGGAAGCGAACAAGGCGATTTTGTAAATATCAACACAGAAGAAATTGCAAAATCTAACCCAGATATCATTTTACGAGCTTCTCATGCTATGCCAGAACAAGTAGGTGAAATGTTCGCAGAAGAATTTAAAACAAATGACATCTGGAAACATTTTGATGCCGTAAAAAATGGCAAAGTTTATGACCTACCAAATGGTCAGTTTGGAATGAGTGCTAATTTCCAATACCAAGACGCATTAGAAACCTTACAAACAATCTTATACGGGGAGGATGCATAATGAAAAAGAATGGTAAAATATGCATTTCCTTCGCAGTTATGCTTATTTCATTGGTAGCATTGTTTTTAGTAGCAATTAACTTAGGGAGCATTAAAGTTTCGTTTACAGAACTGCTACATGGATTATTTGTTGAATACAATAGTAAGGTTGCAACTATTTATGACTTACGATTTCCAAGAATCTTAGTTGCAATGCTAGGTGGTGCTGCATTTGCCGTATCTGGCGTATTATTTCAAGCAGTACTAAAGAATCCACTTGCAGATCCTGGTATTATTGGGATCTCTAGTGGCGCCAGTTTTGCGGCAGTGATTGTAACAGGGTGCTTTCCAGCATTATATTTTTACACACCAATGTTTGCATGCTTAGGTGGTGTAATCGCTTTTTTCCTAGTATATACCTTATCATGGAAAGGAGGATTAAAACCCTTACGTATTGTATTAGTTGGTATCGCCATTGATGTTATGTTCAGTGGACTAATTGATGCAGTGGATACCATGTCTAGTGGAAATCAATCAGGTGTTGCCTCTATCGTAGAAGGAAATATCACTATGAAAACATGGGACGATGTTCGCATGCTTGCAGGTTATGTTTTAATCTTTTTAGTTATTGCATTTTTCATTGCAGGTAAATGTAATCTATTATCCTTAGAAGATAAAACAGCAAGGGCAATTGGTGTCAACGTTGGTCATCTTCGAGTTGGTGTTTCTATTGTTGGTGTTATTTTAGCATCTATCGCAACTGCAGTAGTTGGAGTAGTTGGTTTCTTAGGATTAATCGTACCTCATATTGCAAGAATACTAGTAGGTTCGAATCATAAAGTGCTACTTCCATTTACAGCACTAGCAGGAGCATTTACATTTTTACTTGCGGATACGATTGGTAGAACCATTTGTGCACCTTATGAAATCGGCGCATCTGTTGTTATGGCGGTACTTGGCGGACCGTTCTTTATCGCATTATTAAGAAAGAGTGGTACAACCTATGGAAATTAAAAACCTATGTTTCTCATATGGAAAAAATGAGATTTTAAAAGACATTTCCTTTTCAATTAAAGAAGGCAAAATTACAACCATTCTTGGTGCAAATGGATGTGGAAAGTCAACGCTATTTCAACTAATGACCAAGAATCTTGTACCGCGAAAAGGAAAGATTTATCTACACGGTAAAAACATCCGTGCCCTTCGTTTAAAGGATTTTGCAAAAGAAGTTTCCATCGTCCATCAATATAATACAGCAAGTAGTGATACAACCGTTGAGACACTTGTATCCTACGGGAGAACTCCATACCAAGGTCGTGGGCAACGTGACTCACAGGAAGACCAAAAATATATTGAATGGGCAATGGAAGTAACCAATATTAAGGAACTTCGAGACCGAGAAATTGACAAATTATCTGGAGGGCAAAAACAACGTGTTTGGATCGCTATGGCACTTGCTCAGAACACTAAGATTTTGTTATTAGATGAGCCAACTACTTATCTAGACATTCATTATCAAGTAGAGATTCTAAAACTGATTCAGAAGTTAAATAAGGAATATGGAATTACCATTGTGATGGTACTTCATGATATCAATCAAGCTATTTATTATAGTGATGAAATCATTGGTTTACGCCAGGGGAAAGTGCATATTGTGGGAGAACCAAATGATGTGATTACAAGTAAGAGTATTGAAGAAATGTATGGAGTAAAATTAGATGTAGTAGACATAAAAGATGGGAAATTTGTCTTGGCAGTCTAACGAAAATTATTTAATATAAAGGAAAGCAAGCAGCCTGAAACTAGTGAAAACAGTGTGTTTTGGGCTGTTTTTAATAAAAAAAATTGTTTCTATAGTAAGAGAAAAAAATAATATTCTGCACATTATAGAATAATTTTATAGAAAAATGTTAATTAAAGTTGTATAATATATATCTAAGAGGAAGATAGAAGATATATTACATAAAAATTACATAAAGAAACTAATTAATGTTAGATTTGCGACTGATAGGGGAGAAAAGTGCAAATGGAAGAAAAAACAATATGTACATTACTTGTAGAATCCTTACACAAGTATGAGCAAAGAGAGATGGTCTATGATGTAATGCAGGGGGAAACATTCACATATGATGAGTTTAATAAATTAGTAAACGAGATTTCAAAAGGCTTAATTTATGAGGGGATTGAAAAAGGAAATCATATTGGATTATTGGAAGATAACAGTGTATATTGGTTTGCTACTTTATGTGCGATATGTAATGTTGGAGCTGTTGCTGTTTTATTAAATTCTGCATTGACATCTGATGAAATCTTATATGCAATTAATTATGCAGATGTAAGTATGTTATTTACTTCGACTGAGTTATGTAATCATTTCAAACTAAGGGAAAGTAATCCCACTTATAAAATTATTTATATGGACCGTCAAGAATCGGAAAAAAATTTATTCTCGTTAATGAATCTTGCAAAATTTGTATCAGATAATACGTTATCTGAATATATTCAAAATGTAAAAGGAGAAGATGTAGCAACATTGCAATTTACATCAGGAACTACAGGACGTGCAAAGGCTGTTTTGACATCACACGAATCCTTGTATATTAATGCCAAGGATACAGCAAGAGAGTTAGAGTATACAGAACAGGATTGTGTAGTATTAGGAACACCTATGTTTCATATTCTGGGGTATATTGGTACTGCATTAACAGTGTATTCGGTTGGAGCAAGTTTGTGTGTAGTTGGAAAGTATTCCACTTCAAGGGTACTAAGAGTAATCCAAGAAAAGAAATGTACTAGTTTTCATGGAGTTCCGACTATGTATCAGCTTTTGACGGAAAAATGTAAAGACTATGATATCTCAACGTTAAAAAAGGGATTGATAGCAGGAGCAAGTGTTACAGGAAGAATTATAAGTAAATGTTTTGAGACATTGGGTCTTGAACATATGGTAAATGTTTATGGACAAACGGAAACGTTATCCATAGGTGCAATACATTATAGGAATCCAGAAGATTTTGAAAACACCAATTTCACATTAAGAGATGGAATTGTTGCTAAAGTATTTGACATACATAATGAGACAGAGGAAGTAGTAGGTGTCATCGGCGAATTAATGGTCAAAACAGATAACGCAATGTTAGGTTATTATAAAAATGAAGAAGCTACTGAAAAAACAAAAGACGGAAAGTGGATTCGAACAGGAGATTTATCCGTCTTGAATGAAGATGGCACGATAAGAGTGAAAGGTCGAAGGGGGGACATTATAATTCGAGGGGGGGAAAACATATTAGTAACAGAGCTAGAAAGAAAGTTTTTGAATCATCCACTAATCCAAAACGTTGCAGTATTTGGGGTTAGTGATAAGTTATATGGTGAGGAGATAGCAGCATTTATTGAGCAAAATGTAGATGAGCCAATAACCAAAAGTGAACTAGAGGAGTATGTAGATAAACACTTTGCCAAAATAGAGAGACCGAAATTTTTAAGAATTGTAAACAATCTACCACTTAATACAATTGGGAAGATTAATAAGCTGAGTTTATCAGCTGCAATATAATGAAAAGGAAGGTTTTAGTATGGAATGTAAGGTGAGAATTAGAGAAATCGCAGTTTATCATCCAGAAAATCAAGTGAACAATGAACATTACATAGAGCATTTTCGGAAACAGGGCAAAGATGTGAATTTTATGTTAACGAATATACTCGGACGAGAAAATCGCTATCTTATAAAGAACGAAGGAAAAGAGAAAGAAGAGTGCGAGAATAGTTTAACGCTACAGATTCAAGCAGCCAAGCGTGTGCTGGAGAAATCGCAACTGACAGGTGAAGATATTGATGGGATTATCGTTGCAACACAATTTCCAGAGTACATGATACCACCAAGTTTTATGCGAATTCATGAAGCAATTGGTGGAAAGCGAGATTGTTTTGGGTATGATATCAATGTCAATTGCTTAGGAATGACAATGGCATTTCAACAGGCTAGCCAATATCTTGCATGCAATAAAAATATAAATAGAATTCTAGTTGTTGCAGGAGATTATATGAATTTAGGTGCATCAAAGGATGATGAAAATTTGTATGGTGCATTAGGTGAAGCTGCATGTGCAATTATTGTAGAACGTACTGAGGAAGATTGTGGACTAGTAGATAAAGATTACTTTATTAATAATGCTTCAATTAATGGTACTATTTTTCCTAAGCATGGGATGTCAGAGATTTTTGATAAGTGTGATATGGACTTTATGGCGCATCAAGATGAAAAGCCGGAATGCGATATACCAATCGTTATTGAGAAGATGCAAGCATTGTTAGAGAAAAATAATCTTACGGTAAATGATATTAGTGGTTTTTGTTTTTCTCAATATGTAAAAGCAAACAATATGAAGATAATGGAAGCTCTAGGAATTGGAGAGGAAAAATGTCCATTTGTGGGGGATATCTATGCATATACAGGTGGATGTAGTCCATTTTTAGCACTCAATAAGTTAGTAGAAGAAGAAAAAATCAAGAGGGGGGATTTTGTTTTATTTTGGACAATTGGTTCAGCAATGCAACATATATTCATTCTTATGAAATATTAATTAGGAATTATGATTAACATTAAAAAGGACTATCAGGAGGATTAATATGGAGTTAAATAGAAAGCAATTAATGAGAGCAAATAAAGTAATGTTTCTTACAGTACTAGTATTATGCATTATAATGGGATTGACAAATATAGCGTTACTAGCACAAAATGGACATTTTTTACATGTATTTTTAATATCATTTTTTACGATTAGTGGAATTGTACTATCCATTTCTTATAAGCTATTTAAGGAAGATAAACGAGCAATGTATGTAATGAGTGTAATATGGATTATTATGTGTATTTTGGGAACTTTTTCGGTTGGAGTTAATAACACATATTCAGTTGGTTTTACTGTGATGATAGTAAGTGTAGTATATGTTAATGTAAAGTTGACAACAGTGATTAATGTTACAACAGCAATCATATATGTCATTGATTTTATATATATAGCGGCAATAAAGCATGAAGTGCTAGATGAAAAACATGTATCCATGTTAGTTATGATGACACCTATTGTTTTTGTAGCAACAATATTGATAACAAAATTATTTCAAAGAATGTCCATTGAAAACGCACAGGAACTGAATGAAAGGATAGAAGCACAAGGGTATATAGTAAATGAGGTATCCCTAACAACGGATAAGGTTTCTGCCATTTTTAAGGACATTGTTTCCAACTTAGCAATCATTAATAATGAAGCAGATAGAAACAGATTGTCTATGAGTAACGTTGCAGCAAGTATGGAAAACACAGCAGAAGAAATACAAAATCAAGCGTTATCTACCAGTCACATTCAATCTATCATTAGCCAGACAGAAGGTAGAGCAAATATTGTGAATAGTACGGCACATTCCGTATTGAAAAATGTACAAGCAGGTGTTGAATTATCCCAAACAGTAAGTGAACACTCTGATAAAGTTAATGTGTATACCAATAGAATGTCTGAGATGATGAATGCTCTATCTCAAAAAGTAGGCGATGTATCAACCATTGTAGAAACTATTTTAAATATCTCAGATCAAACAAATTTACTTGCATTGAATGCGTCCATTGAAGCTGCCAGGGCAGGGGAAGCAGGACGTGGATTTGCAGTGGTAGCAGATGAAATTCGAGTTCTGTCAGAAGATACAAGATTATCGACAAGTAAGATTACCGATATTATCAATGACTTAACCATTGCAGCAAATGATACTCTTGGTATCTTAGGTGAGTCTGTAGCAAGCATTAAAGTACAGGGTGAAAAAGTTGAGGAGATGAACCAAAACTTTGCACAAACTGGTGACGATATTAAAAATCTGATTTCATTATTAGATGAAATACAAAGAGATATTTCTACATTGTACTCATCCAATCAAGTCATTGTAGATGCGATTAGTCAGTTATCTGGTACTACAGAAGAAGTTTCAGCAGTATCTCAAGAAGGTCTTGATATTAGTAATTTGATTATGGATAAGATGGATGAATTTACTAAATTAATTGGAGAGATTAATTCATTAGTTGGAGATTTAGAGAGAATTGTTGTTACAAAGAAAGCCGATAAGGATGAAAATACAGAAAGTACAGAAGAAGAGACAATGTCCCTTGAAATAGAGAAGGATGTGAAAGAAAAACAAGAAATTGATTCGAATGCTGAAACTGAGATATAATTTTGAATATCATATGTAAAGTAATATAGAACAATATAGAAAGAAGCCAATTCTTATGCAATTTAGCACAATAGAGTTGACTTCTTTTTATATTACGATATATGAGTTCTACAATTCCACATCACCGATCACGATTACTAGATTCCAAGGCTCTAGTACTAGCTTATCACCCTTATCAATATCTTCTTCCACCAATTCATCATTTTTTAGAATCATTCTACCTTTTTCGCCTTCGTAAATAGTAGAAATCCTCTCATTAGAGAAGTTAAAAGCAAATGTCATATCATCACCAAATTGATTAATTCCCCTACGAACTACAATAGGGAAACGTTTTTTAGACATTTTTATGTCTGCAATCTTAAGAATCTTCTTAAGTAGCTTCTGTAATTCATTTTTCTTAAAATAGCAACCCACATAAGTAGCAGTACCCTTACCAAACTCATTATGTGTTACACTTGCATAACCTTGATAAGGAATCGAATTATAATATCTCCAAGCGTCTGCAGTAGTTGGACGAAGTAATTCCATCCATTCATGAGCATGTACAACATTTGTCTCAAACTTCATACATACATCCACTGGATTAGTAAATTGGTCATAGGTCATACCAAAACATTCTGTCATGCCACTAGGTTGTTGTTCGCAAGAGATTTTTAAGTTTTCATCCGCAAAGAAAGATTTAAAAGATGCAACTAAATGTCCACCATTTTTCGTATATTTAATTAGTCTATTTTTAAGTTTTGTAGACGCACAGTAAAGAGCAGGAACAATAAGTACTTTATAGTTCGATAAATGATCATCACCACTAGAAACAACATCATATTCCACATTCATTTCATGTAACGCATCGGCAAACCAACGGGCGATGTCATTATATTTAAGATTATCGCTTATTGGGAACCATTTCATTCCAGACATAGACTGTGTATCTAACATAATGGCAACTTGATTATTTTTCGTTAAATGTAATAAATCATCACCGATCACCTCAAACTCATGTCCCATTTTCTTAGCTTCTTGATAAGTTGCATTTTCTTGCAAATCATGACTTAATACACCCTTCCAATAACTTTCCTTTGCATTGTGGATGGAATGCCAGTGCCAGTACATAACAGAATCAGCACCATTTGCAAGGTGGAAATAACCTTGTAGTCTTAACTGATTTGGATATGGAAGCCAATTGGTGTTTCCTTGAGCTTGGGTTTCTAAAATAAGATAATTTGGTTGTCCGACTTGTTTTGCAACTGCACGACCGATAGAGCCTCCAAAAGTAATCTCTGCACCAGTAAGATGACTTTGACTTGGATGATATAAATCAAAACCAGGCAAGCTTAATGATTTTACTGCTTCAAACTGATCTACTTCTGGTTGCATCCCATAACTGTAATCACGCCAATCATAGTCGAAGTTATGAGTAATAAATTGGTTTTCGTGGGTATATTCCTTCACAATATTACTTTGCCAAGCTAAAAATTCTGTGACTAAGTAACGTTGATATCGTTCATATTCTGCACCTAAACTTCCATTAATAGTACCTCGAATATCAGGGAAGTCCTCCCATGCGTTAATTCGATTACTCCAATAAGAAAGACCATATTCTTCGTTCATTTCTTCTATGGAATGGAATTTTTTTTGTAAGTACGCGATAAATCTTTTTTGTGCATATGTAGAACATGTGTCATAGGATTTCGTCTCATTATCTAATTGAAATCCAATAACATTTGGATAATCTTTTACTTGCTCCATCATTTTGCGAATAATGCGTTCTGCATGAAAAAGGTAGTTTGGATTGGTAATATCCATATTTTGACGATGTCCGTAACGACAAGGACCATCGTGAGTTTCTGTTAATATATCAGGGTGTTTACGGACTAACCAAGTTGGAACTGCATATGTTGGAGTGCCAACGATAACCGAAAGATTATATTTTTGAGCAGTTTCAATGGTTCGAGTTAATAGGGAAAAGTCAAATGTTCCATCTTGTGGTTCCCATGTGCTCCATGTAGATTCACCAATACGAATGGTGTTCATGCCAGCATCTTTCATCATTTGCATATCTTGCTCCATGCGTTCGTATGGCATATATTCTGGATAATATGCAGTTCCAAAAATTAAATCGTGTATTTTCATATGAAGTCTCCCTTGTAACATTGCATAAATTTTTTTGGTGCAAAACGGCTCTGTATGATCTTGACGAATGAATTGAGTATTTGTTACTCTATTAGCAAGAGCAACCGTTTGCGCATATAACTTATTATAGCATATGATAATAAAATATACTAGATAATACCATACAAAGGTCAAAGTTGCGACAGGAAAGTTTATCTGTGATACAATATTGTAAGTGCCAGCGTGTTTTGCAAAATTTATTCACAGGATATAGGCGGATGCTGTATACATAGTAAAAATAGAATAAGTGAAATATTGCAAGTATCACAAAAGAAGGGATTTTTGGGAGGGTTATTATGGACCATAAGCTAAGTTTTAAAGAGAACTTGACAATTGGAGACGTTGCAGAAGCTCTTGGTGTATCAAAAACCACAGTTTCGCGTGCAATTTCAGGGAAAGGACGAATTGGTGCTGCAACAAGGAATAAAGTATTAGATTACATAGAGGAACACCACTATAAGCCAAGTACCATTGCAAAAGGATTAGCACAATCAAAAACATTTAATATTTGTGTCACCATACCAAATGAATGTGGGGCGAGTGAACAAGTATTTTTTCAGACGGTGCTCGTTGGAATATGTAATTATTTGTCCATACGAGACTATGATGTGATAATTGCCAGCATATCAGACAGCGATATTTCCAATTTGAAACGAATTATATCTAATCAGAAAGTGGATGGAGTGATTGTAACAAGAACTTATAGTGAAGGTGGAGTCGTGGAGTTTTTGAAGGAATCAAAAGTGCCATTTGTAACATTAGGGCTTTATCCAGATGATTCCGTTATTCAGATTGACGCGAATCATACAGAAGGGTGTAAGGAATTGACTTCACTTTTACTTATGCGTGGATTTCAGAAAATTGCATTAATTGGAGGGAATACCAAGCACATTGTAACAGCCAGTCGCTACAAAGGCTTTGAAGAAGCTTATCAAGAATATGGAAAAGAAATCGATCGGACATTAGTGTATGAAAATGCAATGACTCCTGTTATGGTAGAAAAAGCAGTAGAAGATGCAGTAAAGCGAAACGTAGATTGTGTTTTATGCATGGATGATAGCATTTGCAATTTTGTACTTCATAAGTGCAATCAAGATGGGATTCATATTCCAGATGATATCCGTGTAGCATCTTTCTTTAATAGTAGTATCTTGGAAAATAATAGGCCATCCATTACCTGCCTGAATTTCGATATTAACGAAGAGGGAATTGTGGCTGCAAAAACTATTTTGGATCTGTTAGAAGGCGAAACGGTTTCTAACATTACAAAATTGGGATACCAAGTAGTGCTTAAAAATTCAACAAAGTAATGTAATAGGTAATTTATAATGTATCAACTAAGTTATGTATTTAACTAAAATGAACTAATGCGCAAACGGTTGTTAAGTTAAAAATTGCATCCAGTTTCGAGCATTAGTTTTTATTATTTTTTGTTATATTTGTACAGAAAATAAATTATTATCTAATAGTTTTTATGCATTGACAATAATATATTAATCTTTTATACTCTTATGTATAGAACAACCGATTGCGCAAATCGGTTAGAGGTATATATAATTAAATAAGGTGCCATAACTAGGAATGGCCGAAATCGGGAGGAATACTATGAGAAAGAAAGCTTTAGCTATGTTATTATCTTTAACAGTTGCTGCATCATTAACAGCATGTGGAAGCAACAACAATGCAAGTAGCAATGATGTGCAAACATCACAAGAAGCACAAGGAGATGCAACAGGAGAGAAAGAGACTGTAACATTAACTGTTTGGGGAGCGGAAGAAGACCAGACTATGCTACAAGAAATGATTGATGAATTCAAAGTTACATATGCAGACACAGCAGATTGGAATATCTCACTTGGTGTAGAATCCGAATCTAGTGCAAAAGATACGATATTAACAGATATTGAAGCAGCAGCAGATGTTTTCGCATTTGCAGACGACCAATTGAATGTATTAGTAGATGCTGGTGCACTTCAACCAATTGAAATGAACACAGACGCAGTGATAGAAGCTTGTGGTGGTGCTGAATCTGGTGCGGTTCAAGCAGCTTCTAAAGATGGAAAATTATATGCTTATCCAATGACAGCAGATAATGGATATTTTATGTTCTATAATTCAGAATATTTTACAGAAGATGATGTTAAGACTTTAGATAAAATGTTAGAGATTGCAGAAAGCAACGGAAAACATGTATCTATGAAGATGGATGATGGCTGGTATTTATACTCCTTCTTTAAAGGTGCAGGTTTAGACTTAACTTTAAATGAAGATGGTAAAACAAATTCATGTAACTGGAATGCAACAGATACAGCTATTACAGGTGTTCAAGTTACAGAAGCGTTACTAAATATTTCTGCAAATCCTGGCTATATTAGTTGTACAGATGAAGCTTTCGTAACAGGTGTAAAAGATGGTTCTATCATTGCTGGTGTAAATGGTACATGGAATGCGTCTGTGGCAGAAGAAGCATGGGGCGAAAACTACGCAGCCGTAAAACTTCCTACTTACACATGTAACAATGAACAAGTTCAGATGTCTTCCTTCGCTGGTTACAAATTAATTGGTGTAAATGCTTATTCTGAATTCCCAGGATACGCTATGATGTTAGGTGAATTCTTAACAAACTACGATAACCAAGTGAAACGTTTTGAACAAAGAGGTCTTGGTCCAGCCAATATTGAAGCAGCAGCTTCCGAAGCTGTTAAAGCATCACCAGCTATCGCAGCATTATCCGAACAATCTCAATTCGCTACAGTACAACGTGTTGGTGATAAATATTGGTCTCCAGCAGAGACATATGGTGCGATTATCATTGCAGGAAATGACAAAGGAGAAGACTATCAAGCGCTTGTAGATAATCTAGTAGAAGGTATTACAGCAGCAGTGGAATAGACATAGTTACATTTTACATGAAAATTTATTATTAAGCATTTTATATTGGGGTTCTGTTGTGAGCTCAAACACAGAACCCCAAATAAGAACTTGAAAAGACAAACTCTATAAAGGGAGTTATGCGATGAAGAAAATAATTAGTAGTTTAGGTGAGATAGGAAAGGCCATAGTAAAAGGCGATCTATTTGTAAAGCTCTCCATGTTGATTATGGGAGCAGGTTATATTCGAAGAAAGCAATACATAAAAGGGTTAATCGTAACCTTATTTCAATTTGCAACACTATTTTATATTGGTGTAATTGGTGCACCATACTTAGCGAAAATATCTACCCTTGGTACGGTACAAAGGGAAATGGTATTTAACATCAAAACAATGAAAAATGAAGTGAATGACTATGATCATTCCTTTAAAATATTATTATTTGGAATCATAACAATACTTGTGATTCTTGCATTTATTGCATTATATTGTTGGAACTTAGTGAAAGTGTATCAACTTCAGTTAATGGCAAAACAAGGATTACATATTAATTCATTTAAAGAAGATATCAAATCTTATATGGATGAGAAGTTCCATGTAACGTTGTTGTTCTTTCCAATTATGGGTGTCGTTGTATTTACGATTATTCCGTTGATTATTATGATTTCTGTGGCATTTACCAATTATGATCAGAATCATTTGCCACCATCCACTCTATTTACTTGGGTTGGAGTGAAGAACTTTGAAGCGTTACTTAGCAATTCCTTGACATCGACATTTGGATATTCCTTTAGAAAAATTTTAGGATGGACATTGACATGGGCATTCTTTGCAACATTTACTACCTATATTGGTGGTGTGATGCTTGCCATGTTTATTAACAATAAGAAGACAAAATGTCAGAAGCTTTGGAGAACTTTATTTATTATCTCTATCGCCGTACCACAGTTCGTTACATTATTGTTAGTTCGTAACTTCTTTGGTGACATTGGTATTGTAAATACGATTTGTTCCAACTTAGGGATAACGGACTTTCTAAAGGATATTGGACTAGTAAAAGAAAGTCTTAACTATATACCGTTTTTAACAGACCCGAACTGGGCTAAGTGTATGATTATCTTGATTAATATCTGGATTGGTGTTCCATATCTGATGCTAATTGCAACTGGGGTATTGATGAACATTCCTACAGAACTTACAGAGGCAGCTAAGATTGATGGGGCAAGTAACATTCAGTGTTTTATAAATATTACAATGCCTTATATGTTATTTGTAACAGGACCTTATTTGGTAACAAGTTTTGTACAGAATATCAATAACTTTAACGTTATCTATCTATTAACACAAGATGTATACAAAACTCAGAACCAATTACTTGCCAATTCGGAAGCAAAAGAAGTGGATTTATTAGTAACATGGCTCTATCGTTTAACACAAGAGTACTACAACTATAAAATGGCATCGGTTATCGGTATTGCAGTATTTGTTATTTGTGCTGGCTTTACACTGTTTCTATTTAACACGATGATCAAGGGTGACAAGGAGGAGGATTTCCAATAATGAAAAGCGTAAAATCTGTATTCAGACACGTTGTGTTAGTATTCCTAGCTTTTATATGGTTAATCCCTATTATTTGGCTACTTTGCACATCTTTTAGTGGATACCCGGGAATTAATATTAGTTCATTTTTTCCTGAAAAATGGACACTTAAGAATTATCAATTGATTCTCTTTGGAGCCGACACCGTAGCACAATTTCCAAGATGGTTTATGAATACACTGATCATTGCAATTTGTAGTTGCTTAATTTCTAGTAGTTTTGTACTTATGGTAAGTTATGCAATGAGTTGTATGCGATTTGGTTCTAGAAAGTTGTTGATGAACTTATCCGTAATTTTAAATTTATTCCCTGGATTCTTATCCATGATTGCAGTGTATTTTATTTTAAAATCCTTTAATCTAACAAATAGCCATATCGGATTAATTCTAGTTTACTCAGGAAGTTCGGGGCTAGGATATCTGATTGCAAAGGGATTTTTCGATACAGTTCCAGTATCCTTAAGAGAAGCGGCTAGAATTGAAGGTGCAAATGAAGCGAAGGTATTTTGGAAAATTGTATTACCATTATCCAAACCTATTATTGTTTATACCGTTATTAACTCATTTTTAGCACCTTGGATGGACTTTATCTTTGCGAAGATTATCTTAAATTCAGGTATTTCAAAAGATTGGACCGTATCCATTGGTTTATACAACATGTTAAATAAAACACTGATTAATTCTTACTTTGCAAGATTCTGCGCAGGTGGTGTATTAGTATCAATTCCTATCTCCATCTTATTTATCATCATGCAGAAGTTTTATGTAGAGGGAATTACTGGTGGTTCAGTAAAAGGTTAAAATATAGGTAAAAATAATTGGAAAAATTGTAATAGACATAAAGGAGAAAAAACATGGATCAATTTGTAGTAAATATCATACATAGACCAGAGATGGTTCCAGAGTATGCAGAAAAAGTGACAGGTCATGGTAAAGAAGAGGACATCGGAAGAAAAGCACTGTTAACAGAGTCCTTAGATATTTTTAAATTTCAACAAGAGACAGCTCATAAAAATGGATTAAAAACAACGATTCAAATGACTTATGCCAGTCTATTTAATCAAGAAGCTATTGAGATTGCCAAAGAACATCATGAAAAGTATGGAGATGAAATTGCTCTTTCTCTACTTGGTCTTCCTTGCAACGAATTTCGTGAAAAATATAAAACAAAAGATTTCTGTATCTGGATGTTTTCCTTGGAAGATAAGCGTTCTATCGTAAAAGATGTATTTGAAAAATTCCATGATATTTTCGGGTTCTATCCATCTTCCACAGGTTCTTATTACATGGATGCAGATTTAATTAACATGATCAAAGAAATGTACCCAAGCGTAAAATGTGCTGTTGCAACATGCTGGGAAGAAGGTCCAAAAGCTTACCATACATGTAATAACTCATGGTACACTTTCATGGATGGCGGTCCTTGGAACCCTTGGATTCCTTCCAAACAGAATACACATGCACCTGCAGCGAATGAGGCAGAGGATTCTGGTATTGTTGCAATCCCACATCTATCAAGAGATTTATTAGCTTGTTACGATGGAAATGGTTCTAATTTTGGTACACATCCTCAAAACGTATTACGTGGGATGATTTATGAAGATGGAAAATACCCTTATTTATATAACCTAATTGATCAATATCGTTCCTTAGAAAAATACAACAATGGTTACGCTTACAACATGATGTTTGTAGGACCAGGTTGGTTAAATAAAATGGGACGTTGGGAAGCTCCTTATGAGTTATTAAAACAATCTTATGAAGATGGTATGGCTTATTATGGTGAGTTGAAAAAAGAAGGCAAATTAACAGACATGACAATGGAAGAGTTTGCAGATTTCTACCGTGAAAAGAAAACATATACAGAACCAGAATGTGCTCTTTGGAGAGACATTTTATATGGTTCTAAGAAACAGTTATTCTGGTACTGCGATCCATTTATGCGTGCTTGTGTCAATATGGATCAAGGTGGTGCAATCGTTGATTTAAGACCATATGCAGCCAAATTAGAATGGCCAGTAGGTATTGGTACACCACATGTAACAGATGCGTCTTATCCATTTTTAATTCAAGAAAAATATCGTGCGGGATACTTTACACACTATGCTGGTGAAGGAACGGTAAGAAGTGCGAAATTAAGATATGAAGGCGAAGAAGTAGATTTATGCTTATGTCGTACAAAGGCTCAGTTCTCAGAGGAAGTAATTGAGGACGGTAAAAAGACAAGAATTCTTACATTAGAACCTGTGGATATTGAATTTGCCAACTTAACAGTGAAGTTACAAACAAAGATTTTATTCCGCGAAGGTAGTCAAGATATCGAGATTCAACGACATGTATTAGAAATGAGTGACCCAAGTGCAGTAGTAGAATTAGATGAGTATATGGTTGCTTGTTACGGAACTACAGAATATGCAGAAGATATGACAAGCCTTGTACTTTCCGTTAATGGAAAAGATGAGACTAAGTCAATTGAATATGCTTACAAATGTAGAGAAGAATCCATGGAAGGTGCAGAAAGCGTATCTTGCGTTGTGCCTCCAATTCAAACAAAAGTATCCATGCTTGCAAGCAAAGAAGAGGCAGTTGGTTATGTGAAAGAAGGATACGCATTCTCACCTATGTTTACACTAGGATATGTAACAACATTAAAAAATGAGGATATAGTAAGTACATGGTTAAAACTAGAACAAGCCAAGTAAACATTGTTTACACTAGGATATGTGGCAACATTACAAGATAAGGAGGTTACAGCAACATGGCTCAAGCTGGAAAAGGAAGATTAAATTATAGATGCCCTTCTTGTTTTATGAGGGATTTAGATATTGATATGTTTTACGACAAAGAAAAAGACGAATATTACTGTCTTCGCTGTCAATACACAGGCAAGGAAGAAGATGTATTAGAGAAAAATCAAATGGCGAGATTCCGATATCGCGATATGATGAAGAGATTTACTAATTTTGAGATAGATTAGCCACATAGATGCTTTCCGCAGGACGTGAAAACGCCTTGCGGAATCTTCTATGAGATGGAATGGGGAGGTTTTATGTTAACAGAATATATAAAAGGAATGGACATTTCCACCTTATTAGAGGTTGAACAGCTAGGTGGGCGATTTTACGACAATGGAGTAGAGCAGGACCTTCTTTCCATATTAAAGAGCTATGGCGTAAATGCTGTTCGTCTCCGTTTGTGGAACGATCCGTATTCGGAAGATGGCAAACCTTATGGAGCTGGCAATAACGACATTACAGTAACGAAAGAGTTAGCAAGACGTTCATTGGAAAAGGGAATGGGCTTTCTCCTAGACTTTCATTACAGTGATTTTTGGGCAGATCCGGGAAAGCAGATTATCCCAAAGGCTTGGCGTGGATATGATGAAGCGCAGTTAGAGCAGGCAGTCTATGAATACACTAAGTCAACGTTAGAAGAATTCAAGCGAGACAACGTATTTCCGACTATGATTCAAGTTGGCAATGAACTTTCCAATGGCTTGCTCTGGCCATTTGGGAGGGTTCCAAATTATCAAGCAATTGCACGCTTTATTGATGCTGGTATTCGTGGCGTTCGTGAAGTGGATAAAGATGTTCCAATTATGCTACATTTAGATAATGGCGGGAATAACAATCTTTACCGAGAATGGTTTGATGCTTACATGAAATATGGAAAAGGTGACTTTCAAATCATAGGATTATCTTATTATCCATTCTGGCATGGAACACTAGAAGACTTAAAACACAACATGAATGATATTGCAGTTCGCTATCAGAAAGACTTAATCGTAGCAGAAGTTTCTATGGGATTCACTATGGAGGATTATGCGGAATACGAAGGGTTAGAAAGTCATCAGCGAAAGGGCATGGCAACCAAAGAAGAACTAGCAGCAAAAGTGGAGTATCCAATGACAAAAGAAGGTCAAGTTGCATTTATGAAAGATTTCCTTCAAGTGGTGGAAGAAGTACCAGAAGAAAAAGGCATGGGATTTTTCTATTGGGAACCAGCTTGGATACCAGTGAAAGGGTCTGGATGGGCGACCGATGAAGCGTTGGAATATACAAAAGAGCAAGGTCCAGGAGGAAATGAGTGGGCAAATCAAGCATTATTTGATTACGATGGAAATGCTTTGCCTGCACTAAAAGTAATTGGCGATTATCAGCCTAAAAAGTTGCACTAAAAACGATAAAAGGGAATTGCATAAGTAAGTGAGTAGGAAAATGCACTTAGGCAAAGAAAACGCTTAGACTGCGAAAACTGACTAGGCAAACAGTATTGGGAACTTAGAGGTATTTTGTTGACTGAAAGGTGTGGTAAAGGTATGGGGAAACAACTAAGCTTTAAAAGTATGATTACAAGTAAAGCATGGAGACGATGGCTTGGCGCAACATGTGCAGTGGTAATGGGAACCGTTGCACCAGTCAGCCATATAGGCTTACCTATGGGAGTAAGCATAAGTTTAGACTCAGGAACAATTTTTACACAAGCAGCAGAGGTAACGGCACAAAGTAATTCATCTTATTTAGTAAATGGAAGTTTTGAAGAAAGTATTTGGGAAAACAACACATGGGAAGTTTCGTGTGACTGGGACTATGTTAGCGAAAGTCGCCAAGAAGGGGATGACTATCTAGATATTCCAGACGGAGCTTACATGCAAAAGTTCTGGATTAATGAAGATGCAGAAGAAACACAATATGTTTGTTTAGCGCAGACAATTGATTATTTACCAGCAGGAGATTATGTATTAACAGGTAAAACTATGGGCGCACCTGAAGTTACAACTAACTTTTACACCCAATCCGAAAGCGGTGAAAAAGTAACCGCCTCAGGTTGGAATACATGGTCTACCTTTAAAATGGAATTTTCCTTAGAAGAAGCACAAGAAGATTATACAATCGGTATCTGTATGGCAGGGGAGGCCTCCACAACCGTTTCTGTCGATAACATTTCCTTAAAAGAAGTGGAACCAGATATCGCAGTGGATGCATCAATCGCAGTAGAAAAAGTCACAGGAATGAATGATGATTTCATTAAAGGTGTGGATGTATCCTCTTATATCAGTGAAATCAACAGCGGAGTTACATTTAAAGATTGGAATGGAAACACATTAAGCCAACAAGGTTTCTTCGATTTATTAAAAGACTCTGGTGTTAATTATATTCGTATCCGTGTATGGAATAACCCATACAACGAAAATGGAAACGGATACGGTGGTGGTAACAATGATTTAGAAACCGCAGTGAAAATTGGTAAACTAGCAACGAATGCAGGAATGAAAACACTAATTGATTTTCATTACAGCGATTTCTGGGCAGACCCAGCAAAACAATCTGTGCCAAAAGCTTGGTCAAGCTACTCTGTGGATCAGAAAGCACAAGCTATCAGCGCATGGACAAGTGAAGCACTAAGTACTTTACTAAATGCAGGCGTTGATGTTGGCATGGTGCAGGTTGGAAATGAAACCAATAATGGTATGGCAGGAGAAACTTCCATTGCAAACAAATGCACACTATATAAGGCAGGCTGCAATTCTGTTCGTTCCATAGCAAGTGCATATGGCAAAAATATTTCAATCGCCGTTCATTATACAAATCCTGAAACATCAGGAAGGTATACGACATATGCAGGATATTTAGAGCAATATGGAGTAGACTATGATGTATTTGCCACTTCTTACTATCCATTTTGGCATGGTACCTTAGACAATCTAACAAATGTATTAAGTACAGTCGCAAACACCTATGGCAAGCAGGTGATGGTAGCGGAAGTATCTTATGTATACACAATGGAAGATGGTGACGGTCATGAAAATAGTATAGCTGAGAAGGATGCATCATTATTAGCATATCCAGCAACTGTGCAAGGACAGGCAAATGCCGTTCGCGATGTAATGCAAGCAGTTGCAGATGTAGGTGAGGATGGAATTGGTGTATTCTATTGGGAACCAGCATGGATTCCAGTAGAAGTGTACGATGAAGAGGCATCCAATGCTTCCAGCGTTTTAGCTTCCAATAAAATTGCTTGGGAAACATATGGTTCAGGATGGGCATCTAGTTATGCCGGTGAATACGAATCGGATGCAGCAACATGGTATGGTGGTTCTTCATGGGATAATCAAGCACTATTTGATTTTGAAGGCAACCCTCTCGACTCCCTTAACATTTTCCGCTATGTAGATACTGGAACCAATGCGCCTCTAGCGGTAGACAGTATCGAAGATAAGATTACGGTAACAGCAGAAATCGGCGACGATATCTCACTTCCAGCAACTGTAACCGTTTCTTACAATACAGGTGACACAGAAGAAGTTGCAGTCACTTGGAATACAAAACAGTTAAATACAGCAATTCAAGCAGGATTAGGAACATACGAAATTAGTGGTACAGCTCTTGTAAATGAAACCGTCTATGAAATTCAATGTACCTTAACGATTATTCGTAAAAACTTATTATCCAATCCAGGATTTGAAGATGGTAATGTAAACTGGAATATTAGTGGAAATGGAGTTGCGATTCAAAAAGAGGCATCCAATGTAAGAACAGGTTCTTATTGTTTAAAATTCTGGGATAGTAGTGATATGTCTTATGTGGTATCACAGACATTAACTGGTTTAGAACCAGGTTACTATTATCTAAGTAGTTATTTACAAGGTGGAGACGCAGGAGATACATCTTCCTTTGTTTTATATGCAGAAAGTAGCGGTACACGATACGAAGCAGAAAGCAGTGTTACAAGCTGGCAAGAATGGGATAACCCTTCCCTAAATTCCATTTATGTTGGCAAGGATGGAGTGCTTACAGTTGGTGTATGTGTAGAAGCAGTTGCTGAAGCATGGGGTTCATGGGATGATTTCTATCTTTGTCAAATGGAGCAAGAAGAAATTCATCCAACGCCGTCTGATGAACCAGAAGTAAGTGAACCTGCGGTTTCCCAGAAACCAGAAGAACCAGAAGTAAGCCAACCAGCAACATCTCAATCCCCAGATAGACCAGAGGAAATAGTAGGTGGAGTTCCATCTGTCAGTGTTTCAACGAACTGTAATACGAATACAATTCTTCAGCATTATACCATTCGTGGAAATGGAAAAGGAAAAGTAGACTTAGCAAAAGTAAAGATTCGATACTATTACAGTAAGTCAGGTAACAAGAAACAAATCGCATCTTGTGACTATGCTGGTTTACAATTACCACAAGCTCCTTGGTACCAAGATCTATCCTCCCAGATTGTTGGAAGTAGCAAGGACGACTATGTGGAATTGAAATGCAGCAGTTCTTTTGACTTAAATGGAGCCACTTTACAGATGAACGTTCGAATTCATCAAGAGGACTGGTCAAATTATGTAGATTTCCAATCAGGCAAAGTAGAAGTTTATTATGATGGGAAATTAGTTCAGAGTATTCTTCCTTAAAATATTCTGAGCAGTCAAAACCATCAGTATTTGATATAATACGAGTATCGAATACTGATGGTTTTTTAATTCGAAGGAAGTAAATAAATTGAGAATAAATGTCTAGTAAAATGAAAGCGCTTACGTGAAAATGCCCAAAAATAAATTTTTCTTTTAGACATTTCAAGGATATATATTCCTCTTGAAACCTAGTAAAATAGTATTACTTCTAGCAATATGCATGAAGAAAATAAAAAAGGAGGGGTATTTTATGAAACAATCTACAATAAGAAAATGTTTTAGTTTCCTTATGGTAATCGCTTTCATTTTTACCAGCATGACTTTTACAAACGATAAAGTAGAGGCAGCATCTACTACATGGACATTTGGGGACAGTGCGTTCAAGAGTTTAGGGACAATCTCTTCCTCAACAACAATTAACAATTTAACATTAGTGGCGACAAGTGCAAAGACAATGAGTGTGAAAAGTGGTTCTGCAACACTAGACGGAACTACATTTACTCATTATCTAGCTCTAGGAGGATCAGGATGCACAAGTTACCGCGCAATCAAAATTCCTGTAAGTGGTACAAGCACAATCAAAGTGGCATTAAAGTCATCAGGAAGTAGCGCAAGAAGTTTAGTAGTAGCTGACCAAAACGGTAATCAGCTTTCTACAATTACAGCACCAGCATCATTGGCATACGGCAGTTATACATATTCAGGTAGTGGTAGTAGTATTTACTTGTACTCTTCTAATTCTGGAATTAATGTTTACAGCATTCAAGTTACGACTAGTACAAGTTCAGATTCTAGTACAACTACAATACCATCAGGGGCAATCGTAGTTGCAAGTGATGGAAGTGGTTCTTACAAAACAGTACAGGCTGCGATTAATAGTTTAGGTTCAAGTAGTTCTGCAAGTAAGACTATTTACATTAAAAATGGTACTTACTATGAAGTGGTTACAATCCCAAGTGGTGTGTCTAACCTTACTTTAATGGGAGAATCCAAAGACGGAGTAATTCTTCATTATGATAACTACAATGCAAAAAGCAATGGTTCAGGCGGAACTTATGGAACTGGTGGAAGTGCTTCCACATTTATAAAGGGTAGCAATATTTCTGTTCAGAATATTACATTCAAGAATTCATTTGTTGAACAAGGCAATAATGGCGAGCAAGCAGTGGCGCTAAGTGTAACTGGAACAAAGGTAAAATTCTATAACTGTAATGTCTTAGGAAATCAAGATACTTTACTATGTGATGGTGGAACACAATACTTCTACAAATGTATGATTGCAGGGGATGTTGATTTTATCTTTGGCAGAAGTCAAGCAGTATTCGATAATTGTGAGATTCGTTCTTTAAATCGTGGAAGTTCAAGCAATAACGGATACTTAACAGCAGCAAGAACAGCAATTGAAGAGACTTATGGTTTTGTATTTTTGAATTGCAATCTTACTTGTGAGTCTGGAACGGCTTCTAATTCCGTATGGTTAGGAAGACCATGGTGTCCAAGTGGAACAAGTGTAAATAAGGCGGCAGTAGCTTATATTAATTGTACAATGGGCGCTCATATTAAGACAGATGGATGGACTTCTATGTCAGGTGTTGCAGCAAGCCACGGTAGATTCTACGAATATAACAGCTCAGGAAGTGGTGCAGCAGTAAACAGCAAGCGTCCACAATTATCTGCTAGTGAGGCGGCAAATTACACAATTTACAACGTACTAAAGGGTTGGACACCATCCTTTTAGTGATGAATTCTGAAAGATAAAAGACAAGTCGATAGTGGCTTGTCTTTTTGTTACCTAATATTAAGTGGGTATTAATTTTCTTTCTTAGATATGTGTAACGATTTCGCTGGAACAAGTTTAATATAGAAAGGTGGAGGATGTATGCAAATCTTGACGAAAGGAGTGTTACAATTTATACTTAAAACAAAGTAAAATATAGGTGAATTGTTTGAATTATCCAAGAGAAAGGAAGGGTGAGGAAGATGAATCATATACTTGTTTTGTATCGATCCAAAACGGGATACACACGGCGTTACGCCGAGTGGATAGGAGAAGATTTAAATTGTGATGTATTAGAGATGAAACGGGTAAAAGTAGAACAGTTAAAAGAGTATGACACCATAATATTTGGTGGATATGTTCATGCAGGTTCAATTGTTGGTGCGAATTATATTATGAAGCATTGGAAAGCTTTAAAGGATAAGAATATTTTTATGTTCACAGTAGGTATAAGAGAAGGAAATGTACATAAGGTAGAACAATTGTGGAAAAGGCAGTTTACAACGGAACAATTAGATCGAATGAAGATGTTTTATCTACGAGGAGGGTTTGACTTAAAAAAATTGGGGATGTGGGATATCTTGTTGATTAAATTATTTAAATTTATATTAAGTTCTCAGAAAGAGCCATTTCCAGAGACGAAGGATATTATGGAGATGTTTGATGTTCCTGTAGATTTTGCGAAGAAAGAAAATCTAGAAATAATGATGAAATCGATAAAAAGAGTATGTGAAATTGGATAATATGAATGTATAAGATATTAAATAATAGTTAATAAGTGACTTATATTTTGCTTCGAATATGATATTGTTATTTAGACTAGATTAAAAGGAGGAGGCTTGTATTGCACAAGCAAAGTGAAATGAAAAATATGAAAAAAGTGTATTTAATGATTACAATGATGCTCATGCTTGTAATTATGACAGGATGTTACGGTCAAGATGTAGCAGTGAACATTAAAGATGATGGTTCAGGAGAAATGACTTACGGCATGATATTTGAACAAGATTATTACGAAGAAATGTTAGAGTTATCACCAGAAATGGAGAGTGAGATTGAATCAATGGGATTTGTGAAAGGCAGTACTACATACAATAATGAAAAGTATGTTTCATTCACAATAGCTATGACATTTGATTCATTAACAGATTTACAAAGATTGTTAGCAGATGGAAGTTATTTGGAAAGTAAATTAAAGGAATCTTCATTGAGTTCTGAATTAATTGAATCTCCATTGGGTTCTGAATCTATTATAAATTATGCATATATTACAGAAGATACCTTCCAAGGTGTATTAGCTGGATATGGTAGTCGTGAAGATAAAGAATATGGATTAGATAAAATGTATAAAAATATAATCAATAGAATTGTGATTACATTTCCAAAGGAAATCGTATCAACAAATGGTACATTAAGCGAAGATAAGAAAACAGTAACATGGACACAAGAGTATATTCTAAGTGACCAATTGTTACAAGCAAGTACAGTTGAAAATCCAGTCTATCCTGTAGATAAAGAGAAACCAGTGATCGCGGGTGTTAAAAATAACACATACTACAATGACAGTGTTGATGTTGAATTATCTGATAACACTGGTATCGCAAGTGCAACTGTAAACGGTATTAAAATGGGAAATATTGAGACGTTTGAAAATAATGCAAGATATCGCATTGTTGCAAAAGACTTTGCAGGTAACACATCTACAGTGACATTTTATATTGATCAAACAGCACCAACGGTAAAAGGTGTTGAAAATAATAAATACTACAAAACTAAGAGAACAATCACATTCTCCGATAATCGTGAAGTAAAATCTGCTACATTAAATGGAAAAGCGATTAAGAGCGGAAGAGTAGTTTCTAAACCAGGTAAATATGAATTAAAGGTTACAGATATGGCTGGAAACGTTAGGAAAGTGACTTTCTATATTGATCAAACAGCACCAACAGTAAAAGGCGTTACAAATGGTAAGACATATCAATATAAAAAGACAATCACATTCTCAGATAACCGCGCTGTAAAATCTGCTACTTTAAATGGTAAAAAGATTAAGAGTGGTAAAGTGGTATCTGCACCAGGTAAATACACATTAAAGGTTACAGATAAGGCTGGAAATGTTAGAACAGTGAAGTTTATAATTAGAAAGAAATAGTGGAAATGGTATGTGTAGCTATTTTGTTTTTTGAACTATTCACAGCCTATAGGTGGGAAGTGTTGTAGAATGAGAAAGAAAATATTGGTGATAATTAGCATAATTGTATTTCTGGAAATTATATGTATAGTAGTGCGTTTTCAATGGAGTTCAAACACCGCTGATTGTATAATTAAAGAAATGGATAATAATGCGATAAAAGAAAGGATGATTGGTGCTGAACCTCCTTGTTTACTTTACGCTGATCATAATAAGGTGGTTTTCGAGAGTGTAGATATTTATGTATATGACATGGTAAATAAAAAACTGTCTAAATCTTTTGATGTATCCGCACTGTTAAGTGGAAAATACAAGGAGTGTAAATATCAAAGCAGAGTATCGTCCGATGGAAAAGAGATTTTTATTGTATTCAAAGAAATGAGTGGAGCATTTAATGCGGCATTTAATTATTCATTTCAGTCAAATAAGTGGAAGGAAATCAATGAATCTGAGTTTAAAAGCAAAGAGGGCAATACGTTTGAGTCTACATTAATTGACACGCATAATGAGCTATCTCAAGTTACTTCTGGATATGCTGTATATTTATCAGAATTTGAGTATTTCTATCTGACCTTTAAGGATTGGAAAGTAAGTGAAATAAATATAGTTTACATAAATAATGATAAGAAGGAAGTGTATAAGGTATTTGAATAGTGATTTACTAGAACTTCAATAATCTTTAATATATAAAGATTGATAGTAACAAGAGAATTTAATAGGCATGTTGTCAAGGTACATTTTTATTTCCTTTTCATAAGATGAAGTAAGACTTATTGTATCAAAGAATACAACCTTTTATCTTGAAAAGGAGATTATCGTATGGACAGATTTAATTTTGATGATGATGGAAGGCGTGGAAGAAATCCAGGTAGAGATAATCCAGACAGAGGAAATCAAAATCCTCCAAGACGACAAGAACCACCAGGTCGAGAATATCCACCTAGAGGCCCTCAACAGCCACCAAGACCAAGACCACAACCGCCGAGACCACAGCCACCGAGACCAAGACCACAACCACCAAGACCGCAGCCACCGAGACCAAGACCACAACCACCAAGACCGCAGCCACCGAGACCAAGGCCACAGCCACCAAGACCGATACCAATACCAATTCCAGTTCCATTACCTCAACCACAGCCAGTAGACCAAACAATTACCGTAAGAAACGCAGTAATTACCGATGTGAACATTTTACCAACTGGAACTTTTGTAACAATATCCTATGAAGTATTTAATGTATTCAATCAATTTACGACACAGCTTGTGCAACTTATAATTACACAAAATACATTAATATTAAATCAGCTTAACCAGCAGATCTCAGTATGGGGACTTCGAGAAGGAATGAGGGTAAATGCAACATTTTCCGCAGCAATGACAAGAAGTGAACCACCACAATCTGTTGCAATTCGGATTCGTATAGTTGCGTTTCGCTAGTATTACTTGCGTTTAGTTCTACAATTTTATGATAGAATCAAAAGGAGGTAGTTCACCTTTGCTATCACATGTATGTAATTACACATGTATTAGTAAAAGAAACTACCTCTTTTATCAGTTCAAATTCATATTTATTTTTACAGTTGTCTCGAGAAAAATAGGATATATAAATCACTCACGTTGTACGGATTCCGTCTCTGGAACCCTCTTAAAACAACATATAATCCCAAGTAGAATCGGTATCACATATTGGAACACCATACTAATTCGATCTACATATCCACGGAAAACATGCTCTAACTGATACTGAGTTGCATCATATACAATCGAAAGTGTACATGCAAGTGTCAACGTAATCACCGCGATTTCCTTAAAGTTCTTAATACCGAACGCCAATGCAAAACATTTCATCACAATAATCAAATAGAACGTAATCGTAATAAAATCCGAAATCACACTAATTAACACAATTAGCGCATCAAAACGTTCAAAACTATTTAAAAACGTAATGCACTTAATTGCTTGAAATAACGAGTAACCATATTCACTGGTAAGCGTTGCTCCTGCTATCCCTATAGTAAGGAAAATGGACAAATAGCTAATTAGGAAAAATACAAATACACACTGCAAAATCCGCTTCTTCACTACAGGATACCGATTCATAGATGATATCGGACGAAGGAAAAAGAGTAGGAAAAATATATTTCCACCAATCGGTGCAAGTATGGGAATACTATCCAAATTTAAACTAAGTTGTTTCGCCGTAATCGGAGCTAAGAACTCACGATTGATATTTGGTAAGGTAAATATTGCAAGTAAAATCAAAAAGACAATCAACGGACCATACAAAAGTTCCGCTACACGGAAAATTGTCTTTGGTCCTTTAAACGCTGCATAAATAACCACAAAGAACAACGCAAATAAAATCAAATAATTTTTTCCATCAGTCATTAATGTGGACTGCAACAACAAGGAATAGGAACTTATCTTATAAATCAAATAGATAAATGCCCACACACCATATAAGAAAAAGATAACCCGTGTTATGCCACGTCCTATCATTTCCGATAAAATATCAAATAAACTGTGATGTGGATATACCTTTACAATTCGAATCAGCAATGCAGCGAAAAGGAAGAGCAGGAATCCATAATATACAGCACAGATATAACCACTATTGCCAGCATTACGTGCAGCCATCTGGGGAACGTAAGTAAAAAGGGGCGTTATGGTGGTGAAAATAAATAAAAAGATAAACTGCCGAATGGATATGCGGTCTTTCATTTTAATACCAAACCTTTCTTATTCAAATCTGTTTTTAGTCTGTTTCAAGGGTATACGTTTTCGCTGTATCCAACTCAATGGTTAAGGAAACTTCCATATTATTAATGTAAGAATCCCAAGTTGTATTGGCTGGAAGTGCATCCGCTTTCTTCTCTAAAAGAGTACCAATATTTAGTAAATCAAGTTTTTCTGTCTTCATAAGAAAAATGATTTCTAATAAATTTTCAGTAAGACGATATCTTTCTAACTCAGCAATGCGAGTACGAGTTTCTTCCTCAAATACATTTGTAATATTCGTCGCTTGTTTTACAGTAGACTCTGCTTTCACCTTCATATTGATATTTAAGCTGTCGTCAATTACATCCACTTGTGGAGTAGAGACAATATCAAGAAGTTGAACGCAGATTTCCGAACCGAGATCCAAAGGACAAGTTCGTAAATTGTTGCGGTACAAATCAACCGCTTGGGAAAGGTCATGGCCTAGATAACTGTAAAGTCGACCATTTTTAAAGGTTGCATAACCATCAAGATACATAGATTCGTCCTCGTAAACAAGATACGGAAGTAGAAGATTGTTGTAGTTATGTTCCATATCGTTAAGGACTTGCAATAAAGTATTCATAGGTTTTTTCAAATTGTTGGTTTGCTTATTTGAGATAGCATTTAAGGTATCCGATGGAGCAAACTCTTTCTCTAAAGCTTTGTCCAACAATTTGTTAGCATTTTTTGTTTTTAGTACAAATAATTTTGCATTGGTTTTCATATCAGGCTCACGGGAAATAAAATCCAAGCAGTGTTCCAAGCCAAGGGTAGCAGCTTGTTCACTTAGTAGAAAATATTCTGTGTGGTCTAAGGAAAGATCTTTGGCATTTTTACGAGACATATCCATATAGGCGGTATAGACGGAATCGCCAGTGCCATCAATCATTTTCAAGCCATCATCATTTTTACTAGCAGCATTATCATAAAATCCTGTGATGGTATACACATCACCCTCACGGTCGATGCAAAGAATCTCTACAAAGTTGGTTTCGCCTACTTCCTTTCGGTCTATCTGAATGTAGAAAAGATAGAGTAGAAGGGGAATCGCTATCCACAAAAATACCTTATAATTTTTCTTTCTAGGTCTTGTACCCATAAGACGACCTCCTTACTTTTGTTTTCGCTTGTTCTGAGGTGCGATGCCTTCAGGACGATATTTGAAATCTTCAATTGGGTAGCGAAGTAGGGTATCTTGTAAATCAGCTTTAATGGTTTCTACAAATGGTGCCATATATGCTAATCCACAATTATCTAAACTGCAAAGGTGGGTTACGATAAATAAAAATCCGATCATCAAGCCATAGAAGCCTGCAAAGGATGCTAATACAGCTAATCCAAATCTTGCAATACGAAGCGCAATGGCAAGGTCTTGATTTGGCACGGTAAATCCAGCGATACCTGCAATGGCAATGATAATGACAACTACAGGCGAAATAATATTTGCTGACACCGCAGCCTGACCAACCACTAAACCACCTACGATGGATACGGCAGTACCAACATTTTTGGGCATACGCAGTCCCGCTTCGATTAAGATTTCAAAGGCAAGGAGCATTCCCAGTACTTCAATACACGAGGAAAATGGAACATTCACTTTCGCCTTTTGAATGGACAACAACATCTGCAAAGGAAGGAGCTGACTATGAAATGTGGTTACTGCGATATAAAATGCAGGAAGTAAAAGTGATGTTATCACCATTAAATAGCGCAAAAATCGTAAAGATGACCCCGCTAAAAAGCTTTCTGAGTAATCTTCCGAAGATTGCAGTAACATTGGAAATTGGCAAGGTAACACGTATGCAAATGGAATTCCATCCACAATCAAAACGATGCGTCCGTCTGTGATATTACTACAGCAACGGTCTGGTCGTTCGGTATACATAACTTGTGGCATCAAGGAAGTACGATTTTCCGAGATGAATTCTTCGATAAAAGACGCAGCAGAGATATTGTCGATATCAATATCTTGAATCTTTTGTCGGATTTTATCTACAAGGTTCATATCACATACATTGTTCATGTAGCAAAGGGCAACGTCGGTTCGAGAAAGTCGTCCCACATACATTTGCTCGATGGTCAAATGCGGGGAACGGATACGACGACGAATCAATGCCGTATTGGTTCGCAACACTTCGATAAAGGAATCTTTGGCACCCTTTAATGTACTTTCTTCCGATGGTTCGGAGACGGAACGTTTGTCAAAGGTACGGACATCGTATACAACAGCTGCCTGAATATCATCAAGAAGGATGGCAGCCATTCCGCTCATAACCATTGTATTTAATTGGTTAAAATCCGTTACAAAAGAACCAAATGCATGATAGCCACCGCCTTGATTTAACAAGTAATTGGCTAGATCCATCTGGTTCCGACATTGTTTTGCCCCTTCTTCTGTTGCAATGGGCCTCAATATGGTTAAGTCTAGCATTTGACTATTTACAAGCCCATCCACACAGAAGATAGAAAAGGAGATCGAATTAGGACCATGTATCTCAATGGGGCGAACTAGTACATCAGTACTCTTTGCATAAAGCTTCTTTATTACATTTGAGTCGATTATGTTCTCCATAGTATCCTCCAATATTTTGGTAAAAATTCATAGGATAGTATGGGAAAAAACTTAGTAAAATATGCAAGAAAAGATGTGATTTTAATTCTTTTCAAAAATGGCTTGGATTTCAAGTGGTTCATCAGATGAAATGTTATCAAGTGCAACGGAGATAGAAGTTACACTTTCATCAACGTTCACAGAATCACTACGAGTAAACCCTTTGAATGTATATCCATCGTTTGCTTTGGCAGTAATCGTAATTGGATAATCTGAAAAATATTTTCCTGTAAAAGTACCATCTGAAAAGTCTGGTGTAATGGTATTAATAGTAATGATTCCTCCTTCTTTGTCCGATGTGGTGACGTTGATATCTACTACATCCCCCTCTAATTTTAATGTGTCCTTTAACATAGTAGGAATATAGTCATTACGATGGTTTACGAAATATTTTAGTTCATCTAAGTTTTGATAAAAAGCATTTACTGGTTTGCTCAATGGTTCGCTTACATGATTATTTCCAAATCGGGCATAGTGCTCCACCATATAAGGTTCATATTCGGCAGAGATTTCATCTAATAGAAGATTCATTTTCTTAGTTGCAAAGTTTTGGTTAAGCAAATCCATAAAAGTTGTGACAAATTGTTGTTTGAAAGATTCATTTTTTAATAAGCTTGTAAATAATCTTACTTGTGGGCTTTCCCATTCCGCTGGTGGGGTCATTGCTAGTTCAAGGGAGTTTTGATTATAGTCTTGTCCATTGGTGTAGATACCCATAGAAAACTCTGTATCGTAAAGCATATAACGCCATTTTCCATCTTCATAAGGCTTATCTGTCTTAGTACGACTTCTCCATAAACGGTAGTTGTTGTTATTGTTAAGCCAGTCATTGTTGGCAATATATATTTCGGTGCAGTAGTAATCAATAAAGCTTTGTATATCGAGCATTTCACACATTTCTTCATACTTTGCATCATTTGATAAGTCATTGTTTTTGGCAAATGAAATTAAGTCATCATATAATGCTTGATCTGCGTTTGTACCTTCTTCGATGGCTCCAAGTTTAATCATAACCACATTTTCTTTTGGAATATCAAAATTACGTTCTACATATTTATCACTGTAGTCATCTTGTAACGTATAGATACTCCAATATTCTCCATTTAGAAATACAATAACAGGTCTTGAATTTTGCGTTGTAAATGCACGATCACCGACGAGAAGTTGAATATAGCGATTATGGAATTTCGTCAACCAACTATCATTTCCACCATTACGAACTTGTAATGTATCAAAGGTAGAAAGAGGAGTGATTCGGTCACATTGTTTAGTGGAACCAGGGAATAAGTCGTACTCCACACTACCTTTACCATATTCTTTACGTGCATATAGTTTAAAACTCTTTTGAATATAACTACGGGAAGCGCCTCCCATAATACGGATACCTAGGTCTTGGGAAAGAGTAGCAGGTTTTCCATCTTCAAATACTTCCATATGTACATTACGTTCCCAATCGCGTCCCTTTTGTGTAAAGTTAGCGACCTGTTCCCATGCAGGTGTATTAATAGGATCACCACCAGAGGCTACCCAGTCATCGAAGCATTTTCCTTTTACATAGATTCCATCCTTCTCATTGAAGAAATCTTCTGGATTGACAGAAAGGGAAAGTACCATGATGTCCTTGTATTTTTCTTTCAATTCCTTTCCAATAAAGTAGGTATTCGTCACAACTTCCGTTTGCTCTCCATCAGGAAATACCGCAAATGCTCGTACTACCGTTCCTTTATCCATTAATTCTGTTGGTACAAACTCTTCAAGAAGTGTTACATCTGTATAGTTGGCGAGTACATTTGGTTCAGAAGTACGATCCACAATGGTAAATGGTTTTGTATATTTTTCCGAATTTGTGGTTGGTGTACTGCCATCGGTTGTGTAGTAGATGGTGGCATTGGATTCACTTGCCTTTAGTTTTAGAGTGATTTCATTTTCGTAGAAGCCACTTTCGGTTGAAAATGAAATAGATGGTTTTCGATTTTGTAGTTTTGGTACTAGAACTACAAGTAGTACAGCTGTAAGTATGATTAGTACAATGATACTAATAGTGAATAGTTTGGTTCTTTTGATTTTCATAATGCTCCTCCTTAAAATGTAAATTTATTATATTATAGCAAATGCACATGGAAAATGTTGATTTATTAGTAAAGAATATTAAATTTTGGGGAGATAAGGTAAGTCGTGACAGGATAAATTAAGTCAAGGAAACTGGTTTAGGAGTATCTTACATTTTAAATATAAGGAAGCAAGTGAACTTCGGAAAAACATTACAATTTTACATAGAAAAAAGGCTAGCAGATCATATGAAATTCTTGTATAATGCTAGACAGGGTTTTTACTTGAATTCAAACAGTAAAATAAGAGAAAATTGGAAAAATTGATTAGAAAGAATAGAAGGTGTAATAAAATGGCACAAGAAAAGAAGCAGTATAGTAAGAAGAATAAGAAAGTTGATAAGGAAGAAAAAAAGCCTTATAAGAAACCGTTCAAGAGCCGAGATAGTAAGCAAGAAATGGTTCAGGATAAGAAAATATACAAGAAGCAAGATAGCAAACAGTACAAGTCACAAGATTTGAAACAAGAATCTAAGCCGTATAAAAAGCAAGAAAATGCACAGGGAAAAGAGAAATGTCCATATGCGAAAAAGTGCGGTGGATGTACTTATCAAGGAATGGAATATAGTAAGCAGTTGCAGAAGAAGCAAGGGCATGTGATTCATTTATTAAAAGAGTTCGGAAAAGTACATGATATCGTGGGAATGGAAGACCCTTATCATTATAGAAATAAGGTGCATCAAGTATTCGATAGATTAAAGAACGGGACAATTATCTCAGGAGTGTATGAAGAGAAGTCTCATAGAGTCGTAGCAGTAGATGAATGTCAGATTGAAAATAAGAAAGCAGATGCGATCATTCGTAATATCTGTGATTTAGCAAAGTCATTTAAGATTCGTATTTATAATGAAGATAATGGTTCTGGTTTACTTCGTCATGTGCTGATTCGTACAGGTCACGAAAGTGGACAGATTATGGTGGTATTGGTACTTGCAAGTCCAATTTTTCCATCTAAGAATAACTTTGTGAAGGCGCTTAGAAAGCTGCATCCAGAGATTTCAACGATTGTATTGAATATCAATGATAAGAAGACAAGTATGGTGCTTGGAGAACGTGATATTGTGTTGTATGGAAAAGGATTTATTGAAGATTCCCTATGTGGATGTGTGTTCCGTATTTCTCCACAATCATTTTATCAAGTGAATCCAGTACAGACAGAGATTTTGTATAACAAGGCGATTGAACTTGCTGGATTGACAGGGAAAGAACGAGTGATTGATGCGTATTGTGGAACGGGGACAATCGGTATCATTGCTAGTAAGAAGGCGAAGGAAGTTATCGGAGTTGAGCTTAATAAGGATGCGATTCGTGATGCGATTATCAATGCGAAGAGAAATGATGTGAAGAATATTAAGTTCTACAATCAAGACGCTGGGAAGTTTATGGTTGGAATGGCACAACATGGGGAGACAGCGGATGTTGTGATTATGGATCCACCTAGAACAGGTAGTGATGAGGCGTTCTTGTCATCTGTTGTGAAGTTGGCACCGAAAAAAGTTGTGTATGTGTCTTGTAATCCAGAGACGATGGGGAGAGACCTTGCGTATCTAAAGGCGAATGGGTATGTTAGTAGGGATATTTATCCGGTGGATATGTTTCCGTTTACGGGGCATTGTGAGTGCGTGACGGTGTTGGTGAGAGGTAAAAATTAAAAGAGAATACTTTAGAATAATCTACATTTGAATAAGAAACTGATAGTATACTGAATAAAATGTTGTATGCTATCAGTTTCTTTGAGTTTTATGTTATAATTATCCTAGCAATTATAAATAACACTTTGGAAGCTGTACACGAAAAATTTTTATTAATGCTACGATTTGCCTTTTAAAATCGTCTGAAATTTTTAACTTTTCCCACCATGATGTCATTCTCCATTTTTTAATATCAATTTGTGTTGGTTTCTGTATTATAGTAGACCGAATGTTATTTGTATAATACATTGTAGCCGATCCAATAGAAAGAAGAATGTTGTAAGAACGACACCTTGCAGAAATGCAGGGAGTTTTCTAATTTTTAATGAATTTTCAGTTAATTATCATAGGGGTATCTTGTGTTTATCAATCAGTTGGTTTACAATGAGAGGTACATTAGTGGAGGTGAATCATGACAACATCTGATATGATAAGAGTGTTGTGTGAGAAACAGAATATCAATCTGGTGAAACTTTGTCAGCGCATAGGGTAGACACATTAGAATTTTAATAAGAAGCTACAGCGCGGTACCGTTTCTTTGAAGAAATAGTGGCGATTGCTGATATATTGAATGTTGAATATATGCAAGCATTTGTTATGCCAGATGAAAAAAATCCAGATAAAAAATACTAAATAATAGGAGAAATAATGTGTTTAGGATACTACATTTGTCAGATATTCATATTGGAAAAACTTATAAAGAACCAGAAGATATTGCTTGTCAAATTGCATCTGATATCGACCATGTTGGGTTAAGTACTATCAAATGTATTATAGTTACGGGGGATATTTTTGATGGACAAGTTGCCGTAAATGAAACACTGATTAATTTGGCTGTTAATTTTTTTGAGGTTTTACTGGGCGAAATTAACAGTAATCAAGATAAAGAACAAATCAGTAAAGAGGATGTTATTTTTGTGCCAGGCAACCATGATTTAATAAGGGGAGATGATATTCAGAAACGATGGAATAAATATCATAATTTTTTGGAGAAATTTTATGGAACTCTTCCGTCTTTTTATGATAATAAGGATTATTCTTTGTTTAAAGAATACAAAGAATATAAAATAGCTTTTGTAGGATTTAATTCTTGTGAAATAGAGAAAAGAAATTTGTTTGATGAAGAATATATTTCCAAGTTTGAAAAGCATATTGATGAAAAAAAACTAAAAGGGTATGGAATAGATAAGAGCAAGGTGATTGAAATATTAAGGTCTGAAGTGGCGAGTGAATATGATGATTACGGATATATACCATTATCTCAAATTACTCCAATTGAGCGAAAAGTCAAGAAGTTGGATGATTATACTGTTGTGGCATTATTTCATCATCATTTTTATTTGTTTCCAGAAGTGGCACAGCAGTTTGGGGATAGTAGTTTGATACGAAATTATGCTAAAGTAATTCAGCATCTACGATATATGAATGTGAGCATTGTTTTGCATGGGCATAAACATTTTGCCTTAGAACGTCCTTTTATGGATGATTATTATGATTATGCTGACAATATTATTCATGTATTTGCGGGTGGATCGGTAGGTACAAAAAGGAAAGAAGAACATACTTTTTGTGTATTGGATTTATATGAGAAGAAAGATGATATTAAATTCAAGCATAATAAATTTGTTTACAATGGCGAGAACTTGGAACCTATAATAAAGAAACAGGTACCTCCACAAAAATTAAGCGGTAGAGTTGTAAAATTACTAGAAATTTTAAAAACACTAGAACCAGAAAAATTTGAGTTTTATGAGGAGACTGCTGTAAAAGCATTTAAGTCTTATGATAGTTGCAGTAAAATTATATCTTGGGTTAGTGAAGCAATAACTGGCTTTACGGATGTATATAAATATCTTGATAGAGATTATAATAATATTTTATTTCTTCTTTACGCGATTAATTATAGAACTATTTGTTATATGAAAATTGTAGGCAAAGAAAATTCTTATTTTGAGTCAGCGTCAGAAACATGGAATTCTTTTTATGATATAAGTTTGGGACAAACAGATTTTATGATTTCGAAGAACGACTATCATGAAATGTTTATGTTTAAAAAACTTAAAGAAGCAGCATCATGTTGTGATAAATTATTGAATAATTGTGATAACAAAAAATCACAAATTTACTTAGCGTTTACTATGCTTGGAATGTTTTTTACTGATTTATATTTGGTTTTAACTAAATATGCAGATGATTTCAAAGAGAGCATTAAATATAAAGTTAATATAAAAATTGAGGAAAATAAATTTCATGAAAATGTTCCGGCACCACGTATTGTTGTGCAGTCAGATGCTGATAGGAGAAGCGCATATATTGATTTGTTATGTAATGAGGCTACAGCACATAAAATGGCAGTTTTGTTTATAAAGGAATTTGATCTATTAATAAATAAATTTGAGGACTATTTTAAAATTATAGGATTAAAATTGTATTATTTGTTACCGAGAATCGATAAAGACAGAATGAAAAATACGTTAGATAATTATAATTTTGAAGCATATATTCCAACATTGATACCATTATTAACGGGAGATAATATTTATTCTTCTAAAGTTGTATTTGCGAGAGAATTAATTCAAAATTCTATTGATGCTATATCTGTACGGGAAGCAAAAGATGAAAGCGAGTTTTCTAAAGAAATATTGATAGAAATAAAGGTTGATGAAGGCGGAAAAAGATATTTTAAAATTGTGGACAAAGGCACTGGAATGGATAGGTATAAGATTGAAAGATACTTTACAAGCATTGGACGTAGCTTTTATTCTGGTGAAGAATATGAAGATTTAAATATTAGTTATAAACCAATTAGCAATTTTGGTATTGGCTTTTTGTCTTCTTTTATGGTTTGTCAAGAAATTGATGTAAAAACAAAATACTACATAGATGATTCCGAAGGTCTCAAATTACATATTCCTAATTATGACGGCTGTTTTTTTATTGAATTGGATAAAGAAGCTAATATTGGTACAGAATTAAAGCTCTACTTGGATAAAACTATCGATGATAGAAGCATAGTTGATTATATACGAAAGGTTATGCAAGATATAAAATATGCTATTAATATTCGGTATTTAAATGAGAATGGGAAGGAAAAACAAATTTATATTCCAGCTCATGCAGTTAGAAGACAAGGTGAATCAGAAGAATTTAAGTTTTTTATTCCTTTTCTAGAGAATGGTGATGTAGGTAGTATTAATTATTCGGAAGAAATAGTTAATAATCAATATATTGATAAATATGAATATGGCATGTTAATTCGCAAGAAAAAAAAATTACAAAACGACAATAGGAACAATAGAAATATGATACTTAATTCGGGAATTACTGTAGAAAGGGCATCTTTGGGCAGTGTTTTTGGAAAAAGTATCAGAAGCTCTAATTATATATATGATTCTTATGAAGGAGAAAGAACATATAATGATATTATTGTGAATTTTCCAGCTAACTGGCTTCAACTAGATGTAGCTAGAGAAAATATTACGGGGTTTTCAAGTATAGCAAATTCTAAAAATTCTAAAAGAACAGCTTATTTGGTAGGAGTTAAAATTGCGAGTTGCCTTTGTAGCCAGATATCGCAGTATATCCAATATACAGAGGGGAGAAAGACAAATATTCCAGCTATTTGCTTGCAAGAAGTGATACAATATGCGCTTGATTTTTGTGGAAACCAAAGCTCGGAAGAAAAATTGCGTACAAACTTAGTGGATTTAAAATACAAATTGTCAATAGAATTTACGGAAAAAGGGCTATGTTACAAAATAATTAGAAATGGATTGCACGGAGAACAAATCAGACTTATATATTCTGGAAAAAATGCTAAAAAAGAACGTGAGAAATGGTTACATCTATTGCATAAACAGGAAATGGGAAAGAATTATCCTTTAAGGGGACAAATTGAAGATGAGTATAATATAAGAAGGCTTAGTAGAGAGATGATTCGTTTATTTGAAGAAACTGTACACAGAGATGAAGTGTACGTTAGTGAACAACTAAGGTACAGACTAAACTATTTAATGGAGGATATGTCTGAAGCATTACGAATAGGTGGTAACGATAAAAGTATATTTAGAATTCTTTCACTGTTCCTTTTGTATATGCCAGATAAAGCGATTCGCAATTCATCTAAAAAGATTTCAACAATCGTTCCTATGTTAGAAACGGCGTTTTTACAATATTTTCGCATTGGTTCAGAAGAAACTCAGGAAATAAAGATAATGTATGATGAACTACTGAAAATGTTTAGTAAACATTAGGCTGAATGAAAGAGATGTATTATAATCGAAATTTACCGTAGACAACCAAAAGAGCAAAAATTGCGTTGATATGATCCCTCATACGATGAGGGGTATTTGACGTACTTCTTGTCGTATCAAGCCACGTCGAGATGGTCGCTCTTTTACTGCAAAAATAGGCGGTTTATGCAAAAAAGAATAGCATATAATGATTTGCTCACGTTTAAACAAGATGTGGGCAAAGAACGGTCATGCATGCCAAAACTGGTATGTGAATGAGGCTTAATTCAATAGTGAAAAGGTGTCAGAGTAAAAATCTGACGCCTTTTCTGATTAGAGGATAGAATGGGGAAATGTCTGCAAAGTTAGGGATGATAATTTGCTGAAGGTTATGATGCAAGAGAATATTTTGATTCTTATTTTTGTGCCTTATGAAGATAAGTCACCATATTTGTATGCGTCAAATAGGTTCTTTCCAATGTTGGGAGTATGTGAAGAAAACTCTGAGTATGTGAAGAAAACGCTGTAAAATACAGTTCTTCTATGATAAGTATTGAGCTGGTAAGCATCAAAAAGCCTCCAACTCTTGTTTTATATATACTCCTTAAAAATAGGTATGTCAAGCAGAGGTGAGGCCCCCCACCTCTGCTTCTTGACATGCTCTCTATTCTGGAAGTCTTCCTTCATACATAATACTCAGTTCGCCTTAGACTTGTCCCCAGTTTCGGATCGTCCATTTTTTTGTTGCTTCAAAGGTTGATAGATATAACGCCTTTAAAAGTGCAGTATCACTTGGAAATACGCTTCTTTGGCGATTTAGCTTTCTATAAGTAGCATTTAAGCTTTCAATCGCATTTGTAGTGTAAATCACTTTTCGAACGGCAACTGAAAACTTAAATATAGGTGAAATAGCGTCCCAGTTATCACGCCAACGCTTCATGGAATTCGGATATTTGGGCGTCCATTTCTCAGTTACTCGCTCCAGTGCTGCCAATGCTTTCTTTTCATCCGCCGCTTGATATATCGTCTTTAAATCTGTGGCAAATGCTTTGCGATCTTTATCTGGAACGTATTTTAACGTATTTCTGACTTGATGTACAATACATCTCTGATATTCTGTTTTGGGAAAAGCAGTTGCTATCGCTTCCTTTATGCCACTTAATCCATCAGCACAGATAATAAGTACATCTTTTACACCTCTGTTTTTTAGTTCATTCAAGACAGAAAGCCAGTATTTTGCACTTTCATTGTCACCAACATGAATGGACAGGACTTATTTCTTGCCATCCGTATTAATTCCTAATATTACATAAGCTGCAAGCTTTTTAATCACACCATTATCTCGAACAGAATAGTGAATGGCATCTATGTACAAGATTGGATATACTTCATCTAAAGGACGATTTTGCCAATCTTCAATCTGAGGTTATATCCGTTTCGATAGTCGTCACTATCAAAACGCTGGGATTTTTCATATCCTAGATGCTCATCTATTTCTGCTTCCATCATTTCTTTAATTGTTCCACCAAGTAAATCCTTAAGAGCTTCTTGGATATCCTCAGCAGTTTGAATATCATACTCTTCTAAGAGTTGGTGAATGATGTTACGTTTTCCTTCTGTCATCTGTACTTTATGTATTGGTTTCTTTTCTCTTCTTGCCATAATAGTAGGCCTCCTATGCTAATTTATTTTACCATAGAAGACCTATAATATCTCTATTTACAGAAAAGTTTTCACAAACTCGTAAATACTAAAAGAGGAGCCAGACTTCTCCGACTCCTCCAAGTATGTGTCCGCAAACACATACCCCAATTGCTATCTATAATATACTACAAATGGGCAAAATATGCAAGTATTAAAGAGAATTTTTCAGTGTTGCCATACGAGAAGTTAGATCAGGATGGATAGTAACAGCAGAAACATTAGCGTTTACTGAGTTTCTATATTCCTGTGTGATTTTTTCAAATTCTCGTATAAATGCTTTGAGTTCTGTTTTGGAAACTTTCAACAGTTTTAAATAGTAGCAAATGAGAATGATATAATCGCCAATCGTTTTAAAGTTTATGTATGGCAGTCCCATTTCAAAAATAAGGCATTGCTTCATTGGTCTGGAAGGATCTATTTTTCTAAAACGGGTATCATATACAACATCGTTATGAGCAATGGCATTTCTTAAATCTTTAAGCGTATAAACATACTTGTAGACCAATTCACGGTAAGTATCACTGGACAGATTTATACCAATTGCACGAGAAATTTTTTCCCGCATATCCATTGTCAGACAGGAAAGAAGATAACCAAAATCACCCATTGTCAGTATTTCAAAAATTGCCCAAATAGGAACTTCGTTGTAATTTACATTGTTATAAAAATGGGAAATTTTAGGGTTGTCCTTTCTATATGCAGCAGCAATGGAATTTTGGATAGAACCCTGTAGATTTAGTTTATTATTTTGGTATCTTTTTTTGATGTCATTCGGTGTGTTTGATGGAGCATTTTTGTAGCTGCTGATTACTTTATCATACATATCATAGATACTGTTTGAACCTATTTCAGTCATAATAGTATTTAAAGCAATGTTCTTGAGTGCAGTTTCAATGAACATCATTTTCCCATATAAAAGAGATTTAAGTTTTGTGTCATATTGAATAGTAGCATTAATCTCGTTATATGAGGTAAAAGGGAGTTGGTTAGAGGATGATACAAAAAAACGATATCCTTTATAACCATGAAAATACCCTGTATTAATTAGTTGTTGTTTTTGGGAGCTGCCGGAAATAGCAATTCCATTATCTCTAAGATGCCGCATTAAGGCATCAGTTGATTTGTAATCTTTGTTTGTCATAATATCTCCTATGTTCTTGTAATATGTTTAGTATAATACAATGTGTGAATATTAACAAGAAAAAGGAGGTTGAAGTTTGGGTATGACAATGTTGGGTATTATAAGTATTACGAAGCAGTTTCTCTTATCTGCCATGAGAGTGATATGCATTTGGTAGCCATGTATTGGAAACACCAATCCAATCATATGGTTGGTACAATGATATTTACAGAATGCAGATGCAAACTATCATGTCTACATGTGCGCCGACATATTTATTGCTCGGATCAAGCAAAAGCAGAGATGAATCCTTAAGACGCTAGATAAATCCAGTAAAATCAAGGGTTTAGGATGTGTTAAAGGGTAGAAATTAACCCAAATTGAACCCAAAAATGACGTAAATGATGCGGGAATATGCATGAATGTGCAGACTTGCACTACTCTTATTTGAATAAATATTACTCTTAGTGAGACACTTTCAATCTTTGGAAGTGTCTCTTTTTGCATTGTTTTCAAACCTATCATTTGCATTTTAGAAGAGATATTGGGAATTGAACGAACCTTTGGACTGGTATTACTGTAAGATTACTACACTGAAAGGTGTGACTATAGTCACAGGTTGAGTAAGAAAGGAAAAAATCTTATAAATTGGCGCTTTTTAGCCTATAGTTATCGAAAAAAATGGTGTTGAAGAAAAATAAGAAATAAAAAAATAGAATAATGAAAGCTGAGTTTGTTGTAGAGTAGAACTCCTTAAAAACGGCAAAAAATAGTTTGTAAAAAAAAATTTGAAAAAAGGGTTGACTTTAGACCTTGGTTGAGGGATTAAACTCTTAAATGTAAAGAACAAGAAAACATATAAAGGAGGAATTGCATATGTTTGAATTCAGAACAAAATTACCAGAAGGAGAAGAAGCTGCTGACATGTCTTGCGAGTATAGCATGTACACATGGGAAGCTCAGGAGAATGTAAAACCAAATGTAGTAACAAAAACAGAAGGTTGTTATGTTTGGAATTCGAAAGGTGAAAAGCGATTTGATATCGGTTCCGGTGCGGTGTGTTCCAATATTGGGCATAGTCAACAACATGTAAGAGATGCAATCAAATTTCAGGCCGATCGTGTTGAGTATTGTACACATGACAATGTAACAGATGTTAGAGCTGCTTTATCCAAGAAACTGCTTACAGAATTTGCTCCTAAAAATATGAGTAAAGTAATATTTGGTACAGGTGGCGGTGAGATGAATGAATGGGCACTTAGGGTGGCCAAAGAATATACAGGAAAGTATAAGATTCTTTCTCAATATAACTCTTATCATGGTGCACAGTATGGTGCAGCTAACCTGACAGGAGAAGGTTGGAGATTTTCTTCAGATCCACCAATCTCAGGACACGTTCATTTCTTTGGACCAAACTTTGAAGATCAGGTAGTTGGAGCAAAATTTGAAACAGAAGAAGATTGGACAGAATTTTTGTTAGGACAGTTGGAACATTTGATTTTGATTGAGGGACCAACCAAAATTGCAGCAATCTTCTTTGAAGCAATTACAGGCGGTGGCGGAGCTATTGTTCCTCCTAAAGGATATTACAAAGGGGTACGTGCTCTTTGTGATAAGTATGATATTTTGCTTGTATTCGATGAAGTTATGGCTGGATTTGGTAGATGTGGTAAAAACTTTGCACATGAATATTTTGATGTAGAAGCAGATATTATTACATTTGCAAAAGGAATAACATCCGCATACCTTCCATTTGGAGGATTAATGGTTAACAAGAAAATTGCAGATTATTTTGAAGTGAATCCGGCACCGGTAGGATGTACTTATACAGCTCATCCATTATCATGTGCATGTGCCTTAGCAACTCTTGAAGTATTTGAAGAACAAAAATTAGTTGAAAATTCTTATAATATGGGTATGATTATAGAAAAGAAACTGAAGGAGTTCGAAGAGACACATCCTTGTATTGAGAAGACAAGAGGAGCAGGATTATTACGTTGCTATCGTCTGGTTAAATCTATACGTGATAGTGAGGAGGCTTGCAATAAATTGCTTAAGATGTATGATGAGATGGGATACTGTAATGTATTCTTCCGTTTGGGTAATTTTGTAATCGCACCACCTCTTACAGTAACTGAGGAAGAAGTTAATATGATTCTTGAAGATACAGATAAAGTGTTAACTGAGTTAGATAAAATGGTTTAAATGAATCAGTTGTTCAATGTGTAGTGTTTACCGGTGGCGAAGTATAATTGTTTCGCTACCGGCGAATACCAAAACAAGATGTCTCTTCGTGGGCTAGTCCATTGGAGGATTATTATGAAAAGATATATGATTGGTGAAATTGCAAAAATTACGGGATTATCAGCACATACATTGCGCTACTATGAAAAACATAATCTTATTATGCCTAGTTATGTAGATGAAGAGACAAATTACAGATACTATTCAGTATCGGATGTTGAAAAAATCGAAGTGTTGAAAGAATGTAAAAAGATGGATTTGACTCTTGAGCAAATCAGAAGAGTTATTGAGGCAAGTACGAATGAAGAAATTATCCGTATTATTGATGATAAGCAAAAAGAAGTAGAAGAACAAATTGAACATTTTAAGGTGGTCGAAAAGAATATACGGTGGTATCGGAATGAATATGAGAATAATTTGAAGAAAAAAAGAGCATGCTATCAGCCTTTTATACAGCATATGGAAAAAAGAAAAGTGATATATCGTGAAAATCCATATGAAGAATCATCCTCTTTTATTGCTTTGGCAGAAATAGCCCAAAAACAATTGGAGATGATGGATATAGTTTCAAAACGAAATGGTTTTATTGCTGATACTAAGTGTTGGCAAGAGGAAACTGGACTTCGCGTAAAAGGAGAATACATAGATTTACATATTGATGATTATGAATATACAAATCGTAATTATGTGTATAGTATTCCAGGTGGAACATATCTCTGTATGAATATTGCACATGATGCAAGTTTAGGGGATGAAGAAGTAAATGTTACCACAATTCCTGAATTACAGTTGTTAAGAGACTATATGATGGATCACAATTATATTCCGAAGATGGTTATTGTTGAGTCATATGCTCAATCATTGAAAATATTTGAACGTGTACGATGTCAGGTACAGATTTTGTTGGAGGTGCATGAAGATGTTTAATTTCGAGTTTGGTTTAGATACAAAGATTGCATTTGGAGCCGGACAGGTAAAAAAGCTTGCGGAAGTAATTCAGGCTTATGGAAAGAATGTATTAATCGTATGTGGCGGAGGAAGTGCTAAGAAGAATGGTGCATATGATGATGTGATTAGAGTAATTAAAAGCTTTGGAGGTTGTGTTACTGAACTTAGTGGAGTACCATCTAATCCGACTGTTTCGAAAGCCAGAGAGGGAGTAGCAATATGTAAGGAAAAAGGAATTGATGCGATAGTAGCTATTGGTGGAGGCAGTGTTATTGACTGTTCAAAACTGATTGCAGCAGGAGCAAAGTATAATGGTGATTGCTGGGAGCTAGTTAAGAATCCTATACTGATTCAGGATGCTGTACCTATATTTGTGGTTTCAACTGTTGCGGCATCAGGATCAGATATTGATTTTGCAGGTGTAATTAAAAATGAGGATACTAAGGAAAAAGAAGTGTTTGGTTCTCTACATTGTTCTCCTAAATACACGATTCTTGATCCTAATTATACAAAGTCTGTTCCCAAAAGATATACTGCAGCGGGCGTAGCAGACATGATGATGCATATATTGGAAAGTTATTTTCATCGGGAAGGTGATTCTGTACTTTGTAATCGAATGATGGAAGCTGTATTGAAAGTTATTGTTGAAAATGGCGAAAAGGTCATGAAGAATCCGGAGAGTTATGAAGCGCGTGCCAATCTTATGTGGGCAGCAAGCCTTGCAACAAGTGGTATTGTAAGTTTTGGACTTAGTAGCGATGGACCAGGTGGTGGTGCGGCACCAATTCACTGGATAGAAGGTCAGATATGTGGATTTTATAATACAGTCCACGGTGAGGTACTGGCGCAAGTAGTTATTCCTTGGATGGAATACATATTATGTGATAAGAACTGTGTACAATTTGCTGAACTTGCAACTAATGTTTTTGGAGTACCACAATCAGATGATACACAAGCATTGGCAAAAGAAGGAATTAGCAAGCTTAAGAAGTTTTTCTTTGAGATTATGGAGATTCCTGAGAAGATGTCATCTGTTGGTGTGACGGAAGAGTATTTGCCAGAATGTGCAAAAAGAGCAGCTAGCTGTCCGTTATACGGTGGAAATGTTAATTTGACAGAAGAAGATGTTATGAATATTTTGAAAAAGGCGTTTTAAAGGTGGTTTTATATTGCTTTTTATGCATGCTACTATTGTATTGCAGAATTGAAGAAAGATTGGACTAAGGCGTCTATCAGTATTTACTGGTGGACGCCTTTATTTAATTATACGAGGAGTGATGCGTATGAAATATCTTAGGTTTATAGCAAAGAGGTTGTTATATATGGTACTTACGTTAGTGCTTACCACCTTTGTCATTTTTATCCTTTTACACACATTTGGAGCTAACCCGATTATGACCATTTGTGGTAATAGAACTGTTTCTGCAGAAATGAAGCAAAGTATCATTGAAAGTTACCATTTAAATGAGAATATAATTAGTCAGTATTTTATATGGCTTAAAGGTGTAGCTATGGGTGATTTTGGTGTATCTTATGTTGGTAAGCAGTCAGTATCAACTGCAATCATACAAAAGACGCCGGTAACTGCAGGGTTAATTGTAGGAACCATGTTGATTAGTTTTTTGATTTCTATTCCGATTGGTTTATTACAGGCTGTTAAAGCCGGACAGAAAATCGATCAGATACTTTCTGTGTTATTGGTTGTTTTATCATCAACACCATCTTTTTTGTTAGGACTCATATCTTTACTACTTGTGCCCATCGTTCTACCGGGATATCCGATTAGTGGAGGGTATACGGATTTTGGTGGATTTTTAACAAGAATTTCTATTCCGTGTATTGTTTTATCATTTATCAATATTGGCTTACTATCGCGTCTGATGCGTAGTAGTGCAGTCGAGGAAATGAATAAGCATTATGTTATAACCTCGAAAGCAAAAGGAATGGCTTTTAAGAAAATATTGATTGGCGATATTGTTCCAAACAGTATTATCCCTGTATTAACAGTTGCATCTGTTATGATCGGTGGAATTATTTCGGAGTCAATGTTAGTAGAAAAAGTATTCTCTTTGCCGGGATTAGGAAGCATGTTGGTAAAAGCAGTTTCAGAAAATGATTTTCCTGTAACAATGGCAATCACACTAATTATGTTAATTCTGTTTATGGTAAGTAGTTTGGTTATGGACATTGTTTATACGTTAATTGATCCGCGAGTAAAGTTATAGGAGGTGGCTCTGATGAATAGAAAAATAGGGCGATTATTCACGATTCCGATGATTATAGCAACATTTATTTTGATGGTTACATTAGTACTGATTTTATTTGGGCCATTATTAAAGCCTTATGATGAGACTGCGATTGATGTTATAAATGCAAATCAAGGAATCAGTAGTGAACATATATTAGGAACCGACTCACTAGGGCGAGATAACTTATCCCGTCTTATTACCGGATGCCGGACAACGGTATTAAATGCTGTCACTGTAATTATCATTTCAATCATTATCGGCGTTCCTTTAGGAATGATGGCAGGATATTTTGGCGGATGGTTTGATACATTTTATATGCGAATATGTGATGTACTTTGTGCCTTTCCGGTACTGCTGTTAGCATTTGTCCTGATTGCAGTCTTTGGTCGTGGAACTGCTAATGTGATTATTGCATTAGGTATCATCTTTACGCCGATGATTTCCAAATTATCCAGAAGTACGGTGCTAGTTCAGAAAAATCTTCCTTATGTACAAGCAGCACAGGTTATAGGCTACTCACATTTAAGAATTATATTTAGAGAAATATTACCAAATTGTATTGGAACTCTTTTGGCAGAGGTTACATTAGACGTTGGAGCTGCTATGGGCAGTTTGGCTTCCATGAGTTATTGTGGATTAGGTGTCCAGCCACCAACTGCTGATTGGGGAATAATGTTAGATGATAATATGTCAATGATTTATGAACATCCTCTTTTGGCATTGGCACCTGGAATTGCAATTGTATTAGTAGTGACATCATTATCTGTTGTATCTGACAATTTAAGAATATATATGGATCCAACGCAAAGAGTGTTACCTTCTATTCGGGTATATAAGAAGAAACACAGACTGCAACAAAAGGTGTATTAGAATAGGAGGTTGCTCATATGTCAGATGATAATATTTTGAAAATAAAAGATTTAGTAGTAGAAGTGATTACACCCGGTGGAATTATACAACCAGTTCATCACCTTGATTTGGATGTTAGGAAAAAGGAGATTGTTGGAATAGTTGGTGAAAGTGGTTCAGGAAAAAGTATGACAATAAAATCGATCATGAGACTTCATGATGAGAGAAAAGTCAGTATTGATGGAAGTATTTTATACGATGGAAAAGAACTCTTAGAACTAAAAGAAAAGGAGATGCTGCAATACAGAGGAAATGAAATAGCAATGATATTCCAGGATCCGATGATATCACTCAATCCTATTAAAACCGTTGGAAAGCAAGTTGTCGAAATGATTTTAGAAAATGAAAGTATCTCCAAAGGGGAAGCGAAAGAAAGGGTATTAGATGTATTTGAAAAGGTGCAGATAAATCCACCAGAACAAAGATTTAATCAATATCCATTTGAATTAAGTGGAGGAATGCTACAAAGAATTGTAATTGCAATGTCTCTTGTGTGCCATGCTAAGTTGTTATTAGCGGATGAGCCAACAACTGCCCTTGATGTTTCTACGCAAGCTCAGATTTTAAAATTGATTAAGGAAATGCAAAATCAGGAAGATATGGCTGTGATTGTTGTCACACATAACTTTGGTGTGGTTGCAGAGATTTGTGAAAAAGTAGCAGTAATGTATGCAGGAAGAATTGTTGAGAGCGGAAATGTAAGAGAAATATTTGATAATCCGATGCATCCTTATACGAAAGCATTAATGCAAAGTAGGATTAGCCCATCCATGAGAGGGAAAAAGATAGATACAATTCCGGGAGTTCCACCTTCCTTACATGGAAAAATGCAAGGCTGTCCTTTTGCACCACGATGTAAAAAAGCGAAAGAAACTTGCTTTGTAGAACAACCGGAGCTAGTTGATATGAATGGTCATAAGGTGGCATGCAGCATGCTGGGAGGTGAAAAGTGATGAAACCAGTAGTAAAAACGGAAGGATTAACAAAGCATTATTATGTAGGCAAAAAAGTAATACATGCGTTAGACAACATAAATCTTTGTGTGAATGAAAAAGAAATTATGGGTCTTGTTGGAGAGAGTGGATCGGGCAAATCGACATTTGGTAAATGCATAATAGGATTAGAAGATTCGGATTCCGGAAGCATTTATTTCGAGGATTTGGATACAGAAACTCTTTCAAAGTCACAAAGAAAAGAGTTGTGTCAAAGAATGCAAATGGTGTTTCAAAATCCTTTTTCATCATTTAATCCTAAAATACCAATCGGAAAAAATCTGATGAATGTATGTAGATACTATAATTTTTCAAAACAAGATGCCAAAACAAGGTTAGAAGAATTGCTTGTGATGGTCAATTTAGGAAAAGAAATTCTAAAACGTCTGCCTGCCGAATTAAGCGGAGGACAACTGCAAAGACTTGCTCTTGTAAGAGCTATGATTTCGAATCCAAAGTTTATCGTTGCAGATGAAGCAGTATCGGCTTTAGATATTTCTGTACAGGCACAGGTGTTAAATTTGTTTGTTGATATGAGAGATACTATGGATTTAAGTATTTTATTTATTTCTCATGATTTAAATGTAGTTCAACAGATTTGTGACAGGGTAGCGGTGCTGTATCTTGGACAAATCATAGAGATTGGTACAGTGTCAGAGGTTTATGATGATACACGACATCCGTATACGGAATCTTTGATACTAGCAAAACCAAAGGAACATCCAGATGAAAATAGAGAGAAAATAAATTATAAGGGAGATGGTTTAAGTGCAGTAGACATAAAGGAAGGATGCAGATTTTTTGGAAGATGTCCATATGGCAAAGAAGGATTATGCAATGTGGGTACACCTGAATTAAGAAAAATATCTGGGGAACATTATACTTCCTGCGTTAGAGACAGAGCAGAATGGACTTAATAATTTATTGTGAAATGGAGGTATTTATATGAGAAATATTGCAAAAAATGTATTATGACATTATGTATTGTGACTATGATGTTTGGGCTGGTAGGATGTTTCAGCTCCGGAGGAGCAGAAGGAAATAGCGATGAAACATTACGAGTTCAGATTTGTGCAGAACCAGAAAGCCTGGATCCTGCAATGGATTATGCACCGGGTGAATTCTACACAACGCCACAGATATGCGACTCGCTATTAAACCTTACAAGTGATTTGGAAATGGAACCGAATATTTGTTCCGAATGGAATAAGGTGGATGATTTGACATATGTCTATAAAATTCGAGACGATGTGACATTTTCAGATGGAACAAAAATGACAATGGATGATGTAATATATTGTGTTAATCGTATTATTGATCCGGAAGTAGGTTCTACTGTAAGTTGGATGTTAACAAGTGTCAAGAGTGTGGAACAGACGGGAGACTGGGAAATGACAATTAAGTTATCAAAACCGGATTCACTGTTTCAGTACACAATGGCATTAGCACCAGGTATGATATATTCTAAAGCAGCTTGTGAAAAGGCTGGAGAATCATTTGGTACGGCTGATGGTGGAATCATAGGAACGGGTCCATATGTATTGAGTGATTGGACTTCAGGTATGGAAATCAATATGTCAATTAATGAAAACTATTGGAAAGGCACAGATGATATTGATATAAAGAAGCTTCAATTCAAGATTATTTCTGATGATTCAGCGACAGTAACAGCAGCAAATGCAGGTGAAATTGATTTTATTACTTTATTATCAAGTGATTATTTAAAACAGGTAAATGATGAATTTAAATTAAAAGTTGTGGAAAGTACAGAAGATAGATGTTTCTTCTTCAATTGTAAACAGAAATATACCGGAGATGTAAATGTAAGAAAAGCATTGGCATGTTGTTTTAATCGAGATGTGTTCATGGATTCTCTTTATCAGGACCGTTACACAAAATGTAATGGATTACTGTTCGGTGAGAAATTATACCCAGATTCGTCATGGAAAAGTTTTGCTTCTGAATACCCATACAATTACGAGTATAATCTTGATAAAGCAAAAGAGTATCTTGCACAGTCAGAATATCCGGATGGAGGATTTGAAATTACGGCATTGGTTGCTGCAAATAATGGAACAGAGATGAAAGAAGCGCAGATGTTCCAGGAGGCAGCAAAGGAAATTGGTATCACTGTCACATTAAAGACAGTATCAGATGCAGAATTACAAAATGTACTGTTTGTCGGGGATGAAAAAACCAGATTACGTGATTATGATGTTTATGTAGCAGGTTGGATTTCTGATTATCCGGATAGTATGGGATATTTCGAATCGTTATTGGCATCATGGAATGATGTTGATGGCGCATTGAATTTCTCACAGTACAATAATGATGAGTTTGATGAGTTGTTAAAAGATGTTCACGAAGCAAAGGATGATGCATCCCGTAGTGAGATTCTTAAAGAGGTTGCATTGAAAGTAGGAGAAGACTGCCCAATTGCTCCACTTGGATATAACAAGAGCTTTTTCTTATTGAAAGACGGATATGACTATACATTTAATGGAATGGATGTATGGGGAATGTACTTAAAAAATGTAAAGAAAACAAAGTAGTATAATACTTTTAGATTTGAAGTGTAAGTGATGGAACAATCAAAACTTCGGAATGGAGGTAATTATGAAAGATAATTATGTAATTACTATTGCCAGAGGATTTGGCACAGGTGGAAAAGTATTGGCTATGAGATTAGCACAAGAACTTGGGATTGAATGTTATGAGCATAGAATTCTTGCACTATGTTCACAGCAAAGTGAGTTACAGTACGAAAAGTATGTCAATTCAGATGAAAACATAAATAATGTTAGTTTTTGGAATAGGCAGCTTCGCAAGATAAAGGGGATTACGACTCCATTGCCACAAAAAGATAGATTCATAGCAGATGATGAATTATTTGCACGTCAGACAAAAGTAATTAATGATTTAGCAGATAGTGAGTCTTGCGTTATCGTTGGTAAATGTGCTGATTATATTTTAAAAGATCGTAAAAATGTTATTAGTATATATATTGAGGCACCTAGACATTATTGTTTAAAACGAATTATGGATCGAATGGATGTAAGTGAAGCGGAGGCTCATAGACTTATATCAAGAACAGACCGATATCGTGCAGAATACTATGAGTATTATACAGGTGGAAATTATTGGACGAATCCAGTGAATTACGACATGACTTTTAATATGGAGCGAGTAGGCGAGGATAATTGTGTGGAAATGATTAAAGAATATGTTAGTAAAAAGCTGGGGAGACAAGTGAGCTGATTACCATTGTTACGGAGGTGCACTATGTTGACAAAAACAAAACTCAGGGAGTGTAATATAAAATATAGTATATTACAAGCAATGAACATGTTTGTGTCTGCGGTTTTATCAGTTTTTATTGTTCCGTTATTATCGAGTCAGGGGTTTACGGTATGGCAGATTGGCATTTTGATGGCAGTTAAATATGGGAGTACGATAGTCTTTTCGTTATTTTATGCCAGTCTTGCAGACCGACTCGCTGATTATATTACAAACAAAGGATTTATCACTATATTCTGCATAGCAGGAATAGTTATAACATTACTGCATTTATATGTGCCGATGAACTTCATGCGAGGTGTTTTAGTGTTTATAGGATATGGAGCATCGTTTTCTTGTATCAGTCCGTTTACGGATGCTTTTAGTAGTCAATATGTGGCAAATGGAGTGCAGATTAATTACGCATTTGCCAGAGCCATGGGCTCTTTGTTTTGGGCTTTTGCAGGGTTAATCTTAGGATATCTAACAAGTACATGTTCATCCGATGCTATTCTATGGCTACAAGTTGTTGCATTAGTTTTATGTTTACTGGCTGTATTGATTATGCCGACACCAAATCGTGTTCAGGGAAAACCTATAATGAAAAAGAATAAGAGTAGTCATGCAAATTCCATTGTTGGCATGGTCGTGAAAAACCGATTTTACATGTTCTTTCTCGTTGCAAGTTTTTTCCTTATGACGGGTGTAAATTTGACGATGGGATATATGGCGTATACTGTTTCAGGTGTAGGTGGAACGACATTTGATTTGGGGATGTGCGGATTTTTATTAGGATTTTTTGAAATATTTGTAGGCTTATATTTCAATAAATTTTTGAATTTCTTTGGAACAAGAAGAGTCGTGTTATTTGCTATGATAGGTATGACACTGCGTGTCGCAATGTTGGTAATTTCTCAAAATATGACTATAGTGTATGTTGCACAAGCATTTGAACTGATTGGCTGTATGTTGTGGGCAGGCAATGTGCAACTAGTAAGAGAGGAGATTGCTGAACAGGATTGGGTAAAAGGGCAGACTTTGATCAATTCGGTACAAACGGGATTTTCTATGCTGGCAGCATCCGTTTTGGGTGGATATATCATGGAGCGATTTGAAAATGCATTTATCTTACATAGTACAGCTTTTGGAATGTGTATGCTTGGTATCATCATATATGCTTATCAATTGTTCATTATTAAATCAAGACAATCAGTCATTTGGTGATGCGAAGGGCGGAATTAGAGTAGATCCTAAGAGCTTATCCCAGCGTGAGTTATGTCGCTTGACCAGAAGATATACCTATGCAATTGAGCCGATTATAGGTGCAGATACCGATATTCCGGCACCAGATGTCAATACCAATGGCCAGACTATGGCATGGGTATTAGATACATACAGTATGCTGCATGGCAAACCATGCCCTGGTGTGGTAACAGGAAAACCGATTGAGCTTGGTGGCTCAAAAGGTAGAAATTCAGCTACCGTCCGCGGTGTCGTGATTAGCACAAAATTGTTGTTAAAAGAGTATGGAAAAGAACTTGCAGGAACTAAAGTTGCGATTCAGGGTATGGGAAATGTTGGCGGCAATGCAGCTACAATTTTTGCCCATAGACAGGCAGTCGTAGTGGCAGTTAGCGATGTGTCCGGAGGTGTTTATAAAAAAGAGGGCCTGGATATTGAGGAAATTACAGCCTTTTTAGCTGGCGGGGAGAGAGATACGGTAAAAGAGAAATTAGAAGATATTTTATCTACTGCCTTTGCAGAGATATTAGAAGTATCTAAGGAATATGACTGTACTCTGCGAATGGGAGCGTATATTGTGGCACTGAAAAGATTGATTCATACAGAGGAGATAAAAGGTCTCTTCCCATGATAATACACTTCCCAACCGAATAATAGACCCGATTATGGGGGATCATGGTGTCATATATGATTCCTATACAGAGGAAATGTGTGAAAGTATGAGGAAGCTGGTAGCACAAGCTACCCTTACCACACCAAATGTAACAGAGCTCTGTATTTTGACAAACCATGCCTATCATGAGCATATTTCAGTTTCAGAAATTGAAGATATGTGCAAGAGCTTGTCTCTCAATGGACCAACACGTATTATTGTAACTGGAATTGAAAAAGAGGATACCATTGAAAATGCCATCTATGATAATGGGGGATTTGAAGTCGTATACACTAACAAGATTCTGCCACTTTGACCTGGAACTGGAGATGTATTTTCATCTATTATAGCAGGCGAGAGTTTACATAACACCAATTTAAAAAAGGCTGTACAACAGACATTGCAATATTGCTCATCAATTCTGATAGAGGTCATTCCAGTCCCAGTCCTGCTTATGGAGAGTGAAATAGAAGAAAAGATAACACAGTTAGAAACATTGCTCACAAGTGAAGGGTACAATACTGAAAAGATATATACCAAGAGTATTGCAAAATTAGCAAAAGAGAAACAAGAATTATTTGGTGCATATATTTCGATGTATTGTGAAGGAAGTGAATATGAACACTCTAACCGAGGAAAGGTTGCATCTTTCAGAGAAGCAATATTGGATGAATATGATGCGGATGCTGTGCTTAAAATAGAACTTGGTAAATCTGATTTGACAACTTGGAAGCAAGTATTTAATTTTGCCTTGTTGAACGTATTTTACTCAATAGATGCGTTGTACCGTAGAATAGAAAGCAGAGATAAGCATTTGTTTGGCACAGGGATGATTTCAGAACAGGCTATGGCGTGTACTCTATATATGATAAAGGAATTAACAGATAAGCTGGGTGCGTATGGTGTTGAGCATTCACAAATATTTGGTATTAAAGAATAAATAATAGCATATACTATAGTGGCTGTAGAAATTGCTTGACATGAAGTTCAAAGTCAAGTAAGAGAAATACAGTGATCGCGTTGCAGAAACCTGTGAGGCCTGCGACCGGGGGAGAACCTGCGGGGTCTCCTCTTTTTTATTTAAGGAGATGTTGTATATGCCAAAGATTTTTTTGAGTTATGATCAGCAAATAGAAAAACTGAAGAATGAAAAAAATCTGGAAATTGATGATGAGGCATATGCTAAAGAGATTTTAAGGCAGACAAGCTACTATTCATTAATTGGAGGGTACAAGGATATCTTTAAAAATCCAACAACCAAGAAGTATAAGGATGGAACGAGATTTGAGGATATCGTAGAGTTATATTATTTTGATGAATCATTAAGGCAGTTGTTTCTGAGATATCTCATTAAAGTAGAAAATGAAATAAAGTCACAAGTCTCTTACTATTTTACAGAAAAGAATGGCGAGAGCCAAAAGGAATGTCTGCACGCATGGTGAACGATTATTTACTTATAGAACTACCGACAGCATTCCAGATTTACCGATACATATGAAATTAAAGATTGCTCAAAAGGGCACACAATATGTGAATGGAAAAAATGATTTATTTTCAGTTGTGATTGCTTTAAGATATATGTTGAGTGATAGCTGGTATAAAACAGTTTGTAAGCGAAAACTAGATATGTTAAATATGCTGACGGCAGAATGGAGGAGATTATGTCAGCATATTTAACATACGAAGAACGTCTTGAGATTGAAGCAGGACTAAAGGAACACAAAACATTTGGTGAAATAGGAAGACAGATAGGAAAAGACAGGACTACGGTAGCTAAGGAAATCAAAAGAAATGCAGTTGAGAAGAAAACAGGTGTATCAGGATATTCTTATAATGCCTGTATTCATAGAAAGAATTGTAAGAAGAAAAACATATGCGGAATAGAATGCACAAGAAAATCAGCCTACTCCTGCAGGCTTTGCAGTCACTGTAATACAAGCTGCACTGATTTTAAGGAAGAAATCTGTACAGGTTTAAATTTGATATGGTGTATTTTAGATGGCAGGTAATCTTTATGGTTGCCTGCCATGTCTATATCATCCGTATTATAAATGTTATTAGAAGAAATGTTGCCAAACAGAGGATATAGATAAAAATAGTTGCGTACGCAACTATTTTTATGCTATAGTATTACTTTGGAAAGTAGGTGAAAAAATATATGAATAATAATTTTCCAAATCTAGGACGTTGCCTTTCGATTATGGATCGCCTGATGAAGATGTATTATGATTACAACTTGGCGGATTTTGAAATCGGATGGGGTCAGCAGTTCTATGTGGAATATCTCTATGACCATCCCGGTGCTTCTGCCCAAGAAATGGTGGAGTGTATCCGAGTAGATAAAGGTACGCTGACAAAAGTTATGAAAAAGCTGACAGAGATTGGTTATGTTGAGATTGTCAGAAGTGAGAAAGACAAGCGAATGAAATTTCTGTACTTAACAGAAAAGGGTGTACCAGCTGCGAAGCGAATCAAAGAGATACATAGTAACTTTTATAATATTCTATGCTCCAATATTCAGCCATCAGATATTCAGCGGACAGAACAGACAATGGAACAGATGATGGAAAATATTTATCAAAATATTTCGCATAGAATGGAGGAATAAAAATTGGATAATAATGAAATTTTACCTGTTCAAAGAACAGGGATTTTTGCTACTTTAATTTTTGCGACTTTTGTCACATCAATGTCAACTACAGTTACAGCAAATATGATTCCGAACTTTACGGAATATTTTGGTGTATCTGCTAATCTTGCACAATGGCTGACAAGTGGGGCGACATTGATTTCAGGAATTATTATTCCTGTTACAGCTTTTTTGCTCAAAAAGGTACCAAACAGGATTTATTTTTTTGCGACAATGTTAGCCTATACGCTGGGGTCGTTGTTTTCATTTTTATCACCGACTTTTCCGGTACTGCTTGTGAGTCGTTTGATTCAGGCGGTTGGCTGTGGCATGATGATTCCTTTCGGACAGATTATGCTTTTGAATCTCTATCCGGCTGAAAAACATGGAAGGGTTATGGCAGCGTTTTCCATGGCCTCCATGGTATCCACTGTAGTAGGTCCAACTTATGCGGGGCTGATGTTAGAAGCCGTTGGATGGCGTGGTGTGTTTGTATCTTTGTTTGCGTTTGGATTTGCGATTATTGTGTTTGGAAGTATTTTTATGAAAAATGTCATTCCGTTGTCAGAAGCCGAATTAAATGTAGGCTTTGTGCTTCTTTCTACCATCGGTTTTGTTTCTTTGCTGATTGGTGTGAGCAATATGAGCAGTGGCTCAGTTCTGAAGCTGATGAGTGGAGGGTTAATGTTAATAGGTGTCATTTTCCTTTTCATATTTTCAAGACTGCAGCTTACCTCCAAGAAGCCGATGCTGAATCTGCGGGTATTTAAAGAACCTTCTTTTCTTATTGCTGTTGTAATCAGTGTTTGCTTATATTTAATCTCAATGGGAAACGGAATGATTTTGCCGATTTTTACGAAGTCCATCTGTGGTTTTTCTGATTCGGCTTATGGATACGCAACTCTTGTTGGTTCAATTTTGTCTGTATTTGCAACACTGTATTCAGGAAAAGTTTACGATAAAATGGGAATTAAGCCTATGTTTTTTGCAGGTGTTGTTTTGTATGCAATATATTCCGTCATGGGAATATGCTTCTCAGAAGGAACTGGTATTGTATATATTGCAGTAACTTTTGCATTGCAAACGGTTGCGATGTCTATGTTAAACTCTCCGGCTACGACTATGGCACTTAGTAAATTGTCTGGGAATACTCGTATAGATGGAAGTGCAGTTTTCAATACGATACGTCAAATTTCTAGTTCATTGGCTTCTACGATTGCAGTATTGATTTATACATTGGCAGGAAGCGATATAAATGCAATTCGTGTTGTATACATATATTTTGGGATTGTAACAATTGTTATTATTGTTTCTGTCCTTTTGTATCTGAAAGTTACATCAAAGCTGGAAATGGAATAAACTAACAGAGATAAAATAAAGCGTTCTTGGAGAATGAGGATTCCGATGAATGTTGCCTGATATGATGGATTTAGCATAATATGTCATGGCAATACTTTGGCAACAGAAAATCAGTAAGCCAAAATAAAATGTGTAAATGAAGTATAATATCGGCAGATTTCAAATGAAACCTAAACAACAACTTGCCGATGATAAGTCTTTGCAAGAGATAACCAAGAAAGCATTAGATATTGGAGTTAAAAGTGAGCTTATTGTGAGTGAATTGTAAAGGATATGTCCCGATTTGGAAGAAACTATCTGCAAGTAGGTTTTTACACTGAAATGATGTTTCCAAAGAAAGATATCCGTTTTATCGCAGTTAATAACGGAGTTGACAGTGCCAATCCTACAGATAATGACTTTACACCATTCCTAAATATTGATAAAGTGCTTATTCCGTCAGCTTATGCGAGATAGAACCACCCTGAGGATTGCCAGTGTACGAGATACCATGATGCTTATACATGGAATGCAACAACAGTCGGCTATATTCTGAGCAGACGTGAGTATTTGGGGCATACCATTCTTGGCAAGACAGCAAAAGACAGTTTTAAGACGAAACGAAAAAGAGTTGTGAATGAGGACGAGTTGCTAGAAATGGTAGATATTCAGTGTTGGTAGATGTATAATTGAAAACAACAAATGGAAATTTTTTTGGCATTTTTTTAGGTTTCATATAAAGCAATTTAAATATTATGCAACTAGTGGTTGCAATGACTGGTATAATAGCAACACTAAGTTGGTTCAATAATCTGTGCATTATTGCTATGATTATGAAATAGGAGGTATTAAGTATGGCTTTAGGAGACAATATACAATATTTACGTAAGGTAAATGACATTACGCAAGAGGAACTTGCAGAAAGACTCTCTGTTTCAAGACAAACTATTTCTAAATGGGAAATGAATCAGGCATATCCTGAAATACCAAAACTTATAGAAATAGGAAATTTATTTCATTGTAAGGTTGATGAATTATTGAAAGAAGATATGGGTAAAAGTAAGGACATTTATTCAGATGTAACAGTTAAAGAGATTCCCGAATTTCGTATGGGGCGATATGTTATTATTTCGCCGAATCCAGAAGATGATGTACACGCTTACATGGATAGATGGGCTGAATCAAGTGGGTTAAATGCAATTACAGATTACAAGCCGAAACGGATTGGATGGGATTTTCCTTTTGTGTCGGCAGAACAGCAAAATCGCTTTGGATTAAGAGGCTATGTGGCGGCTTACATTTTGCCAGATGGATTTGAACCCAAATGTGGAGGGGTGGAAATTGTGAGTCAAGGAGTGGCAAATTACGCTTGCATAACGATTTGCGACCCGTTTTCAAGAGCATTTGAATATATTCCAACAGCGTATAAAAAGGTTTTGAAATATTTAAAGGCAAATGGGTTCAAGGAAAATGTGAGTGGTGAATACTTATCATGTTTTGAATACGTATATGAAAAAGACAATACTACTTATATGGAAGTATGTATTCATGTTGATTCTGTCGGATATGCAAATTTATTTACACCCCTGAAATAAAAGAGTGTGGTAAAAGAAAGGATACTATCATAGAGCTTGTTATGCAACCAACAAATGCAATGTGTGGTCAGGCATGTATTGCAATGATTACAGGAAAAAATATTGAAGAAGTTATACAGACAATGAAAACAGATGGACCGACAAGCATCGGTCAATTGATAGAAGCTTTAGATTTTTATAAAATAAATCATTCCGAAAGGAATACCCGTATTTCAAAGAAAAATCCTATTCCGTATAAATATTCTATTTTAACAGTTCATACCAATGCAGGATATACACATTGGACTTTGTTCTGGGATGGTAAATATTATGATCCAGAATTTGGATTGAACGAAGGAGAAAATATACACGGAAAAGTGACTTCTTTTCTAGCGATATATGAATAGCAATATGTAGCAGATAAAGAGAAAAGAAACTTCCAATTTGTCAGTTAGTGGCGTTTCACCACTAAGTACTGGGTATTGCTTGTAGCAGAACTTCACAAGTTTTGGCAACTTCGTTGCTGTTCCCTTCGGGAAAATAATTAAATATTGTTGTTATTAACAGACTGAGTAGAGAAATTTACTTGGTCTTTTTTTGTCAAAATATGAAAGGAAAGATGGTTATGAGAGCTACTAGACACAATGGAAGATCAGGTAAGCATGGGACTTACGATGCTAAGCATAATGACCGCAGATTTGATGTGGAGAATAGTGAGCATATTGATGCAGAGAGGACGAAATTCAATGTCTATTGGGACTGCTATCAGGGTTACAGTCTGCCGAATGATGAGAACAAAAGGGCAAGGTTCACTTTTTCGGAAGTGGAGAAAGCCTACTATGTTGAGAATTATTCAGATCATGTGGACGGGCAGAACGAAAGAAATCGAAAGGCAAGGCACTACGATCGAGTAAAAACGATTGATGCAATTCTCGAAAAGGTTGAATGAAATTCAAAGTTCCTGTTTAGACTTTTTATAGAAATTATTCGTTCAAAAATAAGGATGTTACTGTTACAGAGGTTTCTCTTACAAAGTAAGTGCATGTAAGTAAGGGGACGTTTCATTTTCATTCAAGCTGTTGGGAGTATAGAAAAAAATATTGGAAAAATAAACAAAAAATAGTGTGAGGTATACAAATAATAGTATTAAATATACTTTAAAAGGTTGATTTTGCGGGAATGAAAGTGTATAATTATCATTAGCTTTATATCGAGGAAAAATGTGTGAAAACGCATGACGCAAAATTATAGGGACCGTAAAATGTTGGCTAGTTACAGTATTGATTATGGGACACAGCCTTATTATTTTGATAATAGGAGTGTGCCTTTCTGAATTACTTGAATAGGTGTATAAACAGATGGAGTTTCTTTTGAGGTGGTTTTACGGCAAGTGATTATGAAAGTCATAAGTCGAACAAGCAGAAGTATTTGGAGATGGGATTAATATGTGGTTAAGAAGTCAAGGCGATAAAATTATAATACTTACGGAGGATTAGTTAACATGAGAAATATTTATATAAAGTACAATCCATATGAAATGATTACAGAGTTCAGAGTAAATAATATCCCAGTTATGGAGATGGATTATAGACACCCATGGTTAGATAAGGTTTTGCGTGAAAAATCGCTGATACCATTGCAATCGTGGATTGATCCAGTACCAAGTGAAAAATGGAATGGGTTATTATCATACTTAAAAAACATGAATGATGATACATTTTCAATATCATTCTGCGGAAGAGAAACAGATTTTAGAGATTTAAAGGAATCATTAAGAACTCAAAATCAGAAACTTGGAAATGTATTTACGCTTAAATATCCCGAAAAGAAGCAACAGTTCATAATGTCTGATTTAGAAATGAAAGCAGCCATTGACAAGGTTGTTTCGATTATGTTAGAAGAACGATTTGCAACAATGGTAGAAGCAAGTGAGAATGTTGACTTAAAAAATAAGTATGCAACTATGCAAGAAAGCGTATCTGCTATTGCTAATAAGGAGTTTAGAGTTGTTTTTACAGGAATTTATAGTAGTGGAAAATCTACCGTTATAAATGCCTTGATTGGGAAAAACATTCTTCCACAAGCTGAGGGAACATGTACAGATAAGATTTGTTATATCAAGCATTCAAAGAAATATAAGTATTCAAAAGTCGTGTATGTTTTAAAGGATGGAAAAACAAAGGAATATACATGTGATAATGGTGAACAATCACAGGAACTAATTCGAAATGCTTCAAATGTAGAAGGGTTAGAAAAAGTTGATGTATATGTAGATATGTCACATTTATGTCCAGATAACCTTGAAAATCAGTTTAAATTGGTATTTGTTGATACTCCGGGAACTGGTAGCGAAGATGGTGATGATGTTAGTAAGAAAAATGAAGATAGTACACATATTGAGTTAACCAAGAGAATTTTGTCATCTGATGATAAGGAAATGGTTGTTTTAGTTTCTGATAAGAAAACAGTTTCGTCCGGAATTCCTGAGATATTAGATATTTTTGACAATAAAGCTGGTGAAGACAGAGGATGCTATAACGATAGATTCTTATTTGTTTTAAATCAGTGTGATACATATAAATTTCATACAAAGCAGAAAGATGCAATGACGGGTAGGTATGAAGGCTTGGAGAACGAGGTTCTTAAGTTAAAGGAAACCATATCTAGGAAGGCACATGGAAGAGAAACTCGTAATATCGCAAATCCGAGAATATTTCCTGTAAGTGCAGCAACAGCATTAGCTATAAAAATTGGTTGTAATGACGCGAATGATAAGCCAGAAAGAGAAACAGAATTAAGGGATTACTATGATGCGTATGATGAATTTTGCGAAAAGTTAACCGACAGAGGTGCAGAGTATTATTTGAACGGGGAAATTGATGAAAGTAAGGTTAGCAATAATTATTTATTAGATGATTATGCAGATTTATCAGAACTTCAAAAGAGTGAATTAAGGAAGAACTACAATCATCCTGAACAGAAAGATGATTATTTCTTGTTACATTCAGGTATTTTGTCATTGGAAGTAGCAATTAAAAGTTATATCGAGAAATATGCATTTCCTATTAAGATGCGAAAACTTTTGAGGGCATTTAAATCTATATTGGAAGAGGTAAATGAAGAAAAAAAATCCTATTTAGAAGACCTAGAAACTGCTCGTACATACCTTAATGACACCAAAAAACAGATAGCTAAGGAAAAGAAATCTAAAGATAGAGATTCAAAGAAGAAAAAGAACCTTGAAAATGCAAAAAAAGAAATGGAGAAGATACTTGAAAAAGTAAATAAAATGGATGTATCAATACCAGAAATGGATGATATGCGTAGTCAGTACTATAAGATGCAAGAAGAGGCTGATGTTTTTTTCGACAAAAGACCAGACGGGAGTTTGGTCAAAGATATAACAAACGAAAAGGCCAATGAAATAAGGGGAAAGGTCATAGAAAAGGTAAATGAATTAGCTGATAAAGCAAAAGATTTAGTGGAGCAGGTTAAGGAAAGAAAATGGGAAATGGCTGAGGATTATGCAGCTGAGTTTAATAAGTATTTAAATATGCTTAGAGATAAGGGATTGCTTAATGTCGGTTCGTTCAATATAGAAAATACGGTAACATACAATGACATTATTGGGGATGGAACGTTTATAAAATATGATTCATATGCAAGAGATATAGATAATCCAAATAAAGAGCATATAGAAACAGAATACGGAATATTGAATTTCTTTGCATCTATAGGTCGTTCAATAGTTACTATATTTGAACCATCACAAATAAACAGAGTTGATGCAATAAAGTATCATGAGAATCTGTTTACTAATCTAGATGGTAATGTTTCGAAGTTGATTAAGAATGTTACGGAATCATATAAAGCCGATATTGCTGGAATGAAAACAGGAATGTCAGATAAGATGAACGCTGTATTAGAATTGATAGGTAAGATAGATACCGAGATTAAGAACCGTAATAAGAAAATAGAAAGTGATTTAGAAACTGAAGAGAGCTACAGAAAAAAGAAAAACTCTTTAGAGGCTGATTGTAAGTTCCTTTCAGAACTTACATACAATTTGAATGTTTTAAAACTAGGAGGAAATTAAATGTCATATGATTTTTTTGAACCAACACAGGAAGTAGATAAATACATAACTAATAAAGACCTCCATGCTTTGCGAGGGATAATTGTAGGCATTATTAACAGAGATCCCACCTTTGCAACAAAGAGATATTCAGAGGCATTGAATTATATTAGTGGTAGTTTGGATATATGGGATGATGTTTCTGAAAAACTTCCGGGTGAATATGAATTGGAACGAGATAAGTGGGATAAGGAGTATTTTCGTAAACAATTAGCCTGGCTATCTCAGAATTTCACGCATGAGCGAGCAGAGATAATAGAAGAAATAGGAAAGTATGTCTATGCTAATGAAAATACATGGGGTAAGCAAGAAGCGGAAAATTTTTATCATCCGGTCACGCAAAAGAAGAGTACAGAAAAATGCCAAGGCGAGATCGGTGGATTGCTAATGGCATTGCTTATAGTAATGATTGTGGTAGTAGAAGTAGTACTGTTAATGACCGAGCTGATTCTAATTGCAAAAATAATTGCAGTAGTAATAGGGGTAATAGCAATAATGTGCATCGTAGCCAGCTCACCGAAAAAGAAAAAAAACTAAGAAAAAAAGTTTGCGAAATGAAGAAGACTATAAAGAAGGAAATTGTTGAGTATAAGGAAAAATACAGTGGTCTAATGAAATTTCACCCAGAGGCTATTAAGCTAAGAAATAGGATAGATCACCACAAGAAGAAATATGAGTACCTTAAGTCGCAACTTAGCAAGGAGTGATACACATGAGTACCGAAGAAAAGATAAAAGATATCGACCCTCGTAAGGATTCAGAGTTAGCAAAAGCACTGGCTTTAGTAAGTAATACAGTGGATAAGCAATATGTTTCATCTATAGAGAGACTCCCAATTTTTAAACCATCATTTACAGTTGTGATGGAAGAAAATACAGAAGAAGATGATACGGATGAAGACTTTGTAGAAGAAGATACTACAGAAAAAAATAAAAATAGAAGTATAGGTTCTAATGCAGAAATGGTTGAGTTAGAGCGATTTGTATTTGACGAAGATGAAAAAATACAAGACAAACTTATTTCTGTATATCAGGCAGCCGCTTCTTATGAGAATGCTAAATTGTTTATGCTTATGAGAAGTGATGAGAAAGAGCAAAAAATATATTTAGGAGTTGCAAATGAGAATTCAATAGAAGCGACTCTTTTAGCAAAGCAACTAGAGGTGCTTGGAAAGAATATTATTGGTAATTTCCCGGGAACGAAGCTGAAAAAATTCAAAAATATTCAAGCAGAATCATCGGATGAGAAAGGAAAGAGTGCATTTAGTCAGAAGCAGGACTTGCTCAGAGAGGTGTTTGCAGGTAGTAAAAATGTAGCAGCTATTTCAGGAATACCTTCTATAAAGTCTGAAGGAAGAGAAGATAATAAACAGTTTACACAAGGAATTGAAAAGTTTATGGATTCCATTCTTGGAGAAAAAGTAGATGTGCTTATTTTGGCAGAACCTATTCTTTCTGAAGAATTAGTTAATATTAAAAACGGCTACCAAGAAATATATTCTAATTTATCTCCATACAGTAAAAGCGTAATAAATGTTACTGCAACAAATGGAGAAAGTGTTACAGAAACAGTGACAAAGGGAATCACAGACACTACAAATGAAAGTGTTGCAAAAACTCATACTCATACATTGACACAAGGAACTAATAGTTCGGATTCTGTTGGTGGACATGCGGGTGTGAAAATTATGGACATTGTTGACCTCGGTGCAGACTATCACCATACATGGGGAAAACATGAAGACACATCTGATTCTGACGGAGAAACTATAACAGAAGGAATATCAAAGTCTTTGAATGAGCAGAATTCTACTGTTAATGGATTATCGTCATCTCATAGCGATGGAATGCAACTTGAGTATGAGAATAAATCAATAAAAATCATTCTTGAAAAGATTGACCGTCAGCTTGAGAGAATTAAAGAGTGCGAAGACTATGGAATGTATGATTGTGGTGTTTATGTTATTTCAGACGATTATGCTTCGGTTGTTTCTGCAAGTGCTTCTTTCAAGTCAATCATGAGAGGAAAAGAATCTTCAGCAGAAGCTTCGTATATCAATTCGTGGCAGTATAATAACGATAAAGAGGTAGTTGAGAATATACTTAGTTATCTTAGTACTTTTAATCATCCTGTTTTTAGGCTTAGAAAAGATTCTGAAGAAACAGAAATGTTACTGCCTGTAAGCCCATCTACTATTATTAGTGGAAAAGAATTATCCATTCAAATGGGAATGCCAAGAAAGTCTATTTCTGGAATTCCTGTATTAAAAACTGCTAGATTTGGCAGAAAAGTTCTTTATGTGGACGAATCACTCAAACCTAATAAAGAAGTATTGCTTGGAACAATTTATCATATGAACAATCCAGAAAATACAGAAGTAGCCTTAAATGCGGAGAGTCTAAAATCCCATGTTTTTATTACTGGTTCAACAGGTTCTGGAAAGTCAACAACAGTATATAAGCTTTTGAACGAAACCATTCAAGTAGTGGATGATTGCAAGTTTATGATAATTGAACCAGCAAAGGGTGAATATAAAACGGTTTTTGGTGGTAAGCCGGGAGTAACGATATATGGGACAAATTTAAATGAGGTTGAAAATTTGCTGAGATTAAATCCGTTTAGTTTTCCATATAAGAAAATTCATGTTTTAGAGCACATTGATAAATTAATTGGTATTTTTAATGCTTGTTGGCCAATGTATGCCGCTATGCCTGCAATACTTAAAGATTCAATAGAACGAGCTTATGTTGATGCAGGGTGGGACTTAACAAGGTCTGTATGTAATTACAAAGATGAAATGGGAATTGCTGTTTTTCCAAATTTTTCTGACGTATTATATCAAATAGATTTTGTGTTAAAAGAATCCCAGTATTCAGATGATACAAAGGGAGATTACGTAGGAGCACTTGTTACAAGATTAAAAACATTAACAAATGGAATCAATGGACTTATTTTCTCTGCTAAAGAGATTAAAGATAATAATCTATTTGATGAGAATGTAATTATTGATTTAAGCCGTATATCATTAGATGAAACGAAGTCTTTGATAATGGGAATGCTCCTTATTAAACAACAGGAATATCGTATTGCCAATCGAACTGGTACTAATGAAAAATTGAGGCACATCACTGTATTGGAAGAAGCTCATAATATTTTGAAGAGAACGTCTACTGAACAATCAACAGAGGGGGCAAACTTAGTAGGGAAATCAGTAGAAATGATTTCATCGGCTATAGCTGAAATGCGTACTTATGGAGAAAGCTTTGTAATCGTCGAACAGTCACCGAGTGCAGTAGATGCTTCGGCAATAAGAAATACTAATACCAAAATTATTATGAGATTGCCAGACTTGAATGATAGAGAGCAAGTTGGTAAGTCAGCAGGATTTAATGATGAACAAATTACTGAGTTGGCGAAACTAAAAACAGGAGTAGCAGCAATATATCAGAATAACTGGGTGGAACCCGTCCTTTGTGAGATAAATAATGATATCGAAGAGGAATCATATGAATTGCCAGAGGGGTACTTGCCAGATTGGTCTGGTGATGAAGAAACTGTCAAAGAAATAATAGATGTGTTAATTGCTCCTTTCTTTAATGATATAGAACACGGGTGCAAGCGTTCTACTAAGGCCTTAGTAAAAAAAGTTCTGAATTCGGGAATCGATGCAAAAACTAAGACGGATTTCTTTGAGTTCCATAATAGTAAAAGTGAACAGACAAAGACAGAACTTGCAGAAAATATCATTCATAGATTACTTTGTACTGATGATATTTGGAGAAAGTCATTAAGCTATAGAAAAAATATTAAAGAGTGGTATAGACAAATGACTACAAATATTAAACCAGATATTACTGATATGGAACAAGAGGCAGTTAACAAAATACTGGAAATCCTGTTATATAAGCAAGGGCAGCTATTTAAGGAGCAGAAGATGCCAGAAAAAGAGCAACAAGCTAGTGATTTGTTGAATGGACTGATGTCGTATATTGGAAAGAGGAATGGAGATGTTTAAGGAAAATAAAGAGGGTGATGTTTTTTTCGATGAGTTTGACAAGCAGCAAATAGAAATAGGTAACAAAGAAGGTTTTGAAAAATATGAAGAAAAGTATCATCACTTTGAGGCGAGTGAATCTGATGAAAATCAGATAGATGATATAATAACATTTTGTGAGATTGATATCGAAAAGGTAAACGAAATTGCAGGTGTTATAGATACATACATTGAAGAAAAAATCTCAAGTGGCATAGATATTAATCATGCAGATGTGGACAAGATATTTGATGAAGACGAGTTTATTGCCATAATAAAGCCTTACGGAGAAAGTGCTGTGGTGCCTGCAATATGTTATTGGGGTACATTAAAACAGGCTTTCATAGAGTATCGTGATTTTGAAAACACATATGATAGTAATGAACAGGAACACTATGGCAAGCATAGAAGTCATGAAAATCGTGTGCGTGCTGTAACAGAAATGTTGATATCTTTGTGGCCAACGGCAAATCTTGTAAGATGGGGGTATCAGTTTGTTACAGGTAAAGAACCCGAAGTGCTGAACAAATTAGATGATACAGTAAGCAAAATGATTGTAGATGCATCTGATGCGACTATATATTTAGCAGCAAATGCAGGTATTGGTTGTTTGAAAGTTGTTGAGAATGCAGTCGAGTACGGTGGTGCAACTTTAGAATTTCTTACAAACAACAAAGAAAATGCTGAAAAGATAATGTCACTGGACATAACAGGAGATTTAAAGGATAAATTGGATGAATTGTATGGACGCGATAATTGGGTTTCTGAAATAAGTGGTTCTGTAGAAAGATTTGGAACTACGGCAACATATATAGGATTGACAATGCTTCTTCCAGCAGGAGGAATACAGGCTGTTGCAGGTGGCGTTGGACTAGCATTGGGAAAGGCAGGCGAAAAAACAAAGCAGGATTATTCTAAAACAGGAGAACTAACATCAAGAGAATTGGTGCATGGTGCAATAGCAGGTGCCGTTATGTTGGGATGTGCTGAACTTGGAGTGGCAGCAGTTGATAAATTAGGTTCAAGTGCTCCTAGTATTGCAAGAGAAATAAATAAGTTTTTTGGTGGTAATGTTAATCCTAAAATTCTTAAGTCGGTGACAGCATCAGTTGTTAATGGACTTGAAGCAGGTACTATGTTTGCTGTATATGATGTTCCGGAGCAAGTATCAAAAGAATTAGAACGTGCTTTTGAAATTGACCCAGACGCAAAAGCTGAATGGATGCAAACGCTTGGAGGAGCAGGAACAGCAATACTTACTGCTGCAACATTTACATTTATTAAGGAACTGTATGTAAATCGTGGATTTTATAGTACTTATGAAGAAAGAATAAATCGTACTCCAGTTGAGAATGGTGAATGGACAGGAGAGAGAGGAGAATCAACGTTTGTATCTGATTCTGATGAAGTATCAAAATATTTGAAGGATGCAAATAAGGATGGTGTAACATATAAAGATGGTTGCCCAGACTTTGAACCATTCTCGAAAGGCGAGGTGGAGATTCCATCCATGTCATCTGAGCGTCATACAGTTGCAGGAAAGCCAGGTAATTTTGAACAAGCAGATGAGGCATTGGCACAGTTAAGAGGAAATGGCTGTACTGCTCGTGATGTGGCAAATTGGAGAAAGGCAAATGGTTATACATGGCATGAGTTAAATGACATGAAAACATGCCAGAAGGTTCCAATAACAATTAATAAGGTTTATAGACACTTAGGTGGAGTAAGTGAGTGTAAACATAGAGAAGATAAGTTAAATGAAGTTATTGGAAAATATACAAATAAAGGAGGTGTTTTCGATGAGTAAATATGCAATAGAGAATGATAGAGAGTATGAAATATGGGGAAGAAGCTGTAAGATTAATCTTGTATTTGATTGTTATGTAGGCGAGGAAATTGATGCAGTTCAAGAAGAAACTATAGCTGATTTTGAAGCTAATCTTGAACAGTATACACAGTGTGGATTAGAAGTAATCAAGAAGTATATCGTAGAAAACTATAAAAACAACATTGATGACGTGACAATTCCCAATATATTCAAGTATGCTGTACCAAAAACAGTATATGTTTCTAAAGACCCATCAAAGAAAAAGGTAATCGGAATATTGTGTCACTTTAGATTTGATGATGAGGATGGACTTGCTGTTAAATTCGTTGATGGACAGGTTGCAGAAGTTGGTGGAGAACAAATTATTCTTTGATTATATCGTATTAAGAAGCATCCAGAGTTTATTAATATGTTTTTCTATTTAATGCAAACAGATAGTCGACAATATCCAGATAATGACTGATTTGAAGTAAAGCTGTGAATATTACAGAAAAAGATATCTGAAAGAGAGGTGTGACAAATGGCAAGTGAATTACAACAATTGTCGTTGTTATTTCAAAATAGATTATTTAGAATACCAGACTATCAACGTGGTTATGCGTGGCAGCAGTCCCAACTTGCAGATTTTTGGGATGATTTAATTAATCTGCAGGACGGAAGATACCACTATATGGGATTACTTTCTCTTAAGACGTTGAAGAGAACAGATGTAGATTCTTGGGGAACCGATGTATGGATGATTGATAAAGGATTTAAACCTTGCCATATCGTGGATGGTCAACAAAGACTTACTACATTTATTATTCTTCTGAACGAGATAGTAGAGTTTGTGCGCTCGCTCGATGAAAATAAGGGGAAGAATGATGAAAGTATTATTCTGGGAGATGATACATTAGCAGAAGTTGTTGGGAAATATATTTGCAAGCATAGACCATCAAACCATGAAATCACAACATACTTATTTGGTTATGAGGTTGATAATCCAAGTGCGGAATACCTTCGTCATAAGATTTTTAATGAACCCTTTTCAGGCACAGTTTCGGAAACTTATTATACAAAAAATCTTAAATTTGCTAAGGCTTTCTTTAGAGAAAATCTTGAAACTCTTTATACTGAAGAAAAAATGGATGGCATTAACACTTTGTATTTGAAACTCACTTTAAAATTGATGTTTAACATTCATGAGATAGATGATGATTACGATGTATTTGTAGCCTTTGAAACTATGAACAACCGTGGTAAAAAGCTTACTAACCTGGAACTATTAAAAAACCGTCTTATTTACTTAACAACGCTCTATTCGGATGACAAGTTTGATGAAATAGATAAAAAAGATTTAAGAAAAAAAATCAATGATGCTTGGAAGGAGGTATATTTCCAGCTCGGAAGAAATGAGAGTGTTCCTTTATCAGATGATGATTTTTTAAGGGCACATTGGATTAGCTACTTTTCATACTCTCGAAAAAAAGGTGATGATTATATTCATTTCTTATTAAATAAGTTTTCTTCAAAGAACATATTTGAGAAGAAAACGATTGTTGTTGAGCAGGAATCAGAAACTTTGGATTTTGATATAGAGGACGATGATAATGTTGAGGTAACAGAGCCAGAAACAATAGAGGTTGAGGTATCAAAGCTTGAGCCAAATGAAATCTCATCATATGTAAATAGCCTTAAGGATATGGCCAAATATTGGTATGATACATTCTTCCCTAATCAGAGCGATAATCTTACTAAAGAAGAGAAACTGTGGATTGATAGATTAAATCGAATTGGAATCGGACACTTTCGGCCATTGATAATGGTTCTTATTAGCCGCAAGGATGTTACTGCAGAGAAGAGAGTCAAAGTATTACAGGCAATTGAAAGATTCATCTTCATATGTTTTCGAGTTGGTTATTTCAATGCTACATATAAAAGTAGTGAATATTATCGTGCTGCAAGAAGTATCTACTTTAAGCAGATGGAGGTGGACGACCTTCTTAATGACATTGAAGAAACCACAAATAGCAATATTGAATATGCTATACCTAACTTTGTTACAAAGATAGAAAAGCATTTTGATGATAAGGGGGGGTTCTATTACTGGAACTCCATCAAGTATTTCTTGTTTGAGTATGAATTACACCTTGCTCATAAGAATAATCTGGATAAGGTAAGCTGGAGTATGTTTACAAAAACGGAGAAGGATAAGTTGACTATAGAACATATTCTTCCACAGACTCCATCAAAGTATTATTGGAAGAATCAGTTCAGGCAGTTTAATAGTGATGAAGTAGAATTGCTTTCATGTGCTTTGGGTAACCTGTTACCACTTTCACAGAGCATAAATTCTTCATTTCAGAATGATAGTTTCTATGATAAAAAGACATCTAAGACCTCGGGCAGACGAGGATATGAGAATGGATCTCATTCTGAAATAGAGGTGTCTAAAGAATCAGACTGGACTGCAGATAGAATCTATGACAGAAGTAAGAAACTTCTTGAGTTCATGGAGAATCGTTGGCAATTTAGTTTTACGCAGGAGCAGATGGACAAACTTATCTATGTATCCTATGCGAAGGACGATAGAGAAATCCCGGCTGAATTGCCAGAAGAAGTTAAGTTGGAAGTAACTACTGAATCTAAGACTAAAACAAAGCAGAGTGGAACAGCTGTTATAGGTGGAACAGATCTTGAAAAGCAAAGACAGAAGTTCTGGAGTGACTTTATTGATTATTGTAATGAACAAGGCTATGGAGATTTAATTGCCAAAAGAGATGCATCAACTGAATGTTGGTATGCGGTATCATTGGGAACATCAGATTTGCACATTGAATTTACAATTACTCGTAGCAAATATCTTACAATATTAATTTATGCTGAAAACTCTGAAGTATTCACAAGGCTCGAAGGTAAAAAGAATGAAATAGAGAATGCATTCGGTGACAAGCTGGATTGGTATTCAAGTCGACAAGGCAGTGATGCAAAGAGAATACTATATAAGAAAGAGTGCAATGTTTTTGACCCAGCTACACAGGTGGAACACTTTACATGGCTGATTGAGAAGTTTGTGGCTATGTATAATGCTCTCAAAAAAGTAAATGAAATCGATGGAAAAATAAGTACAACTAATAAGTTTACAGCACTTAAGAATTATCTTATTAAATCTTCAAAGAACAGCATTACACTTTCTTTTGATGAGATTGAAAAGTTGATAGGTGCAAAACTTTGTAAGTCGGCTCGTACATATAGTGCATATTGGAGTCCGTCTAAAACACATATTATGCCCAATACGATACAGGATGCAGGTTATAATATTGCATTGGTTGACTTTGTTGGTGAGTGTGTCTATTTGGAGAAGAAAGTATGATGTGTGTCTCTGTTTCCGCAGAGTGATGATGTATGATAGCCTTATTTCACAATGTGAATCGGTACATTTTAATGGTGAAAAGATAACAATCTTATATGCACACATTATATTCTTCATCCAGAAAAGTATTAATGCATTATTTATGCAGAGTCTAGTAGCCATGCTGTCACTTGCCCTTATTGTAGTACAAGTTCAACTAAAGTACATTCTAGATATCAAAGAGAAATTCAAGACCTTCCAATCCAGGATATGCAGGTAGTCTTACTGTTAAAATTTTTTGTGCCTTATGAAGATAAGTCACCATATTGAAAAGAAAGGTGAGTTAATATGACAAATGGACCAACTTACATAATTCGAAATGAAAAAGAAGAAGATTATAGAATCGTAGAAGAAATCACAAGACAAGCATTTTGGAACTTACATGTGCCAGGATGTAGTGAACATTATCTTGTACATGTTTTAAGAGAACATGAAGACTTTATTCCAGAGTTAGATTTTGTCTTAGAAGTAGATGGTAAAATAGTAGGAAATATTATGTATACAAAGTCTTGGCTTATTGACCAAGATGGAAATGAAAAAGAAATTTTATCATTTGGACCATTAACAGTTCATCCAGATTATCAAAGAATGGGATATGGCAAGGCGTTGTTGGAATACTCCTTCCAAAAGGCAAGAGAAATGGGGTATTCTGTAATTGCAATCTTTGGTCATCCATGTAATTACATATCTAGAGGGTTTAAGAATTGTAAAAAATACAATGTGCATTTAGAGGGAAATGTATATCCGACTGCATTTTTAGTATTGGAGTTAGTAGAAGGAAGTTTAGCAGGGAAAGAGTGGATCTATCGTGGGAGTGAAGCTTGTAATATAAGGGAGGAAGATGCAGAGCTGTTCGATAAACAATTTCCACAGTTAGAAAAGGAATATCAACCGAGCCAAGAAGAATTCTATATCTATAGTCATTCGCAAATTGTTTGGTAGGAAAGTTAGAAGTGTTATATACATAAAACAGAATGAAGTATCGCCCTAGTTGACTTATAATCGCAAAGTATCGTTCCATTCGCTTGTGAAATGACCTCCTTTTCGGTATCATATACCTAGAAGGAGGTCATTATTATGTACGTTATGAACTTTTCAGAAAATGTCGCAAAGCTGCGACGAAAGAAAAAACTGACACAAGAACAATTAGCCGACTTTATCGGAGTAACGAAGGCTTCCGTCTCAAAATGGGAAACAAAACAGAGTATGCCAGACGTGATTTTACTACCTAGACTTGCTACATTTTTTGATGTAACCATCGACGAACTTCTAGGATACGAACCACAACTTGGAAAAGAGCAAATTCAAAAATGGTATTTAGATTTATCCCAAGCATTTGCAAAGGAAGAATTTGAACAAGTTATGGAACGATGCAACAACTTGGTAAAACAATACTATTCTTGCTATGACTTTTTAACCCAGATCGTTGTATTGTGGCTCAATCACTACATGATTCCAGGTGGCACAAGAAGTCTAGAAATTTTAAAACAAGCGGAAGAACTTTGTAACCACATCTTAGATAATTGTAAAGATATCGGTTTATGCAATGATGTAGTAGTTTTAAAAGCAAGCGTTTGCTTACAAATGGAAAAGCCATTAGAAGTTATTGAAGCATTAGAAGAAGTTCTATCACCTTGTCGTCTAGCAATGCAAGGGGAAGGCACTCTAATTGGTGCATATATGCAAGTTGGAAATATGGAAAAGGCAAATGATTTTACTCAGATTAGTATGTATAATCATTTGATAGCACTTATCAGTGAAGCTTCGCAATATATAATGATACACCAAGACAACCTTACCATATGTGAAGAAACAGAAAAACGTATTCAAAATATTGCGCAAGCTTATCATGTAGACGAATTGAATTTTAACATAATCGCTGTATTTCAGTACCAAATGGCAGTGGTTTATTGTGCTCACGGTGAAAATGAAAAGGCATTGAAATGTTTACAAAAATTTGTGCAACTTTCAGACAATTTCTTAGAAAATGGTGAAAGCCATCTTGTAACCGATTTCTACTTTGACAAGTTGGATGTATGGTTTGAAAAATTAACGCTTGGTGGAAATATACCGAGAGACAAGCGACTTATCTATGAAAGTTTGGCTGCGGCAGTGAACTCGCCAGCATTTGAATCATTAAAAGAAGATGGAACCTATCAAAATCTATTAGCACTTGTAAAGAAGAGAGGAGAATCCTTATGCCAGATATAAAAGAAATGTTACCATTTTTAATACCGCTATTAATCGTAGAGTTTGCCTTATTAATAGTGGCATTAAGACATATTTTAACTCATGAACACTATAAAAGAGGTAATCGAAGCTTGTGGCTTTTGATTACAATTGTAGGAATGAACTATGTTGGGCCAATCTTATATTTCTTATTAGGAAAAGAGGATGCGTAATGTCAGTATTAGAGATTTGTCGTGTTTCAAAGGCATTTGGTAGTAGGCAGATTGTGAAGGATATTAGTTTGAACATTCCAGAACATTGCATCTATGGTTTTATCGGTCAAAATGGTGCAGGGAAAACTACAACTATGAAAATGATATTAGGTTTACTGAAAGCAGATGAAGGAGAAATTAAAGTCTGTGGGAAAAAAGTGACATTTGGTCAAAATGAAACCAACCAATATATAGGCTATCTTCCAGATGTGCCAGAATTCTATGATTTTATGACACCTATGGAATATTTAATATTTTGTGGGAAAATCACTGGCATGAAAAAGGAGGATGCAAAAGCAAGGGCATCGGAACTTTTAAAGTTGGTTGGTTTGGAGTATGCAAATAAGAGGATAAAAGGATTTTCAAGAGGAATGAAGCAACGTTTGGGAGTAGCACAAGCTTTATTTCATAAGCCGAAATTATTGATTTGTGATGAGCCAACTTCGGCACTGGATCCCCTTGGTAGAAAGGAATTGCTGGATATTCTTGTAAAGGCGAGAGAAGAAACCACAGTGTTATTTTCAACGCATATTTTATCCGATGTGGAACGTATCTGTGATAAGATTGCATTTCTACATAAAGGTGAAATTGTACTACAAGGAGAATTGGAAGAGATTCGAAGTCGATATAGGGAACGAGATATTGAAGTAGAATTTCAAAATGAAGTGGATTTAGGGTGTTTTGTAGAAAGCGTTCCGTCCTATAAAGAAATGGATGGATTGAAAGTAGTCTATGAGAAAGTGTCGGATAAAGACGCAAATAGAATGTTTTCTGTGTTGGCAGAACAAATGATTTGCCCAGTGAAGTTTGAGCGATTAGAAGTGAATCTGGAAGAGGTGTTCTTGGAGGTGGTAAAAGGATGAAACAGTGGATTGCATTTTTCGAAAAAGAGTGTATGGAACTTGTTCGTTCTAGTAAGCTTCTAGTTTTAGGGATTCTATTCGTTTTGTTCGGTATTATGAATCCTGCTATGGCAAAGTTGATGCCTTTGATTATGGAGATGGCAGCAGAATCTTTGGAAGGTAGCGGGCTAATGATAACAGAGGTAGAGGTAACTGCATTAACATCTTGGGAACAGTTCTATAAAAATGTGCCGATTGTAATGATTGTATTTTTATGTATGTTCAGTAGTTCATTTACCATTGAGTATCAGAAAGGTACGCTGATAAATGTATTAACCAAGGGTTTTGCGAGACATAAGGTAGTACTTTCCAAAGCAGTTGTTATACTACTTAGTTGGACAGCAGGGTATTTCGTTTGCTTTGGGATTACTTATGGATACAATGCGTTCTTTTGGGACAATGGGATTGCAGAACATGTATTTTTCGCAGCATTTTGCTTGTATGTGCTTGGAGTATGGTTGATTTCGTTGATGGTGTTGGCGTCAATTTTGACTTTAAGTAGTACGACGGTTGTATTGGTGACAGGTGGAGTATTTGGCGTCGTTTACATGTTGGAATTGATTCCGAAGTTGAAGATGTATTTACCAACAAGTTTAATGGGAGCAGGAAGTTTATTAACAGGAGATGGCGATGTGGGGAAATGTACAATTGCAGTCGTGATAAGTTTGGTTTTAGCAGTAATCAATATGGGAGTTGCGGTTGTAGCATTTAACAAGAAATGTATATAGAAGGGAATTGTGGCATAGTATCAGAAGGTTTTGGGGATGGACATGGTAATTAGGAAAGTAGAAAGTGAAGAGATAGAAACGGCATTAGACTATGGTTTAGATTGAGTGCTAATTTACCTATAAGGTAAATTGTTTGTTGACAATACTATGTCGAAGTGCTATGATAAATTTACCTCAGAGGTAAAACATCATAGAGGTGATGAATTGCAAATTACATATAAGAATCGTAAGATTGAAAAACTCTGTACGAATGCATACGAGGCTGAAAAAAGACATGGAAGAGAAATGGCAGAGAAGATACAACAAAGAATTGATGAAATTGCAGCTGCGTTATCAGTTGAAATGATGATTCAATTTCATATTGGACGATGTCATCCTCTTACAGGTAATCGGAAGAATCAATATGCAGTGGATTTAGTTCATCCATATCGACTTGTATTCGAAAAACAAGGAGAAGATATTCAGATTGCAAATATTATTGAAATAGTTGACTATCATTAATATAAATCTCTAAGGAGGGAATATAATGGAGCGAAGCCGTACGTTTATTGCCACCCCACCTGGTGCTACGATAAAGGAACAGATTGTAGAACGAAGTATGAACCAAAAAGAATTTTCAGCAAGAATGGGAATGTCTGAAAAGCATATCAGCAAACTTATTAATGGTGAAGTTCAATTGACAATGGAAACAGCGCGCCGTTTAGAGATGGTGCTTGGTTTGCCAGCACAGTTTTGGTGCAATTTAGAAGCAATCTATCGTGAAAAGATTGTAAAAGTGAACGAAGAAAATACAATGGATTTCGATATAGAAATTGCTAAGAAGATGCCATACAAAGAGATGGAAAAGAGCGGATGGATTGATGGCGCAACAAAATGGCCTGAACGAGTGGTTCACTTACGCAAATATTTTGAAGTTGCGCAGCTTGGCTTTCTAAAGGAAAATCTGGTGCCAGGTATCGCATGCAGAAAGTTGTCTGTATCAGAAAAAAGTGATTATGCATTAGTAGCATGGGTACAAAAGGCCAAACTAGAAAGTAGGAAGGTGGATACACAACCAATTAATATTAAGTTATTGAATCATTCCATGGGACAGATTCGAAAAATGACGATATTACCACCAGATGAGTTTTGTCCAAATTTACGAGAGGTATTAGCTTGTTGTGGAGTAGCGATTATATTTTTGCCACATATGGAAGGTTCCTTTCTGCAGGGGGCTACATTTTATGACGGAAATAAAATTGTACTAGGACTTACTGTAAGAGGTAGAGATGCGGATATATTTTGGTTTAGTTTATTTCATGAGTTAGGTCATATTGTGTTGGGGCATGTTGGAAATATAAACGGAACTTCTGAAGCAGATGAAAATGCAGCAGATGAGTATTCCAAGAATATATTAATTCCTAAAGAGGAATTCGATACATTTGTACAGCAAAATGATTTTAGTAAAGAGGCGATTATTGAATTTGCAAAGAATGTAGATATTGCAGCAGGAATTGTAGTAGGAAGACTTCAGAAGGAAGGGTATATAAAATATAATTGGCATAACGATTTAAAGGATAGGTATACAGTTATTATGTAGAGTAAGGTATGTTTTATACAAATTTATACAAATGTGGAGTTTATTTTCAGTGACTATTGAGATAAAATGGCAGCATCAGAAATGGTGCTGTCATTTTTACGATTACCTTGCAGGATGGAATTTCATTGATCATTTATACACATCCGACTATAATAAAATTAGAGAAAGAGATAAAGGTGAAAATATGCAAAAAGAGAAAATACAACAATTATTCAACTCAGCCGATGTAACAGTTGTTGGAAGATTTGCAAGAAAAGAAGTTCTTGCAGCAGTTGGAAGCAATGGTACAACTAAAGGAGGTAACTATGATACGACAAATGTCTATCAATGACTATACCGCAGTCTACGACCTATGGATTCATACCCCTGGCATGGGCTTGAATAACGTAGATGACACAAAAGAAGGAATCGAAAGATACCTAAAACGAAATCCAACCACATGTTTCGTTGCAGAAGAAAAGGGGAAAATAATTGGAGTCATCATGAGCGGGCATGATGGTCGACGTGGATTTATTCATCACACAACGGTACATCAAGAATACAGAAAACAAGGACTTGGCAAACAACTTGTAGATGCAGCAATGGAAGCACTAGACAGAGAAGGAATTCAAAAGGTAGCATTAGTGGCATTTTCAAGAAATGAACTCGGTAACGCATTCTGGGAGAAGGTTGGTTTTACTGTTAGAGAAGATCTAGTGTATCGGAACAAAAACATTCACGATTTCGTAAGGATGGATACATAAAGCATATTTAGATAAATGAATATACAAATGCATAGTAATTGAAAAGGAGAGATTATTATGAATGAAGAAAAGAAAAATTTAAAAACGATCTATAAATTAAATTTTATTTCAGGTGTGTTATGCTTACTTGGAGGAGTATTGTTTGCACTCTCTGAAAAAGTAGCAATTGGATCGTTATTTGCATGTATAGGGTTGTTGAATGTTATTCTTGGGTTTATGAATAAGAAAAAGTGGGAAGAGAGTTAAAAGGTTAAATTTTATGACTATTGACAGAATAGAATGAATCATGTAGAATAAGCACGCTGGCTCGGAGGACAGAGCATTCAGAAAAATATTATGCTGGATAAGGCTACAGGTTGAGACACCTGTGACTTTATCCAGCTTTTTAATGCTTTACAATATTTCTCTATGAGACATTTTTGAAAATGTTAGGAAAAGCTATTTTGGAGTATAAGATTTATGGTGTAGTAGATGGGTTATTTGTATCTAATTATGTAGGAAAAATTTCACTGCTTACTTGACATATGAACTGATTATATAAGTTCTAATTGACTGATAGAAATGAATAATATATAATAATTGCTAGTTAGATTGTAAAGGAGTGGCAGTATGATGGTTAATATTAGTAAACTATTTGAAGAAGATTTTGATGTAAGTATGAAAAAGAGTATTACAGAAAATATACTTACAGCAATTAAGGCATATAATATTTTCGTACATGATCAAAAGGAATTTTTCACTTACGATAACTTCGGTTCTCTTCGGGGAGAATTCTTAACATATTGTGTTAATAAAACTATGTCAGAAGAAGCATTTACACCTAAGAGTAAGTATAGAGCTTTAGATGAAGATGTGAATGATTACGGTAGAGGCATCGTACATTTGTTTACAGAAAATTTTGTGACAACAGTAAGTAGGACTGGAAGAATGAATAAGTTACCACGTGTAAGTAAATATAAACGACAATATGCACAAGCAAACGATGGCTGTGATGGACAGATGAAATTAGGATTTATAAAAGATAAAGTCGTAGAAAGTGTATTAGCACCTAAGTATTATGCAATTGCTACATATGGGTACAGCTTTGAATTGAAAGATTGTACTCATATTCAACTACTAGTTCCAGATGCAAGGTATAAAAAAATAATTGCATCAAAAGATTTGTTGAAAGAACATAAAGAAAGGGCTTTACTGGTTGATGTAAGCCAGCAGCAAGAAGGACAAATTGTAAAATTAAATCAAGAGATGGAGAAATTAGTGAAGTTGAAATTAGAGAAAAAAGAATAGAGAATGGATGATTAGTGTGAAAAACAATGATAGAAAGGTCGTCCCAAAACGTATTAAGCAGGCAAGAATATCTAGAGGATATTCTATGGGGGAATTAGCTGAATTAATTGATGTAACAAGACAAGCAATTTCACAATATGAACTAGGAAAGACGATACCGTCTACTTCAGTAGTTGTGAGATTGTCTGATATATTGAAGTACCCAACCTCTTTTTTTTACAAGGAGAGACCTACAAATGATAATGCAAACAGTGCAGTTTTTTTTAGAAGTCGAAGAACATCTACTATGAAAGAAAAAGCTGCATGTATTGAGAAAATATCAATCTTTAGTGAAATTAATCAATTCTTGGCTAGGTATATTGATTTTCCAGAAGTAGACCTTCCGAAAATAGATTACGATTATTATACAGATGAAGTACCATTGGAAAAAATACAAGAGTATGCATCGATACTGCGAAAACACTGGAAGATAGGAAATGGTCCGATTGAGAATCTTACTTTTTTGGTACAGCAAAATGGAATCATGCAATCAAGTATAAATATTAATTATGCGAAGATAGATGGTTTGTCAGTCTGGTATGATGGAATTCCATATATTTTTATGAATAAAGATAAGGAGTGTAACGCACGTTTGCGGTTTGGAATTGCGCATGAATTGGGACATTTACTGATGCATGCGGACTTATTTACTGACGAGGATATTAGTAAGAAGGTAATCAATGATAAGTTAGAGCGTGAAGCTAATTTATTTGCAGCTGCCTTTTTGTTACCAGAAGAGACTTTTTCTCGAGATATTTATTCTACTTCTCTTGATCATTTTATTCAATTGAAAAAGAAGTGGAATGTATCTATTGCAGCGATGATAATGAGATGTGAGAGCTTAGATATATTAACAGAAAATCAGTTAAAGTATTTGAATGACCAGTTGTGGAAAAGAGGATATAGGAAGAAAGAACCTTTGGATGATATAATTCCACTGGAGAGTCCTTTTGCTCATAAACAAGCATTTAAGTTATTATTGGATAATAATCTTGTTACTGTATCTGAGATTGTTGAGGAAATAGGCTGTTATGCTTCGGAAATTGAAGAATATTCATATCTTGAAAAAGGTATGCTTAAATTTGGGGAACAGCCTAATAAGGTAATTAAGTTAAAGGCAAATTAGAACAAATAAATCTTAGGGTCTGTCATACTAATTTTATTTAGCGACAGATCCTTTGAATAATCCTTTGTGAATGTCTAAGCTAATTTTACAATATACTACAGAATATGAATTTTTCAAGGTGCTATAGAAATAGGAGCAAATGTTACTAGGGTTTTGCCCTCAACATCATAAGATATAATTAGCATTTAATATAAGCTGAAAGGAATGATAAAGTGTGAAAACGAAGAAAGTGTTTATAATTAAAAACAGTGGAAATGATGCAACACAAATATATAAGTATGCTAATGAAAGTTACCAAAATAAAGAGAAGAGATATTATAATACTTTAGATAACAGTCCAAATCAAGAGTACTTAATGAATAGTGGACTGGAAATAGGAGATGAGGGATTAATTTTATTGATTTCTTATGATAATAATAGTAGTGATGGCAGGATAAAAGAATTATTTATTGGTGGAAATGCAGAAATTATTGCTAATTGGAATATATCTTATATTATGTATAGAAAGCTAACTTTTGAGACAGATCATAGAGCAATTCAGAGTATAATTGAAAAAGTTGATTTAGATATAGATAAAGATTATGAATACAATACATATATTATTATTAGCCGTATGGAAAGTTTATATGATGAATTAGCAGATAGAATTAAACCAGTAAAAGAGGAAAAAAATGGTAACCAGACTGTTATTTCTGAAAAAGAAGTAAGTTGTGATAATTATAATTTGCATGAGTTAGCTCAACATGATCATCAGTCAATAAGAGTAATGAAAAATGAGAAGTTGCCAGAAAATCGTACTGAGTTTCAAAGAGATAGGGAACGTATTGTAAATTGCAAAGCATTTAGAAGAATGGTTGATAAAGCACAGATTTTTAGTGCAAATAAGGGCGATTATTATAGAACAAGAATGACACATACTTTAGAAGTTAATCAGATAGCAAAGGCAATTGCATTTGCACTACACCTAAATTTAGATCTTACAGAGGCGATTGCATTAAGTCATGATTTAGGTCATACACCATTTGGGCATCAAGGAGAGCGTACGTTAGATGATATTTTATCTGGAAAAATTGATGTTGGAATTGTTATGCCTTGTAAATTATTGGAGAAAAGAAAATTTGGAAGTTTTAAACATAATTATCAAAGTGCTAAAGTGCTTTCTAGACTTGAAGAAAAATATGTTGATTTCAAAGGTTTGGATGTGAGCGTTCAAGTCATAGAAGGAGCATTAAAGCATACAAAGATTAAGAAGGAAATTGATATAACTGATTTTTTAGAACAAAAATATGTGAATTTGATACATTTAAATTATAAGGGGAAAAAATGTATTTCTGCAACTTTGGAAGGTCAGACTGTAGCAATAGCTGATGAGATAGCTCAACGTGGACATGATGTAGATGATGCATTAACATCTGGAGTGATGTCTATTGATGAACTATTTGATAGATTAAAAATTAAAAAATGTAACAAATTGCTTGAAAAACTAAAAAAAGAAATTTTTGATGTTGAGAATTCTTGTCGACTTATATCAGATGAAAAGGAATTAAAAGTTTCTAGAATTGTTTCAAGTATAGTTAACTATTTTATTACAGACATTATTGACTGTAGTTTGGAAAATATTAAAAATAGTAGTGCAACAACCATTGATATGCAAAATGATATAGAATTTGTAAAATTATCTGACGAAGCAAGAGCTGTGAATGATTATTTGGAAAGAATTGTTCAAAAAAAGGTGATTTGTAATTATGAAGTTGCAAGGGCAGATTATAATGCCAGTGAAATTATTAGCACACTCTTCAAAAAATATTATCATAATCCTAGATTATTACATACAGGTACATTGAATAAGATTTTTTATGATATGCTAAATAGTAAGAATCCTGTTGTTTCCAATAGTGCAGTTAATTTGAGTGATGGAAGTGTTGGTCTAGTTAATGATGAAATTGAAGCATTAACAAAAGACGATATATGTTTATTTAATGAAAAAACCGAAGAATATGAAATAAAAGATAAAGTTGGGTTTGAAAAACGTAAAATACTGATTAGAAATATTGTTGATTATATTGCTGGTATGACGGATGGATATGCATTAGAAGAATATCAAAAGCTTAAATAAATTCTATGAACTTTATAAGGACGACTTAATTGTGTCACCTCTGGTGACACAATTAAGAACGAATAGTGATAGACCAGGAGGTTAGCATGAAGAAACTACCCAATATAATCACCATAGCAAGGATGCTATTATCCATTTTGCTATTAATCTTACAACCGTTTTCAATATTCTTTAACATGACATACATAATTTGTGGCATTACCGATATGTTAGACGGCTTTATCGCAAGAGCTACACATACGACAAGTCAACTAGGTGCTAATCTTGATAGCATAGCAGATACCATATTTGTTATGGTATGTCTGGTAAAAATACTTCCAGTATTAGATATTCAAAGATGGCTTTGGATTTGGCTAGGAATCATTATATTCATTAAGGTCATTAATATCCTATCAGGTTTATTCTATCACAAGAAGATAACATTTTTACATACATTCGCCAACAAAGCGACAGGTTTTATATTATTTCTTTTACCACTAACATTAACATATCTTCCATTTCAGTACACAGCCATCTTTTCATGCATTCTTGCAACATTTGCAGCCATCCAAGAAGGTCATTTTATTAGAATGGGGAGAATAGAATGTTAAAGAATTGATTATTCTCATTTATCAGACTATAATAGTACTAGAGTAAGAAATGAGGGTGAAAACATGAAAAAAAGGAAAGCTTCAAATCAAATCGACATGCTCAATGGTTCTCTGCTAGACAAAATTTTAATCTTCGCAATTCCTCTAGCACTTAGTAGTATCTTGCAACAATTATTTAATTCAGCCGATGTAGCAGTCGTAGGAAGATTTGCAGGAAAAGCATCCCTTGCAGCAGTTGGAAGCAATGGCGCAACCATAAGTTTATTTATCAATCTATTTGTAGGCCTTTCTGTTGGTGCTAATGTTGTTATAGCCAATCTAATTGGGCAAAACGAAAGAGACAAAATTAGAGATGTCGTACATACTGTAATATTAGTTGCTCTTATCAGTGGATTCTTTCTGGCATTTATCGGTTTTTTCTTAGCAAAACCACTTTTAATCCTTATGGATACCCCAAGTGATGTACTAAACTTAGCCACTGTATATCTAAAAATATACTTCCTAGGAATGCCATTTATTATGATCTACAACTTTGGTTCAGCCGTTCTTAGAAGTAAAGGCGATACCAAGCGACCTATGTATACATTAATTGTATCTGGAATCGTAAATGTATTGCTCAATCTTTTGTTAGTAATCGTTTTTCATTTAGGAGTTGTAGGTGTTGCAATTGCGACACTTTTTGCTAATGCAATTAGTGCTACTATTGTATTATATTTCTTAATTCACGAAGAAGGACCGATTCAGTTACATTTAAAACAGTTGCACATTGATAAAAAATCACTCATTCGAGTGATTCAAATCGGTGCGCCAGCAGGACTTCAAAATATGGTATTTTCCATATCAAACGTTTGTATTCAAACAGGAATCAACAGTTTTGGTTCGGATGCAGTAGCAGGTTCTGCAGCGGCAATTAATTTTGAGTATATGACGTATTATATTGTTGCAGCATTTGGGCAGGCAGCAGTTACCTTTATCAGTCAGAATTATGGAGCAGAAAAATATGATCGATGTAAGAAAGCTTTTCGACTATGTTTGATTTCAAGTATGCTTATTATGGCATTTATGTCCACCATCTTTGTGGCAGGAAGAGGCTTGTTCGTTCAGGTTTACACAACAGAGGAAATTCCAATCAAATATGCATTGATTCGTATGGTACATGTATTGGCATTTCAATGTTTGACAAGTACATATGAAATTAGCGCAGGTGCACTTCGAGGGATGGGGTATTCCCTTGTTCCAGCACTTATTACAATATTTGGTTCATGCGGATTGCGTATTGTGTGGCTTTATACCGTATTTAAAAAGTTTCATACCTATGAAGTTTTAGTAAGTGTATACCCTGTAACATGGGCATTGACGGGAATAGCCATGATGATAACCTATTTTATGCTTAGCAGAAAATTACTTCAAGAGCAGGAAAAGAGTATAGTCTAACTACAGGAACATCTGAATAGATGTATACAAGACCACTATTGACAAAAATAGGCGAATCATGTAGAATAAACACGCTGGCTCGGAGGGCAGAGCATTCAGAGAAATGTGATGCTGGATAAGGCTACAGGTTGAGAAACCTGTGACTTTATCCAGCTTTTTTGTGTTGTAAGACATTTCTCTATATAGGATATTTGGTAATATTGTGAAATTGATTTATTTAGGAGGATAAGATTTATGAAAATTCAATTATCAGATCATTTTACGTATCGTAAATTACTGACATTTGTATTTCCGTCTATCATTATGATGATTTTTACGTCAATTTATGGGGTAGTAGACGGGCTATTTGTATCAAATTATGTAGGGAAAACGCCATTTGCAGCAGTAAATATGATTATGCCATATTTAATGATGATGGCAGCACTGGGATTTATGTTTGGTACAGGTGGAAGTGCTATCGTAGCCAAGACATTTGGGGAGAAAAAGAACAAAGAAGCAAATGAGATATTTTCCATGATTGTATATGTTGTGATAGCCTCTGGACTTATTATAACTGTTATATCACAGCTACTATTGCCAAGTATCTCAAAGGCATTAGGTGCAGAAGGTGCTATGTTGGAAAATTGTATTCTATACGGTCGCATTACACTAATGGCGTTGCCAGCATTTATGTTACAAAATGTATTCCAAAGTTTTCTTGTAACAGCGGAAAAACCAGGTCTTGGCTTAGGAATTACGATTGGTGCAGGCGTAACGAATATGATTTTAGATTTTGTATTTATCGCAGTGTTCAAGTGGGGACTTGCAGGGGCAGCACTAGCCACAGCAATGAGTCAACTTGTAGGAGGTATCGTACCACTTATCTATTTTGCACGTAAAAATTCAAGTTTATTAAAGCTTACCAAGGCAAAGATTAGTGCCAAGATTATCGGAAAGACTTGTATCAATGGTTCTTCTGAGCTTATGACTAATATTTCTATGTCCGTTGTAAATATGCTTTATAATCTTCAGTTGATGAAATTTATTGGAGAAGACGGAATTGCTGCATATGGCGTTATTATGTATGTGAACTTTATCTTTATCGCGATTTTTATTGGTTACTCCATCGGAAGTGCACCAGTAATTGGATATCATTATGGAGCAGATAATGAAAGTGAACTTAAGAGTCTACTAAAGAAAAGTGTTGTATTGATTTCTATTTCCAATGTTGTGCTAACAATCCTTGCGTGGATTCTTGCTAACCCATTATCTAAGATATTTGTAGGATATGATGCGGCATTACATGAATTAACAGTTCATGCATTCCAGGTATTCTCTTTATCATTCTTAGTGATTGGTTTCAATATCTTTGGTTCTGCATTTTTTACAGCCCTTGGAAATGGAGCAATTTCTGCGTTAATCTCATTCCTTAGAACGTTACTGTTCCAGATAGTTGCAGTAATGTTATTGCCAGTGATATTTGGTGTAGACGGTATATGGCTTGCGATAACAGTTGCGGAAGTATTAGCGGTTATTGTAACGATCATATGCGTAATTGGATGTAGAAAGAAATATAGATACCTATAGTCTGGAAAAGGAAAATGTTCGTTGAAAATGAATATTTTCCTTTTCTAAATAATAATCCATCAATTCAAGATAAATCTCCATTTTCTTACCATACTTAAATCCTTATAATAATGATATATAAAAAATGAATATCAAAAAGCAATCTGGTGATATGTCAAGATAAGATTTGCATTGTTTTTGATATGTTTT